>CALBWF010000015.1:0-4457 GCA_937969265.1 uncultured Porphyromonadaceae bacterium
CTTCTAAAAATTTTCCTCGGATAAATATTAAAATAATTTCGACCAGTTACTTAGTCGGAAAAAGAGGTTAGGATTTTGATGTGAACTCGGCGTCGGCTTCATCCTCTGAGATGTTCTTGAAGCCGTATTCCTCCATTTTGCGGAAGGCGCAGGTTTCTGCGGGATAATATGTCGGGGTGTCTTCGAGACCTGCGAAGCCGTTGACGAGGTCGTTGAACCCGATCACGCGCTGCTTGCCGGCGAAGGGCACGACTTCGACCTCCTTCTCCTCGCCCGGCTCGAAACGTATGGCGGTAGTGGCGGGGATGTTGAGGTGGCACCCGAAGGCTGCCTTACGGTCGAACTCGAGATAGCGGTTTACCTCGAAGAAATGGAAGTGGGAGCCGACCTGCACGGGGCGGTCGCCTGTGTTGCGCACCTTGAGGCTCTTGACGGGACGGTCAGCGTTATAGGTGATGTCCCCCTCGGCGAGAATCACGCCCCCGACCGGTACGGGGGTCGCCGGAGTGAATCCGGGGGTGTCGGGATAGGCGATCGCGGGTTTGCCCGGGAAGATGCCCTGGGGAGTGGTGTATGTGGGGCTGGTCTGCGCGGCCGTCCCTGGCGCCTGGGTCGCTGCCTTCGGCGTATTTGGTGTGTTTGTAGCCATATCGATGTTGTTTAGGAGTTGGGGGGAAGCGGTTACTTGATCGGGTGGTGGATGCTGACCAGTCGCGAGCCGTCGGTAAAGACGGCCTCTACCTGCAGGAGGGTGATCATGTCGGCGACGCCGTCCATAACCTGTTCCTTGGTGAGCACGGTCGCGGCGTCATGCATTACTTCCTCGACGGTCTTCCCTTCGCGAGCCCCTTCGAGGGCCGATGAGGTGATGTAGGCCACGGCTTCGGGATAGTTGAGCTTGAGGCCTTTGTTAAGGCGGCGTTCGGCGATCATGCCGAGAGACAGGAGCGTCAGCTTGTCTTGCTCTTTCGGTGTCAGATGCATAAAGCTATGAGATTTAAAGGGTTGCGTAATGCGGGAGACCTTGCTGTGCGAGGCGCTCGGGCTTAGTTTTCAGGATATTAACAAACTGTGTCGGGGGAATGTTTAGGCCACCGTATCGTTCTTGTCCTCGTCCTCCCGGCGTCCTTTCTTGATTGACCGGGTGACGTAGTCGGTCAGGTAGACGGTGAACAGGGGGAAGATAATCATGCCGGAAACAGGGAGGATGACGGCGACAATCTTGCCCGAGACCGTCACGGGGGATATGTCGCACCCGACGGTCGACATGTTCATCGCCGACCACCATAGCGCAGTCCAGTAGGAATTGACCTGCGGATTGACCCCGGCCTCGCGCTGGTAGAATATCAGCGAGCAGAAATATCCTACCAGGATCATGATTGTCAGATAGGACATGAAGAGGCTCGTCACGGCGTTGGACGACAGGTAGCTGATCACGATCGACAGGGCCAGCGCGCCGCGGGCCAGCGGGATGAAGCGCACGAAGTAGAGCGCGTCGTGGCTCAGGTGGATGTCCATCACGCTGATAAGGTTAAGGTACGGAATGGAGAGCAGGAGAAATACCAGCCTGTGGCGGAAATAACGCCATTTGTCCTCGGCGTAGGCCAGGCCGACGAAAAAGTCGATGATGAAGACCACGCAGACCCAGAACTGGAATGTCATGTAGGCGTGGTTTTCGAGGAAGTTGATTCTCTTGAAGGTGTCAAACGAAATCCATACTATCAGCAGTACGGAAAGAACCAGGACGATGAAGTTCATCGTCCCGAGCACGATTTCAGCCCGCTTTTTCCCGGCGTTTTTCGCGGGAGCGGGGGTCTGGGCAGTGGAAGACATGGCGCGTAAGCATTAACGATTGTTAATATCTTAACACGCCCCGCGGCCAATTGTTTACCGCCCGTTCAGAGATTGTCTAAAAATACAGTGCGTTTTTCGTTCCCGGATGGGAGGATGCTGTCAGAACGGTTCAGATGGTAGGAGCTTGGAGGTGAGGCCGACGGGAGCAATCCGGAGATTGTGACCGAGGCTGAACCTTCAAGCGACGACCCAGATGGGCCGTTATGACACATCCTCTTAGTTCTGCTCTATAAGGCGGCGGTAATCGGTCGGGCTTTGCCCCGTCAGGCGCTTGAACATCCGGGTGAAGTGGGCCGGATACTGGAAACCAAGCTCATAGGCTATTATGCCGACATCCTCCGATGTGGCTGCCAGGCGGTGTTTGGCGACCTCGATCATATGCCGCATTATGAGCGTCTTGGGCGACATCCCCGTCTCGCGCTTCACCAGGTCGCTGAAATAGCCGGGCGAAAGGTTGACTTTCGACGCGAACTCGGCCACCGACGGAATCGACTCCTTTGCCGCGCCGTCGCCGTAATAGTCTTTCAGAAGCCGCTCGAAGCGGGCAACGATTTCGGAATTGACCTTGTGGCGGGTGATGAACTGGCGGTCGTAGAACCGGTGGAGGTATTCGAGCAGGAGCTGGATGTTGGCCGAGAGCACGGCGGCCGAGTGGCTGTCGACGGGGTGCTCCAGCTCGCGCTTGATTTTGTCGAGGCAGTCGAGGAAAATCTCGCGCTCCCGTTCCGAAAGATGTAGCGCCTCCATCTGCGAGTAGTCGAAAAACTTGAAGGAGGCGATTTTCTCGCCGAGGGTCGTGCCGTAAATCAGGTCGGGATGGAAGAGGAGTCCGAGAACGTCGTGGGTGACCTCCCCCGCGGGAATTTCGACATCGACCTGCTGCCCCGGTGCGAAACTGACCACGGTCCCCTCCTGGTAGTCGTACTGCTTCCGCCCGTAGCGTATCGAGCAACTGACCCCGTTTTTCAGAAACAGGGCGTAAAGGCCGTAGTTGAATACGGCGCTTGTCGTATGGTGTTTCGCCTGTTTGAGGTCAACCACCGTTACGAGCGGATGGAGTGTCTCCAGCCCGTAGAGTTTGTTGTAAGCGTCTACCGAGTCGAGGTTTATCGTCCTTTTCTGTTCCATAGGGAATCGCTGCTTGATTGGGGATTGTTCTGCCGCGAAATTAGGCATATTTCGCGAAATTCCCCCATCTTCCGCGTTTTTGGTAACAGGAAATGTAAATGTGGTAAATGGGGCTTCCGAAAATAATGGTTACTTCGCGTCAGAAACTCAAAAAATACGGATATGAACAAAGTTATTGCCACAGTTATTGCGACGATAATGACACTTAACGTTATGGCACAGCAAAAGATTGTACAGACGGCGGGCCGCCAGCAGCTTGGCGAGTTCGCCCCGGAGTTCGCCCATCTTAACGACGACATCCTTTTCGGAGAGGTTTGGAGCCGCAACGACCTGCTCTCGCTCCGCGACCGCAGCCTGATTACGGTTACGGCGCTTGTGGCGCAGGGTATAACCGACACGTCGCTCCTCCACCATCTGCAGAACGCGAAGAACAACGGCATCACCCGCACTGAAATCGCCGAGGCGATTACCCACGTCGCTTTCTACGCCGGATGGCCCAAGGCGTGGGCGGCGTTCCGCCTGGCAAAAGAGGTCTGGACCGACAACGAGGTCGCCGGCGACGACGCCATGGCCGAGTACCAGCGCACGATATTCTTCCCCATAGGCGAGCCGAACACGGCGTATGCCAAATACTTCACCGGCCGCAGCTTCCTCGCCCGGGTTTCCACGGAGCAGGTTCCTTTCGCGAACGTCACCTTCGAGCCGGGTTGCCGCAACAACTGGCACATCCATCACGCCGCGAAGGATGGTGGCCAGATGCTTGTCGGGATAGGTGGCCGCGGATGGTACCAGGAAGAAGGTAAGCCCGCGCGGGAAATCCTCCCCGGCACCGTGATACATATCCCCGCCAATGTCAAGCACTGGCACGGAGCAGCCGCCGACTCCTGGTTCTCCCATCTCGCCTTTGAAGTCCCCGGCGAGGAGACCTCTACCGAATGGCTCGCCCCCGTCACCGACGCCGAGTACTCCGCCCTCAAATAACCCCAGCCTTACAAGGATGCGCAGGGTCGTCGACCCTGTGCGTTTTGTTCACTATGCCCGGATTGCCCGGTCTGGCAGCAATGGGTGTAGGGACGCGGCGTGCCGCGTTTGCGTTGCCATATAGATAAGCTTGACATACATTGTCTTGCGGGATGAGTGACTGATTTTCCAAGCCTGACGCGGCACGCCGTGTCCCTACACAAGGATGGCGATCTCTCCTCAGGTGTTCCGGGCAATATAGGAGGAATGGAGGTTGTTGGTGAGCGGCGGAGCCGCGGTGTGATTGTAGCACATTGCCGAGCGACCGAAGGTCGCGATGGCTGTGTGTGTGTCGGCGTCATCCCCGCCAAACGGCCTCGGAGAGGTCGTACAATCTTGATAGACGGTAGTTTATGTCGTATTAACGGACATCTCCGATGCCCCCGCTCGTACGCCTACACCCCAGGCCATCGCGTCTCCGACGCTCGACCTGGGGCTACAATTACACCGCGGCT
>CALBWF010000016.1:0-2718 GCA_937969265.1 uncultured Porphyromonadaceae bacterium
GTGCAGTCTCCGCGACCGGCTGATCGCCGCATCGCTGTTCCGAGTGTTTCGGCAGCGTAAAACTCCGGCGCAGGAGGATAAAGTCTGCAAAGTATTATGGAAAACAGAGCGAAGAAATGTATTGAATGTGGCAAAACGCTCACATTGGATTACTTTCGGAGAACGCCGTTATCTCCTGACGGCTATGCCAAGATGTGCAAGTTATGTGCAAATATCAAGCGCACGCAAGGCAAGAATGAAGAACGGAATCCGGCACTGTTAAATTTTAAAGCACGAGAACTGATTGACGAACTCCGTGCGCGTGGTTATCGGGGGACATTGAGAATAACAAAGGATATTCAGGTATAGCCGGTGACTGAAGAGCCGGTTTATTCCGGCTCTCTTTTGCTTTTGTTTGTACTACTGTACCATGCCCCGTGTGCGGGGCATTGGTCGCTCCTAAAACGAACGACTTGCAGGGCGTTGCAAGTCGCTCGTTTCTCCACGTCGCGGCAGGGCACCCCTCGCGTTGCGAGGGAGAGCGGTATTTTCTCTCTGGGGACGACCGGGCTGTGGTTTCGCACTCCGGCTGAATTCAAGATTTCTGCGACCTGACGGGTTTCATCCCTTACACGTTGCCTTCAGACCATTCTGATACAAAGTACGGACACTGCATTTTGCCGGGCAATGAACCCGGTAAATATTTTTTTATAAGTCCCTTCGGGAGTGTGTTTATGATGAAAAAATTTACCCCGGCAGGCCGGGGCACGCTGAAGAAATTTTTTCAAAAATATTTCCCGGAACCCTTGCGCCGGTTTAGCGGTAGAGAGCGGCCGCCTATGCCCATTCCAGAGGAACGGGCGGCCGCTCCATTTTTATTTCAAAATGTCAGTGTTCGATACGAGTATCAGAAAGGCTCTAAAGGCAACGTGTAAGGGGATGAACCCTCGTTCTTTGAAATCTTGAAAACATCCGTCGGCTGGGAAACCACAGCCCGGCATACCTTCGAGAAAATGATATGTTCGATAGAAAGGATAAAGGGCGTGACGAGGATGTTAGCGAGTTTTCGACAACAAGTTCTTTGACGTATTAACCAGCTCCGCTCGATGTGGTCGGCGGATGGCGGGGAGCGAAGCCCCAGCGGAGCGCAATATTTAACCTGTTAAAATTTTACGATTATGAAAACTTATGTAGCGACGGTATGCCTGACGAAATCCTACACTGACAAGATGTGTAACCAAGTGTTATTACAAAAGGAGTTCCCCGACGAGAAAGCCGCCCACGTATGGCTGAATAAAGCGCTCAAACGCTACAATTACGTCAAAGGAATTAAAGATTTATGTTATGTGTCTTGGTTTTCGCTGGATGACGAGAACGGCAACCAACTTTTATATTTCGATTATTTTTCGTCCGATGTACCGCATGAAATACAGGTGCGTGTAACACTTACGAAAAAGTATCCGGCGCAAAAACAAACGATTGTTTTAACTCATAAGTGCGCGTGCTACAACCACGCGATTTTGTGGATTGACTGGGCGTATCTGAAATTTGAAAGTAGTGAAAATGCGACTTTTAGCAGTGGTGAAATGATTGATGCAAAGACCGAAATTGTCATTGATAAGTGAAACATTTTTCGTAAATTTGAGGTGCAGTGCCTCGCAGAACCTCACGATGTACAGGCCAATCGTATTTTTCAGATGAAAAGAACTACTATTGTCGGCAACATCGGCCGGGATGCCGTATGCCGCGAGGGCGACGGCGGTCACAAATTCGTATCGTTCAGTGTCGCGTATGCCGAACGCAAGACGAACGAAACGGACGAGCAGGGGAACCCGGTAACGGTTGCCCAGTGGGCTGAGTGTGAAATCTACGTCGGCCCGGAAAGTTCGGCCGAGGGGCTTCTGAAATTGCTGACCAAAGGGCGCTTTATCTATGCAGAAGCCTCGGACAAGGCGGAGGCATGGATCGACAAGGACAATCAGTTGCGTTCGAGGATTCTCTATCGGATCACTAATTTTCAGGTCTGAGTGGCTGACTCTCGGCGACCATAAGGCCGCCGAGAGTTCAAAATACGTTTTGGAGAAAATTTTGCTATATTTGCATTATGAAAAAGGAATTGGGTAAATGGCTTATGGACATCGCCAAGTATGTACTGACCGCGGTGGTCGTCATGTCTTTGGTTTCAGATTTGGGCGATGTTCGATGGCTAATATACGTTTTTGGCTTGCTGACAACGGCGGTATGCTTAGGCGGCGGCTTGATTTTAGTCAGGGATAAGGACACTAAGGTAAAGGAGGATTGAATATGCCAGCTTCAGTTTACATTTTTGGAATCATCATCGTGGCGGTAATTGCAATCGTCATTTGGAGTAAGACAGATAAGGGAAAGAAATGGCTCTTGTAATTTCTTCCCTTCACTCATCAACATCGCGGCCCGGCTGGTTAGAACCTGCCGGGCCGCTTGTTTTTCGCGCCGCGCCTTGGGGGCGCGGTTCTCACGGAGTTTGCGGATGCTGATATTATTTATTATTATACGGGGAATAATATTCGGGTGGAAGCGGAACCGGCCATAGCCGGCTGCCGGATCCCCGGCTATGTCGCCGCGCGGATCTGTGATCCCCATGCGCGGCCATGCGCCCCCTGAACTCGCGCCTCCGGGCGACGATGCCGCCCGGCCCGCTCGCGTCCGCCATCGCTCGGCAAGCTCGCTCGTCGTCCGGGGGAGAGCGGTCGCCTCACT
>CALBWF010000017.1:0-41660 GCA_937969265.1 uncultured Porphyromonadaceae bacterium
GAAGCGGGTAAGGGAGGATGTGCTCTTTATTTTAGTTTAAATGAAAGAGCCGTGTGTCTTTCGTACCCTCTTTAATCTTCGACCAGGGCGTTCAGGACGGAAGCGCGGGTCATCTCGGAGGAGCTGCTTCCGAACCACAGCCAGGTTGCCTTCTGAAGTCCGAACACTTCGGCACGGCGCTTCATCTCGACCACGAACTCCTCGGAAAACACCTCGTCCAGCGGCGGGTTGCGCGGCTCGTCGGCAAGCGGATGCAGGAAGAGGAAGCCGTCGTAGTTATCGGCGTAAGAACCTGCCCTTATATCATATTTCAGTTCCGCCAGCCCGTCGAAAGGCTCGGCGCCGAAAGGTGACTCCCGCAACTCGAACCCTACCGGCCGGTCGCCGTTCAGAGCGAACGCCTCGTCAAACACCCCTCCACGAACGGCGGCACGGCGCCCCCCGCCATTATCGGAAGAGACACAATGCTGCCATACGCTGAACACTTCGCCGTTCCCCAACCGCTCGGCGAGTTGCGCGGCAGCGGTCATCGCAGGTTCTTTTCCCGCAGCGGCGGAATAGCCGCCGGGAACTAATGATTTGAGGGCATGGGCGCAACCGACAAGGAACAGGTTCCCCCGCCGGTCATTCCCGCTTTCGATACGGGAGGCAATCACATCGGCCATATGCGTGTTGCGGTCCTCCCCTTCAGAAGTCGCCTCAGTAACCGCGGAGTACGGAACCTGGTAATCGGCGAGCACTACCTTTATCCTTTTCCCCTCCGCAAGAGTGCGATTCAGCCGCCATAAATCGCATATGAAATCGAACTCACCCTTGTCCCACCAGCCGTTAAGCTGCTCGTCGCGGAAAACTGACAAGATTTTCCCGATGTCAAGCGTGTCGGCGGCGAAAAAAGCATCGATAGTTGCCTGGCGGTGCGACGGTAGCTCCATAAAGATTGTGCCGACCCTTCCAGGGAACTCCGGCATGGCAATCAGCCGCCGGAGCATATCCCAGGAAACCTTGCGCCGGTGAATCTCTCCGTTAATCACAAGCTTGTGCTCCGACAGCTTCCGCATAAGAAACTCCTCGGGCGACTCGTCAATACCGGCCAGGAACGCGGCAAAGGGCGCGGCGCTCTCCGGCAACCGCCCTACCCTATCTATCCGGGGCAAATCGGCGTACATCCGAGGCATCTTCCGCGAAAGCACCCGCTCCATATCCGCCGGGTCGTCGGCCAGATCCTGGCCGCCATTGACCCAGCGCCCGTTCTCAATCCAGCAGTAGTTGAGCAAAAGATAATCGGGAGCTTCCCGCACGACGACAGCAGCCACGGAGTCCCGGTAGCTCACGACAGAAACCACCTCCTCGGCAAAAATCCCTCGCCGGACCTCTTGGGAAACAGGACGGTCAGCCATCCCGCTGTCAAACCCGAACTTAGAAGAGGAAATCGCGGCCCACAACCCCTCTTTCCCGCTCATCCTGACATACGACCGGGCGGCATAATACTCCAACGGTGAATCCAGGCGGCTTATGGCCGCGGAATCCACCGAAAGTTCCCTTACCGGCATCCCGACGGCGCGCACGGTAAAACCGGCCTCATCAAACCCCGCAGCAGACATATCGGCCACCGAGGTGGACAGACACATTGCGGCAAACGAAACCCAAATCAAAAACAATCTCATATACAATCTGTTTTAAACAATGCGAATTTACGATTTATTTCCATAACCGCAATATGCGCGAAACGAGTGTTTATGCTACGGATACGGGATTTTTACACAGGCGGACGAGCCAACGGACGGTCCGCATTGTTGTTATAGAAAACGCGACAACCAAACAACACGCCCACCATGCGCCAGATTATAACCCATTTCACCGACGACGACCTTTATAAGTTCACCATGTGCTGCGCGGTAATCGACAATTACCCGCGCACTATGGTGAAATATCGTTTTATCGACCGCGACGACACGGTCTATCCTCCCGGTTTCGCCGACGAGCTGCGCCGCCAGATCGCGTCGCTCGAAAGCGTTGTCATTACCGACGAGGAGGTGGGCTTCATGCGCCGCCGCTGCCGGTATATACCCGACTGGTTCTACAACTACCTGCGGGGATTCCGCTACGACAGCAGCCTCGTATCTGTCAGGCAGGACGAGGAAGGACACCTGTGCATCAGCTTCGAAGGGAACTGGAGCGAGACAATACTCCTCGAGGTCAAGGTTTTGGCAATAATCTCGGAGCTGTATTATATCATGACCGGCGAGGTAGCCTCCCTTGATTACAAACGCTATTACGAAACCTCCTACCGCAAGGCGGAGCGCCTGATTGAAGCCGGATGCGTGTTCAGCGATTTCGGGACGAGGCGCCGGGCCTCCTTCGAGGCGCAGGACACGGCGATACAGGCGATGAAGGAGCGCGGCGACACCCTCGCGGGACCGGGACGTTTCTCGGGGACGAGCAACGTTTATTTCGCTATGAAATACGATCTCACGCCAATCGGCACAATGGCGCACGAGCTAATATGCGCGATAGCGGGGATGTACGGGCCGCAGATGGCCAATTACCTGGCGATGAAAGTCTGGTCGCAGACCTACCGAGGAGCGCTCGGAACGTTCCTCTACGACACCTACGGCTGGCAGGCGTTCAGCCTCAACTTCTCGGAGGATTACGCCAACATGTTCAAAGGGCTGCGGGTCGACAGCGGAGAAAACAGGGAGCAGCTCGACCTGATTGTCGCCAAATACAGGTCGCTCGGTATCGACCCGCGCTCCAAACAGGTCGTTTTCAGTAACGCTCTGAACGTTGATTCGGCGATAGAGCTGCAGCGCTATGCCGTCGACAAATGCCAGCCCTCGTTCGGCATCGGCACCCATTTTACGAACGATTTTCCTGGTATCAGGCCGCGCAACATAGTCATCAAGCTGATCGCGGTCAAAATCACGGAATCCTGGCCTTTCTACTGCCAGACCTGCAAACTGAGCGAGGACCGAGGGAAATACACCGGCGATCCGGCGACGGTGCGCCGCTTCCTCGAGGCGCTACACCTCGCGGAATAATGGTCGGCAGCGCCGGAGTTTGCGCGGCTCGCCAAAGTTGGTTAACTTCGCGGTCGAGAACCCCGAATAACCATATGAGAAGTATATTGTCATTCCTCGCGCTGTCGGTCGCCGCGGCAGCCCTACCCCACGAAGGCCCCGTGATGGGCTGGAGCTCCTGGAACACATACCGGGTCAACATAAGCGACTCCCTAATCATGCGCCAGGCCGACGAACTGTCGAGGCTCGGGCTCGACTCGCTCGGCTATCGCTACGTCAATATCGACGACGGCTTTTTCGGCGGACGCGACAAGGAGTCAGGACGGCTTCTGTTCCATCCGGCGCGGTTTCCCGACGGGATGAAACCGGTAGTAGACCATATCCACGCTCTCGGCCTCAAGGCCGGGATATACAGCGACGCCGGAGCGAATACCTGCGGCAATTTTTACGACAACGATTCCGTGGCCCGCGGTGTCGGCCTGTACGGCCATGACGCCAAGGACGCCCGCCACCTCTTTTCCGAACTCGGATTTGACTTTATAAAGGTTGATTTCTGCGGCGGAGACCCGAAGCAGAACAGCGACTCGCTCGAACTGGACCCGGAGCAGCGCTACCGCGCGATCAGAAAGGCGATAGACGATACCGGGCGTAAGGACGTGAGGCTCAACATATGCCGATGGGACTTTCCCGGATGCTGGGCGAGGGAAATAGCCTCCTCCTGGCGCGTTTCCCACGATATAGCGCCAAAGTGGTGGTCGGTCAAAAACATAATCGGGCAGAACCTGTATTTATCGGCTTACGCCGGAAAAGGGAGGTATAACGATATGGATATGCTCGAACTCGGCCGCGGGCTCTCCGAGACGGAGGAACGCACACATTTCGGAATGTGGTGCATGATGTCGTCGCCACTGCTTATCGGGTGCGACCTGACGAAGCTGCCCCCGTCAACGCTGGCTCTGCTGAGGAACAAGCGGCTAATCGCGCTGAACCAGTCGCCGCTCGGCCTCCAGGCCTACGTCGCGCGGCATAGCGATGGCTGCTACGTCCTTGTGAAGGATATTGAACGGCTTAACGGCACGGCCCGCGCGGTCGCCTTCTACAATCCTACCGACTCCGCGCGGTCGGTTTCAATCCCGTTCAGCGACATACAGCTCGCGGGAGCAATTAATGCGGAAAATCTGTTTGACGGGACCTCGCTGACGGGACTCCGCGACTCGATGACCATTGCGCTTCCTCCCCACGGAACCGAGATATTCGCTCTGCGGGGAGAAACTCGCCTGCCACGCACGAGATACGAGGCGGAAACAGCTTATCTCTCGAAATATCAGGAACTCGTAAACCCGATATATGCCGGGAGCGCCTACTATGAGGCCGACAAGGGATGCGAAGGCGGAATGAAAGTGGTAAACGCCGGATCTTCAGCCGGAAACGACATTGTATTCACTGGCATTACGGCCGACTATGATTGCGAGGCTATTCTGACTATCCGACTGCGGCCAGCCGGCCAGTCAGCGATTTCTGTCGCCGTGAACGGAGTGGACGCGGGTCGTTTCGATTTCCGGGAGGAGTCCGGAAGCTTCTCTGACATACACCTGCGCATCAGTCTAAAGAAGGGTGACAACACCATCCGTCTGTATGCCGAAGAGATTCCGATGCCCGAAATCGACTTTATAGATGTCGAACGGCTACCGACATCAAACAATTAACGGATTAATCGACGGAAGTATAGGTCGCGACATACTCCCAGTCGCGCAAGGGCGCAGGATGGTCCGAAATAACCGTAATCGAGCCGTTACGCCCCTGGAAACGCTCGGTCTCGCAGAAATGACAGATTCCGATTCCCATATCGACAGGAGCCAACGGACTTTTGCCCTCGCTGTAAAAATGGACTGCCTTACCTTTTACGACAGCATGCCACGGCTGGGAATTTCTTGATGACGGAGCAAGACGCGTCATTTCCAGCGCTTCCCGAAACGGAGAGTCCGCGTCAACGGGGCGCCCGACCTTGTCCTGGAAAAACATCCTGCCGAACGGCTTGCGGTTCTTGCTGCCGAAAGTAATCCGGGCTACCTTCTCGAACAACCGCGGCTCGGCCGCGACCCCTACCGGGCACACTACCCGCAGCCGCTCACCCGAGGCCCACTGCTCGCCATTATTGAAATCGGAGTCTTTGAAAGTGCCCGCGATCCAGCAGGTACCCAGTTCCATCTCCCACGCCCGGAGCACCACCTGCTCGAAGCGGTAACCGGCCGACAGCGCCGACATCCTGTCGTCGGCAAACGCCACAAGGAAAAAGTCGGAAGCGCCGCGAATCATTCCGTATGTACCCGGGCGGTAACCCGCCCGGAGGTCAAACGATTTCAACCGGATCGCAACATCACCGCCAAACGGGTCCTCAGCCTGGGCTACAATCCCGTTCAGTACGTTCATCTGGTCGTCTGTAAGCGGCTCACCGTTAAAGGTTCGCACCGACCTCCTCTCTTTCATTGCCTCGATAATATCCATAAGTCACTTTGTCTACCCGAGCATGCAGCCTCTCTACGACATACCACATCCTCTAACGAACATAAAACGACAAATAAAGATATTTTGTTGCGAGGGTGTGTCATAACGACCCATCAGGGCTGTTATAACAGCCCTCTCCCCTCTGGGAACGAAATGCACTGAATTACAACTATGACACAGTTCTATAAGGAATACTATATCGAGTGCGTCTTCAGAGCGCCCGGAGGGTGCGGGGCCGTGGGTAACACCGTGTCGAGCGCCGGAGGTGCGAGGCGCGGTGTGGTGTCGGTCACGTCAGCGGAGCACCCGGAGGGTGCGGGTCTGTGGTATCGACCAACCTAATCGCTACCTCATCAACACAGCTTTTATACCACGGGCCCGTACCCTACGGGCACTCCCACACATACATCTGCCTGTCACCGCGCCTTCGGCGCTCAACCGGGCGCGCCGATAGAGAAATCTGTGGGGAATCAGTCCCATCCGTGCATAGCGCCCCGCACTATGACAAAATCCGTGTGTCTTATATCCTTCTAATTTGAGACAAGAGGCCGCAGTGCGAGGGGGAGTATAAAGGATGTTGGCACACGGATTTTAAAGGTCGCAAGCTCCCCGCGGATGCGACGGATTTTCACGGATTCATATTAAGAAATACGCGCAAAGCGGCGCGTCGAGGTGACGCGCCGCTTTGCGCCGTATATGGTATGTTATATGGCCGGGATTGGAGGCCGGGTGTTAGTTGGCGGCGGTGGTAGCAGCCTGGGCTTTGGCGGCTTTGGCCTGGGCCTTGAAGGGACGGTCGCCGCGCTTGCCGTTCATCTTGCGGTCGGCTTGACGCATGCCGTGGGCTTTCGCCATACGGCCCTGACCGATCATTGCCTTACCGCCGGGACGGTGCTGGCCTCCGCCGTTGATGTAGAAGTTCTCAAGGAACACTACATACTGGTCGGGGCCGATGATGGCCTTCACCTGTTCGAGATACTCCTTCTTGTCGGCGCGGCGCTGAGCCATGCGGGCGGAGTCGTTACGCTGCCTGTCGGCTTTCTGTGCGGTAGCCTGAGCCTTGCGGGCTTCGCGGCGAGAGACGTTGAGCTGCTGGAGCTGTGCCTTCTGGGCGTCGGTGATGTTGAGTCCGTCGAAGGGGCATGCCTCCTTGGGGCACCCCTTGCCGGGTTTGCCGCACTGCTCGGCAACGCATACGGCCTTGGTGTTATTGTTATCGGTTGTCTGGGCAACGCCGTTGAAAGCGGTGAAAGCTGCGGCGATAATCGCCAGGCTCAGAAATTTTTTCTTCATAATCGTATATCGTTTATTTTTTGGTTTTCAGATTCGTTTCGTTCTCAATTACGGTTCTATGACCTATATAACAATCGTACGTTTATTATCAGCCAGGCATTTAACCTCAATTTAACTCATCGGGATTCCACAATTTAAATATCATTAAAAACAACGCAGCCTGATTAAACTTTTGTGATTCCGAATTTATTTCATCCCGTATGAAATTATTTGCCCCTCATCCTCGTCTAATAAGAAAATAAGTTAGTCAGCAAATAGGAATGATCGCATTAGTCCACCCCGCGGGGTTGCAACAGGTTGTCGGGGAATGGTTCCTCAGGTTCGCCGAAGCGTTATCCCGCATGCGCCCGGCCGAGAGACAGCAATCCGAGGCCTTCTTCCGTCAGGCCGTAGAGCCGCATATCCCGATAATCAACCGGATATGCCGCTCGTTCGCTTCAACGACATATGAATTTGAGGACCTCCGGCAAGACGCGCTTCTCAATATATGGCGGGGAATCGAGAGTTTCAAGAATGGCTCCGACATAAAGACCTGGATTTACCGCGTCACCCTCAACACCTGCGTCTCTACCTACCGCCGAAGGCGCAAACGAGAGCATACCGACATTTCCCACGCCTCCTCGGTGCCCTCCGAAGAGGGGTCCGCGCCGTTTGAGTTCCGGCAATGGCTCGACACCATCATCGCGGACCTTAACCCGGAGAACCATTCGATATTCGTGCTCTGGCTCGAGGATGTCCCTTACGACCAAATCGCCCGGATAATGGGAATGAACAGGAACACCGTCGCCTCCCGCATAAACCGCATAAAAACCAGGATACGCCTTCTGGCGCAAAACCCCAAGATAAACTAACTATGAGCGAAGAAGAACTTAGAAAACAATGGCGGCAAAGCCGCGACAGCCGGTCGCGCGACACGCTGACCGGCACCGAGGCCGAAACAATAACGCGGAGCAAGCGGAAAACCGCCCTTACCCGCCTCGCCGACCGCTATGCGAGGTTTTCAAACCTCGCGTTCATATTTGCCCTGGTTTCTCCCGCATGGATCGCCAACCCGGAAGTCGGGGGAAAGCACAAGAGCATCATCATAATCTGCATGATGATATACTTTATCATGTGCGGGGCCATCGACCGCCATATCTGCCATAAGGTAAAGGCAATCAACATCTTTGAAATGCCCACCTCCGAAGTCATAGCGAGGGCGATGAAGTGCCGCCTGCTGCATCTTAGAAGCATGGCGTTCATAATTCCCCTCGCCATAACCCTACTCATACTGTTCTCCTGGAGCCACTCCTGGAATCCCTATATAAATTTAGGTATCATCTCAGGCGCCCTCTTCGGAGTATCCCTCGGCACCATCCAGTTCCGCCGCTTCATGCGCGACTACCGCGACATGAAGGAATAATGACAGCCTGGTTACCGGTAAAATCAGTATATTCGCGGGTGGAAAGTATTAAAGCATGAAAGAGATTGAGATTATGAGCGGGATGTTCGGGACCGCGCTCGAACTGCCGTACGCCGACTCAGGGGTGCGCGCCGGGTTCCCCAGCCCGGCCCAGGACTATATGGACCGCAGCCTCGACTTCAACAAGGAGCTGATACCCCACCCCGCGGCCTCGTTCTACGCCAACGTTGTAGGCATGTCGATGATCGAGGCGGGTATCGACGAAGGGGACATAATAGTTATAGACCGCGCTCTCGAACCGCGGCACGGCGACATCGTTGTGGCATATATCGACGGAGAGTTCACGATGAAATACCTCGACCTGTCGGAACGGGAGCAAGGGGTAATTTGGCTGCGCCCCGGCAATCCCGACTTTCCGTCGTTCAAAATCACGCCGGAAGATAACTTCACTATCTGGGGAGTGGTCTCGAAGGTTATAAAAAACTTCCGATAAGAGGGTATATCATTCCTATGCATAGAAGGATTATACATACCTACTTGTAAAAAAAGTTTGGCTAAAATTTGGAAGCGGCGGAAAAATTGTCTTATCTTTGTGTTATAAAACATAATTACGCGGCTTGCCGGGATTCCGGCCGCGATTCGCGCCGCTAATCCAATCACTGCCAACCCTAACCCTCATATGATAAAGAGCGCTCTTGAAAAGGTAATCAGCGAGGACCTCTCCGAAATCTGGACCATCCTCAACAACGAGGAGAAACGCCGGATAATCGACGCCTTCGTGATTCACAACTACAAGAAGAATCAGATGATCTACGCCGAGGGGGAGGAGCCGGAATTTATCTGGTGCCTCCTGTCGGGAAAGGTAAAGAAGTTCAAGGACGGCATCGGCGGCCGCCAGCAGATTCTGCGCCTGATACGCCCCGTGCAGTATTTCGGCTATCGCGCCTATTTCGCCAAGGAGGTCTACAATTCCTCGGCCGCGGCCATAGAGCCGTCGGTCGTCGGGACGCTCCCGATGAAGCTCGTCGAGGAGATGATCAACGACAACGTCAAGCTGGCCTGGTTCTTCATCCAGCAGCTCTCCCACGACCTGGGGGGCTCGGACCGCAAGATCGTCAACCTGACGCAGAAACATATCCGCGGCCGCCTGGCAGAGGCGCTGATTGTACTGCGCGACCACTACGGATTCGAGGAGGACGGGATGACGCTCCGTATATATATGGCGCGCGAAGACCTGGCCAACCTGTCGAACATGACGACCTCCAACGCCATCCGCACCCTCTCGGGCTTCGTCTCCGAGAAACTGATTACCGTCGACGGGCGCCAGATCAAGCTTCTCAACGAGCCTATGCTCCGCAAAATCTCGAAATTCGGATAACACGGGAGCGCCATACAGCCCTCACCGAATCGAATATGCCCAATCGAAACATCGCAGAAAATACCCCGCCAACCGCCGCCAGAGGCAGTTTATGGCGGGGTTTCTAACATTAAGGGTCAACCCTACACATCATATACTTCCTGTCCGGGCACCAGCGGAGGACACCATACTTATCCGGGGTTGCAACCCCGCGTAGGGAGCGGCGGAGCCGCGGCGTAATTGTAGCCCCAGGTCGAGCGACCGCAGGGAGCGATGGCCTGGGGTGTAGGCACCCGAACGGCAGGGGCATCGAAGATGTCCGTCAATATGATATAAATATCTTATACTCCGAATTATACGACCTCTTCGAGGCCGTTTGGCGGGGATGACACAGATACACACAGCCATCGCGACCTACGGCCGCTCGGCAATGTGCTACAATTACACCGCGGCTCCGCCGCTCCCCACCAACCTTCATCCGTCCTGGCAGCGCCGAGCACCTGCTGAGAATGCCTTCCCACACCAACCGCTGCCCGACCGGGCTGAGACTAATACCCCGCCAACCGCCGCATACGCGGCTTATGGCGGGGTTACTGACATAAAGGGCCTTCGACCCTTAGAGCCTCTATACGATGTTCCTGCGGCGCGGCCGGAGAGCCTATGGGGGCTGGGCAATAGCGGGAGGGGCAATGGATGTTTGTCAGCGGCGGGAGGGGTCGGTGAGGGAAGTTCGGACGGCGGCGGCGCGCTCCGCGTCGGTGTCATACTCCTCCTTCAGCTTGTCGGGGAAGAAGAAAACCTTGAAAATCAGAAACATAATCGCCAGCTTGACGAGGATTATCGCCCACAGCTTGCGCCCCACTGTCATCTCGCGAAAACCTCCCGCGTAAAGATCCCAGACCCTGGCGAAAAAGCCGCGGGAACGGGATTCGTTTTTTTCTGTTTCTTCCATATTCAGGTTGGATTTTGCGGGATTTTTTTCGTAATTTTGCCCCGCGTTTTCCGGGACACCCCCGCGAAGATACACTTTTAAAACAAACTAAACAAGACTAACCGCAATGGCAAACTGGATAGAATGTAAAGCCCGTTTCGACAAAACGATGGAGAACGGCGCTATAAAGAAAGTAACGGAACCGTATCTCGTCGATGCCCTCTCGATTACCGAGGCCGTGGCGCGCATAACCCAGGAACTCACCCCGTTCGTTTCCGGCGAGCTGACCGTCAGCTCCGCCAAATCAACCAAGATTTCCGAAATCTTCTGGGACGACACCGCCGACAAATGGTACCTCGTCAAAGTCGCCTTCATCACGATTGACGAAAAGACCGCCGCCGAAAAGAAGTCCGTGTCGCAGATTCTCGTCTCCGGGAGCGACTTCAAAGGCGCGTACGACAACTTTATGGAGGGCATGAAGGGAACAATGGCCGATTTCGACATCGTGTCGATCACCGAGACCGCCTACATGGACGTCTACAAGGTAAATCTCTCCGGCAACGGCGAGAACGCCGAGCCGAAGGCCGAATAAGCGCTGACGCCATGGTCGAACCGAACGCCATCGCCAGGCGCATTGACGAAATCAAAGCCACCCTCCCCGCCGGAGTCGAGCTTGTGGCCGTGTCGAAATTCCACCCCCTCGCAGCAATTATGGACGCTTACAGCGGGGGGCAGCGCGTTTTCGGCGAAAGCCGCGTGCAGGAGCTTCAGGCCAAAGTCGAAGAGCTTGCCGCACTGGAAGCCCCCGGCCTGCGGTGGCACTTCATAGGCCACCTGCAGACCAACAAGGTACGCCAGCTACTCCGGCTCCGCCCCGCCCTTATCGAGAGCGTCGATTCGGAGCGGCTGCTGGGCGCCATCGACCGGGAAGCGGAGGCGCGGGGAATAGTCCAGCCGGTGCTCCTGCAGGTCCATGTCGCCCGCGAGGAGACAAAGACAGGGCTTTCCCCCGAAGAGTTCGCCGCCTATTTTCGGGAAAGGCGCTTCGAAGGGCTGAAAGCCACCCATATCCGCGGCATAATGGGCATGGCCTCCAACACCGACGACGCGGAACGCGTACGGGCCGACTTCAAGGCCATCCGCGGGTTGTTCGACCTCGCGCTCGCCACATGTCCCGACCTCCGCGACTTTACCGAAGTCTCGATGGGGATGAGCGGCGATTATCCCATAGCCGTCGAAGAGGGCGCGACCATGGTGCGCGTGGGTTCCGCGATCTTTGGCGAAAGAGCCTACTGACCGAATCCCGCCTCTCCCGCCGAGACGGTAATCCGTCGCTAAAATTTCCCAAAATAAAAAAGTTGGCGCTTTTCCACGGCTATTCCGCGAAAAAGCGCTAACTTTATGCCCGAATATCATGAAACGGCATCCCTCATGCCAATATCCTCTTACTTTAAACTAATAACAAAACCTAATAATAAACCAACATTTCCCTAAGATTATCATGAGTAATCAGCACAAACAGTGGGGCGCCATAATAATTATGATGGCCCTGTTCGCGATGATCGCGTTCGTCACAAACCTGTGCTCGCCGATGGCGGTGATTGTGAAGAACCAGTTCGGAGCGACCAACTTTGAATCCCAGATCGGCAACTACGGCAACTTTATCGCATACCTCGTCATGGGTATCCCCTCGGGTATGCTTATCAAGCGCTTCGGCTACAAGGCCACGGCCCTTATGGCCCTCGTGGTCGGTATTATCGGTATCTTTGTCCAGTGGATGAGCGGCTGGGAAAGCATGCAGAACTGCGCCTTCGCGGTTTACCTCGCCGGCGCGTTTATCGCCGGATTCTGCATGTGCATGCTTAACACTGTTGTGAACCCGATGCTCAACACCCTCGGCGGAGGCGGTAACGAAGGGAACAAGCTGCTGCAGCTCGGCGGCGTGTTCAACAGCGCCGCGGCCGTTGCCGTCTATATCCTGATGGGCGCCCTGATCGGTGACGCGGCGAAGGCCAAGGTAGCCGACGCCACTCCGGCCCTCTTCATCGCCGGCGCCGTGTTCATCGTCGCCTTCATCGTTATTCTCTTCAGCAAAATCGAAGAGCCTAACGACGTCGGCAAGAAAGCCGCCAAGAAAAAAGCCGTCAAGGACAAGCACAGCGCTTTCTCCTTCACCCACTTCAAGCTCGGCATCCTCGCAATCTTCCTTTACATGGGCGTTGAAGTTGGCACTCCGACCTACGTACTCCAGTATCTCACAGGCGACCCCGCGGGCGCAACCCCCGGCCTCGGCATGGAGGCCAACATCGTCGGCCAGATTGTGGCAATCTACTGGCTGCTCATGCTTGTAGGCCGTTTCATCGGTGGTTCTATCGGCGGCAAGGTATCTTCCCGCGCCATGATCGCCACCGTGTCGACCATCACCCTGGCCCTCGTGCTCTTCGGCATGCTCGCGCCCTCTACCTGGACCATCAACATGCCGGGTATCGACTGGGCCAACGTCTCGATGATCTGGGCCGAAGTCCCCGTCGGAATCCTCGGCTTCATCCTCGTGGGTCTCTGCACCTCCGTCATGTGGGGCGGCATCTTCAACATGGCTGTTGAAGGTCTCGGCAAATACACCTCCATCGCTTCCGGCGCGTTCATGACCATGGTATTCGGCTGCGCCGTAATGGTAGCCCTCCAGGGATGGGTTGCCGACATCGCCGGCTCCTACCTGACCAGCTACTTCGTAGTGCTCGGCTGCGCCGCCTACATCCTCTTCTACGCCCTCATCGGCTCGAAGAATGTCAACACCGACATCAAGACCACCGAGGAGGCAGAGGAAGTGCTCGACGCGATCTGATTCCACCCATCGAAAGAACATCTCGCGCGGACAGCGGCAATGGCGCTGTCCGCGCTTCTTATTTATCCGATATTAAGCGATAATTCAATCATTACCCCATAATCCGCATAATTTTGGCCCTATATTCCGCCGAATTTAGTTAATTTTGCCGATGAAGTCAGAGAAGGCTTGCGTCCTCGACGGCTTCGCGCAAACCAATCGCTATCTTCTTACTAACACTAAAACTATATGGAAATCCCCGTTATGAACCGCGCCGCCAACACCATACGCGTGCTGGCCGCGATGATGGTTGAGAAAGCCAAGTCGGGCCACCCCGGCGGAGCAATGGGCGGAGCCGACTTCGCCAACGTGCTGTACTCGAAATTCCTGGTAACCGACCCTGACGACCCGACCTGGTTCGCACGCGACCGCTTCTTCCTCGACCCGGGCCATATGTCGCCGATGCTTTACTCGGTGCTCGCCCTGACCGGAAAATATACCGTCGACGAGCTCAAGCAGCTCCGCCAGTGGGGCAGCGCCTGCCCGGGACACCCCGAACTCGACCCGACCCGCGGCGTCGAAAACACCTCCGGCCCCCTCGGCCAGGGGCATACGATGGCCGTCGGCTGCGCGATCGCGGAGCGCTTCCTGCAGGCCCGTTTCGGCGACGTGGTTTCCCACAAGACTTACGCCTTCATCTCCGACGGCGGCATCCAGGAGGAAATCTCCCAGGGCGCGGGCCGTATCGCCGGCTACCTCGGCCTGAGCAACCTGATCATGTTCTACGACAGCAACCGCGTACAGCTCTCGACCTACGTCGACGCCGTAGACCGCGAGGACGTGGCAATGAAATACCGCGCATGGCACTGGAACGTGATTGAAATCGACGGCACCGACCCGGTCGCTATCGCCCAGGCCCTCGAAGCCGCCCAGAAAGAGGAGAAGCGCCCGACAATCATTATCGGCAACACCGTCATGGGCCGCGGCGCCGTAAAGGCTGACGGCTCGAACTACGAAGGCCAGTGCTCGACCCACGGACAGCCCCTCTCCGCCGCCGGAGCCGACCTCGACAAGACCCTCGCCAACCTTGGCGCGGACCCCGCAGACCCTTGGAAGATTCCCGCCGAAGTCGAGAAGCTGTACGCCGACCGCAACGAGGAGCTCCGCAAAATCTGCGCCGCCCGCAAGGCCGCCGAAGCAGAATGGGCGAAGGCAAACCCCGAGCTCGCGAAAGAGCTTGACGACTACCTCAACGGCAAACTCCCCGAAATCAACTACCGCGCGATCGCCCAGAAACCGGGCAGCGCTACCCGCGCCGCTTCCGGCGCCGTGCTTGCCGAACTTGCGAAGAAGGTAGGCAACATGATCGTATCGTCGGCCGACCTCGCCAACTCCGACAAGACCGACGCCTTCCTGAAGAACACCCGCCCCTTCACCAACGGCGACTTCACCGGGGCCTTCCTCCACGCCGGCGTGTCCGAGCTGACGATGGCCGCCATAATGAACGGCATCGTGCTCCACGGAGGCGTGATCGGCGCTTGCGGCACCTTCTTCGTGTTCTCCGACTACATGAAACCCGCCGTGCGCATGGCGGCCCTAATGGAGCTTCCCGTCAAATACATCTGGACCCACGACGCGTTCCGCGTCGGCGAGGACGGCCCGACCCACGAGCCCGTAGAGCAGGAAGCCCAGATCCGCCTTATGGAACAGCTCAAGAATTTCTCCGGCAAGCCTTCGGTTCTCGTCCTGCGCCCCGCCGACGCGATCGAGACCTCCGTATGCTGGCAGATGGCGATGGAGAACAAGGAGACCCCGACGGCCCTTATACTCTCGCGCCAGAACATCCCCGACCTTCCCGCCGCGACCGGCGACCGCTTCGAGGAAGCCAAGGGCGCGCGCATGGGCGGATATGTGGTGATGGATACCCCCCACCCCCATGTCGTGCTCGTAGCCAACGGCTCCGAAGTCTCGCTCCTCTGCGAGGTAGCCACCCTTCTCGAGGCAGGAGGCGTTCCCAGCCGCGTAGTGTCAGTACCCTCCATCGGCCTGTTTGAAGAACAGACAAAGGAGTACCGCGACAGCGTGATTCCGGAGGGCACGCCCGTGTTCGGCCTGACAGCCGGGCTCCCCTCAACCCTCCAGGGTGTCGTAGGTCCCCGCGGGAAAGTCTTCGGACTCGGCCACTTCGGCGCATCCGCCCCCTACAAGGTGCTCGACGAGAAGTTCGGTTTCACCTCCCAGAACATCCTTGAACAGGTGCTTAAATTCCTGGGGCGTATCTGACTATCGACAGTCTTCTGACAAAAAGTTACGCGATTCGGCCTTGTTTTAGGCCGAATCGCACTTTTTTTCAAACAAATTTGAGGAGTTGTGCGTTAAAAAGGTGTCGAAAGTGTGAAATATTTCAAAAAATATGCTTAACTTAGCGCAAAATTTCAGGCGGATTCCGATGCGCGAGCGGCGCGGAAGGGAAAACCGCATACGCGGAAAGCGCGTAAGGAGCTGGTATTCTTTGGAATATCCGCACTCCTCAACATTCAAACGCAAACATTAATCATCACTACTTTTTTTACAGATTTTCTATGAAGAAGAGTTTATTTTTAGCATTCGGTTGCGCAATGGTTGCCATGAGCGCTTCCGCCCAGAATGCTCAGGAGGTCACCTATGTGGAAGATCCCGCACAGGGCTACACCTTCAACCGTTTCAAAGACAACTGGTTCATCCAGCTTGAAGGTGGCGCAGGCGTAGGTTTCACCAGCCACGACAAGGAACGCAAATTCGGCGACCGTTTCGCTCCCACGGCGTCTCTCGAAATCGGCAAATGGTTCTCTCCCCTGCTGGGTGGCCGTATCGGCGGCGACTTCATGTCCATCAAGGGCCTGACCGTTGACAACCAGAAGAACTTCCCCTACGGCGTTCTTCCCGAAGCCAACATGGTCAAGGACGATTTCTACAAGACCAAAATCAACTACTTCGGCGCTACGTTTGACGTTATGCTGAACCTCTCGCACTGGTGGTGCGGCTACAACCCCAAGCGCGTCTACAACGCTTATATCTATGCAGGTGCAGGTCTCTACTGGGACTTCATCAAGAACGAGAAGAACGACTGGAAGCGCGGCGATGACCGCGTGATCGCTATGCGCGCCGGCCTTACCCAGGAATTCAACATCAGCAAGCGTTTCGCCCTTGGTCTCGACCTCCGCGCTACCGCCCTTGACAACCACATCGACGGCGACAACGGAACCACCATCTACGCTTCCGCTCTTCTGACCGCCACCATCAAGCTCGGCAAGACCGACTGGACCGCTCCTATCGTTCCCGTTTGCCCCCCCGCCGAGAACTGCGACGAATACCGCGCGCGCCTTCAGGCTGCCGACGCCCGTATCGCCGACCTCGAGGCTCAGCTCAAGGCCTGCCTGAACCGCCCCGTGGAGAAGGTTGTGGAGAAAGTTCCCGCCGCTCCCCTGGCTACCATCTACTACCCCATCGGTTCCTACCGTCTGACTTCTGTTGACCGCAAGGTCCTCAAGTCCGTTGCAAACGTGATGAAGGGCGACACCAACAAGAAGTACACCGTTACCGGCTGGGCTGACAACTACACCGGCACCGACGCTGTCAACAAGCGCCTCCGCGAGAACCGCGCCAACACCGTTGCCAAGCAGCTCGTCCGCTACGGCGTAAGCGAGGACCAGTTCAAGGCTACCACCAACAACGGCAACCGCGTTGACCTCGGTGACAAGTGCCTCACCCTCGACCGCTGCGTAACCATCGTTGAGGACTAATCTCCCCGACACCACCGAAGACGCCCCGCGCCTTCGATAACCCCACAAGAGCCGCGCCCCTCCCGGGTGCGGCTCTTCTTTTATACCCCGTTCTCTTCATTGACCGTTTTTTCGTGATTGGAATCGGATATACAGTACCATTCTGGAAAACCGCATTAAATAGCACTGAATGAA
The DNA here is from genome assembly GCA_937969265.1 of uncultured Porphyromonadaceae bacterium. Taxonomy (GTDB): domain Bacteria; phylum Bacteroidota; class Bacteroidia; order Bacteroidales; family Muribaculaceae; genus UBA7173. The sequence goes on from CALBWF010000017.1 coordinate 17,286, forward strand.
GTAAAATTTTCGTATCTTCGCAATCAAATTCATATTCCTATGGCAACACCAGGATTATTCGCTCAAGACCACAATAACAGCAGCCGCGACTATTCAAAGGCGTATTATTGGGGAAAGAACCAATTCAACAGCTCTTTCCCCGCCTCTCTTGTGGCATATATGAGCCACAAGGGCTTAAAGCCCGTGTATATAAAAACCGACTCAACCAACGGCATCGTACACGATTACATAAGCGGCATAGAGCTATTCGGCATTAACCCCATGTCGGAAAATGCTTTCTACAATTTTGAAGCCGGTTATAATGCCTACGATATGTTTTATACCGGGGAACGGGAAAAAATTGACCTTGTGATGGTTGATGCCGCGACTCAATCCGCTCTTGTCGGCCTTGAAATAAAACTTACAGCTCTCCCGGATAACACAACACTGAAATTCTCGGAAGATAAATATAGTTGTGAGATTGTCGTCAGACCTCCGACTATTAACTTTCTCGCTTGCAGTATATGCGACAAATTCCGCGGCATCAACGGAAGAAACGAACTGAAAGAGCTGTTGGGCGACATCCATATAAACCATTGGGAAGAAATAACAGAGGTTCTGCCTAATTTCGCCAAAATTCGGGCTGCCATATCGAGAGTTTCAACCAGCCTACACTCCAGGCAAACTCCGCTTATCGTGCAACCAATTTGGAAGACAAAGGGACGCAAACCGATTCTCGCGCCTGACTGCCTGGACGTATTTGTATGGAGCAATCTCGCTGTCATTCAAATGTGTTACAAGAACGAAGATGTTAACTTGCCCAAATCTATAAGCCGATCGATGAGGGCGATAATCTGGCTCTACCTGATGCTGTTTGAATATAGCGTCTACGGCCAGTTCGACTACAAGCGAATCGTAAGACTTCACTCCTACAACATAGCGAACGACAAGGCTTTTGCCCTTAACGGTACCGCCTCATATCCTTATCTGAAATGCGAAGAGCTTACTCATCCGAGAATCAATAAGTCGGAAATAAAAAACATAATCCTTGGGGGCGGTCAGAACCTTCTAAGTCCGGAACGCCGTTTTGACGCAGCAATTGTTTACAGTCCTGAATTATTTGAGTAATAATGAGAGTAGTAGATTTATTTTGCGGTTGTGGCGGACTGAGCCTCGGTTTTGAGAACGCGGGGTTTGAGGTGGTCGCCGGTTATGACAACTGGCCGGCGGCCATAAAGGTATATAGTAGGAATTTTTCTCATCCTATCAGCCAGTTAGACCTATCCGATACGGCAAAGGCAAGCGAACAGATAAGAGCATATCGCCCCGACATGATTATCGGGGGACCTCCTTGTCAGGATTTCAGCAGCGCGGGATTACGCAACGAGGATAACGGACGCGGCAACCTGACACTGTCTTACGCGGAAATAATAGCAAATATAAAGCCCGAGTGGTTTGTGATGGAGAATGTTGCCACCATCACTAAAACCAGGAAATTAGCCTCGGCGAGAGAAACCTTCAAACGTGCCGGATACGGCCTTACCCAGACCGTACTGGATGCGTCATATTGCGGAGTTCCGCAAAAGCGAAAACGGTTCTTCCTTATCGGGAAACTCGGCGAAAAAGACGATTTTATGGCAGAAAACATCTCCAACAGGCTTTCTGAGAAGTTTATGAGCGTCAAAGATTACTTCGGAGACACCATAGACTTTGAATATTATTACCGCCACCCTCGTAGCTATGCGCGCCGCGGGATTTTCAGCGTTCACGAACCCAGTCCAACCATCAGGGGCGTAAACCGTCCGATTCCAAATGGCTATCAGCTCCATCCCAACGACCCGGTAAACTCTCTTGAAGGTATACGCCCTCTAACCACACGCGAGAGGAGCATGATTCAGACATTCCCGCCAACATATGAGTTTATAGGCTCAAAAAGCGAAATTGAACAAATGATTGGAAATGCTGTACCTGTAAACCTCGGAACTTTTGTCGCAAACACCATTCGCGATTTCGATCCGGCTATCCCGTTTATGCCACGGACTTCCACCAAACAGGCAACCCTGTTTTAACTTTCGGACTTTCACATATGGATGTAAGAATTGAAGAGACATGGAAGGAGGCGCTGGCGGCGGAGTGGGAGAAGCCATACTTCCGGCAGTTGACCGACTTCGTAAGAAGGGAGTACGCTACCGCGGCGGTGTTCCCGCCGGCCGGGAAGATATTCGCGGCGTTCGACGCTTGCCCGTTCGACAAGGTCAAGGTCGTGCTCTTGGGGCAGGACCCGTATCACGGACCGGGACAGGCCAACGGCCTATGCTTCTCCGTGGCTCCCGGGGTGCCCTTCCCGCCTTCGCTCCGCAATATATTCCAGGAGGTGCAGACCGACACCGGCTCCCCCATCCCCGTCGACGGCGACCTCAGCCGCTGGGCGGCGCAGGGTGTATTTCTCCTGAATGCGACGCTGACGGTACGCTGCCACGCCGCCGGATCCCACCAGCGCCAGGGATGGGAAACATTCACCGACGCAGTTATCGAAACCCTTTCGGCGCGGCGCGACAACCTCGTGTTCATGCTCTGGGGGAGCTACGCCATATCCAAATCCAGGCTGATAGACCATAGCCGCCACCTGGTGCTCACGTCGCCCCACCCCTCCCCGCTGTCGGCCCACCGCGGCTTTTTCGGCAACGCCCATTTTTCGAAAGCCAACGCCTACCTCGCCGCCTGCGGCAAGGAGCCTATATCCTGGTAAACGATGCTCGCCCGGATAACCACAACCGCGATAGCGCTCTGCGCCCTCATCGCCTCCGCGACGGAATACACGCCCGGCGACACACACACGGCCATATTCTCGCCGGACTACCGCACGCTGACAATCGAAAGCGACCGGGACCGACTGGCTCCGACCGTGCTCGTCAACGGCATGGACGACCGCCTCGTGATCGGATTCGACGGGATGGGGGACGAGCGTGAATACCTCCGATACTCCATCTACCACTGCGACGCCGACTGGAGGCTTTCCGACCTGGTAGATTCCGAGGTTTTCGACGGGTTCAATTACGCGGATGTCGAGGACTACGCCTTCTCGCGCGGCACCATAACCCACTACGTCCATTACACGATCACGCTCCCTAACGACGCGTTCAGCTTCCGGCTCTCCGGCAACTACCTGCTGCGGGTCTACCCCGAGACGGAACCTGAGAAGGTGCTCCTCCAGGCCCGTTTCATGGTCTCCGAAGGGGCGGTAAGCATCGGAGGAAGCGTCAGCTCGCGCACCGACATAGACTACAACAAATCCCACCAGCAGCTCGCTGTAAACGTCGACCTGCGCAAATACCCTGTGCGCGACCCATATAACGACCTCACACTGAAAATCGTCCAAAACGGTCGCCGCGACAACATCGCGACGCTGAAACACCCCGCGCGGATGTCCGGCTCGACGATAACCTACGAGCATACCCCGGCTATGATATTCCGCGCCGGCAACGAGTACCGCCGAATGGAGACGGTCTCGACCAGCTATCCCGGCATGGGAGTCGAGCAGATCACGTTCGAGGAGCCGTGTTACCATATGTGGCTGGCCCCGGACCATCCGCGCGTCGGCGAGCCATACAGCTTCGACCGCACGCAGCACGGCCGCTTCTTCGTCAGGGAATACAACTCCACGAGCTCTGACACGGAAGCCGACTACGTCCCCGTCCATTTCTCGCTCGACCTGCTTCGGATTCCCGACGCTGAGGTATATCTCGACGGGGACTTCACACACCGCGGATTCGACAACGACTCACGGATGGACTACAACCCGTCGACAGGGCGTTACGAAAAAGTAATGATGCTCAAACAGGGAGCTTACAACTACCAGTACGTCGCCGACCCGCCGGTTTTCAACATCGAGGGAGACTTCTATCCGACCGTCAACGAATACCTCGTTCTCGTCTATTACCGCGCCCCGGGAGAGCGCTATGACCGCCTGATAGGATCGGGGGTACTGTATTCGGGTACCTGAGAGATTGTCTAAGAAACCGTTAAAATGTTCCAGATAAAAGACACATTGGTGAGCCTCGACCTCGCCGAACAATTTTTCTGCTGCGACCTCGACGCGTGCCTCGGCGCATGCTGCATCGAAGGGGACGCGGGAGCGCCAGTGACTGAAGCCGAAGCCGAAGCCATCGAGCGCCTGGTGCCCGTCATCGAAGATGACATGCTCCCCCGGGCCGTGGAAGAGGTAAGAGAGAACGGCGTCGCGTACAGAGACCCCGAAGGGGAACTCGTCACGACCATTCTCGACGGACGAAACTGCGCCTTCTCCTGCTACGGAAAAGGGGGAGTATGCCTCTGCGCCCTCGAAAAAGCCTTCCGCGAGGGGCGGACGGACGGGCGCTTCCGCAAACCCGCCTCATGCGCGCTGTACCCCCTGCGCCTCAAGGAGTTCCCTACATTCACCGCCGTAAACTACCACTCCTGGAAAATATGCGAGCCTGCCCGCAAGCTCGGGAGGCGAAAGGGCATCCGGCTCTACCAGTTTCTCGAAGGACCGCTGACAGAGCGCTTCGGAGCCGAATGGTACGCCGAACTGAAAGCCAACTGCGAGCTATATCTGAAGGAGTACCCCGACGGCCTGAGATAGAGGCATCCGAGGGCGAACTAACAGCCCGGCCTATTCGTTGATAATGTAAAGCAAACCTGAAAGGAGACCAAATTATGAAGGCATTACGACGTATAGGAAGCAAGATGAAAGAGACGGCGAGACATCTTGGCCGGAAAGGAATCAGACTGGCGAGCGACCGTCTGCGCTCGCTCCTCGGAACGGGAGCGATTCTCCTGACAGCGATATGCGCGTCCGCCGCGGCGGACGGTGACCAGGCTGTCACGCCCGCCCCTGCGGCGATGCCTGAAACCCCGATGGGCTTTACCGGCGTAGGCCCGGTAATCTCTGGCTCGGTAAGCTATGACGATATGCCGTCGAAAGCCCGCAAGTTCCTCGAACGCCACTGCGACGGACACGCCGTAGTGCGGCTCGACAAGGAATTTGCCTCAGGCTGCTACAACGTAAGGCTCGCCGACGGCATCGACCTCGGATTCAACGAGAAAGGGAATATCACCGAAATCGAAGCCCCGGAAGGCTACTGCCTGGCCCCGACACTGCTTAAAGCCGTCGTCCCCGGCAAGCTCTACCAGCTTCTCGACCATAACGGGTTCTCGGAAAGTGTTTCAGCCGTGCATCACGACCGCATGGGCTACCGGCTTGACATCGCCGACCCCGTGTTTGACCAGGTATGCTACGACCCTTCAGGGGTGCTGACGATGATTGTCGACAAATAACGCCTCCTACCCCATTTCACACGCCGGGAGCGAGCGCCAGGGAGCACTTATCCCGGCTAAAATATGTTTTACAGCATAAAAGGCATAAATTGGTCTGAAATTAATAACTTTTAAGAAAAGTAATTACAAAAAATGCGTAATTTTGTGTGTCAACTTAGCGAAGTTGACCGCGCATAATTGAAATTACGACCATCCAAGCACTTGCCCCCGGGCCTTGAAGCGGGTCTTGCCCGTCGAGAGGTTCAGAATCGAAAACGGCATACAATTTGTGGCCTTTTTGGCGACTTTTGGATATTTTTTTGCATATATGCAATTTTTGCTGCGAAATTATCCTTATCTTTGTATCCGCTTTCCGCAAAGGCGGCGAGTGTGTCACGAGTTAACAGAAGAACAAGCCTAACCCATAAAAGCCGTGAAAGAAAATTCTTACCCCATCACCGAACAGGACAAGCGGTTCATGGAAATGGCAGCCAAAATCGCGGAAGAGAACATCGACCGCGGAGGAGGCCCCTTCGGTGCCGTAATCACAGACCGCGACGGAAAGATAGTTGCCACAGGCGCTAACACCGTCACGCTCAACAACGACCCAACCGCCCATGCGGAGGTCAACGCGATACGGAGCGCTTGCGCTTCCCTGGCGACATTCTCGCTTGCGGGATGCACCGTCTACAGCTCGTGCGAGCCTTGCCCCATGTGTCTGTCGGCTCTCTACTGGGCCGGAGTGAGCCGGATATTCTTCGGCAACACCAAGGAAGACGCCGACGCGATAAACTTCTCCGACGACTTTATCTATAAGGAGCTGGAGAAACCCCGCGGCCGTCGCTCTCTCCCCTGCATCCACCTGGAGAACGAGGCTACCATCCGCGCATTCGAGAAATGGGCGGCAAAAACAGATAAGATTGCATATTGATTGATTAGATATTGAATATTGGAGATTGAATTATCGATTGATTGTTAGGAAATTACATTAATTTTGATTGCGTGAATATTGAATTTATGTGATAATTGGTACATTGTTTGTCTAAGATAATGGTCAAACAGTTACGAGGGAGCTTGGATAAGTAAACCCTCTACGGGTCTCCCAAAGCCCGGAAAAGCATAGAATTGAATGATTGATTGATAAGTTTGTTTCATATACAAATGCCAATTAGAAGCGGGTCGCGATGTGAATCGCGACCCGCTTTCCTTTTTCCATCAGTTTTATGTCTCTTTCCCTTATCGTTTGGCGCCTTTGACCCCGCCCTTGGTGCCTCCGCCCATGGCGAAGATGTTCTGGGAGAAAGAGAAGGTCTTCTGCGAGCGGTGGGTCGCGCGCTTGACGGCGAGCTTGGCCAGACGCTCCATTAGCTGGTCGAACCGAACCCCGGTCGCCTCCCAAAGGTAGAACGAAAGCGAGCCGGGAATCGTGTTGATTTCGTTAACGTAGATTTTGCGCGTCCTGCGGTCGATCATCACGTCCACGCGGCTGACACCGTGGCAGCTCAGCACTCGGAACGTCTCCCCGGCCAGTCGGCGTATCTCGGCGGTCTCGTCAGCGGGCAGGTCTGCCGGAATCTTCTTGGCCGAAGCCTGCATCCCTTTCGCACCCTTGTCGCCCCCCATGTACTTCGCCTCATACGAGAGAATCTCGGAGCTTTTAATCGGCTCCTCGAGAATGGAGGTCTCAAACTCGTCGCAGTCGCCGAGCACAGAGCAGTTGATTTCCTGCATCTCCTCCAGCATCTTCTCGACAATCACGCGCGACGCGTAGCGGGTCGCGTCCTCGACTGAATGTTCGAGCTGGGCGCGGTCGTGGGCGCAACTGATACCGATCGATGAGCCGAGGTTGGCAGGCTTCACAATCACGGGATAGCCGAGTTTCTCCTCAACGGCAGCCACAAGCTTCTCCTTTTCGGCGAACCACTGGCGGTCGGTGAACCATACGTAGTCGACAACCGGGATTTCGTTCTCGCGGAGAATCATCTTCATCGTGATCTTATCCATGCCGTTGGCCGACGAAAGAGTGTCGCATCCGGCGAAAGGTATGCCGATTGCCTCGAGAATACCCTCGAAAGTGCCGTCCTCGCCGTTCGCCCCGTGAAGCACGGGAATCACGACATCGAGCTTCGCCAGCTTGTCCTTATTGGAGAACAGCCCGCGGGGATTGGCCAGGTAAAGGTTGTAGTCGCCGTAAATAGGGCGCATATAGACCTCCTCTGTCTGCTTGAGCAGCGAGGGAATGTCGCGGTAGTTCTTGAGATCGAGGAGAGCGTCGCCAGTGTACCAATGCCCCTCCTTGGAAATATAAATCGGTGTAACGTCGAATTTCGAGCGGTCAACCGCGGCGATAGCCTGGTTGGCGGAAATAACGGAAATCTCGTGCTCGGTGGAACGTCCGCCGAAAAACACGCCTATATTAGTCTTTGCCATTGCTTTTAATAAGCTGTTGAAATATCATTTGAAAGTATCAAATATCATTTGAAGGTATCGGGAAGGTCGTTCTCGTAGAGCACCGTGTCGCCCGGGCGGAGAATCGTCGAAAGAAGCTGCTGCGCCTTCGCGAAGCTGTCGACAGCGTGGATATCCTCCTCCTTTATCGGCCCGGCGGCAAGCCCGGCCAGTATGGCGTCGCGGTTGTAGCCGCCGACGACGATAGCTATGTCGGCGCATTTTGCGGCGTGGCGCCCGAACTCCTCGTTGGCCCTCGCCTGAATGTCGCCCAGCTCTATCATGCCTGGAGTGACAACGATGCGGCGGCCGCCCGTCATACGCGACAGAACGTCGAGCGCCATCTTCGAGCCGGAGGGGTTGGAGTTGAAAGCGTCGTCGATAATCGTGACGCCACCAGGAGTGCGCTTCATGTTCAGGCGGTGTTCAACCTGCTCGATCTGCCCCACGGCATACCGTATTTTCTCGACAGGGACCCCGAGCCGCAGAGCCACGACGACGGCGGCCACAAGGTTCGAGATATTGCACTCGCCGACGAGTTTCGTCTGCAGCCTGAGAGGCTCGTCCAGTCCGGGGCCGGCGACAGAGAAGGAGGTCCCGTCAGGGGAATACTCAATGTCAGTAGCGGTATAGTCCGCACACTTGGTATTGCTCACAGCATAGCGCAGGCAGGCTGTGTTGCCAACCTTCCTGGAAGCGGCATAGGGGAAGTCGTCGTTGACAACCGCCAAGCCGTCGGCCGGGAGAGAGTCGACAAGCTCGAACTTCGTGCGCTGCACATTCTCGATTGTCTTGAACGATTCGAGGTGCTGCTCCCCGACGGCGGTGACCACGCCGACCGAAGGATGCACCAGGTCGCAAATCTCCTTTATGTCGCCAAGCTGCTTGGCGCCCATCTCGCAAACAAATACCTCGTCATATGGACGCAGGTGCTCCCGCACGGCGCGTATGACCCCCATCGTAGTGTTGAAGCTGCCGGGAGTCATTGTCACGGCAAACTGCTCCTGGAGAATCCGGGTAAGGTAATGCTTGGTCGAAGTCTTACCGTAGCTGCCGGTGATACCGACAACCTTCAGCGAGGGCATCGACGCGAGAATCGAAGCGGCCTCGTCGTAGTACTTCTTATTTATTGATTTCTCAACGGGACGCAGCAGGGCGTTGGCGCCTAAGAGGAAAAGCGGGGAAACAATCAGGATGCCCACCATCGAGCAGGCAAGCCCCTTCAATCCGAGAGTGACGCCGAACAGCGCGGCGACAACGGCCGCGAGCCCCCACATAACGCCGTAGATCCTCCTGGCGCGGGGAGTCCAGACAAGCGGCTTCTTGTATTTCTTCCGCAGAAGCGCGACGAACTGCCACACCACTATTATAACAGCGACCGCGGCCCCGGCGAAAAACGGCAGATGGTTAACGAGCATGAACATCAGCGCCACGCAGCAGAATATTCGGCCGAGCGACGTACTCTCGCCCGATTGCTCGAACCAGCGGACATAGCGGTCGCCGCGATAGGAGTTCTGCTGGAACATCATCAGGTCGCGGGCGAAAACCGCGGACATATCGACAGCGGCAAGCACCGCCACCGCCAGGGCGAAAACCATAGTGACTGTATTCATATCGTCAATTTGAAGAGTTCAGGAATGAGGACAACACGGCTCTGAACTGCGCCGGATTGTCAAGGAAACTGTAATGGCCGCATCCCGTGAACGAGACAAGCCCCGCGTCGGGAATCAGCTTCGCCATCTTGCGGGCGTCGGCCACCGGGGTAGCCGTGTCGTTCTCGCCCCATATCAGCAACGCAGGCGCCTTAATGAGAGAGAGACGGTCGGTAAGGTCCTGATTTACTACCTTGCTCATAATGGCCCTCATTTTCGGAGAAGCCTGCGAATAGTCGCTCGAGCCGCGCCGCGCCCTCATCGCCTCAATGTGTTTGGCCGCCCTCTCCTTTCCCAGGAGCAGGTAGGCGAGCCTCTTCGCGGCCTTGAAGGAATACACCTTATAATAATAAGCCAGGGAACGACGGGGTTTTATTCCGGCGGCATCGACCAGCACGACCTTTGAGACAGAAGTACGCGACGCCATAAGTATCGCCACGCGGCCGCCGAAAGAGTGACCGACAAGCACCGGGCTTTCCAGCCCCTCCTGCCGGGCGAACGCCTCGACAAGCGCCGTATATTCCTCGACACCCCAGACCTCGTCCGGTTCGGGGGACGCGCCGAATCCGGGGAAATCGATATTGTAAACCCGGTTGGTCAGCGCGGCGGTCGCGGCGATAGACCTGACCGTCGTATGGTCGCAGCCCCAGCCGTGCATCAGGAGCAGAGGGGCACCGCTCCCGCTGACCTCCGCGTGGAGCTTTACGCCGTTGACGACAAAGTCCACCTCCCCGGAGCGTATGTTATCTTGATTCATAGTGCAAAATTACGACATCCGGCCCAATTGACAAAAGAATCTCCTTTATATAAAACAGAGGGCGCGATATTTGCCTGCCGAGTGGGGAAAAACGCTGTAACATCAAGCAACATTTTCGTAACATCACGCGACAGACTGTAACAATTAGCGGTATTCTTAAAACACCACTTCCAGTCCACAAAATCATTTTTAGTTACAAAAGCCTCACAACAAATAGAGCCAAAACCTATAAACAAAGGATAAAAATTAATACTTATTCACAAAAACAGATCATAATAAAGCGAGAAAATAACACTTTCCAATTGAACAATTACGCTACACCTCTGATTTCCCGATAGTTACATATACAATCCAGATTGTTACGCAATGAAACACTCGTTGTAACAATTTTGTGTCAAAAATTATCAACTTTTTATCATCTGATTTTCAGATAGTTATAATGCCGAAAGAAAATTTTTGCGATTTTTTGAAAAATTTATTGCCAAAATATTTGGAATTACAAAAACAATGCGTATCTTTGCATCGTAGTCACAAAGTGGATCTCAAACGACTTACTTAACACTTTCGCATTATGAGTTCCAAAAATTTTCAGACTAAGCTCTTAGCCCTTCAAAGCAATCTCCTCAACTTCGCGTACCTGCTCACTTCCAACCGCGACGACGCTTACGACCTCCTTCAGGACACGACCCTCAAGGCCCTCGACAACGAAGACAAGTACGTCGAGAACGTGAACTTCAAGGGATGGGTGTTCACAATCATGCGCAACATCTTCATCAACAACTACCGCAAGGTCGTTCGCTCAGCGACAATCATCGACCAGACCGAGGACCTCTACCACCTCAACCTCCCCCAGGAGTCAGGTCTCGACACCCCCGAAGGCTCGATAGCGGCCGGCGAAATCACCGCCGCCATCAACTCCTTCTCCGACGATTACCGCGTACCCTTCTCGATGCACGTCGCAGGTTACAAGTACAACGAAATCGCCGAGAAGATGAACCTCCCCCTCGGCACCGTGAAGAGCCGCATCTTCTTCGCCCGCCAGCGTCTCCAGAAAATGCTCAAAGACTACAAGTAACCGCCGCCCGTTGCCCCCAAAAGCAACCCCGGCCGCCGGAACGCGAAACCGGACTACTACACCACGATAATCCCCAAGCGGATTGACCACCTTACTTATTATGATTCGTAGACCAGTCATAACCAAAAAAGCGTATCTTTATACACCAACAGCTCAAACACAGCTCATAATAAAGTTAAGTCATAAAACAAGAGCCTGGCGCAAGCCGGGCTCTTTTCATACCGCGCCAACTCTTGCGGATGCAAAAAGAAGAGAATACGAAAAGCGCTGTGCCAATAATTTGACACAGCGCCGATTATATTGGTTAGCCGAATGGATTAAATCCAGCGGGTGTAGGCGAAGTCCATGCGGTGGGGAAGCGCCGGGTTAACGGGATAGAGGCGGTAACCGTAGCGGAACACGCCGGCCTCGCGGAGCTTGGAGTCAAGCTTGAAGGTCACGACGTTGCCGTCTACCTTGGCAACCTTGAAGGCTTCGCGGCCGAAGTACTTCTCTTCGTTGCCCTCCTTCTTGTAGGCAACCAGCTCCAGGCCGAGGTCGTTTGCCAGACCGTTGGTGTCGATGACTGCCTCAACGTGGAAATCGGTACCAGTTACTGAATCAGTAACATCGGAAGCCTTGACATCAAGCACGCGGACACCGTCCCACGCGGCAGCGACCTTTTCCTTCCAGGCCACGATTTCCTTTGCCTCGGCGTAGTCGTTGGCGACGAGCTTGGCGGTGCGCTCGGCCTCCTTGTTGTAGAAGCGGTGGATGTAATCCTCGATCATGCGCTTCATCGTGAAGTGGGGAGCGATATGCGCGATCGAGCGCTTGATATACTGCACCCACTCGGGGGAGTAACCCTTGGAGTTCTTAGCGTAGTAGAGGGGCACGATTTCGTTCTCGAGCATCGAGTAGATGGTTGCCGCGTCGAGAGCGTCCTGCTGGGCCTGGTTGGTGAAGGTGCGCTTGTCGGTAAGGGCCCATCCGGCCTTTTCGTCGAAGCGGTAGCCTTCGTACCACCATCCGTCAAGCACGGAGAAGTTGAGCACGCCGTTCATCAGGGCCTTCTCGCCGGAGGTACCGGAAGCCTCGAGGGGGCGGGTCGGGGTGTTGAGCCAGATATCGACACCGGTTACGAGGCGCTTGGCGACAATCATGTTGTAATCCTCGAGGAAGATAATCTTGCCGAGGAACTGCGGCATGCGCGAGATTTCCATGATGCGCTTGATCAGGCCCTGGCCGGCACCGTCGGCGGGGTGCGCCTTGCCGGAGAACACGAACTGCACGGGGAACTTCTCGTTGTTGACGATTTTCGACAGGCGGTCGAGGTCGGTGAAGAGCAGGTGGGCGCGCTTGTAGGTCGCGAAGCGGCGGGCGAAGCCGATAATCAGGGCGTTGGGGTTGATTTTGTCGACGATGCTCATCACGGCGGAGGGATCACCCTGGTTGGCGAGCCACTTGGCCTTGAAGTCGCGCTTGACGAAGTTGATGAACTTGTTCTTCATCGTCATGCGCATATTCCAGATTTCCTGGTCGGTGCATTTCAGGATACCGTCCCAGGCCTTGGCGTCGTCCTGGTGGCTGAACATGTTCTCGCCGAGCTTTTCAGCGTAGAACTCCTTCCACTCGGAAGCGGCCCAGGTAGGCATGTGCACGCCGTTGGTGACATATCCGACATGGCTCTCTTCCCAGGTATAACCCTTCCAGATTCCGGCGAACATCTTCTTGGACACCTCGCCGTGGAGCCAGCTAACGCCGTTGGCCTCCTGGCAGGTGTTCAGGGCGAAGACGCTCATCGAGAAGCGCTCGTTGGTGTTCGGATTCTCGCGGCCCATGTTCATAAGGTCATTCCAGGAGATACCGAGCTTCGCGGGGAACTCACCCATATACTTGCCGAACAGACCCTCGTCGAAGTAGTCGTGACCGGCGGGGACGGGAGTGTGGACGGTGTAGAGGCTGGAAGCGCGTACCAGTTCGAGGGCTACGTTGAAGTCAAGGTGCTTCTCCTGCACGTAGTCGACCAGGCGCTGGAGGTTGAGCAGCGCGGCGTGCCCTTCGTTGCAGTGGTAGAGCTGGGAATTGATGCCGAGCTTCTTGAGCATCAGGATGCCGCCGATACCGAGAAGATACTCCTGCTTGATACGGTTCTCCCAGTCGCCGCCGTAGAGCTGGTGGGTGATCGAGCGGTCGAACTCGGAGTTCATCTCAAAGTCGGTATCCATGAGGTAGAGGTTCATGCGGCCCACGTTCACGCGCCATACATGGCTGTAAATCGTGCGTCCGGGGTAAGGCACCTCGAGAATCATGGGGTGGCCGTTCTCCATCACCTGCTCGATCGGGAGCTGGTTGAAGTTCTGAGCCTCATAGTTGGCGATCTGCTGGCCGTCAACGCTCAGCGACTGGGTGAAATAACCGTAGCGGTAAAGGAAGCCGACGGCGGTCATCGGGACGCGGCTGTCGGAAGCCTCCTTGATATAGTCGCCGGCGAGCACGCCGAGGCCGCCGGAGTAGATTTTCAGCGCGTTGCACAGGCCGTACTCCATCGAGAAGTAGGAGACGGAGGGGATGTCGGAGCGCATCGGCTGGGCCATATACTCCTTGAACATCCCGTAGACATGGTCGATGCGGGCCAGAAGCTCCTTGTCGGCCAGGATTTCTTCAAGACGCTCTGCGGAAAGCTGCTGGAGCACCATGACGGGGTTTTCGCCCGTCGAGCGCCAGAGGTCGGGGTTAAGGTCGCGGAACAGGGCTTTGCCTTCGCTGTTCCATACCCACCACAGGTTCTTGGCGAGTTCTTCGAGGGGTTTCAGCTTCGAGGGCAGGTCTGATTTCACTGTAATGTCGTGCCAGTTGGGGACATTAGTGTTACTGACTTGAAGTTTCATGTGTGAGGTATTTGTAAGTAGGAAATTTAATCTTTATATATAATTGTGTATCGCAAATCTCATTCGCGCGCGTCCGCAGCGGCGAGGGCTTTCTTGAAAGCCTCGACATAGTAGACGATGAAGTAATCCCAGAGCGCCTTGTCGGCTGTCGAGCGGGCCGCTTTGGAAATCTTGTCGCGGGAGTCGGCATCGGCATCGGCGAGACGGCGGAGCGACGACGCGAGTTTCTCGACAACCGAATGGTAGTCGGAGTCGGAACGCGGGATGACAACCACGCCGCTCTGTTCGAAATCGCTCGCCGAGGTGGAAAGCACCCACTGGCCGAAGCCGGAAAGGGAGGTCGTCACCGTCGGAACGCCGTAGGCCACGCTCTCCAGGGGGGTGTAACCCCAGGGCTCGTAATACGAGGGGAACGCCGTCGCGTCCATCCCGGCCAGCATATCGTAATACTGCATGTTGAAGATGCCGTCGTCACCGTTAAGGTAGCAGGGCACGTAAATCACCTGTATGTTCGAGCCTCGGTCGGATGAAAGGCCGAGCTGGTGGATACGGTTGATAATCTGGTCTGAGTCCGGATTGTTGAGCGTGTGGGTAATCGCTGGATCGGCAACGCCGGGATTCGTGCCCGCGGCGACAGCGTCCTTGACATCCTGGCGAGCTTCCTTCGACCAGGCCGGAACGAGCACGTAAAGCAGCATCTGCTTCGCGACTCCGTCCTGCCCGAGACGTTTGGCCGCGTCAAGGAACACGTCGATACCCTTGTTACGGTATTCGCAGCGGCCCGAAGTAGCGGCGATGAATGTGTCTGCCGGGAGCTTGCGGCCAATCATCGCGGAGCCGACGTTGAGCATCGCCTCGCGGGCGACCTCGCGGGCCTTGCGCATGCGGGCCTTGGTCAGCAGCGCGTCGGGCTGGAAGCCGTTCGGGGTTACAATGTCGGGGCGCTTGTCGAGCAACTGCTCGCATTCGGCCGCGGTAACGTCGGAAACGGTCGTGAAGCAGTCGGCGTAATGAGCGGCAGCCTTCTCGAGCGAGTGTTTCGACTGCATGTTAAGCTCCTGGGCCATCTGGTCGCCGTTATACCCCTTCATATAATCATACAGGGGCTTGCCGTTGCCGCAGATGCTGCGGCCTATCGAAGTAGCGTGGGTTGTGAAAATCGTCCCAACCTTAGGGAGCTTCCAGTTGACATATAGCAGCCCCATACCTGTTGTCCATTCGTCAAAATGGGCCACAATGTTTTTATGGCGGGTACGCTTGTAGTTACAGATGCTCTCGATTACCATGCCGGCGGCCAGGGAGAAGGCGCAAGCCTCGTCGTAGTCGCCGTAAGCGTGCAGCGAGTCAACGCCATAGCGCTCCCACATCTCACCATAATAATAGTCTTTGACTTTGTACATGGAGTCGAACTTCACAAGCACCACGATGGGCTTGCCGGGGATGTTCCACCGTCCGATTCGCACGGAAATCCCTTCGGGGAGTTCGGCCTTGTCGCGCCAGGGGCGCAGCAGCGAGGGCACTTCTGAAAAATAGGGTGAAGGATTCTCTTCAGTCCATACATCGGGTCCGATGAATATGGTCTTGTCCTTATAGAGATTTTGCAGGGTAAGGGCCTTTGTTGACAAAACGGTGTAAATACCGCCGATTTTGTTACAAACTTCCCAGCTCGTCTCGAAAATCATATCAAGATTTAGAGCGTCAATCTTCATAAATTTTTGAAGTTTTCCGTTTTAGGGTGCAAAGTTAGCGATTATTTTTGTATCTGCGCATTTTTTTTGAACTAAAATACGTATCAGACAACAAATCATATTACCATAAAACCGAAAAACAGGACACAAAAATTCATTTATTAGGCCTATTCTGCAAAAAAATCATTTGGAACGGCAAACTTCGCGGTAAACGTCAACCGTCCGAGCCGCGATTTCGTCCCAATCGTAATTAGCGAGATTATACGTCCGTGTGGCGCGATGCGCTACAATCTTTTTCTCTAAAAGTGTGGCCAATGAGGCTACATTCCCTGCCGGGAAGAAGTCTTCTTCCTCCAATTCGGGTATTCTGTTGGCCGGAATATCGCTTACGACGACATCCAGGTCATAACTCATAGCCTCAAGAAGAGCAATAGGAAGCCCTTCGTGGTATGACGGAAGAACGAAGAGCGACGCGTTGCTCATAAGCTGGTTCAACCGCTCCCCGCGTATGAAGCCGGTAAGCACCACTCCCGCCTCGCGGGCCTGGCGCTTAAGCGCTTCCGAATACTCGTCAGGATGGTCGGAGTCCCCCGCGATTACCAGCGCGCACCGCTCCCGTAAGCCGGAAGCCGCGTACGCCTCAATCAGGTCATGGAATCCTTTCTCCTTAACAAACCTACCCAGAGCGACAATGTATAGCCGCCCCTCTATCCCCCATTCTCGCAGATACTCGCGTCCGGCAGATTTGACAGGCTTTTCAACTCCGTTGAAAATCAGCTCGGTATCTCCGCGTCCATAATTGTCGCGTAGAATCCCGGCTATGACATTGGAAATCACGATTACCTTGTTAGAGAACCGGGTGCCGAAGCGTTCTCCGAGCCTTAAAGCCGTGCGGGCGAGTTTCCCCCATTTCTGGCGGTCATAGTCGGGTCCGTGGTTCGTGGTTACGACTTTCATACCGAGCAAACGGGCGAACGGCACCATCAGCGAGGGGCCGATGGCGTGGATATGGAGCACGTCAGGATTAAGTCTCCTGGCCTTGATTACGGCCAGAAAGGTATGGACGATAGCCTCTACGCTTTTCTTTCTCGGAGCATAAACATCAACCAGCCTTACCCCCCTGAACTCGGAAAGACGGTTTTCAGGGGTAATGTAGGGGGTGCGTCGGATCACAGTCACATCATGCCCCATCGCCGCTATGCGGGGGTAAAGCTGCTCGCAATGGGTCTCCACTCCCCCCTGGATGGCGGGAATTCCCCTCGTTCCTGTGACTACGATTTTCATGGCGCGTGATTAGTTAGGTGAAAACTCAAAAGGATGGCAGTACAGGTCAGAACTTTTCCCGAAGGTCTCCTTGCGCGGGATCCTGGCCTACGTCGTACCAGGTCTTGTCGAGACACGGCTTTAGGCCGCGCATTGAGCGCAACTTATTGGTAAGCGCCCACTTGGCTGGGTGCTTTATGTACTTGTGCATCACCGGCGAGGCGGTTCCGACCATCCAGCAGTTTTTCGGGCAGCGCCGAACCTTCTCGCGCACTTTCGCCGCCTGCTCAGAGTTCCATATGGTCATAAAGTCAGCCTCGTGGATATTTCCCATAGACTCCTTCCAGTATTTCTCCTCCAGGCCGTTGCAGGGGAACACCTCGCCCCACGGGTCGATAAAGAAATTGGCCGAACCCGCCTCGCAGGGGAGCATGCGCCGCCCCCCTTCGATATAGTTAATCAGCCCCATATTGAAGAAAGCTCTGAACCACGATTTCGGATGCTTTTCCTGCAATTGCCACTCGATAAGCTGCTCGAAGTCGCGGCATACCTCCTCGCGGTTCGTAATCACGTTATCGTCCTTGTGGAAGTAGTAGGAATTATGGAACGCCGCTGTCGCGAACTCCATTCCGAGCGATTTGGAAAGCTGGTAAAGCGCCAGCATATCCTTTGAATTGTTGTTAGAAACAGTGCATCCGAAGCCGATATCCTTGACTCCCATATCTTTAAGCGTCAGCAGCGTTCGGAGGCCCTTGTCGAAGCCTCCCTCGCGGCCGCGGAGCTCGTCGTTCTTGCCGCTCAACCCCTCGATTGAGATGCGTATCCCGATATTCGGGAAACGCTTCGCGAGAGCGATCACGCGGTCCTCAAACCAGCCGGAAGTAGATATGACGATACGGTCGGTATGCCGGAAGCACTCCTCGACAATCTCGGGAAGGTCTTCGCGCACGAAGGGCTCTCCGCCGGTAAGGTTGATGAATTTCAGGCGCGGGAGCGATTTCAGGTCAGCGGCCTTGATTTCCTCCTTCTTGTCGGTAGGGTTCTGCCATATGTTGCACATCTTGCACCGCATCGGGCAGCGGTAGGTCAGGATGATAGAAGCGTCGGTTGGCGTTATAGCGTTCATTTGAATTCCAAAGATAGAAGTTGCCCGGGCCGTCAGCGACGACGGGAGGGGCCGGTGTGTGTATTATATATGTCAAGCAACTCCCGGTAATGACGGTCTGCCGAAAAGCGGTCAAGGGCGTCGCCGCGAATCGAGCCGTAGTCCCAGTCTGCCTTGTAAGCGGCATCGAGAACCTTTACGAGAGCGCCGACGTTGCCGCTTTCAAAGGTTAGTCCGGTTTTTCCCGGTACGATAAGTTCCGGGATTCCGCCGATTTCAGCTCCGACAACCGGAGTCCCGGCGCAGAGCGATTCGATAACTCCGAGAGGATTGTTCTCGTAGCAGATTGACGGCATTACGGAAAAACGGGCGCCGCGCAGCAGATTAACAACCTCGTCGGGGTTCCTGCGCCCGAGGAACTCGATGTTTTTGATGGCGGAATAACGGCTGGCGAGGGATTCAAACAGCGGACCATCCCCGGCGATTTTCAATACAGCCGGGCATTTCGAGGCAGCCTCGAGCAGCGATTCAACCCCCTTTTCTTCCGACAACCGTCCGACATAGCAGTAATACTCCCCTCGCGAAGAGCGGTCGGGAGCCTCAAGCGTCTTGAACCGCTCCATCTTGTCGAAACCGACGAAGTTGCAGTTGACGCGCAGCTTTGCGGGGTCAAAACCGGCCTTTTCCATCTTGCCGCGCATGAACTCGCTGGGGCAGATGAACAGATCCACATTCCTTTCAAGTTCGCGCCTGTTCCAGCGCATTGCCTCCAGCCACGCTACAACGCTCCCCGCGAGCGAGCCCTTCATGCAACGATGGCGCAACACGGCGGTCTTTGAGTCAAAACATTCCTCGCAAGGTTTCCCGTCGCGCAAACAGCCGTAGGAGGGACATACCGGCTTGAAGTCATGGAGGGTCCATACGACCCGCGCCCCGGCCTGGCGGGCCATAACGGCGAGCCGCGGCGACAAGTAGCTGTGGATATTCTGCAGATGAACTACGTCAGGCTTGAAATCGGCAAGTATCCCGGCAAACGAGGAGCGTATGCCCCCCCACCCCATTGTCCTGGCCGCGGCGCGCAGCTTCTGCTTCGCGGAACCGCTGAAATCAACCGGGGAGGCGAAATAGCCGCTCCATCTGGAAGGGAGATTCTCAGGGTACCGCATAGAGTAGACAGCCACGTCGTGCCCCCGGTCGGCGAGAAGCCGCTCCAGATTAAGGGTGCAGACGCAGTCGCCTCCGCGCGGATAATAGAACTTGTTTACTATCAGGACTCTCTGCTTCATCTGCCACTCCTGATTACTTAAAGAGGTAAGAGTACGACTCGAGCGCCCGGTCGAATCGGGCATCCCCGCGGAGGGGACCCACGTTGACCCTCGCCGAGTCGTTTACCTTCCAGTTGTAGAGGCTCGCATAGCCGCGGCCCAGGGCTCGGTCGACACACGCGAGCGCTTTCTCCTTGTCTCCGGCCTGTGCGTACAGGCAGGCGGCAAGGTAGTTCAGCGAACCGTCGGAATCGTTGTTGTCGCGGAGGAGGTCGTCGGCCCAGCGAAGGGCGCCTTCGGTATCACCGGTGAACAGCAGGGCGAAACCGCGCAGAGTCGAGGGGGAGGTTACATGGTCGCCCGAAGCGTTGACTGCCTCGGCAGCCGACGATTCAAGGAGTCTCTTGTATATCGGCGCGGCGTTGCGGGGCTGTTTCAGTCCGTCGCTTACAACCCAGGCCTGGAGCATATAGCTCATCGCGTCCTCCGGGTTATCCATGATCAGTTCTCCGAAGATGCCGGAAGCCTCGTCGTAGCGTTCGAGGGAATAGAGCACCCTACCCTTTTCAGTCAGGGCAGAACGGTCGGCCGGCGCATCGCTCAGGGCGAAGTCGACAGCCTTCAGCGCGGCGCGGTAGTCACCCATGGCGCGGCGGATTCCCGCGAGCGTCGTATTGTACTCGGGATTGGCGGGGTCCATACCTATCGCCTGGTTCACAAATTCCAGGGCGCGGTCGTAGTCGCAAAGCTGGAAATAACATTCGCCGAGAGCTCCGTAGATTCCGGCGTAGTTGTACATATTGTTGTCTACCAGCTTGCGGTAGTCGTCGATTGCCGAGAGATAGTGGGCGTGGGCCTGGGCTATAAATCCTCGCAGGTAGTAGAGCATCGGCTGGTCGGGGGCCTGGCTGATCGCGCCGCTGAGTCCGGTAATCACGGCCGGATAGTCAGAATTTCCGATATTGGCCAGTTCCTGTATCGCGCGGGAATTGGAGTCAATAGAAATCGCCATAATCAGATCCTCGACCGCACCGGTGTTGTCGCCGAGCATACGCCTTACGGAGGCGCGGCGCACGAAAATGTCGCTGTCGGAGGGCATCATCTTGACCGCGTCGTCCATGTACTGCTGGGCCAGGCCAAGATTGTTCTCCTTGACCGCCACGCGGGCCAGCCCCGTCAGGGCTTCGGCGCTTCGGGGGTTGATAGCGCGCATACGGTTGTAGTCACCCTTCGCGTCGGCATAGCGTCCGAGCTCGTATTCGGAATTTGCTTTCTGGTAAAGCGCCAGGAACGACGACGGATCGAGCTTCAGCGCCTCGGTGAAATCGGCAAGCGCCTCCTGGTGTTTGTCGAGCATCTGGTAAATCTCAGCGCGGAGAAACGTGGCCTCGAAGAGGAATTCGGTGTCCGTGGCGGGAGCGTACTTTATCGCGTTGTCGACATCCGAGAGGGCGCGGAGGTACTGGTTGAACTTGTAATATTCATTGGCGCGGCGGAAGTAGACCTCGTAGGACTGCGGATTAGCCGCCAGCTCCTGGTTGTAGACCTCCATCATGGCGCGGGTCATCGGATTGTCAAGCCCCTGCTGGGCGGCCGCTGGAAATGCCGCCGAGGCGGCAAGCAGGGCGGCGGCGAAATAGCTGCGTACGTTCATCATTTGCAATCGGCATTAAAGGAATTAACGGCCATTCTCAGCGTGGTGAGCCGTTCCAGAAGAGAGGGTAGAAGGTCAAGGCGCAGCATGTTCGCGCCGTCGCTCTTGGCGACCGCCGGATTCTGGTGCGTCTCTATAAAGATACCGTCGCACCCGACGGCGATTCCCGCGCGGGCGACAGTCTCGATCATGTCAGGACGTCCGCCGGTGACCCCTTCAGTCTGATTCGGCTGCTGGAGCGAATGGGTCACGTCAAGGATGACGGGGCATCCGTTCTGCCTCATCTCGGGAATACCGCGGTAATCGACAATCAGGTCCTGGTAGCCGAAAGTGGTTCCGCGCTCGGTTACCGCTACATTCGGATTCCCGGCGTCGCGTACCTTCTGGACCGCGTACTTCATCGCGGCGGGGGAGAGGAACTGTCCTTTCTTTATATTTACCATCTTCCCGGTTTTCGCCGCGGCCACCAGCAGGTCGGTCTGGCGGCAGAGGAACGCCGGAATCTGGAGCATGTCGACAAACTCGGCGGCAAGCCTGGCCTCGTCGGCGGTATGTATGTCGGTGACAGCAGGAACCCCGACAGTCTCCCTTACCTTTTTCAGAATGGCGAGAGCCTCGAGGTCGCCGATGCCCGTGAAGGAGTCGAGCCGCGAGCGGTTGGCCTTACGGTAGCTACCCTTGAAAACGTAAGGGATTCCGAGCCGGTCGGTCACGGCTTTAACGCGGGTGGCAATATCGAGAGCCATCTCCTCCCCCTCGATCACGCACGGACCCGCCAACAGAAAGAAATTTCCGTTGGGTGTATCGTAGAGATATTTTTGAAGGTCGAATTCCATTTATATATGTCTGATGTGATGTATTTCTCAATGTGGCGCGGGGAGGGAGTCGCGCAGCTCGCCGACAGTGTGGAATGTCTGGCAGGCGGTCAGCGCGGCGGTCTCGGTGCGCAGCCTCGCGTCGCCGAGGCTCACGGGAACGAACCCCGCGTCAAGCGCCATCGCGATCTCCTCGGAAGAGAAATCCCCTTCCGGCCCGATAAGCACGACGGCCTCCATTGAGGGATCGTACTCGCGGCTGAGAAGGCGGCGCGGCTGGTCGGGGTCGCAATGTGCTATGAAGCGCTGCGGGATGCCCGAGGTGTCGGCAATGAATTTCTTGAAGGGAGTCATCGGCGCGATTTCAGGCACCGCGGCCTTCAGGCTCTGCTTCATCGCCGAGACGGCGATTTTCTCCAGCCTCTCGGTTTTCAGCTCCTTCCGCTCGGAGAACCGGCAGAGCAGCGGGATAAAGCGGTCGAAACCGACCTCGGTCAGTTTCTCGACAAGCCACTCCATTCGGTCGAGATGCTTTGTCGGGGCCACCGCGATCGTGATTCCGGCCTCCCAGTATGGGGGGACCTCCTCACGGTCGAGAATCTCGACCTCGGCGCGCTTGTTGGTCGCCTCGGTAAGCCGGCAGCGGTAGCGCGTCCCCTTGCCGTCGACAACCGTGACCTCGTCGCCCGGGACGTGGCGAAGCACCTTCACGCAATGGGCGGCCTCCTGGTCGGGAAGCCGCGGATCGCTCAGTATGTCGGGGGCAAAAAACTGAATCACGGAAATAAAACGTCTTGCGTTTGAATTAGTTTATTTAAATTTCGCAAGTTTGCAACTTGCTCACCTTAAATGGTGAAGGGTGAATGGTGAAGGGTTAAGGAGATACTTGATAACCAATTATCTTCACTCAGGGGAAGCCTGTTTTCACTTTTCACTTCATTCACATCAACTTGAGCTTGCGAAAGTTGAATTAGTTTACAAAGCCGTCGGCGGGAGACTCAGTCCCCTCGGCGGTCTCGATTTCATTCTTTGTCACCGGCTCCTTCTTGTCGCGGAAAACAATCCAGAAAAGAACTGCGACAACGAGGGCGTAACCGGCGAATACCATCCAAGAGTCGCGCCATCCCTCAAGCTGCTCGGCGAGGGGCGCTGTCGCGACAACGTTGCTGTTTACAATAGCCATAGCGGCGAGGGTGCCGATTGTGGCTCCGAGGCCGTTGGTCATAATCATGAACAGGCCCTGGGCGGAGCTGCGGATTTCGGGGGAAGTTTCCTTATCGACATACAGGCCGCCGCTGACGTTGAAGAAGTCAAACGCGATACCGTAGACAATGCAGCTAAGCACGAACATCCAGAGCCGCCCGTCCGGGTCGCCCAGGCCGAAGAGGCCGAAACGGAGCACCCAGGCGAACATCGACATCAGCATCACGCCCTTTATCCCGAAACGTTTGAGGCAGAAGGGAATCAGGAGTATACAGCAGGTTTCGCTGATTTGCGACAGGGAAATCAGGGCGTTGGCGTTCTGCGCCGCCCAGGCGTTGGCGAACTCGGGAAGGTCCTTGAAGAAGGTGATATACGGATTGGCGTATCCGTTTGTGATTTGCAGCGATACGCCGAGCATCATGCTGAAAATAAAGAATACAGCCATTTTCTTCTTTTTGAAGAGCGTGAACGCGCGGAGTCCCATCTTGTCGACCCAGTTGCCGGTCTGCGGAGCGTTGCTTGTCGGACATTTCGGCATTGTCAGCGCGTAAAAAGCCATGATGAAGCTCAGGGCCGCTGAAACGAAGAGCTGCATATATGTTGTCTGGAACTTGGCGTCAGCCGGACCGGCGAAGTTTACCAGGAGCATCGCGCAGATAAAGCCGATCGTGCCGAAGATACGGATCGGAGGGAAATCCTTGACCGTATCCATCCCGGCCTTTGTCAGGGCGTTGAACGCAACGGAATTGTTCAATCCGATTGTAGGCATGAAGAACGCCACGGAAACAGAATAGAGAGCAAACAGCGGCCCGAAAGACACTTCGGGGGTCAGAGCGCAATACAGCCCCGCGAGGGCCATGAAAGCTCCGGCGAGCAGATGGCAGATACTGAGCATGCGCTGCGCCTGAATCCAGCGGTCGGCCACGATGCCTACAATCGAGGGCATGAAGAGCGAGACAATCCCCTGCATGGCGTAGAACCAGCCGATCTGGTCGCCGAGGCCGTTCTTGAAAAGAAAATTGCCCAGCGAGGTAAGATACGCCCCCCAAACGGCAAACTCGAGGAAGTTCAGCACCGCGAGACGCGGCTTCAATGTATTCATATCTGCTTTCTGTTGTTAGGTTCTTTCTGTGGCGGAAAAGCGCCTCGCGCCTGCAAAAGCCGGAGCGCGTATCGGTCTGTTCCAACCGCAAATTTACGTTTTTCTTGGCGTTGGTAAAAATAATCAGCCCCAAAAGTTAGCACTTCGGCACGGCTCTTTCATTTAAAAATGTCTTGTACTTCCGAAAAGCCTGTTATTTTA
>CALBWF010000018.1:0-21220 GCA_937969265.1 uncultured Porphyromonadaceae bacterium
AAATAACAGGCTTTTCGGAAGCACAGGACTTTTTTAAATGAAAGAGCCGTGACGAAAGACATGATTTTTTGTGTGGGGATATACTTAAAGGTGTTACAATTGCGTTTGTAAAAGAAAATAGTTCTATTCAGGAGCCACCTTTGGCATGCGGCTCCGAGGTTTCTAAGGTACATACTGAATTGGCAAACAAGGAAATGAATACAAACGGCCAGGGGGCGCGCGGCGGCTTCCGGCAGCCGTCGACCTGGCTCGCTCTGATGCCTGTGGCGGTTCTGTTGTGCGCTATGGCGCTTCTGATAATTTGCGGAGGTGCCGGCGCGGTACAGGATTACAGCCCCTGGCTGCTGCTCGGCACGGGAATTGTGGCAGCGGGCACGGCTATGATTGTCTGCCGCTGTCCGCTGGGTAATCTGTGGACCGGGCTGCGCAAAAGCGGCAGCCAGATTATCCCTTCGATACCCATATTGCTATTGATCGGGACAGTGTCGGCCACCTGGATGCTCAGCGGGGTGGTTCCCGTGCTGATTGACTGCGGATTAAAGGTGCTTAACCCGTCGCTGTTCCTGTTCACTGCCTGTGCGATTTGCGCCGTAATCTCGGTGCTGACGGGGAGTTCCTGGACCACAATCGCCACTATCGGGGTGGCGCTGATGGGAATCGGGACCGTCATGGGGTATTCTCCCGGATGGGTAGCCGGAGCGATTATCTCCGGGGCTTATTTCGGCGACAAGCTCTCGCCCCTCTCCGACACAACCGTGCTCGCGTCCTCCTCCTGCGGGGTAGAGCTGTTCCGCCATATCCGTTATATGATGCTGACTTCGGCCCCGGCCATGGTGCTGGCGCTCGGCGTCTTCGCCGTGGTGGGGCTTGTCGGCGACTATGGCGCGGTCGAGAGCCGCAACGAGCTGGCGGCGGGACTGGCTTCGACGTTCAATCTGTCGCCGTGGCTGATGGTCGTGCCCGCTGTTACCGGGCTGTTAATAGCCCTGCGGGTTAACTCCTACCTGACATTGAGCGTCAGCTCGCTTCTCGGGCTTGGCGCTATGTTCCTCTTCCAGCCGCAGGTCGTGGAGGCGCTCGGCGGATATGGCGTTGCCACCGGCCTGACCGTGCTCGCTACCTCGACGCAGATAGCGACCGGATCGGAACTTCTCGATTCCCTGGTGGCTACCGGGGGGATGGAGGGGATGCTTCAGACCGTGCTGCTGGTGACCTGCGCGATGGTTTTCGGCGGGGTGATGATCGGCAGCGGGATGTTGCGCTCCATTACCGAGGCGCTGACGAAGCGCATAAAGACTCCGCGCTCTACTGTCGCCGCCACTGTCGCCAGCGGCCTTGCCCTGAACGGTTATACCGGCGACCAGTATCTGTCGATTATCCTGTCGTCCAACATGTTCCGCCCTATGTACGAGCGCAACGCCCTGGAGAGCCGCCTGTTGAGCCGCACAGTCGAGGATTCCGTGTCGGTAACCTCAGTGCTGATTCCCTGGAACTCGTGCGGCCTTACCCAGGCCACAGTGCTCGGAGTGGCCACTCTGACGTATCTCCCTTACTGCGTGTTCAATATCGTAAGCCCGCTGATGTCGCTCGGCATGGCCTGGGCGGGGATACGCATCCGGCGCACTATTCCGGGCCACGTCTGAACTCTTTTGAGTTTTGAGGGGAATTGCGTACTTTTGTGGAAAAGAAAAAGCTCCCATATGCCTAATACCCCGCCAGCCCATCCGCAGTTTGCGGAGGTGCTTCTGCCTCTCCCGCTGCACACGACCTTCACCTATCGCATCCCTGACGAATTTCGGGGAAGGGTGGGGGCCGGGTTCCGCGTGGTCGTTCCCTTCGGTCTGAACAAGTTCTATACGGGCATCGTTGTCGGTTTCCCGACCTCCGCGCCGGAGGGGTTCGACATCAAGGAAATCGCCGTAGTCCCTGACGCCGCGCCTGTCGTGCGCCATCCGCAGGTCAAGTTCTGGGAATGGCTCGCCGACTATTATCTGTGCGCGCCGGGGGAGGTCTTCAAGGCCGCTGTGCCCGCCGGACTGAAGGTTGAGAGCGAGACGTTTGTCGAAATCAATCCTGATTACGATATTTCGGAAATGCCCCTGGCCGACGACCGCGAGGCGGCGATATACCAGCTTCTCGACCATGAAGGCCATCTAAAGGTAGAGCGGATGGTTAAGGGACTTAAGGATTTCAAGGGGATTCCCGCCGCCGTCAACCGCATGATCAGCCGCGGAGTGCTGATTATCGCCGAGAAGCTGGTCGAGCGTTACCGTACCCTCCGCGTCGCGCACGTGCGGGTCGCCGGAGGCCGCGAGGGACTTCCCGCGGCGTTTGCAGCCGTCAGCGGCGCCAGGAAACAGGAAGCGCTCCTGCTGGCCCTGGTGGAGCTGTCAGGCATACAGCGCCTCGCCGTTCCAGCGGAGGTTTCGAAAGCCGCGCTCCTGGAGCGTTCGGGCGTATCCCCGACGATACTTTCCGCGGTAGCGAAGAAGGGTGTCGTCGAGGTATATAATAAGGAGGTAAACCGCTTCCGTTTCGAGGGTAAGGCTTCCGGGCAGCTTCCCCGCCTGTCGGAACCGCAGGCCGAGGCGCTCGATGCGATCCATCGTTCCTGGCTTGAAAAGGAAGTGACCCTGCTTCGGGGCGTTACCTCCTCAGGCAAGACGGAAATTTACATACACATAATTAATTTCGTGCTCAACCAGGGGCACCAGGTCCTCTACCTCGTGCCCGAAATCGCCCTTACAACCCAATTGACGCGCCGTCTTCAGGAGGTGTTCGGCGAAAAGGTAGTAATCTATCATTCCAAATTCTCCGACAACGAGAGGGTCGACATATGGAAGAAGCTCCTCGCCTCTTCCGAGCCCTGCGTCGTTATAGGAGCGCGCTCCTCGGTGTTCCTCCCGTTCGCGAAATTAGGGGCGGTGATTGTAGACGAGGAGCACGAGTCGAGTTTCAAGCAGTACGAGCCGGCGCCGCGCTACAACGCCCGCGACGCGGCTATGGTGCTCGCCCGGATGCACGGGGCACGAACCCTCCTCGGAACCGCCACTCCCTCCGTCGAGACCTACTGGAAGGCTCTGAACGGGAAGTTCGGCCTCGTGGAGCTGCTGACGCGCTACGGCGATGTCAGCCTCCCGAAGATTGAGGTTGTAGACATGCTCGAGGCCCGCAAAGCGAAGGCTACCCGCGGCGCCCTCGGTCTGCGCACTATAAAACTGATTCGCGAGAGTATCACCAAAGGCTCCCAGGCGATTCTTTTCCAGAACCGGCGCGGGTATGCCCCGGTTGCCCGTTGCAAACAGTGCGCCTGGACCCCGCGGTGCGCCGCCTGCGACGTCGCCCTGACCTATCATCGCGCGATACGCCAGCTCCAGTGCCACTACTGCGGGGCGCTGTACCCCCTCCCGCAGGTATGCCCCCAGTGTAAGGAACCCGCCATAGAGGTGCTCGGTTACGGCACAGAGCGCGTCGAGGAGGAGCTTGCCGAGATATTTCCAGAGGCGAAAGCCCTGCGGATGGACCTCGATTCGACCCGCAACAAGGATTCATACGAGAAAATCATCGACGACTTCTCCCGCCGCAAGGCGCAGATGCTCGTCGGGACGCAGATGGTTACGAAAGGGCTTGATTTCGAGGGGGTGGAGACCGTGGCCGTGGTCAGCGCCGACACTCTGATTAACTTTCCTGATTTCCGTGCAGCCGAGCGGGCTTTCAATATGCTCGAGCAGGTTTCCGGGCGCGCCGGGCGCCGCGAGGAGACCCCCGGGCGAGTGGTAATCCAGACCTCGCAGCCAGACCATCCTGTGCTCCGTTTTGTGAAGGCCCACGACTACGAAGGATTCTACAACCGCGAAATCGAGGAGCGCCGCCGTTACTTCTATCCTCCCTTCTCGCGGGTTGTAAACCTGTATCTCAAACACCGCGACCCCGCCGCTCTCCGCACCATCGCTCAGCGCTATGCCGACACCCTCCGCCAACTGCTCGGCAGCCGCGTCTACGGACCCGAAGAGCCCCCCGTCGGTCGCGTGCAGAACCTCTACATCCGCAAAATCATGCTGAAAATCGAGCCGGATGCCTCCATGGCGAAAGTCAAAGACCTCCTCCGCTCCACCTACACCCGCCTCCACTCCCTCCCCGACATGAAATCCACCCTCATTTACTACGACGTCGATCCTCAATAGCCTTAGTCGCCGCGGAGTTGGCGGCGGGTGGCGGACATTTTTTCCTTGATGCCGCCGGAGGCGAGGAAGTCGCGCTCGACACGGCGTAGTACGGCGGACAGCATTGTGTCAAGCTGGCGGCATTGCGTCAGCATGATGTTGGCGATGGTTTCGGCGGAGCGCTCGGAGCATTTTTTGACGAAAGTGGCAGGGTCATTGTCAGCCTTACAGTAACGGCGCGTCTGGCGAGTGCGCGGATCGGTGGGTGCCCAGGTTTCCAGTCCGTTTTGTCTGAGAAAGTCGCCATAGTCCTCTAATAGTTCCCTCAGGGAGCCTTTCGCTACTCCGAGCAGCTTTATACACAACTCTACGGATACCGCCCCATCGGTCACTCCTTCTACGATGTTTTGCTTGCAAGAGCGGGCGGCCTGGCGCATTTGCTCCTCGGTCTTTTTGCTGTATGTCATATGGCGGCGTACGAACAGTTCTGTCACGTCGGAGATGATGACCGACTTGCGGTAGACGTTCCAGTTGGAGAAGTCGCCGGCTTGGCGCAGAAAGCCGGGGTTGTTCGGAGCAGCCATAAAAGAAATTTTTGAAGGTTATATATTAATTAGTAAATAATTATAAGAATTATAATAATTATAAGAATTATAAGAATTATAATGAATATAGGAATTATAAGGCGTTAGTGGCGGGAGAGGGATGCGATGCGCAGGAGGTAGGAGCGGCGGAGGGTGTTGTATTCGATGAGGGCTTCGCGGAAGAAATTTACTTCGCGGAGGTAGTCCAGGAGGGATAGCTCGCCGCCGTCGAGGGCGCGGCGCAGGAGGCGCAGGTTGTCGGCGTTCTCTACCGCGGGTCCCATGTCGCGCATCTGCGCTGCCAGTGATTTCGCCGCGATGTAGTCGGCCTTCAGGCCGGCTACCAGTTCGTTCTCAAGCTGTCGGGCGGTATTTTCCGCGGCAAGCAGCCCGGCTTTTGACGCGAGCGATGTCTGACGCCGGGAATAGAATGGAAGCCTGATACCGACGGAGAAGCCGTTGAAATGCGTGCCGTCCTCAAACGCGTGGCGGTAGCCGAGCGAGAAAGAGGGATAGCGCCCCGCTGCCGATACTGAGGCGTTGGCTTCGGCGACCTTCCCCTGCGCGGCGATAATCTTGGCGTGGGAGCAGGTCATCGCTTCGTGAAGATATTCCTCATAGGGTTCGAGGGTCCACAGCGGGTATTCCGTGAAAGAGTCCGCCGCGGGGCGTTCAGCCTCAGGCACCGCGATGAACGTCTCCGTCATGAGCTTCTGTTCCTCCGCTTCGGCGGCATTCAGCGCCGCCTTTGCCCGGGCCGCCTCGACTCTCAGTTTGTTGACATCGAGAATCGTTGTCTCCCCCTTTTCCCAGGCGAGCAGGTATTTGGCGAGCAGCTCGTCCATCGACGACGAGATGTCGCGCAGGATAGCTGCCTCTTTCCCGGCGGAGATTATTTCAATCAGGGCGCAGCGGGTTTCGTAACGCGCGTCGTGGAGCATCTCGTCGTACTCGGCACTGTTGAGCTCGGCAAGCGCGTCGGCGGCACGTCGGCGGGCGCGGTATGCTCCGGGCCAGTCGAACCCCTGCGTCAGCCCCGCGCTCCAGCGGTTCTTGCCGCCCCCCTGCGGGAAGAGGAGTTCCCCCTCGACCTCGGGGTCGGAGAGCATGTTCGCGGCGCGGGCCTCAGCGACCTGCGCCGAGCGGTTGTAGAGTTCCGATTTCAGCCCGTGGTTGTATTTCACAACCAGGTTCACGGTCGGCTCGAAGTCGGTCGCCGCTGCGGTTGTCGCTAAGGCGGCGAATATGGTAAGAGGAATCAGGAATTTCATATCAGTCAGGAGTGTTTGCGGGATTTCTTACCGGCAATCATCCGGTACAGTACCGGGACTACGAAAATATTCAGGGTGGTCGACGAAATCAGGCCGCCGAGGATTACCACGGCGAGGGGGCTTTGAATCTCGTTACCGGGAACCTGCGAGCGGAGAGCCAGGGGGATAAGGGCGAGCGCCGATGTCAGCGCCGTCATTATGATCGGGGTCAGGCGGTCTACGGAGCCGACCGCGATGCGCCGGTCAAGGTCCATACCCTCCCGCTCAAGCTGGTTGTAATGCGAAATCAGCAGCATTCCGTTGCGGGTAGCGATACCGAGAAGCGATATGAAGCCGATAATGGCGGGGATGTTAAGCTCGCTTCGGGTGGCGACGAGAATCAGCACGCCTCCTATCATCGCGAGCGGCATGTTGACGAGAATCACCAGCGACTCCTTCAGGTCGCGGAACTCGCCGTAAAGCAGCATGAATATGATAAGCAGGGCGAGAATCGAGGTCAGGCCGAGGGTGCGCGAGGCGGCCGCTTCGCTTTCGAACTGTCCGCCGTAAGTTACGAAATATCCTTCCGGCATCTCTAACTCCGCCGCCACTTTTTTCGACAACTCGTTGACCGCCCCGCGCAGGTCGCGACCGTCGACGTTGGCCGAAACGACCAGCCGGCGGCTGACGTTTTCGCGGTTGATAGTGTTAGGGCCGGAGGCGCTCCGAATATCGGCGACATACGACAGGGGTATTTTCCCCTCGTTCGAGTCAATCATCATCGAAGCTATCCGGTCGCGCGACGCACGGGACGCGTCGTCGAATTTCACCGTTATGTCGTAAGGGAGTCCCTCCTCGTAGACCTGCGAGACAGCTTCGCCCGCGAGCGCGACATTGACGAAACGGGTGAAATCGCTCATCGTTATGCCGTAGCGGGCGAGCATCGCGCGGCGGGGCACGATGTCGAGCTGCGGCCGCTCGGTCTGCTGCTCTATATTGACGTCGGTCATACCCGGAACCTCCCGCGCTATCTCCTGAATCCGACGCCCGACGGCGTAGAGCCGGTTGAGGTCGTCGCCGAAAATCTTAACCGCGATCTGCGCCTCGGTGCCGGAGAGCATGGCGTCCATGCGGTGGGAAATCGGCTGCCCTATTTCGACCATCACGCCCGGAATCTCCGTCAGCCTTGCGCGTATGTCGCGGACCATCGCTCCACGCGAGCGGTCTTTCAGCTCATAGGGAACCTCCATTTCCGAGGAGTTGACCCCCTGGGAGTGCTCGTCAAGTTCTGCCCGGCCGGTCTTGCGGGCAACGGTGCGCACTTCGGGTACCTCAAGGAGGATTTCTTCGGCCAGACGTCCTATGCGGTCGCTCTCCTCCAGCGAGATACCGGGAAGGGCGGCGAGGTTGATGGTCATGGACCCCTCGTTGAACGGGGGGAGGAATCCGCGACCGAGAGTGAAGAAAAGTCCAAGCGATGCGAGGAACAGCGCGCCCGTTGAGATGAGCACCGCGCGCCCGTGAGCCAGGCACCATGACAGCCCGTTTTCGTAATGCTTTTTCAGCCACGCCGTCAGTTTCGGCTCCTTGCCGAGCGAGCCGAGAGCCTTCTCCGACCCCAGCAGATAGGAGCAGAGGACCGGGGTAAGGGTAAGCGCAACGATTGTGGATGCGGCGAGCGCTACGATGAACGATACGCCGAGGGGGATAAGCATGCGCCCCTCCATACCGTGGAGGAAGAACAGCGGCATGAAGCTCGCGACGATAATCAGCGAGGAGTTGAAAATCGGCATTCGGACCTCTTTCGATGCCTCGAAAACCACTTTCACCGTCGACTGACGTTCCCCCTCCGGGAGCGCCCGGTTGGCCCTCAGACGCTTGTAGACGTTTTCCACATCGACAATCGCGTCATCGACCAAAGAGCCAATCGCTATCGCTATACCGCCGAGGCTCATCGTGTTGATGCTGACCCCCATGAGATGCAGGATTATGACCGCGACCAGTATCGACATCGGAAGCGCGATGAGGGAAATCAGCGTCGTGCGGAGGTTCATCAGGAAGAAGAACAGCACTATGATTACCATCAGCGCCCCTTCGAGAAGCGATTCCTGTAGGTTCGATATGGAGTTGGCAATGAAATCGCTCTGTCGGAATATGTCTGTTGTCACCTCGACACCCTGAGGGAGGGCGCCTCGCAGTTGTTCGAGTTCGCGGTCTATGCGCTCGGTAAGGTCTATTGTCCCGACAGCGGGTTGCTTGGTGACGGTCAGCAGAACCGCGGGCTTTGTTGCCACGGATGCTGTGCCTATTTTCGGAGCCTTGCTACCCGTCGTTACGGTCGCGATGTCCGAGAGGGTCACCACGCCGTTGCCGTCGGAGCGCACGACCGCGGCCGCGAGTTCGTTTATGTCGGAGGTGTTGGCCGTCCCCTTGATGATATACTCGTTGCCGTATTCGTAGAGCACCCCTCCGGCGGCGTTGCGGTTTACGTCGGTCGCCGCGGCAATCGCCTCGTCGAGCGTGATTCCGTGGCGCCGCATCTTCTCCGGGGAGAGCAATACCTGGTATTCCCTGACGTCTCCTCCGATTACGGATACCTGCGAGACCCCTCCGAGGGCGAGCAGACGCGGCCGGATCACGCGGTCGGCGAGAGTGCGCAGCCTTTCCTGCGACACAGAGTCGGATGTCAGGCCGATAATCATTATCTCTCCCATAATCGATGACTGCGGCCCGAGCACCGGCGCGTCGACTCCCGGGGGTAGCTGCGATTCGAGCCCGTCGAGATGTTCGGAGACAATCTGGCGGGCGCGGTAAATTTCCGTGTCCCAGTCAAACTCTATGGAGACTACCGAGAAGCCGGGAGCGGAGGAGGAACGTACGCGGCGCACTCCCGTGGCCCCGTTGACAGCCGTCTCGATAGGATAGGTGACGAGTTTTTCTACCTCTTCCGGGGCCAGGCCCGGAGCCTCGGTCATGACCACGACCGTCGGGGCGTTGAGGTCGGGAAATATGTCTACTTCCGTGCGTAGGAGCGCGACGCACCCCGCCGCGAGTATTAGCCCGGCAAGAACCAGGGTTATCACTCTGTTGTAGAGCGACAGCTTTATGATTTTGTTAAGCATGATGGGGGAGCGGGTTTAATGGGAATTGGTGTGTCCTTCCGGTTTGACGTCGGCCGTTTCCGCGAGGCGTACGAACGTTACTCCGTCGGCTACGAACCGTTCGCCGGGCTTGAGGCCGGAAAGAATCTCTACGCGGTGGCCGTCGTTGCTCCCCGCGGTTACCGGGCGTTTCAGGTACGCGCCGGGATGCGCTTCGACGTAAACGAACAACTGTCCCTGCTGTTCGCTGAGGGCCGAAACTGGAACTGTCAGCGCGTTCCCTTTCCCCGCTCCGCGGAGGTACACCTCGCAGAACGCCCCGCTGACAACGGAGCCGTAGCTGTCGAAATCAAAGTACAGTGGGATGTATCCGGCTGATGCCGAGGCGTAGGGGTCTCCGGCGACGCGGCGGCCGTTCAGCTTGTCGAGGTCTATGGTCTCCGAGGAATAAGAGGGGCGGAATGACGCGCCGCTGATATTGGCGGCCGCCGAAGCCTTCCCCTCCGGGAGGTCGGCCCGCAGGGTCATTCTTCCCGAGCCTGAGATTTCGGCGACAGGCTGCCCGGCTTCGACAAACTGTCCCTGCCCGACGAGCAGCCTGGTTATGGTCCCGGAGCTGACAGCAGTTGCAGTGCTACCGGCTCCGGCCGAGCCGCTCCCGACCGCTGCCCTGGCCTCGTCGTAGCGCTGGCGGGCGGCGTTGTAGTCGCGGGTGGAGACGATTCCCTCGGCGTGGAGGGGCGTTACGCGGTCCAGTTCGCGCTTTGCGGCTTCGAGGGCCACGCGGGCGCTTTCGTTGGCGTCGCCTCCGGCCATCCCTTTCGCGGAAATGGTGGCAACCGTCTGTCCTTTCGCTACCTTCGCTCCGGGGGCGATTCCTGCGGCAAGCCGCACGATTCCGGCCGACTTTGCCGCGACAACTGATGTTTCGGAGGGGGAGGGTAGAATCTGCCCCGAAACCACTATTACTTCGGCGAAGGGAGCCTTTTCAGCCGTAGCGACGCGTACTCCAAAGCGTTCCCCCTTTTCAGGCGAAAGCTCGATTTCCCCTTCGTGGGTCTCTGCGGATTCGTGACTGTGCCCCGGCTCTTCAGCCTCGTGGTCGTGATTCTCGGCTGCGTGGTCGTGGCCGTGGTTGTGGGCAAGCTCTTCGCGCCCCGAATCGGAGCGACAGCTTCCCAGCGAAATGGCGGCGGTAAGCGCCGCCGCGATGCAAGCGTAACTCAGTTTCATACAACAAAGTTACGGCTTACCGCCGAGGCCGCCAAAAAATCCCATAATTGTGCAACAGCGCCGGGAACAATTACAACGTTTCCTCTCCGGGGAGTTTCTTTAGGTTTGGAAGAAGGGCGGCCACGAGGCCGAGAAGCGGGGTATAGGCGCAGAAATTGTAGACTGCGTCGATGCCGTAGGTGTCGGCGAACTCTCCCAGTATGGCCGACGCTACTCCCGCGACCCCGAACGCGAAGCCGAAGAACAGCCCTGAAACGAGCCCGAGCTTGTTAGGAAGCAGCTCCTGCGAATACAGCAGTATGGCCGGGAACGCCGAGGAGAGCATGAATCCGACGCAGAAGCTGAGCACGACCGTCAGTGCCAGGCCGCAGTGGGGCATCAGGAGGCTGAACGGGGCTGTTCCGAGAATCGAGGCCCAGATTACGGGCTTGCGGCCGTAGCGGTCGCCTACCGGGCCTCCGACGAGGGTTCCCGCCGCGGTTGCCACGAGGAAAACGAACAGGAAAATCTGCGACATCCTGATGGTCACGCCGAACCGTTCTATCAGATAGAAAGTGTAATAGTTGGTAAGGCACGCCATATAGATGTACTTCGAGAAAATCAGCACCATCAGCACGCATATGACGAACACAGTGCGCTTAGGTGAGAGGGGGAGCTTTCTATGACCTACATCGCTCGTTGCCCCGGAACCGTTGGCTTTCAGGTAGCCGGAGTACCACCGGCATATGCGTCGCATCGCGTAGAACGCCATGGCAGAGACAATCAGAAACCAAGCCACGTAACAGCGGCCGTTGGGAGCCACGATCAGTGCCACGAGCAGGGGGCCGATTGATGTGCCGAAGTTGCCGCCGACCTGGAAAATCGACTGGGCGAGGCCGCGGCGCCCGTGGCTCGCGAGTGAGGTGATGCGCGAGGCTTCGGGATGTAGGGTGGATGAGCCGACCCCTACGAGGAACACGGCTACGAGCACCGCCGGGAGAGATGCCGCGAAGGCGAAAAGCAGGATGCCCAGGCTCGTGAACACCATCCCCATCGGAAGGCTCCATACGAAGGGCCTGCGGTCGAACGCGAGCCCTACCAAGGGCTGGAACACGGAGGCCGCGATCTGGTAGACGAGCGTGATAAGCCCGATTTCTCCGAACGACAGCGAGAGGTCCTCTTTCAGCATCGGATAGACCGCTGAGACCACGGATTGAAGCAGGTCATTAAAACAGTGTACGGCGCATAGCGCCATAAGTACAGGGAAGGTGGCTTCTCCCGCGATGGTTTTCAGTTTCTGTGCTATCGTTCGCATGCGTTTTTGTTTTTCAGAGCGCGAAGTTACCCATTTCCCCCGAGACAACAAAAGACCGTCCCCGCCATCCTCTGCCTTGCGGCTCGGGTTGCGGGGACGTTATTGTGAGATATGCTTTGTTCTCTCCTCAGGGTGTTAGTCGATCTGGATTACCAGGTAGTTCGACTTGTTCCAGAAGGATGCAGGGTCGGTGATTTTCAGAATCTTCTGGCCGGACGCGTCTTCGTCAATCTGGTAAGAGTTCTTTGGCTGCTGGGTCATCACCTTGCCCTTCTTCGAGTGCAGGGGGATGGTTGTCAGAGTGCGTTTGTCAGCTTTCAGGAAGGCGTTTACCTGGAAGTCCTCGGGAAGGACTTTTGTCTTGCGGAGGAATCCGCCCTCGATAATCTTTGCCTCTTTGAGTTCCTTGTTGGAGCCGACGACGTAGTAGCAGGTGTTCAGCTCGTTGGTAAGCTTAACAGCCTCTTCCTGGGCCATGTCCTTAGCCTCGGTCACGTCCTTGACGGCGGTGTTGAGCGAGTCGGTGGTCGCTGTGAGGCGTTCGATATTGATGTTGGCCTGGGCGAGTTCGCCGCGGAGACCTTCGATAGTGCCTTCCTGGTCGGCAATCTGCTTTTTTAGGGTTTCGATGGTGCGCTGGAGAGTCTTGTTGTTACTGTCGGAGACGTTGAGTCTCTTCTCAAGCTCTGCCAGGCGCTCGCGGCGCTGCTGGAGGGTCTGCTGGATCGCCATCATGTCGTCGCGGATCTGCTGTCGGCGGTCTTTGGATTCGGTGGTGAGGTCGCCGGTGGAGGCGAGGATATTCTCGA
The DNA here is from genome assembly GCA_937969265.1 of uncultured Porphyromonadaceae bacterium. GTDB lineage: Bacteria > Bacteroidota > Bacteroidia > Bacteroidales > Muribaculaceae > UBA7173. The sequence continues at coordinate 12,435 of CALBWF010000018.1, forward strand.
GCTGCTTGATTTGGGCCATCCCCTCGGAAATATCGCTGACGAGGTTCAGAAGCGAGTCCTGGTTTGCCAGGGCTACTTGAAGCGAGTCCGATGCTGTCGGCGCGTGGCCGGCTCCCTCATAGGTGTTCTTTTTGGAGTCGCACGCGGTAGCGCCTATGGCGAGTGCGGCAAGCAGGGTGTAGGTTAGCTTTTTCATAAATAAATAGTTGAAATGTTTTGAATTAGCTGTTATTCGTTGTCCGCGTCGTCGGCGCGGTATTTGTTTTTGTGGACCTTCGGTCCGGCGGACTTCTCCGTTTTGCCCGACACAACAATAACGATTTCTCCTTTTGGATTGTTCGCGGAAAAATATTCGGCGAGTTCTCCCAGGGTTCCGTTGTGGGTTGTGTTATGGAGCTTGGAGATTTCGCGCGATACCGATGCCGGGCGCTCCGGGCCGCAGGCTGCCGCCAGTTCGGCGAGGGTGCGGGCCAGGCGCAGCGGCGACTCGTAGATTATGAAGGTCCGCGGTTCCTCTGCCAGCTCGCTAAGGCGCGATGCCCTCCCTTTCTTTGGCGGCAGGAACCCCTCGAAGGTGAAGCGGTCGCAGGGAAGCCCGGAATTTACCAGGGCGGGGACGAAGGCCGTCGGTCCGGGGAGGGTTTCGACCTCGACGCCGTTCTCCCGGCACGCTCTGACAAGCAGGAAGCCGGGATCGGAAATGGCAGGGGTTCCGGCGTCGGACACGAGCGCTATTGTTTCTCCCGCTTTCAGCCTTTCGAGGAAGGGAGCGGTCGCGGTGTGCTCGTTGAATTTGTGGTACGACTGCATCGGGGTCGTGATACCGAAATGGCGCGTCACGACCGAGGAGGTGCGCGTGTCCTCCGCCAGAATCAGCGAGACCTGGCGAAGCGTCTCGACAGCGCGGGGCGCCATGTCGCCGAGGTTTCCGACCGGGGTCGGCACAACGAAAAGTTTTCCGCTCATATTCTTGCTGTTAGATTTCAAAAAGACCGCTTATGACAGCCAGGAACTCTTTCGCCTCAGGGCGTTTGGGGTCGATCGCGTAGTTGTTTATGAGTATCTCGCGGGCCTGGGAGGCTGACGAGCATCTGCCGACATCCTCCAGCGCCCGGTCGAAAAGCACCTGCGACCCTTGGAACAGCTCGCGCCTGAACAGGAAAAGGTCGTTGAGCGAGAACATGCGGCGCAGTTCGGCGGCTACAAGACCCGGGGCATCCGCTTCCGGCTCGGCTACCGGCTCCGGTTCAGGTTCGACTGAGGGCTTCGGTTCGACCGAAGGCACGGGTATGGGTTCCGGTTCGGGTTCCGGGAACTCCTCAGGCTCCGGTTCGGGGATCTCCTCGGCGGGAGCCTCTTCCGTGATGTCGGGCATTGTCGCGGCCAGCTCCGCGAGGCGTATGATGTCGAGTTTCGTTTTCGGCAGCAACCCTTCGCTGTCGTTGTCCTTCGCGACGAGCAGTTGCTCGGCAATCTCTGCCGCGAGGTTTATCATTTCTGTCAAAACCATAGCTTTGTCGTTGTTTAGGAGAAAGTATTTAAGAGAAAGTTCTGGATAGCTTTGCGTACTTCGGCCGACGGGCAGAAATACCCGTTGACCATTACCACCACGGCGTGGGTCGGTTTGCCGTCGTTGTCGAGCTTATATCCGGCGTAGCAGAGCACACCCATCATGCTGCCGCTTTTAAGGGCCAGCTTCCCTTCGAGCCGAGTGCCGCGGAGGAGTTTTTTGACTGTGCCGTCCCTTCCGGCGAGAGGGAACAGGGCCGCGTATCTCGCCGCATCGGGGCGACGCACCATTTTGGCGAGCAGAAGCGACAGGAACCGCGCCGAGAAGCGGTCGTTGCGCGACAGACCGCTCCCGTCGAACAGCCCGACGCTCGAAGTGTCGAGGCCGAGACCGCCGAGCAGCTCTTTCTCCCTTGCCAGGGAGGCTTTCAGCGAGCCGCCGGGAGCGAGCGCCCGCAGCATCGCTTCCGCGAAAAGATTGTCGCTTTTGACCATCATGCGCGAGAGAATCTCATCGAAGCAGGCCGACTTATGCGCGGCGAGGGGGTGTAGGCTGTCGGCCAGCGGTGGCTCTTCCTCGCCCCATTCGACCGTTATCCCGCGCCGTTCCAGCTCGCTTTCGACCTCCGCGGCGAAAGCCTCCGGCGGATCGGGCAGAGCCTTGTCGGTGCCTTGGGTGTTGCCGTTATAGTTGATGGCGTACAGCCCGGCGCCGTAGCTCCATTCCGCGTCGCCGATTTCCCAGCGGGAGTTCGGCCCTTGCGACGGAACCCACGAGCAGTCGGGAAATATCGAGCCGGTTACCTTGCGGACGCCGAGCCGGCATAGCGCGGAGGCGATACTGTCGGTCAGGCCGGCACCCCGGGGGAAGGAGGGTAGGGAAGTAGTCGGGTCCCCTTTCCCCGCGATTACAACGGAGCCGTTGAGTACGTCGCCGTCAATCGAGCCGGAGATGAAGGCCGGGGTCTCGAAACTGTTGTCGACGAGTCCGGCGGCGAAAACCGATGCCGCGGTGACGCATTTAGTGATTGAGGCGGGGGTGAGGGCTGTCTCGGGGTTGACGCTGACCGTCTCGCGGCCGGTCGAAAGGTCGCGCACCACGATTCCTACCTGCGCCGCCTCGCGGCCTCGGAAGGAAAGCCCCTGAGCCGTCGTAGCGAAGGCGGCCACAAGCAGCCCTGCGGCGAGCAGGCCGCGCCGTATGCAGGCTCCTCGTCGTCCGCTGTACGGTATGGCGGAATATGTTTTTGCTTTGCCCATGTTTTTTGAACAACGAAATTAGCAAAATAGCTGCCGACAGCCAAGCGAACGCGCCTAAATTTCGCCAAAACACCCCTTTTCCCCATAAAACTATGCGGGTATGAACTTTTTTTACTAACTTCGCACAAATTTTTCAGCGTAGATTATGGGAAGCAAAACCCGAGAGAAGCTTATCGACGTCGCCCGACAGCTCTTCGCCCGCAAAGGGGTGGAGAACACGACTATGCTCGACATCGCCAACGCTTCCGACAAGGGAAGGCGCACAATCTACACATATTTTAAAAACAAGAAGGAGATCCACCAGGCCGTTATCGAGCGCGAGAGCGAGCAGCTCGTAAGCCGCGAGCGGAGCATCATCAGCAACGACGCTTCGGCCGCCGAACGCCTTTCCGAGCTTCTGCACACCCGTGCCGACATTGTCGCGGGCCAGGTCGGCTGGCAGCTCCCCGAGTCGATTCCCGACCTGCTGAAGCTAGATTTCCGCCGTTCCGGCAAGACCAAGCGCCTCGCCGCCCGGAAGGAGATGCAGATTCTCCGCGAGATTCTCCACGAAGGGGTCGCCTCCGGCGAGTTCAGCCGCGAACAGGCCCGCAGGGCCGAGAGCGCGGCCGTCGTCCTTCTCCTCGGAATCGAAAGCCCGCTGACCCAGCAGGCTCTCGAGAACCTCGGCCTCGACCGACAGCGCGTCCAGGGCCAGACTATCGAGTTCGTCATCGAGGCGCTCCGGCAGCAACCATCCTCTCCCCGACAATAAAGAACATTCAACAAAAGAATATTCAACATCAATTTCATAACATAAACCCTATGAAACTTCTCGAAGGAAAGACTGCCCTCATAACCGGCGCCGCCCGCGGCATCGGTAAGGAAATCGCCCTGCGCTTTGCCGCCGAAGGGGCCAACATAGCGTTCACCGACCTCGTAATCGACGAGAACGGCAAAAAGACCGAGGAAGAAATCGCCGCCCTCGGCGTCAAGGCGAAAGGCTACGCTTCCAATGCTGCCGATTTCGCCCAGACCGAAGAGGTCGTGAAGGAAATCCACAAGGATTTCGGCTCGATTGACATCCTGGTGAACAACGCCGGTATCACGAAGGACGGCCTGATGATGCGCATGACCGAGGCCCAGTGGGACGCCGTTATCGCCGTTAACCTCAAAGGCGCCTTCAACTTTATTCACGCCGTGCTCCCCATCATGCTCCGCCAGAAGCACGGTTCGATTATCAACATGGCATCCGTCGTAGGTGTCCACGGCAACGCCGGCCAGTCGAACTATGCCGCCTCGAAGGCCGGCATGATCGCCCTCGCCAAGAGTATCGCCCAGGAGGTTGGCTCGCGCAACATCCGCGCCAACGCCATCGCTCCCGGTTTCATCGACACCGCGATGACCGCCGCCCTCCCAGAGGAAATCCGCAAGGACTGGATTCAGAAAATCCCCCTGCGCCGCGGCGGAACGGTCGACGATATCGCCAATGTCGCTACGTTCCTCGCTTCCGATATGTCGAGCTACGTTACCGGCCAGGTTATCCAGGTCGACGGCGGCATGAACATGTAATCTCCGCTTAATAAACGGCAAAATAAGAAAAAGAGGCTTCCCGGAGCCTCTTTTTTTGTGGAAATTCGCTAATTTCGCGGTAGTTAATACCTAATCTGATATCCTATAATTCACCGTATGAAAAAGTGTTTACTAAGTGCGGCGCTTGTTTCCGCTATGGGGCTTTCCGCTTTTGGTGTCCCGCAGGCCGAGTACCTCAACCGAGGGGTCGTGGCCCTGAAGAGCGGCGACGGCGTTTTCGTTTCGTGGCGTTCCCTCGTCACCGATGACGCTTCAACTACCTTTGACATTTATCGCAACGGGGTCAAAATCAATGACGCCCCGGTCTCGCGCGTTACTAACTTTACCGACGCGGCCGGAACCGCCGGAGCTACCTACGAGGTACGCGCTGTCGCCGGAGGCAAGGTATTCGATTCCGGCACCTGCGCCGCCTGGGAGACCCCCTACTTCAAGGTCCATCTCGACCGTCCGCGAGGCGCCACTGTCGGCCCGGTAGGGAATGGCAGCTCATACGAATACACTCCCGACGACGTGTCTGTCGGGGATGTCGACGGCGACGGCGTCTACGAGCTGTTTGTCAAATGGATGCCGACCGACGCCAAGGACAGCGCCTCAAAGGGATTTACCGGCCCGACGATTATCGACTGCTATAAGCTCGACGGCACACGCCTGTGGCGCGTGAACCTGGGTCACAATATCCGTTCCGGCAACCATTACACGCAGTTCATGGTCTATGACTTCGATGGCGACGGCTCTGCCGAGATGATGTGCAAGACCGCCCCCGGAACCAAGGACGGCAAGGGGAGCTGGGTGCTCCTCGGCGACGACAAGGAGACCGACGACTACCGGATGTACGAGGACAATCCCTCGAAGATTTTCGGCCACGTCCGCGGCGGCTCGGAATACCTGACCGTGTTCAGCGGCAAGACGGGCGAGGCCCTCAGCACCATCCCCTACAAGCCGGCCTATGATTATGTGGACACCGGCACTTGGGGCGACAACTACTGCAACCGCTCCGACCGCTATCTGGCGGGAGTGGCTTATCTTGACGGGGAACGCCCTTCGGCGATTTTCGCCCGCGGTTACTACCGCTGCGCTTTCGTCTGGGCGGTGAACTACCGCGACGGGGAGCTGAAGGAAGTGTGGTTCCACGAGTCCAAGGTCAAGGACAAGGGACTATGGGGCGAAGGAGCGCACGCTCTTACTGTCGGCGATGTCGACTTCGACGGCAAGGACGAGATTATTTACGGCGCCGGCGCTCTCGACGACGACGGCAAGCTCCTCTACCGCACAAATCCGGGCGGCAACGAGGGGCACGGCGACGCTCTCCACCTGGCGAAGATGCTCCCAGACCGCGAGGGGCTTCAGGTGTTCATGCCTCATGAATCAAAAGCCGCGTCCTATCCGTTTGATACCGAGATGCGCGACGCCCGTACCGGCGAAATCATATTCATGAAGCCGCAGAGCGGCAAGGACATAGGCCGCGGTATCGCTGCGAACGTGTCCCCGAATTTCCCCGGCTACGAGTACTGGGCGGCCAGCGACGCTTCGGTCTACAGCTACGGCAAGGCGATCGCCAACAACCGTCCGGCTATCAACTTCCGAGTCTACTGGGACGGCGACCTGCTTGACGAGCTGCTCGACGGGACCTGGGTTACCAAGCCAGAACCCGACTTCTCGAAAATCAACACTCTGATGGATTTCAGCAAGTGGAGCAACGCTGCTTCCTGCAACGGCACGAAGGCTACCCCGAACCTTTCCGCCGACCTTTTCGGCGACTGGCGCGAGGAGGTGATTCTCCACGACGGTTCGACTAACAGCGACCTTCTGATTTTCACCACCGCGATTCCGACCGAGTACAAGCTCGACTGCCTGATGCAGGACCACCAGTACCGTATGGCGATCGCCTGGCAGAACACCGCCTATAACCAGCCTCCCCACCTGAGCTATTCCCCCGAGGACCGCTTCGAGACCCGTGCCGCCCTGATGCTGAGTGAGGGTGCTTCGGCGCAGCTTGTCGACTTCGGCGCGGCGATAGAGCCGGTTGTTGTCAAGGCGCTCCGCGCGACTGGAATCACTGCTACCGGCGTACCCGAAGGGCTCTACTGGACTTTCGACGAGGCAACTCTTACGGGCACTCTCAGCGGCACCCCCGCCGAGGCCGGAGATTATGAGATAACCCTCGCGACTACCGGGGCTGTCGAGGACAAGAACGCCTCGATGGTAATCAAGGTGAAGGTCGCCCGGTCGGTAAAGCTCACCCCGCTGGCTTATTATTCCTGCGACGAGGTAGGGGCGGAACTTAAAAACCATGTAAGCGGTGCGGCCACCCTCGCCGCGGGGAGTGTTCCCGCCGCGTTTGAAGGAAAGAAGGGCGGGGCGCTGAACCTCGACGGCACCGCCTACTATGTGCAGCAGGCTTACCCGGCCATACAGCTCGGCGACCGCGACTTCACCCTCGAGTTCTGGATGAAGTCGGCCGACGATGCCGCCTATATCCTCCACAAGGGCTCGCACACCCGCAACGCCGACACCGGCGCTTCCGGCAACTGGATGGGCATCGAGCTGAAAAACGCTGTCCTCTATTTCGCAATTGACGACGACGTTACCAAAAGCCAGGCTTACGTCAAGGAGGCTGACAAGTGGATGGATAACGAGTGGCACCATATGGTTATGGTGCGCGACCACTTTAACGGTCAGCTCTTCATCTACGTCGACGGCGAACGGGTTGCCACCGGTGCCGACAATACCGGCGCTCTCGCCGACAACGACGAGGCTTTCGTAATCGGAAACGTCAATGTGAATTTCAACAACACATTTTCCGGCGCTCTCGATGAAATAACCCTCTACGAGGGAGCGATGCCTGCCGAAAAGGTCGCCGAACGTTTCGCGACGACAGGTAAGGATCTCGCTTACTTCCCCTTCGACGAGGTAGGGGAGACGACCCCCAACCTTGTGTTCGGAAACGCCGTCGCCGGGGGATCAACTCCCGGGGCTGTTGTCGGAGTAAAGGGTGGAGCAGCCTCCTTCGGCCAGGGTTCCTGCTATACCCAGGAAGCGTATGACGCGATCCAGCTCGGAGAGCAGAGCTTCACCGCACATATGTGGATTAACTCTACCGACGACGATGCGTATATCTTCTTCAAGGGGAGCCACTCCGCCAATGCAGGAACCGGCACCACCGGCCACTGGATCGGCCTGGAGCGCCGCAACGGCTACCTCTGCTTCTCGATTGACGACAACGTTACAAAGACCGACTGCAAACTCGCTAACGCTAACAGCGCCTTCGACGGCAAATGGCACCACGTTGCCTGCGTGCGCGATGCCGGGCAGAAAATGACGCTTCTCTATATCGACGGGGCCGAAGTCGCCCGCACCGCCAATGTAGCTACCGGCGCTATCGCCGATAACAACGAGCCCCTGCGTCTCGGAATAAGCGACGAGACCTCGCGCCCCTACGAAGGCCTTCTAGACGAGTTCGTAATCACGCCCCGCGCCATGTCGGCCGAGGATGTGATGGCTGCCTATAAGACGCTTGCCGACAGCGGGCTTGACCGTCCGGCTGCCGAGGGCGGGGAAATTCTCGGCTGCATGATTGTAGATGCCTATACCGGCGTCGTGCTGTCGCAGGGCAACGGCGACTGTGTCGCCGACCTCACCGGCCGCCTAGCCCCCGGGGTCTACCTCGTGGCCCTCACCACCCCCTCCGGCACCGAAGTCTACAAATACCTCAAACGCTAATCCCCTCCCGATTGATTCAGACGTATGAGGGTGTTGCAAAACAGACTCTGTGTAGGGACGCGGCGTGCCGCGTCAGGCTTGCCAATGAGCTAATTGCGTGATCTACCTAATCATACGCGGCACGCCGCGTCCCTACACAAACCCTCAAAAAAGCATTACACATATTTTGCAACACCATCTGATGATAGCAGGCGCTGTGTCAGAAAAAATGACACAGCGCTTTCTGTGCCCGGAGGGGAGGGCGCTGTCAGAATGGTTCAGACGGGCCGTTATGACACGCCGTCAAAGAACGAGGCCGGATACCATCGGGTATCCGGCCTCGCCTGTAGGTGCCACATCAAAGGATGCGATGAAACTCCGAATGACAGGATTTGAGATCGCGCAGTCCTTTGTAATCCGCCTGGCATCCCGCGGGATGCTCCCTACGGAGAGGGATGGGGCCCGCCATTGTACTGTACGATTGTCTCGGCATTTCATATATGTTTGATGAGTTTCCCAATCAACTTTGGTGTGGCGTATTTCGTTGGGAACGGAAGCTCGCCTGCGGCGGCTTCGCGGCCCCCTCTCTCGGAGGTCTCTTTGTTTCTATAACGCAAATTTAGCGCTTATCGTTTAAATATGCAAATCGCCCCGCGATTTTTTCCGCCCCGCCGCACGGCTCTTTCATTTAAAAAAAGTCCTGTGCTTCCGAAAAGCCTGTTATTTTATAGCGGGGGAAGTCTGAT
>CALBWF010000019.1:0-65476 GCA_937969265.1 uncultured Porphyromonadaceae bacterium
TAGAGCAACAGACTCATAATCTGTGGGTCCTAGGTTCAAGCCCTAGTGGGACCACGATTTTTCAATCGAAAGTCGCTGAAACCTCAATGTTTCAGCGACTTTTATTTTGTCCGGGTTTCTCAAAAACAAAATTCGCCAATCCCGGCAGTATGCGAGTTTCGTTGACCGAAGCTTTGCTGGACAGCGCGTCTGATCCCCGCAACGGAGTGATGATGAAGATGCTTGCGATGGTGGAGTATGGAGAACGTGCCGGAAGCGGCCTTCAGGGAATATTCAAGACGTGGCAGAGCGTATATCACTGCGCACCCAAGTTGGAAGTGACAACCTCAGGCGGCGTTGACCGTACAACGCTCACGCTCGGTTTCGAGGGACATCAGCCCGACATTGAGGCAATGATTATTTCCCTTTTGATTGGTAATGGAAAGCTGACGCTACCAGAACTTGCAGATAGTCTAAATTTGTCTATCGGTGGTGTTGAGAAAATTGTAAGACAGCTAAAGAAAGAAAATATTCTATCCCGAAAAGGCTCGACCAAAGCCGGCGAGTGGATTGTGAACAAAGGGATTTGAACTAATAAATTTTACTATATACTGCTGAATGTATTTAGATACGGGAGGAGTCGCGGTCCTTGGTATCGCGGTAGACGGATTTCACTTTATCGCGACCGAAGGCCCAGGATAGCCGGAAGGTGACGGCATGGGAGTGGATGTCGTTACGGACCTTCACCTCATAGCCGTTGTAACGGGTGCGTGATTCCGTTATGTTCCAGCCGAACGGGTCGTTGACCGACAGGGAGAGGTTCAGCCTTCGCCCCAGCAGAGAATAGCGAAGGTCGCAGCCGATGAGCGAGATTGACGAATACCGCGTCATGCGGTCACTCCACGGGAAATAATGGCTGAATCTGAAATTCAGTATGAGCGTTTTCTGCCGGTTGAGCATCCAGGAGGTGTTAAGCTCGACTTTGCCGCTCCAACAGCGGTCGACGGCATCTCGGAAATCCTCGACGCGCGATTTCGCATAGGTATGGAACAGCTCTCCGCCAAGCTTGAGGCTCCACCACCCGAACAGCGCTCTGTCGTAGGACGCGTACAAACCGCTCTTATTCGTCGTGACGCAGTTTTCCGGCAGTGTGTGCCGGCTTCCGTCAGCGCCGAAGCGGGTCAGATAACCGATCCCATCCGGCATATGGGAGGTATAAAGGACCGCGTAAACACCTTTGAAACTATAATTTACCTCGGCGTTATGTGTGACAGCCGGATCCAGATCGGGATTCCCCGAGAAATAATCGGAAACTGTCGTATAGTATCGGAAGGGATTGAGCTCCCGGAATCCGGGGCGCGTTATCCCCATAGAATATGAGAGGGAGATTCTGCCCGCGTTCGGGAAGTTGCAGCTCGCGTTAACCGAGGGAAACAGGCGGCCATAACTTTTCCCGCGGCGCGTGCCGCGGTCTTGCCTGCCACTCACATCCGTATGTTCATAACGCAATCCTATCCTGCAAAACAACGTCTTTGAGAAGTTCCGCTCCGCGCTGGCATAAACCGCCGCGGTTCTTTCCCCGTAGTCGAAATTATTGCTCTGCAATGCGTCAGCGACCCACTCCCCGTCAGCCGGCGTGCTTAATTTCAGCCCCGAATTATTGCTGATTGCCGTATAGGCAGCTCCTGCCCCCATCTTGCCCCAGACGAACGGAAGGAGGGCATCCAGTTTGACGGAATTGATCCGGTACCTGTTCCGCCCTTCGTCGCGCAACCTAACCGACTCCGCACTCCCGACAAGCGTCGCGACATCAGAGAGCGAACGGGTTTCGCGGTTGAAGTAATTATATGTCAGGCTGAGCGCCTTTCCCCTCCCGTCAAGCGTCCAGTCTCCGAAAGCGGTCAGCGTCAGGGCGTTGTCAGGGCGTCCGGGAGAATTGTTCTCCGAAAGGGAGGTAACGCCGTTCTCAACGGTCATATCCCTGATTTCGCTCTTCATCCTGATTGCGTTGAAGTTCACAATCACGCCGGCGCTCAACGCCCGGTTGAACTTGTATCTGAACATTCCGTTGGCTCCGAACGAACGGTTCGCGAAATGGTTTGAACGGTCCGACACCACCGCATGGTCTCCGAACGCGTAAGTCCGTTCCAGATCGTTGATTCCCCTGCTGTCCTGCCAGGAGGCATCAGCCGACAAATCTATCCGGCGCGTCGTATGACTCACGCTCCCGCCGAGCTGATGACTGAAATGCTCGCGGAACGTGCCGCTCCCCCAAAGGTTTCCCCGGGTTCCGAGAGATTCGTCGCGAGTCGTGATGCTGATATAAGCGGCGTTGGATTCCGCAGCGTATTTGGCCGGAGGGGTTGTAAGCAGTTCGATTTTCTCTATGTCTGACGATTGCAGGTTTTTCAGCCGCGACACTATCGCCTCTGGCGACATTTCCAACAGATGCCCGTCAACAATATACCTCACGGAAGATTTCCCGGCAACCCTAACCTCGTCGTTGGCAACGGAAACGCGGGGCATCCTTCCGAGAAGCCGCATACCGTTCAGTCCCAGTGCGAACGGGTCGTTATTTGTCAGATAAATGATTCGGTCGGAGGCCGATTTGAACACGGGCCGGTTGGCGACCACTATAACCTCGCCGAGGTCGACACCGCGCTCCGCGACAGCCGGAACGGTATCATTCAGCTCTGCGGCGCAAAGGCATAAAGGGAGCACTGCCGCCACGACAGGCAGCATACTGAATATATTCATATCAATGGATTAAGAGCTTGTTTAATAATGAATGTTGCAGACAGGGCGGTCAGTCGTCGAGCAGATTTTTGCTTGTGATGAGGGAGTTATGGGGTTCCATAACGACCGAAGAGCAAGTGAAAAGATGCCGACGAATGGCCGGGCGGAAGTAACTTTCTCCATATCGTTAATATTCATTGTCAAATTTTAATGCTTTGCAGAGAGCTGGCCGGTAAATAAAGTTTCTTTTTGTCTCGCATAGCTTGGCCGTATTTCGCCCTGTTCTTCAGTCGTGTACATCAAGTACACTCCTTCATCACATGACGAAATCCGACTCAAGCTATGCGGCCCTGTCTGTAACATTCATTATTAAACAAGCTCTTAGACTGTTAGATGCCGCCCCGGTTATTGTAAAGGGATGGCAAGCGAGGCCGGGACGAGGGGTATTGACGTCTGATTAGCCTTGTTCCTCAGCATACACCATTAATACGAAAAAGAGAGCCAGACGTAACCGCGGCTCTCAAATTATTTTCGTAATCATTACGCGTCCTGTCATTCCTCCGGGACCGCGGTCATAGAGACAGCGATTTTGTCGATACGGGCGCGGTCCATGTCGGCGACCTCGAGGTTGAAGCCGTTCCAAACGAATATGTCACCCTCCGCGGGGACCTTGCGCAGATGCTCCATAATAAGCCCGGCAAGAGTCGTGTAGCTCGCCGGCTCGTAGAGGTCCTCCCGGTCGAAATATGCGAGGAAATCGTAGACGGGACACCGCCCGTCAACCAGCCACTCATCCTTGTCGCGCCTCTTGACAATGAAAGGCTCCTCCACCCCGACGGGGATACACCCGACAAGGCCGTCGAGAATATCGCGCAGCGTCACAATCCCCTGGAAGCAGCCGTATTCGTCGTAAACCAGCGCCGAATGTTCCTTCGCGGCCCTGAACGCGTCGAGAGCGTCGTAGACAGTCATCGTCTCCGGAAGGCTCAGACCCGGTGCCAGCTCCCCCGTAAGATTGAAACCCGGAGTTCCGAGCGCCAGAATCAGGCGCTTGAGCGACACCACCCCGCAGACCTCCTCCTTGTCCTTGTCGAACACGGGATAAGATGAATGAAGGTCTTCGGCGAGAACCCCGCGGATCGCAGCCTCGTCCATGTCGACTGTCAGGGATGCCACCTCCTTGCGGCAGGTCATAATCGCCCCTATGCGGCTGTCCCCCATAACGAGAGCCCGCTCCATAATGTCCTGTTCCACCTCCCGCACCTCACCGGCCTCGGCGCCTTCCCGGATAAGGGACTTTATTTCCTCCTCGGTCACCTTCGACGAATTGTCCCCCAGACGGAGCAATCTGACGATACCCGCCGTCGACACCGAAAGCAGCCATACGACAGGGAACGTTATGACCGAAAGCAGCCTCATCGGTCCGGCTACGGCCTTGGCGATAGAGTCGGCCCGGCCGAGACCCAGCCGTTTGGGGACAAGCTCCCCGACGACAATCGACAGGTAGGTCACCACCGCCACAATCAGTATTTTCGACAGGCTCGCGGCCACACCCCGCGAAACTCCCATTCCGACGAGATAGCCCGCGAGGTCTGTGGCGAGCGCCGCGCCCGAGAAAAGACCGGTAAGGATTCCGATAAGCGTTATCCCGATCTGGACGGTCGACAGAAAACGGTCCGGCTCGTTTTGCAGCTTCAGCGCCACGGCAGCCCCGCGGTTGCCGTTTCGGGCGTCGGCGTTCAGTTTGGACTTGCGAGCCGAAATCAGGGCGACTTCCGACATTGAGAACACCCCGTTGAGAAGTATGAGAATGATGATTATTGCAAGGTCATCCATAAACTGTAAGCGATGTGATGAATCTTTCGTATACAGGAAACAACCATCTAAGCCGGTTGGTTTAGCCCATACCGAGCCAAATGCCTTCCGCGGCAATGCTCGCGGCCACGCACCCCGTCCGCATATCCATCCGCAATGAGCTCCGCCCCCCAACTTCGGATCCAGATCACCCTATAAAACGCGAAAAGAGTCAATCTTCACAGATTGACTCCTCCCTCATAACCAAAATTCAAGTATATATTCTCTTCGTCTAACAATCTTCTAATTCAGCATCCGCTTTGCGGAGGGTCGGAACCGCTTTCGCCTTCCGACAATGCAAAAGTACTAAGTTTGGACTGTCTCCCAGCATCTTTTTTGGTTAAAAAATGCTAATCCGGCCCACCATATGCCAATTCGGCCACACCATTTCTCTTCCCAACTGGTTAGAATTTGATTTCGCGGGAGGCGGGAGGGATGGGGGCGGAGGGGCGGGGCTGCTCGGCGGGAGCCGCGGGAGAGAGGGGGCCGGAAGCGGCGAGGGGCACGGATGCCTGGGAGCCGCGGGAGGCGGCGGTGTCGTTGCGGAGCTCGTCGGTGATGGCGCGGTCGCGGTTGTAGGCGGGGTTGCGCTCAAACTTCTCAATCACTGCGTCGTCGTTGAACTGCTCAGGCCGGAGGATGACGTAGCGCAGCGTCTCGCGCTGCTTATTTAGATTGTCAATCTTGTCCTTGCCGTAAGCACCCGCGAGAACTTCGGCCGCAGCCGGCTGCTCGGCAGTTTCGTCCGCGGGAGGAGTGAAGCCCTTGTGCTTGGTTGGGAATATTTCGCTCTGTTGTTTGGGCTTTAATTTGCGGTCTCCCTTGATTACCAGCTCGAAACCGGAGGCGAGGATCGTGATTTTGATTTTGTCACCGAGAGTCTCGTCGAAAGCGATACCGTAAATCACATCAACGTTCTTGTCGATCTGGGAGATGAAGGATGTCAGCTCGTTGGCCTCACCCATGGCGAACTTGTGCTCCGCCTCGCGGGAGAAGTAGAGGTTGAACAGGAGGTGTTTCGACCCCATTATGTCGCGGTTTTTCAACAGCGGAGAGTTGAGGGCGTCGTCAATAGCCTTGGTGACGCGGTGCTCACCTTCGCCGTAGCCGGTCGATATAATCGCGGCGCCCCCGTTGCGGAGGGTCTTGTCTACGTCCTTGAAGTCGAGATTGATATGGCCCGTGCAGGTAATCAGTTCGGAAATTGAGCGCGCGGCGGTCGAAAGGGTGTCGTCGGCCTTACCGAAAGCGTTGATCCAGTCGAGGTCGGGGTAAATCTCGGTAAGCTGCTCGTTGTTTACGACCAGTAGGGAATCGACATACTTGCTAAGCTCCTCCGCGCCGTCGAGCGCCTTGAGAATCTTGCGCTCCCCCTCGAAGAGGAAAGGAATAGTTACGATTCCGACTGTCAGCAGACCGCGGTCCCGGGCAATCTTGGCCACTACCGGCGCGGCGCCGGTTCCGGTACCGCCCCCCATTCCGGCTGTGATGAACACCATCTTGGTGCCGTCGTCGAAGAGCTGCGAGATTTCGTCGGCACTCTCCTCCGCGGCCTGCTTCGCGATTTCCGGGTCATTGCCCGCTCCGAGCCCCCCCGTAATCGACGGGCCGAGAAGCACGCGGTTCGGCACAGGCGAGTTGTTGAGCGCCTGGCGGTCGGTATTGCAGACGGCGAAGGATACCTGCTCGATGTTCTGCGCGAACATGTGGTTGACGGCGTTGTTGCCGCCTCCGCCAACGCCTATGGCTTTGATAATCACCCCCGATTTGGGAGCGTCAACGAAATTGGCAAGGTTGTTTATATCGTCGCTTGTCATAGCTGTATCTTTGTCAGTTCAATATTATTCGTTGTCGTCGTCGAAAGTCTCCCCCTCGCCGCCGAAGGCTCCGGCAAGACGGTCGCGCATCCGCTGGAAGATACTGATTCTTTTCGGAGCCGGTTCGGGATTGAAATCGTCGTCTTTCCCGTTGTCGCGGCCTTTGGTCGTTTCTTTATCCCGGTCGCCATACATCTCTTCGTAGTCGCCGCGGTTTCCGGGAGCATCATTTTCCGACTCGGCGGAAGCGGGCTGTTCGAAACATTCCTTGGGGGGCATCTGCGCCGCTCCTGCCAATATCGCGATAATATCGGTGTTTTCGGCGGCGTGAATCGCGCCGTCGGAGATGCGCACCATATTCGACGGTGAACCCTGGCGCACTTTCAGCTTCGAGTGCTGCTCCAGAAGCTCCGAGAAACCGCGCAGACGCCCTCCGGCCCCGACAATCACGATTCCCTTGGGAAGCGACTGCGGCTTAAGCCCGGCGTATTCAATCTGGGCGAGGATGTTGGAAACGATTTCCGCGGCGCGGGCGTGAATATAATTGTTGACTTCCGTATAGTCAATTCCGTCGGACCCCTGGCGGCGCTGCCCCTCGAGAGGCATCGCGTTACCGCTCACCTTCTTGATTTCCTCGGCTCGTTCCTCGGTATGGTTGAGGGCCACCAGGTCGAGAGAGATGTTGCGCGAACCCATCGGCAGAGTGGCTACATAAATCGGCGCGCCATCCTTGTATATGGCTACGGTTGTTGTCTCGGCTCCGAAATCGACGAGCATGCACCCCAGGCGCTTCTCCTCCTCCGAGAGCACGAGAGCGGCCTCAGCGGTCGGACGCGTAACATAGCCGCAAATCTCGAATCCCAGACGCTCGTTAACGACGCGGCGGATCATACGCTTCACAGAGGTAGCGCAAACGATTACCAGCATCGACGCGCTGACATTCGTCCCGTAGGAACCGACCGGGTTGGAAACGCTCTTGTTGTCGACAGAGAATCTGACGGGGACAACCTCGGCCACGTCATAGCCTTCGGGAGCCATTTGCGCGGCCTTCTCTTTCAGGTCCTCGATAATCTGACCCGTGATTTCCATTTCCGAAGGGAAGGAAGTTGAGACATCGACAAGCTCGCTGACCATCGAGCGGCCCCCGAGCGAGACGTAAATCCCCTTGATTTTGCACGGCTCGACCCGCGGGTACCCTTCGAGGCGCTCGCAGATGCGGAGAATTGTGTTGCTCACGTCCACATTCTGGATGCAGCCGTAGCGCACGCGTCCGGTGAGTTTCTCCTCTTCGACAGCCACCACGTCGAGGTGGCCGGCAGCGTCGGCCAGCCCCACCCCACCGCGGATTTTGGAACTGCCGATTTCGATTGCTGCTATGTATCTGTCAGACATTTATGCTGTATGTTATTGAGTTCTTGAAAGTTCAGAATTTAGGCTGCTTGACCGCGCAGGTGTCGGTAGCGGTCGCGACAAGCATCGAGTTGACATCCTCTTCCTCGGCCTCCCCCTCCTGGTCGAAGAGTATGGCCGGTTCGGGTAGCGGTTTCTCGCGCTTGGAGGCCACCACCTGCCCTCCCCACTTCACGGAGAGGGTATCGTAGAACTCCCACCCTTTGAGGGGGAGCACCTTGTCGTAAATCGCCTCGACGCGGGCGAGCTTAGAGGAGAGGTCGGCAGTGTCGCCGATGTTTATCACATGGCCGCGTATCATCGGCACCAGGATAATGTCGCGGGAGCCGGGGAGAACCCTGTACTGCCCAACGAGGTGGCGCCAGCGCTCATGCGCCCCTACGTAGTCGATTACCGGCAGCAGTTCCGTAGCGGGATGTACGGAGTCGAACTCTCCGAACAGCAGCGGCACGTCGCGGCGGTAGGTAATGTCGGCCTTCGCGCGCTTGCCGTCGCGGTTGATATAGTAGGAGCCGCGGGAGGTAAAGACGCGGGCCACGGGAATCATAGGGGTGACGGTCACCCGCACCCTGCTGTCCGGCAACCGCTCGACCTCGACATCCTCCGTAAACTGCAAGCGGGCCAGGCGCTCCTCGACCCACTGGGTGTTGACCCTCGACAGCGGTTTCTCGCCGCCGGGAATACCCCACCCCCGTAGAAGCCGTTCGACCTCGGCGCGGACGTCGCGCCCGGCCTCCGCGTCGCCGTTGACAATAACCTCCACTCCGGCACACCGCTCCCTGGCCGACATATCGTCGGCTATGAACAGGGCGAAGCCGAGATAGACGGCGAGAATCACCGACAACAGGCAGCGTATTACACCGGTTTTAGTCACTTTGCAAATTACTTTTTCGCAGTTTCCCGATTACTTTTTCGCGGTTTCTCCGGCAGCCTCGGCGATTCCCGGAAGGAGGTTGGCTATGTCGCCCGCCCCGGCTGTCAACAGAATGTCAAAGTTAGCGTTTTTTATTTTATTTATCAAGCCGTCATAAGGAATTAATTCCTTATCGCCGCAATTGACTTTCGATAGAATCATTTCGGAATCGACACCCGGAATAGGCTCCTCGCGCGCCGGATAAATCGGCAGGAGCCACACGCGGTCGGCCAGCGACAGCGCCTCGGCGAACCCGTCGGCGAAGTCGCGGGTACGCGTGTAGAGGTGCGGCTGGAAGGCGACCGTGATTTCGCGCCCCGGATAGAGCGCCTTGACCGAGGAAATCGAGGCCCGCAGCTCGTCGGGATGATGGGCGTAATCGTCGATAATCACGCGGCCCGTCGGACCCTCCTCGCGCAGCCAGAACTCGAAACGGCGTTTCGCACCCTGGAACGAGGCGATTGCCTCGCGCCCTTTTACGGCGTCGAACTGCCCCGTCAGCCATACCGCGGCGAGAGCAGCGACAGCGTTTTCGATATTCACCTCTACCGGCACGCCGAGCGATATGTCGCGCACCTTCCCGCCGGGGAACACGAAGTCGAACGTTATTACTCCAAGCCCGCGGCGGATATACGACGCGTGGAAATCGCCTGAATCCTTGGAATAGGTGTAGACGCGAACCCCATCCGCGGGACGCGGTCTGAGTTTCAACCCTTCGTGGACCAGCAGCGCGCCGTCGGGACGCACAAGCTCCGTAAAGCGGGCGAAACCTTCGAGATACCCCTCCTCGTCGCCGTAGATGTCGAGATGGTCGGGGTCGGTCGAGGTTATCACGGCGATATAGGGGTTGAGCTGGTGGAACGAGCGGTCGTATTCATCAGCCTCGATTACCGAGTAGGGTGAGCTGGGGCTGAGGAGGAAATTCGTGCCGTAATTGCGCAGCACGCCCCCCAGGAACGCGTTGCACCCCGTGCCCTGCGTCTGCAGGATATGCGCGGCCATGGAGGAGGTAGTGGTCTTTCCGTGGGTTCCGGCGAAGCAGAGGCTCTTGCTCTGGCGGGTCACCTCGCCGAGGAGCCGGGCGCGCTTCTCTACCTCGAATCCGTTGTCGCGGAAATAGCTGAGTACGCGGTTGTCGGCGGGAACGGCGGGAGTGTAGACAACCAGGGTCTTCTCCTTGTCGCGGAACTCGGCGGGAATCTCCGCCTCGTCGTCCTTGAACGTAATCCTGACTCCCTCGCGCTCCAGGTCGGAGGTAAGGTCGGAAGGGGTGCGGTCGTAACCCGCGACGTTGTAACCCTTGGCAAGGAAATAGCGCTCGAGAGCGGCCATGCCTATGCCGCCGGCGCCAACGAAATATATGTTGTTTTTCTCCATTTGGATTCTGATTAAAAATATCGCAAGTTTTCAACTTGCTCATTGTTAAAGGTGAAAAGTGAAGATTATACTCTAATCAATATAACGTTTAAGGCCAAACTATTATCTTAACTCCGGCGTAGCCGGATTTTCACTTTTCACTTCATTCACTTCAATTTGAGCTTGCGAAAATTGATTTAATGTTTCACGAGATATAGCAGCCGCTCCGCGATCAGGTCGTCGGCCCCGGGAAGCGCCATCGCCTTGGCCTCGCGGCGTATCGACTCTAATTTCTCCGGCGAGGAGAGCAGGGAGCGTACCGCCCCGCCAAGCTGCCCGCGGCAGTCGCGGTCGAGCACCATGACAGCGGCCCCGCGGTCGGCGAGCGCCTCGGCGTTGTGGCGCTGGTGGTCCTCCGCCACATTCGGCGAGGGAACGAGCACCGACGCCATCCCCGCGATCTGGATTTCGGAAATCGTCGAGGCCCCCGCACGGGACACCATCACGTCGGCCCCGGCATATACCAGGTCCATGCGGTCGATGAACGGCTTCACCTGCAAGCGCCCCGAGACCTCGGGATGCTCCGCGAGGAACTCCTCCGCGAACCGCTGGCACTCGCTGTCGTACAGCTTGCCCGTCTGCCAAAGCACCGAGGCCCCGGTTTCCAGAATCTCCGCGAGGGCGGATTTCATCGAGTCGTTGACCGTACGCGCCCCGAGGCTTCCTCCGACAACAGCGACCAGCGGCTTGTCGGCCGGGAAACCGAGCGCCGTCTTGGCCTCCGCGGCTCCTGCCTGCGAATCAGCTATCCCGGCACGCACCGGGTTGCCGGTCTTCTCAATCTTCTCGGCGGGGAAAAAGCGCTCCAGCCCGTCGTAGGCCACGCAGACTGCCGCGGCCTTCTTCGCCAACAGCTTGTTCGTCACACCCGGATAGGAGTTCTGCTCCTGGATGAGGGTCGGAATCCCCTTTTTCTGGGCCGCTTTAAGCATCGGTCCGGAGGCGTAGCCCCCTACCCCGACGCATATGTCGGGGCGGAACTCCTTCAGCACCTTGTTGGCAAGCCGCATGCTTTTCAGCAGCTTCACGACCACGCCGAAATTCTTCCATAGCTTGCGGCGGTTGAATCCGGCAACGGGAAGCCCGATAATGCGATAACCCGCCGCGGGCACCCGCTCCATCTCCATTCGCCCCAGGGCGCCGACAAAGAGAATCTCCGCGTCCGGGTCGAGCCGCTTAACCGCCCCGGCGATTGCCAGGGCCGGGAATATATGTCCGCCGGTGCCACCACCGGAAATCAGCACTTTCATATCAATCTCAATAACGGGTCATAATGGCCGCGCAGCGGCGCGTGATGAATAAATCTGTAATAAGGGGTACCACTATAACCCGGAATCAAACAATTCGGTTCAATTAATTTTGCCGGGATTGGCGGCATCCATATCGTCGGGGAGCTCCTGAGCGGCCGCGATAATCTCCTTCCGCTTGTTGCTCTGCGAGGCGAAACGACTGACTGCGAGCATAAGCCCGAAGGCTATCGAAGTCGCGATAATGGAGGTTCCCCCTTTGGAAATCATCGGTAGAGGCTGCCCCGAAACGGGGAACACCCCGGTGACAATCGCCATATGGAACAACGCCTGCAGGACAATCATCACCGCCATACCCATCACAAGCAACGCCGGGAACACGTGGGAGCACCGCGCCGCTATAACTCCCGCCCTCCCGAGCAGGCAGAGGTAGAGCACCAGCAGCGCCATCCCCCCGATAAAGCCCCAGTCCTCAACGATAATGGCGTAGATATAGTCGGAGAAAGCGAGCGGGAGGCGCGCCGTCTCGCGGGAGTTTCCGGGGAGCACCCCGTGGATCCCCCCGTTGGCCTGGGCGAAATAGGAATACATCTCCTGACGGTTCTTAGCGTCAATCTTGTATTCCGGATCATATTTCTTTATGGAATCGTTGCCCATCCATCGGTCGATGCGGGCCATCCAGGTTGACTGGCGGGCGTGGGTCACTTCCTTACCCGAGAGGTCCTTGCCCGTCGTCATAATGGCCGTGGTTTCAGCGGCGGTCTCCTCATCCTTGTCCCCCTTGAAGCCCATATACACTCCGGCGGCCGCCATATAGCAGACGAACACCAGGAGGATACGCCTTAGGTCGACCCCCGCGATCAGCATCATCGCGAACGAGACACCCATCAGCAGGAGCGTGTTCGTAAGGCCCTGCGTCACAAGCAGTCCGCCGCATAGCAGCACATAACCGGCGCTGAGTATCAGCCCCCAGTTATTGACGCGCTGGCCGTTACCGATTTTGCGGGTCATTATATAGGCTATGAAGAGGACGACCGCGAGCTTTAACAGCTCCGCCGACTGCAACTGAATCCCCATAAGGTTCATCGAGCGGCGGGCGCCGTTGATAATCTGGCCGTTAAAAAAGACGTAGACACCAATCAGCAGACTTACCAGGGCGAAGAACGGGGTCATTCCGATAATCCATTTGAATTTCAGGCGCGACAGTCCGATGGTTATGCCAGCGCCGAGCACGAGCATCTTGCCATGGCGCAGCAGCGGGGCAAACACGTTGGAAGCCTGCACCTCGCGCGAGGAAGCGCTGTACAGCTCCACCACCGACACCACAAGCAGGGCGATGTAGATAGCCCAGATATATTTGTCGGCCTTGCGGGTTTCTACCGCCTCCCTGGCGGGAGCGCCCGCGAGACCCTGTCGCATTTCGGATTCCATAACGTTGCAGTTATAAGAGAGTAGACAAGAGAGAAATTACATTATTCGAGAGTAGGGACGCGGCGTGCCGCGTAACCCCTGACACTCATTCAGCGAGTTTTTTGACAGCCTCCTTGAATCGCCTCCCGCGGTCCTCGTAACTCGTGAAGAGATCGAAGCTGGCGCAACAGGGGGAGAGAAGTACCACATCCCCCTCCGACGCGATTTCCCGCGCGGCGCTGACAGCCTCGTCGAGAGAATGGGTATCGCGGAGCACAGGCACCTCGCTGCCGAAGAAATCGACAATCTTGGCGTTGTCCTTACCCATGGCGACGATACCCTTGACCTTCTCGCGCACCAGCGGGAGAATCTCCGAGTAGTCGTTACCCTTGTCCTTACCTCCGAGAATCAGCACCGTCTGCTTTCCGGCGGGCATGCTCTCGAGGGCGTACCAGCAGGAGTTGACGTTAGTCGCCTTGGAATCATTGATCCAGCGCACCCCGTCGACCGTACCGGCGGGTTCGAGGCGGTGCTCAACCCCCTCGAAGTCGCTGAGGGCGCGGCGTATGTCCTCGTTCTTCACGTCCATCAGGCAGGCGCTCAGTCCGGCCGCCATGGAATTGAAGAGGTTGTGGAGGCCGCGCAGGGCAAGCTCCCGGCGCGGCATGCGCAGCTTCTGCTCCTCGGTATCGAGAACAAGCTCCCCATCCTCGTCGACCCAGGCCGCCGACCCGTCCTCGCGGTGTTCCGCGAAGGGGTACATCCGGGCCTCAGTCCTTACCTGCTCAAGCTGGCGGAGTATGACGGGGTCATCCTCCCAGAAGATAAACGCGTCGCAGGGGGTCTGGTTCTGCAGGATGCGGAACTTGGCGTTGATGTAGTTCTGCATCTTGTAGTCGTAGCGGTCGAGATGGTCGGGCGTGATGTTCATCAGCACGGCGATATTGGCGCGGAACTCATACATGTTTTCGAGCTGGAACGAGCTGAGTTCCACTACATAGACATCGTGGGGCTCCTCAGCTACCTGCCAGGCGAGCGAGCGCCCTACGTTCCCCGCCAGCCCGGCGTCAATTCCGGCCTCGCGGAGGATATGGTATATGAGCATCGTGGTCGTGGTCTTGCCGTTGGAGCCGGTGATACACACCATCTTGGAGTCGGTGTACCTCCCTCCGAACTCGATTTCGGAGATAACGGGCGTACCCTTCTCGACAAGCTGTCGCACCAACGGCGCCGTCGGGGGGATGCCCGGCGATTTCACCACCTCGTCGGCGTTGAGAATCAGTTCGGGAGTATGCCCCCCCTGCTCGAAGGGAATTCCGCGGCGTTCCAGCTCGGCGACATAGCGCGGGGCGATACTCCCCGCGTCGGAGAGAAAAACCTCCATACCCTTGGCCTGGGCGAGAATCGCGGCTCCTACGCCGCTCTCGCCGCCGCCGAGCACAACCATACGCTTCTTATTTTCCATATTATCAGGAATTTATCGAATCTTCAATGTTACGAACGTGATAACGGCCAGGAAGAGCGTCACAATCCAGAAACGGGTAACGATCTTCGACTCCGGGATTGCCTGCAACGGCTTCTGAATCAGCGCGTCGATGCCGGAGTTACCCTCCTTCTGATAATGATGGTGGAGAGGGGTCATCTTGAACACGCGCCGCCCGGTCCCGGTACGCTTCTTGGTATATTTGAAATAGGCCACCTGAATCATTACCGAAAGATCCTCGGCATAGAACACGGCGCAGAGGAGCGGCAGCAGCAACTCCTTATGAATCAGAATTGCCAGCACAGCGATAATGCCGCCGATTGTCAGCGAGCCGGTGTCACCCATGAATACCTGCGCCGGATAAGCGTTGTACCACAGGAACCCGACAAGCGCCCCGATGAACGCCGCCGAGAACACCGTAAGTTCCTCGCTGCCGGGGATATACATTATGTTCAGATAGCTCGAATAGATTATCGAACCTCCGAGATAGGCCATCACGGCGAGCGCGACGGCGATAATCGCCGAACACCCCGTGGCGAGGCCGTCAAGCCCGTCGGTGAGATTGGCGCCGTTGGAGGTAGCCGTCACCAGGAAGATGGTCACCAGGATGAAGAGCACCCAGCCTCCCGCCTGTGCCCCGTTCTCCCCGAGCCAGCGGGTCAGCGACGCGTAGTCGAAGTTGTTCTCCTTGACGAACGGGATTGTGGTCTGGGTCGCCTTTATGTCGTTTGTCTCGTAGATAATCTCCTCGACCTCGTTGGATTCAACGTTCACGACCTCGTGGTTCTGGCGTATCACCATGTCGGGCGAAAGCATCATCGTAAGCCCGACAATCAGACCAAGGCCAACCTGGCCGATGATTTTGAAGCGGCCGCTCATGCCGTCCTTGTTGTGGCGCTTGATTTTCAGATAGTCGTCGGCAAAACCGAGCGAGCCGAGCCAGCAGGTGGCGACTATCATCAGCAGCATATAGACGTTGCCGAGCTTCCCTACAAGCAGACAGGGCACCAGCGTCGCGATGATGATGATTATGCCCCCCATCGTCGGGGTCCCGGTCTTTTTCATCTGCCCCTCGATACCGAGGTTGCGGATAATCTCCCCGACCTGCATCTTCTGCAGGCGGTCGATTATGTGGCGCCCGATTACCAGGGCGATAAAGAGCGACAGCAGGATGGCCGCCCCGGCGCGGAACGTGATGTAGTCCATCAGCCTCGCGCCCGGCACTCCCCATTCCTCAAGATACTGGAAAAGATAGTAAAGCATCCTTCCTTTCGATTAACTTTCTGTTATTATTACTGTTACATTCGAGCCTCATCAAATGCCGAAAACCTCGGCAACGACCTCGGCATCGTCGAAATGATGCTTCACGCCGCGGATTTCCTGATAATCCTCATGCCCTTTCCCGGCAATCAGGATGACGTCCCCCGCGGTCGCCATAGCGGCAGCGGCGCGTATCGCCTCCCTGCGGTCGGTGATGCTCAGCGACTTCTCGCGCAGCTCGGGGGTATCGAGACCAGCCTCCATGTCGCGGAGAATCGCTTCCGGCTGCTCGAAACGGGGGTTGTCGGAAGTCAGGAACAGGCGGTCGGAACGGAGCGCCGCCTCCTTCGCCATTATGGGGCGCTTGCCGCTGTCGCGGTTGCCACCCGCGCCGACAACGGTGAACACCCGTCCGGAAGCGCCGACAACCTCGCGGATTGCCTGAAGCACGTTGACGACAGCGTCCGGGGTATGGGCGTAGTCAACAATGGCGGTCACTCCCTTGGGGGAATGGAACGCCTGGAAACGCCCGGCGACGGGAACGAGGCGGCTCATGTTGACCAGCACCTCCTCCGGCTCCCAGCCGAGAAGCACGCACGCGCCATAAACCGCCGTCAGGTTGTAAGCGTTGAAGCGCCCTGTGAAGCGCACCTCCACCTCCCTGTCGTTGAGGCTCATCAGAGTGCCGTCGAGACGGCTCTCGATGATGCGGCCCCGGAAATCGGCGAGGCTGCGCAGGGAGTAGCTCTTCCGTGCGGCCTTCGTGTTCTGCAACATCACCTCCCCTACTTTGTCGTCGATGTTCGTCAGGGCGAAAGCGCCGGCGGGAAGGGCGTCGAAGAATTTCTTCTTGGCGTTCAGATAGTTGGCGACAGTCTTATGGTAGTCGAGGTGGTCGCGGGTAAGGTTCGTGAACACCCCTCCGGAGAATGTCAGTCCGGCGATGCGCTTCTGGTCGGCGGCGTGGGAACTTACCTCCATCGCGGCGTAAGTGCAACCCGCCTCGACCATCCGCGCCAGCAGCGCGTTGATTGTGATCGCGTCGGGAGTGGTCTGCTTGGCCGGCTCGCGGAGGGTGTCGATATAGTTCGCGACGGTAGAAAGCAGCCCGGCCTTGTGGCCCATCAGCCGCGCCATTTCGTATATCAGCGTCGCGGTAGTGGTTTTGCCGTTAGTGCCGGTCACCCCGACCAGGCGCAGTTTCTTGGAGGGTTCGCCATACCAGCGCGACGCGATTTCGCCCAGCGTCTCGGCGGAATCCTCAACCAGGATATAGGTGACAGACTCCTCGCGCTCGGCGGGCATCTCCTCGACAATCATCGCCGCGAGCCCCTTCCCTTTGAGCGAGGGGATGAACGAATGACCGTCGACCGTAACGCCGCGGACGGCGACGAACAGCCCTCCCTCGCGGGCCTGGCGCGAGTCGGCGGTGATAGCGCTGAGTTCCTTGTCCGTGGTTCCGGCCACTTCCTTGACGCGGAGCCCCTGAATCAGATCCTGTATTTTCATTTTCAATTGTTGTGTCAGATATATGCTAAGTCGAAAACTATTGTTACACTGCTAAATGAATAGTCACCTTACCCCCTCGGGCGAGCGGGGTGCCCTGGGCGGGAGTGGTGCCCCGGGCATATCCGGTTCCGCTGACGGCGACGTTATAGCCCGCGTCCTCCAGGACTTTCACAGCCTCGCGCACTCCGAGTCCGGAAACCGAGGGCACCGAGCCGCGGGGCATCTTGCGCGGAGGCGCGGGGTGAAGCTCCTCCCTCATGCCCGCGGCCTCGCGCACGGCGGCTATACGGGCCTTGTCGGTAGAGCCGTAGAGGGTTCCGCGCTTGGTCCCGGTAGCCCCTTCGGCGTAGTCCGAGGAGTTGTCGAGCACCCCGCGGGAGTACATCTTCAGCGCTATATTGCGCATCACTTGGCCCGAGGTGGAGGCCGCCCCGAACATGTTGCGCTTGGGATAGAAGGTCAGCACCATGCAGGAATATTTCGGATTGTCGGCGGGGAAGAAGCCGCAGAACGCCAGGCGCTTGCGCCCGGTATTGTACTGGCGGGTCGCGGGGTCGACGCTGTAACAGGTGCCGGTTTTCCCGGCAAGCGCTACTTTGTCGGAACGGAGGCGGCGCCCCGTCCCGTGGTCCCCCCAGACAACCTGTTTGAGCATGTAGCGCATCTTCCGGGCATTCTCCTCGGAACAGATGCGGTCGCGGATATAGCTGACGGGTATCACGGAATCGAAATTCTCCGTCAGCAGGTTGCTTACCAGACGCGGACGGACGTAGCGCCCTCCGTTGGCGATAGCGTTGTAAATCGAGAGGGTGTAAATCGGGGGAATCTGCGAGGCGTAGCCGTAGCACATACGCGAAAGGTCTACCTTCCCGGGATTGGGGTTGAAGTACGGCACGCGCTCTCCGGCGATGCCGGTCCCCATCGGGTCGAGGAAGCCGATTCCGCGCAGACGCTCCACGAACGCCTTGGGGTTCTTGTCGTAACCTCGGGTGATAATCCTCGCCATACCGATGTTCGACGACTGCTCGATTACTTCGCGCACCCGGAGCGACCCGTTATAGTGGCTGTCGGTGATCGGCCTCCCTCCGGCATACGCCCAGCTCTTCCCGATCGGGATAACCTCTTCGAGATTGCTTACCAGGCCGTCCTCCAGGGCGATCATCATCGAAATCGGCTTTACTACCGACCCCGGCTCGAAACCCACGACGGCGTAGTTCAGGGCCTCGATATAGCCTGGTCCCTTTTTGTTCTTCTCCAGGTTGGAAATCGCCTTGATGTCGCCGGTGGACACCTCCATAAGAATGGCGCACCCCCAGTCGGCAGAACAGGAGTCGAGCACGCGGTTAAGCTCGTTCTCGACTATGTCCTGCATGTTTATGTCGATTGTCGTGCGGAGGGTGTAACCGGGGGTCGCCGGCACGTCGGTCCAGTTGACGATGTTCTTCGTCAGGGGTATCTTCTTCGCGAGCCCCGGTTCCCCGTAGAGCAGCGAGTCGAGGGCCATCTCAAGCCCGGAGATGCCGTGGATCTGGCGACACTCCTTGGTCTGCCCCACTCCGCCGACTGAGCGGCGCGCCATGTCGCCGTAAGGGTTCGAGCGGCGCATCGTGCTCTCGACCGTCAGCCCGTTCTTGTTGGGGTTCTGTATTTTCAGGAAGGGGAACGTGCGCAGGAGCTGGAGGTCGGTATAGCTCAGGCCTCGGATCAGGCGCCAGGCGCGCGGACGGCGCTTGGGGTCGGTATTCAGCGGCTCTTCGAGATAGGCCCGCCAGCCGGCCCGGTCGCGGCGGGGAAAATGGAGCGCCAGGGAGTCCGCGATTGAGTCAATCGCCAGCCGGTAGCGGTCCTCCATGAAGCGCTCCGCGCGGAAGTCGATGCGAACGGTGTAGAAGCTCAGGTTCGTGGCAAGGATCGAACCGTCGGCGGCAAGTATGTCGCCGCGCTCGGGAAGTATGGTGTCAATCGTCTGAAGCTCCTCAAGCGCCTTGCGGTTCCAGTCATCCGCATGCACTATGGTGGTAGAGAAGAGCTTGTAGGATATGGCACCGGCAAAGAGGGCGATCAGGATGGTGATCGCCGCGTAACGTGCCTGAATTTTTACCCTTCCGTTTGACATTTCAAATTACTGTTTCCGTTGTTTGACATTATGGAGTTTGCAAGCGTCCCTTTTCTGTCAGTTTTTGAGAGAGATTTTGTATGGGGGCTGTTCCTGCACCGTCAGCCCCAGGTGGAGCGAATCGACCATATGCTGCATCTGCGACTCGCGTATGCGGCTCATGTAGACCGACTTCTCGCGTACGCGCTCGGTCTTGGCGACCTCCAGTTCGCGGGTGAGCCGCTGGATATCCTCCATCTGCGTCTGGCAGGTGTAACGGCTGGTAATGTAAATCATCAGCATCACGACGATTGTCAGCACCCACAGCCAGTGGCGGCTGAAGAAATCCAGGGAGAGCATGCGGCCGTGGAGCGCCCGCCGCATAATCGACAGGCGGCCGCGTTTCGCGGTCTCCTCCTTCCCCTTCGAAGCGCGGGAAGCCTTGCCACCAGCGCCCGGGGTGTATGTCCTGTTTGCTGAAATTGTCGTTGCCTGCATCGGAGTATGAGAGTATCGGTTGTTTGACTGGGTTTGTTTTGACCGGGTTTGTTTCGCTGATTGAGTGTCTGAATCGCCGCGGCTCAGAGCTTCACCGCCACGCGGAGTTTCGCGCTCCGCGACCGCGGATTCCGCTCGACCTCCTCCGGGGTCGGGACTATCGGTTTCGATGTGAGACATTTCAGAGGGCTGAGACGCCGCCCGAAAAAGTCTTTTTCATCGCGCCCCTCGAGATTTCCGGCCTTCATGAAGTTCTTCACAAGCCGGTCTTCGAGGGAGTGGTAGGTGATGATGGCGAGCCGCCCTCCGGGTTTCAGGGCCTCGAGACTCTGCGCCAGCAGGTTTCTTAGCGCGTCAATCTCGCCGTTGACAGCGATTCTCAGCGCCTGGAACAGTTGCGCCAGCTCTTTCTTCTCCTGCCGCGGATTGATATGGGGCTTCACGACCTCCAGCAGGCGCTCTACCGTATCGACAGGCGAGACACGTCCGGCGGCGGTAATCGCGCGGGCCATGGCCCTCCCCTGCTTCAGTTCCCCGAAAAGGGTCAGAATCTCGGCCAACTCCTGCTCCGACGAGTCGGCGAGGAGCGCGGCGGCGGTCGTTTCGGCCTGACGGTTCATGCGCATGTCGAGCGGCCCTTCCCAGCGGAACGAGAAGCCGCGGCCGGGGTCGTCGAAATGGTGGAACGAAACCCCGAGGTCGGCCAGGATGCCGTCTACGTGCTCCGCCCCGTAGAAACGCAGGAAGTTGCGGAGGTAACGGAAGTTGCCGCGCACGGCGGTAAATCCGGGATTCGAGGCAAGTTCCCCGTCGGCCAGGGCGCGCTCGATTGCGTCGGAATCCTGGTCGAAACTGAGCAGACGTCCACCCTCCGATGGCTCGAGCCGGGCGAGTATGGCGCGGGAGTGACCGCCACCTCCGAGAGTGCAGTCGACATAGACCCCCGAAGGCCTGATGTCCAATCCTTCGAGAACCTCCGGCAGAAGCGCCGGGATATGGTAAGGGAGAGTGTTCCCTGTCGCGGTATGTATCGTTGTGTCTGTCACTTGCTTACCTGAAAGAACCGGGGTGCCGTATGAAACTGGAAAACGCTCCGAAAACGATATGCGTTTTCGGAGCGTAAAGTTACGCAAAAATGTTGGAAGAATTTACAATGACAAACAGCAAAAATGCGGTGTTTCAGCAAAAAAGTTATCAACATTTCCCGCTTCCGCACCCCGCGGTTTGCATTTGCAAACGCAACGGTTCCTCATCGCGCCTCTCCGACGGCGCGGAGCGTCGTCAGCGGCTGGTCGGGGTCGTTGACAATCAACTGTATACGACCGTTAAGCAACCGTCCTTCTGCCTTTGACGGGTCGAATTTCACTCTTACGGTCCCTTTCTTCCCTTTCTTGACCTTCGCGGGGGCCGAGACAATCGTCAGCGACGGGTCGAGCGTGTACACGCGGCGCACCAGCAGGTCGCTCCTGCCGATGTTGCCGATTTCAAATTCCCGCTCTACCGGCGCTCCGTCGCGGGGGACGGCGCCGAAGTCTATGCTCCTGGTCTCGACAGCCACCTTCGGGGCCTTCTGCATCTCGCCGGGGGTAAGGCGCCGGAAATCCTCTTCGACTATGGCGGTGTACTCGACCTTCACCGGGTCACCTCCGGGGATGTCGAGCCATATCGAATCGCAGACAAACCCGTACGGGACGGTCTTGTCAGCGGTCAGCACGAAGGAGTACACACCCTGCTCCCCGGGGGGAATCGTCGTCGGCATTGCCTTGACTTTCAGATAGGGAGGCAGTCCGCGCCAGGAGGGAGTGATGGGAGAAGTGGTCGCGTTATAGACTTCGTAAATCGCCGACTTGGCCCCCGGATTCTTCACCGTCCCCATCGGCATCGCGACGCCGCGGAGTTTCAGCGGCCCGGCATCAACCGGGTACCGGGATTTCAGGGTGTTCTGCGCGCCTATGACAACCCCCTTGACCGTCAAAGTCTGCTTCTGTTCCCCGGAAAGGGTCACGCTGACGGTCTTGCTGAACCTGCCGGGACGACCGACGGGATTGTAACGCACCTCGACGCGGCCTGTATCGCCGGGCGCGACAGGTGTCTTGGTAAAGCTCGGAGTAGTGCAGCCGCACGACGCGCGGGCGGCGACTATGGCCACCGGCTCGCTACCGGCGTTGACAAACCGGAACTCGCAGCTTACGCTTCCGCCATCCTCGGTGAAAGCGCCGTAGTCGTGCGTCGTGTCAAGCCAGTTGACCTGGGCGCCGACAGCGGAAAAGATACACGCTGAAAGCGCCGCGGAAAGGAGCCGCCTATTCATCGGAACGTTGTTTTTCCGGGAGGACGACCCCGGTGATTTTCAGAGTCACCTTCTTCTGGTCCTTGACATTGGTGCGCACGGTGACCGTCTTGTCGAACTCGCCGGGACGCCCTTTCGGATGGTATGTGACCTTGATTTTACCTGTCTTGCCGGGCGCGACAGGTTGCTTGGGATAGTTCGGGCGGGTGCAGCCGCAGGAGGCCGTCGCATTGACAATCAGCAACGGAGCGTCTCCCGTGTTCTTGAACGCGAACTCGCAGCTTACGTTGCCGCCATCCTCGCGTATCGTGCCGAAATCATGCGCTGTTTCGGAAAATTCTATCGCGGGAGCTCCCGCTGGTTTCGCCGCCGAGGCCAGGAGCACGGCTCCCGCCGCCAGCAGCGCGGTCAGTATCTTCTTCATAACTCTTTATTAATATTCGAGTTAAACTAACATTCCTTCTGTTTCCCGGCGAGCATTCCGCAGGCGGCGGAAATATCCTCCCCTCTCGAGCTGCGGATGGTGGCGACCACCCCGTCGGCGTTCAACTGGTCGCGGAAGCGCTCCATCGCCGCCATCGGCGCCGGACGCAACGGCGAATCGGGTATCGCGTGGAACCGGATAAGGTTCACGCGGCAGTCAAGCCCTTTCAGCAGCTTCGCCAGGTCGCGGCAATGGCGCACATCGTCGTTAATCCCCTTGAAAACAATGTACTCGAACGACAGACGGCGCTGGTGGGCGAAATCGTATCCGCGGAGCAGGTCGATCAGCTCCCTGGTAGGATACGCTTTCTCAACCGGCATGAGCGACGCGCGCTCCGGGCCGTAGGGAGAGTGGAGCGACACGGCGATATGAACCTTTGTCTCGTCGAGTATCTTCTTCAGCTCCTTCGTGCGCCCGACCGTGCTGACAGTAATGCGTTTCGGACTCCACCCGAAGCCCCAGGGCGCGGTAAGAATCTCTATCGCCATCAATACCGCGGAGAGGTTGTCGGTCGGCTCCCCCATCCCCATGAAGACGATGTTGGTCAGCTTCTCGCTCTCTCGCACGGAAAGCACCTGGTTGATTATGTCGGCTGTCGACAGGTTGCCGTGGAACCCCTGGCGCCCGGTCATGCAGAACGAGCAGTTCATCTTGCAACCCGCCTGGGAGGATACGCAGAGGGTCGCGCGGTCAGCCTCAGGAATCATCACTGCCTCGACGTCGCGGCCGTTGACCCCAGGGAAGAGGTATTTGACAGTGCCGTCGGTCGACACCTCCCGCCTTAGCGGCTTGCGAAGCCCTACGACATAGCCCAACTCGCTCAGCCGGGCGCGACCGGCTTTCGGGAGGTCGGTCATCTGTTCTATATCGGTCGCGCGGGCCGTGTAGAGCCACCGCGCGATCTGCTTGGCGGCGAAGGGCTTTAGCCCCGCCTCCTCGCATACCAGCCTCAGTTGCTGCAAAGTCAGCCCGATCAGAGGCTTGCGCTGGACGGGAGCCTCATATACGGGAGCTTCCGTCAATTCCATATCTTGTTGTTCCATAATGGGTTAATCTAAGATTATTCCCCGGAAGGAGTATCTTCTTCCGGGATGCGGAAAAGGGAGAAATTCACCGAGCCGTAGGCACGGTGGTCGAAAAAATGCGGAAGGTTCGAGAAATCGTGCTTGGCGGAATGTTCGATGATGAACAAAGAACCCGGCTTCAGGAGCTTGGAGGCGAGCACCTTGCCCGGGATTTCGGCAAAACCGGGAAGGTCGTAGGGAGGGTCGGCGAAAACAAGGTCGTACCCCTTGCGGGACGACTCGATATAGCGCAGAGCGTCGCCGCGGACAAGGGTATGGTTGTCGGCTTTAAGCTCCCGGGCGACTTTGGCGATAAAGTTGGTCTGCGTGGCGGCCTTCTCGACGGAGGTCACCGACCGGCATCCTCTCGAAAGGAGCTCGAACGAAACCGCGCCGGTTCCAGCAAAAAGGTCAAGCGCTTCCGGCTCGTCACCCTCGAAATCCACGAGATTCTCCATCACGTTGAAGATATTCTCGCGTGCGAAATCGGTAGTCGGTCTGGCGGTTATGTTTGTCGGGACGGTGAAGCGCCTCCGCCCGTATTTTCCTCTTATAATCCTCATCTGCAATCAATAAGTAATGATAGTAAGACAACAACCGCGGCCGCTCACAGGTTTGCGTACGGAGCCACTTTCAGCTCGAACGGAAGCGCCCGTATCCCTTTCGGAGCGGCAAGCACCGCCGGAGGCTCAATCGCGGGCATCACGAATGATATGCCGCGGCGCAGAACCGGCGTAAGAGACGCGCGTAACGCGGAAGTCCCGGCCAGCATAAGCTCGTCGCGGGGCGACAGCGAAAGCGACTGCCGCACGGCCAGGGCGTAATACGCCGCGTCGAGCGGCCCGGAAACAGGAAAACTGTTGGCACACAGGACCCCGTCGCGCCCGAGGACCACTATGTCGGCCCGCTCGTCGCTGACACTAAGCAGCATGCGGCTCGCCGCGCACCCCTCGCGCCGTGCGGCGAAATAGAGGGAGAGCACCGACAGCGGATGGCGCGTCGCGGGATTATTAAACGTGCGCCGTAGGAACGACAGCTCGTCGCTGTCGGCCTCATAGACAAGCCTCGACCCCAGGCCGTTCCAGTCGTCTATAAGAAGTTCGCCCGGAGGAAGGTCATTGTCGACGGGATATTGCGCCCGGAAAAGGTCGCAGGCGAGGGAATCGTCAGTTACGAAACCGGGAACAAGCATGAAACGGCCACCCCGGAGTACGATGGTTGTCTCGGCGAAATCGCCCAGCAGCAGCGGATTGGCATAAACGGTTTCCTCCAGGGCCGCCACGCGCTCCATTCCGTCGGGAAACGGCAGTGGGGCGCCGACAAGCCGGGGCGTCTCGACCTCGGAAACGGCAAGAAAGCCGCACCCGTGGTCGCCGACCTCGAGAAACGCGCGGTATCTCCGCGGAACCGTTATGAGTTCTTTTCCAAGCACCTGTCTGTCGTTTATATTGTCGCCGGCAGGTTAATACGGGCGGTTGCTCTGCAAGCCTCCCGAACCGAAACCGCCTCGGCGATGGCTGTTGTTATACTGCGAGCCGTTGCCCCAGCTTACCTGGTTGTTATAGAATCCGCCGTCGTCCTCCTCTTCTTCCTCTTCGTCGTCGCCGCGGCGGGCGTCGCGCTCGGAGTTTTTCGGCTTGTTACGCTTGATTTCGTATGGCTTCTGGAGGTCGACGGGGGTGTCGAAGAGGCTCCATTCCATCTCGATGTCCCAGTTTCTCCGAAGATTCAGCTTCTTAGGCAGATAGAACACATCTTCCGGCTGGATTGAGTCGGCGACATTCCCGGTGGTCCACTCCCCGTCGCCGTTACGGTCGATGAAGGCGCGGGCATAGTATGTGCCGGGGGTGACGTAGTGGAAAGCGGCTGAGCCACCCTTCACTTTGGCGGTAGATTGCGGGCGGTCTGATCCGTCGAGCAGTTCTACGATTATGCCGAGCGAGTCGGGCACCAGCGCGGCATCCCCGATGGTGAAGTATATATTGCCGTAATCCTCAGGCTGTTTGGTCGTGAAGTTATGCTCGAAATCCTTATTATAGACGCCGTAGATGTTCTTGATTGCCATGGAATCGGCGGTGAAGCGGTATTTGGTACCGGGCTGCCAGGCGGAAGAGAGTACCAGGCGGCGCACCGAGGCGGTATCGGGCTTGAGCGTCCACTCCTTGACCGGCTTCCATATGGTGTCGGCGGTCCATTCGAGGCGCACCCCGAGCGAGTCAACCTCGCCAAGCGGCTCCACAAACTCGAAGACAGCGGGAAGATGGAGGTCCTGCGAGGAGCTGCTGACGGCCTTGATGTCGAGCAGGGGAATCGGGGGCGGAAGGGTGTCGGCCTCCTCCTTTTTCTTCTCTTTCTCCTTCTTACGCTTCACGCGGTTGAAGAGTTTCAGCGTGTCGGTCTGCCACACGAGGTTTTCAAGGGAGTCGGTCTTGCGGTAACGCGCTTCGACCAGGAGGGAGTCCTGAGCCACTAACGCGGTGTCGCGGAGCCAGTAGACCAGCGAGTCGCGTTCGGGTCGCGTCTCGATAACCGAGAGGTCTTCCAGAAGCCTTCCCTCCCGCGGACCGTTGAGAATCTTTATAACCGGCATGGAGTCGAGCGAGGCCCCGAACTTCAGGATAACCGTGCGCGGCTCCGGGCGGGCGTTGTCGCGGAGATACTGCGCCTTGTAGTTCTCGTTGAACCAGGTCAGCAGCAGGTCGTCAGGGAGGAAGTGTGTCCCCTGGCGCACGACAAGCGAGTCCGTACCGTCGGAAGCGCGGAGCGTGTCGGTAACCTCTACGCTCTCTGTCGAGGGGGAAATGTTAAGGGGGAAGAAGGCGATGTTTTCCGAGCGGTCCCAGTGCCAGTCGCGGTTGCGGTCGTCGATGGCGTAGACCCGGTAGTTGCCCGGCTTGAGGTTGCGGATTGTGAACTGGCCGCTCTGGTTGGTCTTGGCGACGCGTTCCAGCGGGAGGGTGGTGAGCGCGGTGTCGGCCGGCTCGCGGTAGACTCCGACAACCATCCCCTGCGCCGGTTCGAGCGTGCGGGCCTCGAACACCATCCCGGAAATACGGAGGGTGTCGATCTGGTCGCCGGTAGAGAAGTCGAGAGCGAACCCGTCGAGGATGTTCCCCTCATTCAGGTCGCGGATGGCGTCGGAAAAATCAACCGTGTAGGTGGTGTTGGGCTGCATGGTATCGCGCAGCTCCACACTTACCTTCTTGCCGTTGGCGCGAATCTGCGGAGCCTGTTTCTGAGCCGGGGAGACAACTACCTTGTTGGCGGGGTCCTCGAGCTTGATATTCTCGTCGAAAATAACCTCGAGCCGCTCCCTGTCGAAATTCAGGGTACCGGGAGCGGGATTGGAGCGCACGTACTTAGGAGGCACCTTGTCGCGCGGACCACCCTCGGGACGGCCGATCGAGGCGCAGGCCGCCATGAGCAGTCCCGTGACCGCCCAGACGAGAATCCTCATTCCCCTGGCACATTTCCCAGCGCTCATATACCGACCAGTTATTTAATTTAATTAAGGCTGCCCGGCCACGGTTCGCCAGGCAGCCTGTATTGTCGTTGTACCCCGGAGCAGAATCGAACTGCTATCAAATGTTTAGGAAACATCTATTCTATCCGTTGAACTACCAGGGCAGGTAACGCGAAGTTAAGCATTATTTCCGATTATAGCAAACAAATGCGTATTCAAGGCCGCTACGCTCGTCGCGCTGACGCTCGCCGCGGGCACTTTCCGCCCACTGAGCGGGGTCGGGGCGGTCGAGGAAAGTGTCGGCGTCGGGGGGTGTCGGCGCGTAGATTTCCGTCAGTTCGAGGCGGTCGGCCAGCGGGAAAGCCTGGCGGTAGATTTCTCCCCCGCCGATGACGAACACCTCGCGGCCGTCGTTGGCGGCCAGCTCCAGCGCCTCGGGAAGGGAAGCGGCGGTCTCTATCCCCGGAGCCTGATAATCCTTCTGCCGGGTAACGACGATGTTGCGGCGCCCTGGAAGCGCCCCTTTCGGAAGAGACTCGAAGGTCTTGCGCCCCATGACGACGGAGCCGCCCATCGTAAGTTCCTTGAAATGGCGCAGGTCGGCGCTGACATGGTAGAGGAGGTCACCTCCGCGCCCTATGGCGTAGGTGTCGGGCACTACGGCCGCTATTATGGTTGTCATACTGATACTGTGGCTTTTATATGCGGATGAGGGTCATACCCTTCGATGGTGAAATCCTCATAGCGGAAATCGAATATGTTCTTCACTTCCGGATTGAGGACCATCCGGGGGAGCGCCCTCGGCT
The DNA here is from genome assembly GCA_937969265.1 of uncultured Porphyromonadaceae bacterium. Taxonomy (GTDB): domain Bacteria; phylum Bacteroidota; class Bacteroidia; order Bacteroidales; family Muribaculaceae; genus UBA7173. Next base: position 27,735 of record CALBWF010000019.1, read on the forward strand.
CGCGTCTGAGCTGCTCGGCGACCTGCTCGAAATGGTTATTGTATATATGGGTGTCGCCGAGAGTGTGGATGAACTCTCCGGGGCGCAGGCCGCATACCTGGGCCACCATCATAGTCAGCAGCGCGTAGGACGCGATGTTGAACGGAACGCCGAGGAACGTGTCGGCCGAACGCTGGTAGAGCTGCAACGACAGCCGCCCATCCGCGACATAGAACTGGAAGAAGGCGTGGCACGGCGGCAGATTCATGTTCTTTATGTCGGCCACATTCCAGGCACTGACGATTATGCGCCGCGAATCGGGATCGCGCTTGATGGTCTCGATCGCCTCGCTGATCTGGTCGATGAAGCCCCCGTCGTAGTCGGGCCACGAACGCCACTGGTAGCCGTAGATATGGCCGAGGTTGCCGTCTGGGTCGGCCCACTCGTTCCATATACGCACCCCGCGCTCCTGGAGATAGCGGGCGTTGGTGTCCCCTTTGAGGAACCACATCAGTTCGTAGATTATGGATTTCAGATGCAGCTTCTTCGTAGTCAGCAGGGGGAACCCTTTTTCGAGGTCGAAACGCATCTGGTAGCCGAAGACGCTCCGCGTGCCGGTACCGGTGCGGTCCCCTTTCTGCACGCCGTTCTCCATTATATGCTTCAGCAGGTCGAGATATTGTCGCATGGGTTTGATGTTTCAATTAGGTAATGCCGCAGACAGTAATCGCCTTGTCGGGAGTGGCCGGACAGCGGTTCTGGCACGCCCCGCAACCGATGCACAGGGTTGTATCAATTACCGGGACAAGTTCGCTCATAGCGCCCGGAGGAACGGGAGTACCCGCGGGACGCTCCTCCATCCGGATTGCTTCGCGGGGACATGCGCGGGCGCACATACCGCACCCTACGCAGTTGTCCCACTCGGCCGAGGCGTGGCCGATTATAAATATATGCTTTTCGTCCGGGGTTAACGGCTGCAGCGCCTCCGTGGGGCATACCTCGGTACACATAACGCAGTCGTAGAGACAATATGAGCGGTCGTAATCCATAACGGGATGGAGCATGCTGACCCAGCCGAGCTCCCCTGCCGAAGGTTTCAGAACCTGTTGCGGACAATGAGACACGCAGAGGCCGCACCCTGTGCACCGCTCTATGAACTCCTTCATGCTGCGACGCCCCGGAGGTACCACCGGGCGGCGTTCCGAGGAGGATTTGCACTTTCCCTCAAATATGCCGAGCCTTCCCGCGACAGCGTCGAGCGCCGGAGTCGCGGCGATCAGAAGGCCGGTTGCCATAAACTTGCGACGGTCGATTTTCACGGCGGCGGAGGAAGCGGCCGCGCTTTCCACCCGCTGCATCATCGGAATCGAGAGTTTCTTGCGGTTAATCGTATAACGGATTGCCTGTTCCGAGCAGACATCGACGCAGTTGAAGCACATCACGCAGCGGGAGCCGTCGACAACGTGATCGGCCTGGTCGATGCACTCGCTCTTGCACACGCGCCCGCAGGCGCCGCAATTGACACACACGTCGGTGTCTATGTCGAAATGAAACAGCGAATAGCGGCTGAGGACGCTCAGCGAGGATCCAACCGGGCAAAGGGTGTTACAATAAAGCCTCCCGCGCCAGGCGGCCACGGCTCCGATTCCGAAAAGGGTCAGAAGCGCGACCACGAAGGCGGCAATCGAGGAAACTACTATCGGATTCCCCCATAAAGCGCCCCACAATGGTCTTACAAGCTGCGACATTATGCGGCCGAAAGCGCTGTACGGGTCGAAGAGCGACAGAAGCACACCCGCCCCCATTGCCGCCGCGACGACTATTATGCCGAGCCATATGTAGCGAAGGAGGTTTTTGGGGCGCGAATAGGAATAACGATGGCGGAACGCCTGTTTGCGCGTCAGGCGTCGCAGACGGGCGAATATGTCCTGCATCGCCCCCATCGGGCAGAACCAGGAACAATAGAGCCTGCCGAAAACCAACGTCAGAGCGACCCACGCGACGAGGGCCGACGTACACCCCGCGAGAGTGAGGGGCACGAGCTGCAGCCGCGCCGCCCAGCCGAGCGACTGGGCGACCTCCGCCGTCAGCGTGGTGAATAGCACGCAGCACACCGCCAGCATCGCCAGCGACACGACAACCCGGGCGCGCTTCAGCCACGCCCCGACGCCGTTCCGTTTCTTTCTCCTTTTAGCGCTCACTCCTGTCTCGTTTAGCGCGAATTTACGAAAATATTCCGAACGACCGCCCCATCTCCCAGAAATCCCTCTCCGGGTCAGTCGAAATCGGCGGGGTTGAGGCCGGCGGCGGAGAGGGCTTCATGGCGCTCGACGCAGGTGCCGCAGGTGCCGCAATGGGTCGCGCCTCCGCGGTAGCAACTGTAAGTATGGCGGTAATCGACACCGAGAGCAACGCCGCGGCGGCAGATTTCTGCCTTGGTGATGTCGGTATAGGGGCACTCCAGGCGGATTCCGGCATAAGTCCCGAGACGGATAGCCTCCCCCATCGCGTCAACGAAACGGGGACGGCAGTCGGGGTAAATCGCATGGTCGCCCCCGTGGTTGGCAAGCATCACCGTCGAGAGCCCGCGGCTCTCGGCAAGCCCGGCGGCCACGGCGAGCATTATCCCGTTGCGGAAGGGTACGACGGTGGAGCGCATGTTCTCGTCCTCATAATGCCCTTCGGGGATGGCGTCGGCCCCGCTGAGCAGGGAGCTTTCAAAATAACGCCCCATGAAGTCGAGGGGAATCTCGATATGCTCGATGCCGAGGAGCGAGCAGTTATAGCGGGCGCACTCCGCCTCCCGCTCGTTATGGTTGGAGCCGTAGTGGAACGTGACGGCAAGGGCTATCCTGTCGCGGTACTCGTGGAGCATCGTCGTTGAATCCATACCCCCGGACAGGACCAGCAGGGCGTCTTTCTTTCCGTTTTTATCCATCGATGTCAGGCATTTTCAAGCGCCCGGTTCATCGCGGCTTCCATGCGGGAGGCAAGGAGCCGCTGGTGGTCGGCGTCGGCGTAATTGGCAAAGGGATGTATCGCGATTCCGCCGCGGGGAGTGAACACGCCGTACACCTCGATATATTTCGGGTCCATCAGCGCGACGAGGTCCTTCATTATGATATTGACGCAATCCTCGTGGAAGTCGCCGTGGTTGCGGAACGAGAAGAGGTAGAGTTTCAGGCTCTTGCTCTCGACCATCCGCTGACGGGGGATGTAGCTGATGATTATCCGGGCGAAATCGGGCTGCCCGGTCTTGGGGCAGAGCGAAGTGAATTCCGGGCAGTTGAACGTCACGAGGTATTCGTTGTCAGGATGCTTGTTGACAAATGTCTCAAGCACCTGCGGGGCGTAGTCCGAGGGGTAGCGGGTAGCGGTGTTGCCGAGGAGGCTGACCCCGCCGAGTTCTTCTTCCGTGCGCATAGTCCGTTATTTGTAGTCGACAGGTTTGACTTTCAGGCGGTCGCCGGTCTCTTTTACGATATTCTCGAAATAGCGGCTATCGTCATATCCGCCGAATTCGGGATAGGCAGGAATACCCTCGGGAGTGCGCAGGAAATGCCCCTCGCTGTCGAGTTTCTTGATATTGCCGTCCATGAACTTGACGAAGAGATAAGTCGAGAGGTCGCGGTACGTGTCGGTCGCCTTCTTGGCCCATATGTCGGCCAGGTCCTGCGTAAGGGCCGCCGCAGTCTCCTCGTCGAACGAGGGAATCTGCTCCAGGGCGACAGCCACGTCGACCGCGATGGAGTCCTCAAGGGATTTCTGTACCTTGCGAATGTCTGGAATCATCTGCGAGTAGCGGTTGTAGGCCTGGTTGGCGACAAGGTTGTTCATCCAGAAATTGGAATTCGGGTCGAAGGTGTGGGTGTCGCCGGGGCCGAGTTCGCGGGGCGCGCGGGCCACGGAACAGAACACGGGGAGGTAGACACAGGTGTTGGCGTCATCGGTTCCGAACCAGAGGAGCCCGCGGAGATAGCGCGGGAGGTCGCCGCGCATCTGCGCCACGAACGAGAAGCCGGTCTGTTGGGTCGCGATGGCCCGCTCGTGGGTGTACTCCTCGCCGTCGACCTTGAAGGTCATCGGACGCCAGCGATAAGGCACGGCGTAGGGTCCCGCGCCAACGTCGAGCGTCATATCAAAGGGGGTGCCCTCGAAATGGTCGCGCATCGACTCCTTCATATCGGCGGCGGTCAGGGGCTTGTCGGGCTTGACCCAAAGGGGCATCGGCTCCCCCTCGGCCTTGTTAATCCAGGGGAGGTAAGCCTCCATGCCGGAAGCATGGCGGTTGAAATAGGACCACACCCGGGCGTCGCATCCGCGGAGGGCCCCGAAGTCGGTCACGGCATACGCCTTCGAGAAATCAAAATCCTCGTCGGCTCCGTCGAAATATCCCTGTTCCCGCGCGAAGGATATGACATCAGGCGAGTAAATGGTCCCGGGGTCGTCGGAGATGGGGAACTTATGGATTCGCGGATGGTTGGCGTGGCCCGAGATATAGCCGTCGGGCACGCGGCGGGCCACCCATACGGCGTCCTTCGCTTTCTTGCCCTTTCCGATCAGGTCCATAATCCATACCTGGTCGGCATCGGCAATGGTGAACGACTCACCCTCGCTGGCATAGCCGTATTTTTTCACGAGGTCGGTCATCACCTGCAACGCCTCGCGGGCGGTCTTGGCGCGCTGGAGCGTGATGTAAATCAGCGAGCCGTAGTCGATAAGGCCGCTCCCGGCCAGCTCCTCGCGGCCCCCCCAGGTGCTTTCGGCGATAGTCAGGCCGTGCTCGTTCATATTGCCGATTGTCGCATAGGTATGCTCCACCTCGGGAATGTCGCCCAGATATTTATGGGTGTCCCACTCGATGATACGGCGCTTGTCCCCTTTCTTATGGTCGGCGGCCGGCTGGTTGTACAGCTCGCCGTAGAGGTTATGGCTGTCGGCGGCATAGGTTACCATGACCGAGCCGTCGGCCGTAGCGCCCTTGGCGGCTATCAGGCTGGTACAAGCGGCCGCATCCTGCGCCCCCGTCGCGAAAACCGCCGCCAAAGCAGCGGCGAAACAGGTCTTTATATTCATACTAAACTATATTTGCACTATTATACTTAACTCAATAACGGACCAGCTTCCCGAAAATTGCGGCAGGCAGGATAAAAAAAGTCGCGCCGCGGGGAGCGGCACGACTTTGGATTCGTGGTTTGGATTCTCTCCGGGATACCGGTGAGACAACTTGGCAGATTATTCAGCCTTTGCTTCCTCGGTTGCGGGAGCCTCGGCAGCGGGAGCTTCAGCGGCGGGGGCGGCAGCGGCGCTCTTGCGGGAGCGGCGGGTGCGGCCGGCCTTCTTCTCTGCCTTCTCCTTGAGCATGTTCTCGTTATAGTCAACCAGCTCGATGAAGCAGGTCTTGGCGTTGTCGCCCAGACGGTTGCCGGTTTTGAGGATGCGGGTGTAACCTCCGGGGCGGTCGGCGATTTTCTGCGAGATTTCGCGGAAGAGCTCGGTAACGGCCTCCTTGTTCTGGAGGTAGGAGAACACCAGGCGGCGGTTGCCCATGGTGTCGTTCTTCGCGCGGTTGATGAGCGGCTCGGCATACATGCGGAGCGCTTTTGCCTTTGCCAGGGTGGTGAAGATTCTCTTATGGCGGATAAGGGAGATCGTCATGTTGGCGAGTAAGGCGTCGCGGTGAGCTTTCTTGCGCGAAAGGTGGTTGAAGTTTTTATTGTGTCTCATCGGTGTTTTTACTCTTTGTCAAGTTTATATTTTGAGATGTCCATTCCGAACGAAAGGCCCAGGTTGGCGAGCAGTTCGTCGAGTTCCGTCAGTGACTTCTTACCGAAGTTGCGGAATTTCAGGAGGTCTGTCTTATTGAATACCACCAGTTCGCCAAGGGTCTCGACTTCGGCGCTCTTGAGGCAGTTGAGGGCGCGGACGGAGAGGTCCATGTCGGTGAGCTTCGTCTTGAGAAGCTGTCGCATGTGGAGCACTTCCTCGTCAAACTCCTCGGTGCCGTCGGCTTCCTGGGTCTCGATTGTGATCTTGTCGTCAGAGAAGAGCATCAGGTGGTAGATCAGGATCTTGGCGCCTTCCTTGAGGGCTTCCTTGGGATGGATTGAGCCGTTGGTGGTGATTTCGATAATGAGCTTCTCGTAGTCAGTCTTCTGGTCGACGCGGAAGTTCTCGACAGAGTACTTCACGTTCTTGATCGGGGTGTAGATGGAGTCGATTGCCAGGGTCTGGATATCGGTGATGTCCAGTTGGTTCTCGTCTGCGGGCACCCAGCCGCGGCCTTTGTTGATTGTGACTTCGAGAGTGAAGCTCGCTTCAGGATCCAAGTGACAGATGACTTCTTCGGGGTTCAGCACCTCGAAGCCCGAAAGGGCTTTGCCAATGTCGCCGGCCTTGAACACCTCCTGGCCCGACACGGTAATGGTGGCTTTCTCGGTTTCTGCGTCTTCGGTTACCTGTTTCAGATCAACCTTCTTGAGGTTGAGGATGATGTTGGTTACATCTTCCTTGACGCCGGGGATGGTATCGAACTCGTGTTTCACGCCGTCGATTTTGATAGCCTGTATGGCGTATCCTTCGAGCGACGATAGGAGAACGCGGCGGAGCGCGTTGCCGACAGTGATACCATAGCCGGGTTCCAAAGGCTTGAACTCGAACTTGCCGTAGAAGTTGTTAGCTTCTAACATTACGACTTTGTCAGGTTTCTGGAATGCTAAAATAGCCATGGATCTTGCTTTTAGGGGGGTTACTTAGAATAGAGCTCGACAATCAGCTGCTCCTTGATGTTTTCGGGGATATCCTCGCGGGTGGGGACGTGAAGCAGTTTGCCTGCCTTTGCTGACTCGTCCCATTCGATCCAGGGGTACTTGCTGTGGTTGAACCCTGCGAGGCAGTCGGCGATCACTTCGAGCGACTTCGACTTCTCGCGTACGCCGACAACGTCGCCGGCCTCTACTGCGTAGGAGGGGATGTTGACAACCTTGCCGTTGACGGTGATGTGCTTGTGAAGCACGAGCTGGCGGGCGGCGGCGCGGGTAGGCGCGATGCCCAGGCGGTAAACGAGGTTGTCCAGGCGGCCTTCGAGGAGCTGCAGGAGGATTTCACCGGTGATACCCTTCATCGAGGATGCTTTCTCGAAGAGGTTGCGGAACTGACGTTCGAGAACACCGTAGGTATATTTCGCCTTCTGCTTCTCGCGGAGCTGGATGCCGTACTCGGAAGTTTTGCGGCGACGGTTCTGGCCGTGCTGGCCGGGAGGGAAGTTGCGGCGGCTGAGGATTTTGTCCTCGCCAAAGATGGGTTCCCCGAATTTGCGTGCGATTTTGGTCTTGGGACCTATGTATCTTGCCATTTTGAAAATTCATTTTCTTTCTCCCGCGGGCCTTGCGGCGCCTGCGCCCTGAGGCGGGCTTCAGCGCTCTCGCCCTCGCCGCCGGGGCGGCCGGGAGATGGAAGTTGGGTGATTTCTTTTATTCTCTTGGTTTCCTCCCGCCCGGCGTTAGGTGCCGGCGCGGGAAGCGCGGTGAGGTTTTAGACGCGGCGACGTTTCGGAGGACGGCAGCCGTTGTGCGGCAGCGGAGTCACGTCGATAATCTCGGTTACCTCGATACCCATGCCGTGGACGGTACGGATGGCGCTTTCGCGGCCGTTGCCCGGACCCTTGACATAGGCTTTCACCTTGCGGAGACCCAGGTCGTAGGCTACCTTGCCGCAATCCTGGGCTGCCATCTGGGCTGCGTACGGGGTGTTCTTCTTAGAACCGCGGAATCCCATCTTGCCTGCAGATGACCAAGAAATCACCTGGCCTTCGCTGTTGGCTAAGCACACGATGATATTGTTGAACGAAGAGTGAACATGAAGCTGGCCGGCGGCATCAACTTTGACGTTTCTTTTCTTAGCTGCGACTGTTTTCTTTGCCATAGTCTTTTACTGTTTACTTTGTGGCTTTCTTCTTGTTGGCGACTGTTTTCTTGCGGCCCTTGCGTGTGCGGGCGTTGTTCTTGGTCGACTGACCGCGAAGGGGGAGCCCGATGCGGTGGCGGATGCCGCGGTAGCAGCCGATATCCATGAGTCGCTTGATGTTGAGCTGTACTTCGCTGCGGAGGTCACCTTCAACCTTGTAGTTGGCCTGGATTACTTCGCGGACAGCCGCAGCCTGGGTGTCGGTCCAGTCTTTGACTTTGATGTTTTCGTCTACACCGGCTTTCTCCAGGATGGTCAGGGCGGCCGAGCGGCCGATGCCGTAGATGTAGGTCAAGGCGATCGCGCCTCGTTTGTTCTGGGGGAGGTCAACTCCCACGATTCTTACTGCCATAAAAATGCTTTGTTTAGCGTTTTCTTTTGGTTTGTGTCGCAGATTTAACATTCCTTCCGGGCCGCCTCATTAGTTCCTGCGGGCTGCCGGGCGGTTGGTGCCGCGCCTGCTCGGCGCTGCGCCGCCTGCGGTATTGCCTGGTGCCGGCACGGAGTCCGGACGGCGGTGCCTGCGGCTTAATATCCTGTCAGGCAAGCCTGGAAGAGCGGTATGCCCGTTCCTTGCGGAGCCGGGCGCCGCCTGATGTTATCCCTGGCGCTGTTTGTTTTTGGGGTTCTTTTTGTTGATGACGTAGAGGCGGCCCTTGCGACGTACGATCTTGTCGTCGGCGGAGCGCTTCTTGATCGATGCTCTTACTTTCATGTTGTCAGAAATGAGTTATGGTGTTTTTGAAGTGTCTGCTTCGGAAGAGCGGCGATTACTTGTAGCGGAAAGCGATACGTCCCTTGCTCAGGTCGTAGGGCGACATCTCGACCTTCACCCGGTCGCCGGGGAGGATCTTGATGTAGTGCATGCGCATCTTTCCTGAGATATGGGCGGTGATTTCGTGTCCGTTCTCGAGTTTCACTCTGAACATAGCGTTCGAGAGCGATTCCATGATCACGCCGTCCTGTTCGATTGAGTCTTGTTTTGCCATAAAAGCGTTTAAGAATTTCTATTTCGTCGTCGCTGCCGTCAGGCCGCGCTAATGATTGGCTGCGGGGGTCAGATGTAGGCCTCGCCGAGGGCTTCGCGGATATAGTCGAAGGTGGTCAGGATTTCTGTCTCCCCGTTGTGAACCGCGAGCGTGTGCTCGTAGTGGGCCGACGGCTTGCGGTCGCGGGTGCGGCAGGTCCAGCCGTCAGGCTCGATGACGATGTTGCGGCTCCCCATGTTGATCATCGGCTCGATGCAGAGGCACATGCCGTTCTTGATCAGGGGGCCTACGCCGCGGCGCCCGTAGTTGGGAACCTCGGGGTCCTCGTGCATCTTGCGCCCGATGCCGTGGCCGCACATCTCGCGGACTACGGTGTAGCCCCGCTTCTCGCAGTAGGTCTGCACGGCGTTGGCGATGTCGCCGACGCGCTTTCCCTCGACACACGCCTCGATTCCCTTGTAGAGGGACTCCTTGGTCGTGCGGCAGAGGTCGAGCACTTTCGGGTCTACTTCCCCGACGGCGAACGTGTAGCACATATCGCCGTTGAAGCCGTCAAGCTCGGCAACGATGTCCGTCCCGATTATGTCACCCTCTCGCAGGGTATAGCTCGAGGGGAATCCGTGGACGACGATTTCGTTTACCTCCATGCACATCGTGCCGGGGAAGCCGCCGTAGCCCAGGCAGGCAGGCCGTCCGCCGTTGTCGAGGATGTACTCCCTGGCAACGGCGTCGAGCTTGTTGGTGGTGACTCCCGGCGCGACGAGTTTCGCTACTTCGCCAAGGGCGCGGCTGGCCAGGTCGGCCGCCGCGCGCATCTTGACTAAGTCTTCGGGTGTCTTGAGATAGATCATTCTTTCAGTTGGATATTACTCCGGAGGGAATCAATAGGCCGAGCCGGTGGTGCGGCCTTTGATTTTGCCTTCCTTCATCAGACCGTCGTAGTGGTGCATCATCAGGTGCGACTCAATCTGCTGGAGAGTGTCGAGGACGACACCGACCATAATCAGCAGCGAGGTGCCACCGAAGAACTGGGCGAAGTTCTGGCTGATGCCGAACAGGCGCGCGAAAGCGGGAAGCACGGCGACGATGCCCAGGAAGATTGAGCCGGGGAGGGTGATGCGCGACATGATGGAGTCGAGGTACTCGACTGTCTTCTTGCCGGGCTTTACTCCGGGGATGAATCCGTTGTTGCGCTTCATGTCCTCTGCCATCTGCTGCGGACGAACCGTGATGGCGGTGTAGAAGTAGGTGAAGGCGACAATGAGGATGAAGTAAACGAAGTTGTACCAGAACCCGTTGATGTCGGCGAAGGTGCTGAAGAACCCGGTCGAGTTCTCGCTCGCTCCGAAGCCGGCGAGGGTGATGGGGATGAACATGATCGCCTGGGCAAAGATGATGGGCATCACGCCGGCGGCGTTCACCTTCAGGGGGATGTACTGGCGTGCACCGCCGTACTGCTTGTTGCCGACGATACGCTTGGCGTACTGCACGGGCACCTTGCGGGTTCCCTGGACGAGGAGCACGGCCCCGACGGTAACGGCGAAGAGCAGGACAACTTCGACGATGAACATGATCAGGCCTCCCTCGCTGCCGGTCGAACCCGGGAGACGGGAGGTGAACTCATAGAACAGAGCCACCGGGAGGCGGGCGATGATGCCCACGAGGATGATGAACGAGATACCGTTGCCGATGCCGCGGTCAGTGATGCGCTCGCCAAGCCACATGATGAACATGGAGCCGGCGGCGAGAATCACCGTCAGGAAGATGACAGTCCAGATTCCCATCTCGACGGAGCCTCCGGCGTTGACCACCTGGGCCCGCAGGTTGTAGAGGTAGGCGGGACCCTGGACAAACAGGATGAGCACTGTCAGGTAACGGGTGTACTGGTTGAGCTTCTGGCGACCGCTCTCCCCTTCGCGCTGCATTTTCTGGAAGGAGGGGAGCACCATGCCCGCGAGCTGGATCACGATCGACGCGGTGATGTAGGGCATGATACCCAACGCGAAAATCGAGGCCTGGGAGAAGGCGCCGCCCGAGAACATGTCAAGCAGCTGCATCAGACCGCTCTTGTTGGTGAAGTTGGTCAGGGCGTCGAGGTCGTTGGGGTTGATGCCCGGCAGGACGACGTAACAGCCCAGACGGTAGACCAGCACCAGCAGGACCGTGATGGTCAGACGCTGACGTAGTTCCTGGATCGTCCAGATGTTTTTTATCGTTTGGATGAATTTCATCTTTATTTAACTTTGTTGATGGAGCCTCCGGCAGCCACGATGGCGGCTTCGGCGGCTTTGGAGAAGGCGTTTGCCTCTACGGCGATGGCGCGGCTCACAGCCGAGTTTCCGAGAACCTTGACGAGTTTCTTGCGGCTTACCAGCCCGGCTTCGCGGAGCTCTTCGAGGCCGACCTTCTCGAGGTTCTTGGCGGCGGCGAGGGCCTCGATTACCTCGAGGTTGATTGCCTTGTATTCAACGCGGTTGAAGTTCTTGAAGCCGAATTTCGGCAGACGGCGCTGGAGAGGCATCTGACCGCCTTCGAAACCGATTTTGCGAGAGTAGCCGGAACGCGACTTCGCGCCCTTGTGGCCGCGGGTAGAAGTTCCACCCTTACCCGAGCCGGGACCGCGACCGATACGGGTTTCGCGAGTGGTAGCGCCAACGGCGGGTTTTAAATTGCTTAAGTCCATAATGATTGTCTTGTGCTTTTGTTCAACTGAGAAGTTTTGTTGGTTTGAGTATCGCTCCCCGTCTGCTGTCCCGGGCGTCGGCCGGGTTTTTGGCCGATCGGGTTTCCGGGCGCTCCGGGGGAGGCTTCTCAGGCGTTGGTAACCTCTACCAGGTGGCGTACGCGGTTGACCATGCCCATGACGGAGGGGTTGTCTTCCTTAACCACCGTGTGGTTCATCTTGCGGAGGCCCAGGGCGTCGAGGGTGCGCTTCTGCACCGCGGGAGCGCCGATGCGGCTCTTTATCTGTTTGATTTTGATTTGTGCCATTAGATTTTCCTCTTTTACTTGTTAAAGGAGAAGCGGAGCCGCCCCCGGAGGGCCGGGCGGCGGCCAGCTCGGTTCAGCCGTTGAAAACCTGGCTTACGGATACGCCGCGGTTCTGGGCCACCTGGGCGGGGGAACGCATCTCGCCGAGGGCTGCGATGGTCGCCTTTACCAGGTTGTGGGGGTTGGAAGAGCCCTTCGACTTGCAGAGCACGTCGGTAACGCCCACGCTCTCGAGCACGGCGCGCATAGCGCCGCCGGCCTTAACGCCGGTACCGTGGGAGGCGGGCTTGAGGAGCACGCGGGAGCCGCCGAACTTGGCGAACTGCTCGTGGGGGATAGTCCCTTTGTGGACGGGGACGCGGATGAGGTTCTTCTTGGCTGCCTCTACGCCCTTTGCGATGGCGGCGGTGACCTCGTTAGCCTTGCCTAAGCCCCAGCCTACGATGCCGTTGCCGTCGCCTACGACGACGATTGCGGCGAAGGTGAAGGCGCGGCCGCCCTTGGTAACCTTGGTAACGCGGTTGATGGCTACCAGGCGGTCCTTAAGCTCTATATCGTTAGTGGTCTTGACTCTGTTGTTCTTATTTGCCATGATGATGTCTTAGAATTTAAGTCCGCCTTCGCGAGCAGCGTCGGCCAGGGATTTTACTCGTCCGTGGTAGAGATAGCCGTTGCGGTCGAAAACAACCGTGGTCAGGCCGGCTGCGATGGCCTTCTCGGCCACAGCCTTGCCCACCTGGGCGGCGATTTCGCACTTGTTGCCCTGCTCGATGCCCTTGGAGGAGGCGCTGCAGAGGGTCTTTCCGGCCAGGTCGTCGATGAGCTGGACGTAGATTTGCTTGTTGGAGCGGAACACGCACATGCGGGGGCGCTGCGCGGTGCCGGAGATCTTGCCGCGGATGCGGGCCTTGATCTTATTTCTTCTGTCTTTCTTAGAAATCATAGTTGTAGGTCAGTTTTTATTTTGCACCAGCGGTCTTGCCGGACTTGCGGCGGATAACCTCGCCGACGAACTTGATACCTTTGCCCTTGTAGGGTTCGGGCTTGCGGAGGGAGCGGATTTTCGCGCACACCTGGCCGAGGAGCTGCTTGTCGTCGCTCTCGAGGATGATCAGGGGGTTCTTGTTGCGCTCTGTCTTCGCTTCAACCTTGATTTCTTTGGGAAGCTGGATATATATGGCGTGGGAGAAGCCGAGCGAGAGCTCGAGCACCTGGCCGTTGGAAGCGGCGCGGTAGCCGACGCCGACGAGTTCCATTTCTTTCTTGTAGCCTGTGGAGACACCGACGACCATGTTGTGGAGCAGGGCGCGGTAGAGACCGTGCTTGGCGCGGTGGTCGCGGTCGTCGGAGGGGCGGGCGACGGTGAGGTGTCCGTCCTCGACGTTGAGGGTGAATTCAGGGCTTACAGCCTGGGAAAGTTCCCCCTTGGGGCCTTTCACTGTAACGACGTTGTCCTTGCCGATGGTAACTGTTACGCCGGCGGGGATTTCGATGGGGGCTTTACCTATACGAGACATGTTGTTTCCTCCTTTCGATTAATAAACGTAACAAAGCACTTCGCCGCCAACCTTGAGCTCGGAAGCCTTCTTGTTGGTCATCACACCCTTGGAGGTGGAGAGGATGGCGATGCCTAAACCATTCAACACGCGGGGCATGTTCTTGTAGCCGCAGTACTGGCGCAGGCCGGGACGGGAAGCGCGCTGGAGCCCCTTGATTGCGTTGACCTTGTCAACGGGGTCGTACTTGAGGGCGACTTTGATAACGCCGGCGGGGGTTTCACCCTCTATAAACTTGTAGTTAAGAATATAGCCCTGTTCAAAGAGAATCTTGGTGATCTCTCTCTTCAATTTTGAGGAAGGGACCTCGACAACGCGGTGGTTGGCCTTGATGGCGTTCCTCAATCTTGTCAGATAATCTGCTATTGGATCAGTCATTTTTGATTGGTTGGGGTTTAAATTGATCGGGCCTTGGTCCGACAATATTTAACACTCTCTGTTTGTAAAAAAAATTGTTTGGTCTGGCGCAGCGAAGCCTTCTGCCAGGGTCGACGGGGAGGCTGACGGGCCGGGGGGTCCCGCAGAAAATGGGCTTACCCGGTGGGCCTTCCCCGCGAGGCGCGCAGGGTATTTCGCGTCGCGCTTCGCGAAGTCAGGCGGGCGGCCTGCTCTCCTTTACCAGCTTGCCTTCTTTACGCCGGGGATCAGGCCTGCGGACGCCATCTCGCGGAACTGGATACGCGAAATGCCGAACTGACGCATGTAGCCTTTGGGACGGCCGGTGATAGAGCAGCGGTTGTGGAGGCGCACGCTCGAGGCGTTCTTGGGCAGAGCCTGGAGGCCTTCGTAGTCGCCGGCGGCCTTAAGGGCGGCCTTCTTGGCGGCGTACTTGGCGACAAGCTTCGCGCGCTTCACTTCGCGGGCTTTCATTGATTCTTTTGCCATGAGAAATTCTTTTCTGCTTGGTTTTGAAGTGATTATGGATTTAACGTAGTACTCCCCGGCTTTCGGACGGGGATTCATCTCGCGAAGATAATAAAAAAGTTCCGAACTTCAATGGTTTATTTGTCTAATTTTCAAACTCTTTTTCATCGCCGGTGCGAGGCCCGCGTTTGACAGTGGTAGGGACGCGATTCATCGCGTCAGCGTCAACCGGGCGATTGGAGACAATAAACCATCCGGGCGCGGTTACCCATTCGGACTCGGAGGCGATGAATCGCGTCCGTACATCCCTGAAACGCAGAAAAGCGGCAATCGCTTGCCGCTTTTCCGCATATGAAATAAGGGGTTGCTTATTTCTTGAAGGGGAGCCCGAAGTGCTTGAGCAGGGCGAAACCTTCCTCGTCGGTGTTGGCCGAGGTAACGAAGGTGATGTTCATGCCCATGAGCTTCGAGATGGAGTCGATGTTGATTTCGGGGAAGATGATCTGCTCGGTGATGCCGAGGGTGTAGTTGCCGCGGCCGTCGAGCTTGCTCTCGATACCCTTGAAGTCGCGGATACGGGGCAGGGCTACGCGGATGAGGCGCTCCAGGAACTCGTACATGCGTTCGCGGCGGAGGGTGACGCGGGCGCCGATGGGCATCTTCTTACGAACCTTGAAGTTGGAGATGTCCTTCTTCGACAGGGTTGCGACTGCCTTCTGGCCTGTGATGGCTGTCAGTTCGGCGAGGGCGGTCTCGATGATCTTCTTGTCCTGGGTAGCCTCACCGAGGCCTTCGTTGATGACGATTTTTTCCAGGCGGGGCACCTGCATGGGAGTGGTGTAGTTGAACTCCTTGGTCAGGGCGGGGACGATTACTTCGTCGTACTGCTTCTTAAGTGTGGTCTGGCTCATTACTTAATCTCCTCTCCTGATTTTTTAGCGACGCGCACCTTCTTGCCGTCTTCCTTTACCTTGATGGCGATGCGGGTAGGCTTGCCGGACTTGGGGTCGACGAGCGAAAGGTTCGAGATGTTGATGGGTGCTTCCTTCTTGATAAGGCCCCCCTGGGGGTGCTGGGCGCTGGGCTTGGTGGCCTTGGTGACCATGTTGACCCCTTCGACTACCGCGCGGTACTTCTTGACGTCGACCGAGAGGACGCGGCCTTTCGCGCCCTTGTCATCGCCGGCGAGAACAACGACGGTGTCGCCCTTTTTGATATGTAGCTTCATTGTTGTTAGCTTGTGTGGTTAGCGTTGCGGTGAACTTGAAGTTAGAGTACCTCGGGAGCGAGGGAGACAATCTTCATGTTGGTGGCGCGGAGCTCGCGGGCTACCGGGCCGAAGATGCGGGTTCCGCGGAGTTCGCCGGCGTTGTTGAGCAGCACGCACGCGTTGTCGTCGAAGCGGATGTAGGAACCGTCGGGGCGGCGCACTTCCTTCTTGGTGCGCACGACCACGGCCTTCGAGACTGTGCCCTTCTTGACGTCGGACGAGGGGATCACGCTCTTTACGGAGACGACGATGATGTCGCCCACGGACGCGTAGCGCCGGCCAGTGCCGCCGAGCACGTGGATGCACAGGGCTTCCTTGGCTCCGCTGTTGTCGGCTACGGTTAAACGGGATTCTGTCTGTATCATTGTGGTGTTGCTTACTTAACTTTTTCGATTATTTCAACTAATCTCCAGCGCTTTGTCTTGGACAGGGGGCGGGTCTCCATGAGGCGCACCTTGTCGCCGACGGAGCACTCGTTGTTCTCGTCGTGGGCGTGGTATTTCTTAGTCTTGTTGACGAACTTGCCGTAGATGGGGTGTTTCTCCTTCCACTTCACCGTGACGGTGATCGACTTGTCGCCCTTGTTGCTCGAAACAACGCCGATACGCTCTTTTCTGAGGTTTCTGATTTCTTCCATTTGTTGTGGCGGATAAGAGTTACTTGTTGTTGAGCTCGCGTGCGCGGAGTTCGGTCATTACGCGGGCGATCATTTTGCGGTCAGCGGTAATCTTGGCGGGGTTGTCGATAGGGGTTACCGCGTGGGTGGCCTTGAGCTGGAGGTACTCCTTCTTCATCTGTACCAGGCGCTCCTTGAGATCGGCCGTGGAGAGCTGTTTGATTTCTTCTTTGGTCATAGCTTCTTTCGGATTGCCGGATTAGACATTGAGGGTGGGGTCGTAGTCGCGGGCGACGACGAACTTGGTGGTCACCGGGAGCTTCTGGGCGCCGAGGCGGAGGGCTTCCTTGGCCACGTCGTAGGGAACGCCGTCGATCTCGATGATCATGCGGCCGGGAGTAACGGAGGCTACGAAGCCTTCGGGGTTACCTTTACCTTTACCCATGCGGACGTCGAGAGGCTTCTTGGTGATGGGCTTGTCAGGGAAGATGCGGATCCAGAGCTGTCCCTGGCGCTGCATGTAGCGGGTTACCGCGATACGGGCAGCTTCGATTTGGCGACCGGTAATCCATTTGGATTCGAGGGTCTTTATGCCAAATGAACCGAACGCGAGCTGGTTGCCGCGCTGGGCGTTGCCTTTCGCGCGACCTTTTTGCACTCTGCGAAACTTGGTTTTCTTCGGTTGTAACATTTGAGTGTGATGTTAGTCGAGTTTGGGAAGATATTTGATTTTGCCCGGCGGCGGGAGGAGTCAGGCGGGAGGGTATGCCGGCCTTCGAGGAAGGGGGCGGCTCGGTATCCCGCGGCGTCTGTCGGCGCCTGCCGCTTCGAGGGGCTCGCCGGCGCGCGGCCGGCTCGGGTTCTCCCCCGCCCTGCCCCGCCGCGTGGCGGGGAGGGGGGGAGGGGCCCGTCGGGGGTATTACCGACGTTCGCGGCCTTCGCCTCCGCGGGGCTTGCGGAAGCCGCCGCGGCGCTCGCGGCGCTCGCCGCCCGCGGGACGGCCTTCCTTGGCCTGGGCTGCGAAGTTAGGCGCGAGGTCGCGCTTGCCGTAAACCTCGCCGCGGCAGATCCATACCTTGACACCGAGGACGCCTACCTTGGTGTGGGCCTCAACGAGGGCGTAGTCGATGTCTGCGCGGAGGGTGTGCAGCGGTGTGCGGCCCTCCTTGAACATCTCGGAACGGGCGATTTCGGCGCCGTTGAGACGGCCGGAAACCTGGACCTTGATGCCTTCGGCGCCGGAGCGCATTGTGGCTGCGATAGCCATCTTCACAGCGCGGCGGTATGCCACCTTGCCCTCGATCTGGCGGGCGATGGTGGAGGCTACGATCTGGGCGTCGAGTTCGGGGCGCTTGACCTCGAAGATGTTGATCTGGACGTCCTTGTCGGTGATTTTCTTGAGTTCTTCCTTGAGTTTGTCGACTTCGGAACCACCCTTGCCGATGATGAGGCCCGGGCGCGAGGTGCAAACGGTGATAGTGATGAGCTTGAGGGTGCGCTCGATGACGATGCGCGACACGCTTGACTTGGCCAGGCGGACGTTGAGATACTTGCGGAGCTTGGAGTCCTCCAGGAGGGTGTCGCCGTATTTCTTGCCACCATACCAGTTGGAGTCCCAGCCGCGGATGACGCCGAGGCGGTTGCTAATCGGATTTACTTTCTGTCCCATTGTTCGTCAGTCCTTTTTTACGTCGTTGTCAATAGTGTCGACAACCAGGGTCACATGGTTGGCGCGCTTGCGGATGCGGTAGCCGCGGCCCTGGGGTGCGGGGCGGAGACGCTTGAGCATCGGGGCCGGGTTAACGTAGATAGTAGAGATATAGAGTTCGCCGTTTTCGGCCTTGCGCTCGTTCTTGGCCTCCCAGTTGGCGATAGCCGAGCGGAGGAGTTTCTCCAGGCGGGCGGCTGCCTCCTTGTTGGAGAACTTGAGGATGCCCAGGGCGCGGAACACTTCCTGTCCGCGGACCAGGTCGGCCACGAGGCGCATCTTGCGAGGCGACGAGGGGACGTCGGTCAGTTTGGCAAAGGCCACGTTTTTCTTGGCCTCTTTTAATGCCTGAGCTGCTTGTCTTTTTCTTACACCCATTTTATTGTTGTGCTATTTTTATCTTTGATTAAATGTTGGGCACGGGAAGAGGGGCTTTCGCCTTACTTCTTCTTGTTGCCTGCGTGGCCGCGGAATGTGCGGGTGGGGGCGAACTCGCCGAGCTTGTGTCCCACCATGTTCTCGGTGACGTACACGGGGATGAACTTGTTACCGTTGTGTACGGCGAAGGTGTGGCCGACGAACTCGGGGGCGATCATGGAGGCGCGGCTCCAGGTCTTGATCACCGACTTCTTGCCCGAAGCTTCCATGGCGTTGACCTTCTTCTCGAGTTTAACCGAGATAAACGGGCCTTTTTTTAATGAACGACTCATTGTAATCTTAAGATGTTTGCTTAGAAGTTACGGTTACTTTTTACGACGCTCGATGATATACTTCGAGGAAGCCTTCTTCGGCGAGCGGGTCTTGAGGCCCTTCGAGTAGAGGCCCTTGCGCGAACGCGGGTGTCCGCCGGAAGCGCGGCCTTCGCCACCGCCCATGGGGTGGTCGACAGGGTTCATGACTACGCCGCGGTTGCGGGGGCGCTTGCCGAGCCAGCGGGAGCGGCCGGCCTTGCCGGACTGCTCGAGGGAGTGCTCGGAGTTGCCTACGACGCCGACAGTAGCCTTGCAGGCGCAGAGGACCTTGCGGGTTTCTCCCGAGGGGAGCTTGAGGATCGCGTAGTCGCCTTCGCGGGAAACGAGCTGTGCGAAGGTGCCGGCGCTGCGGGCCATGATGGCTCCCTGGCCGGGACGCATCTCGATGTTGTGGACGACGGTACCCACGGGGATTTTGCCCAGGGGGAGCGCGTTGCCGATTTCAGGGGCAACGTCGGGTCCGGAAACCACGGTCGTGCCCACTTCTAAGCCGTTGGGTGCGATGATGTAAGCTTTTGCGCCGTCGACGTAGTAGAGGAGAGCGATTCGGGCCGAGCGGTTGGGGTCGTACTCGATGCTCTTTACTACGGCGGGCACACCGTCCTTGGTTCTCTTCCAGTCTATGATGCGGTATTTGCGCTTGTGGCCGCCACCCATGTAGCGGTTGGTGAGGTGGCCTTCGGAGTTACGGCCACCGGTGCTCTTTTTACCGACTGTAAGAGATTTCTCTGGCGTGGTTGCAGTGATCACTCCTTTGAACACGCCAATAACTTTGTGTCTCTGCCCCGGTGTAGTGGGCTTGAATTTTCTTACTGCCATTGTGGAGTTTGTGAATAGATGAGTTCCGGGCCAACTGGGCGGACAGGCATTTCAGGGGAAGTATGTCGCTTCAACCGTGTTGGCGTCCGCTCCCTGCGGGGCGGGGCTCGCCGTTGGGCGGCACTTGTCGGCCTGATGCCCTGCCGTCGCCCGGCGCGTTAAAGGCGCCGGGCCCGGAGGCATTTTTTAGAGGTTGCTGTAGAAGTCGATGGTCTGGCCTTCGGCTACGGAGACGTAGGCCTTCTTCCATGACGCGGTCTTGCCGCGGAGGAGGCCGCTCTTGGTGTAACGGCTCTTGTTCTTACCGCGGACAACGTAGGTGTTGACCTTCGTTACCTTCACGCCGTAGAGCTTCTCGACCAGGTCTTTGATCTGGTACTTGTTAGCCTCGGGCGAAACGCGGAAGGTGTAGCGGTTGAGCTTCTCTGTGAGGTTCGTGGCCGCTTCCGTTACGATGGGTTTGATAGAGATTTCCATTTCGTTTTACCTTGAAGGGGTGAAGGTTAGAGATTGTTGATGAGTTCGAGGCTCTTCTCGGTGATGATGAGGGCCTTGTTGTCGAGAACGGCGTAGGTGTTGATGTCCTTTGCGTTCATGACGCGGGTGTTGGGGACGTTGCGGGCCGAGAGGTAGACGTTCTTGTCGCTTTCGGCCAGGAGGAGGAGCACCTTCTTGCCGTCGACCTTGAGGTTCTTGGCCACTGCCACGAAGTCCTTGGTCTTGGGGGCTTCGAAAGTGAAGTCCTCGACAACCATGATTTCGCCGTCGGCGGCCTTGAGGGTCAGGGCGGACTTGCGGGCGAGCTGCTTGAGCTTCTTGTTGAGCTTGAAGCGGTAGTCGCGGGGACGGGGGCCGAATACGCGGCCGCCGCCTACGAGGACGGGCGAGTTGATGTCGCCGATACGGCTTCCGCCGCCGCCTTTCTGCTTGTGGAGCTTACGGGTCGAGCCGGAAACTTCGGAGCGCTCTTTGGACTTGTGGGTACCCTGGCGCTGGTTGGCGAGGTACTGCTTGACGTCGAGCCAGATTGCGTGCTCGTTGGCGTCGATTGCGAAAACCTCGTCGTTGAGGGTGGCCTTGCGGCCGGTGTCCTCACCTTTTATGTTGTAGATTGCGAGTTCCATGAGCGTTTACTTTTCTACCATTACGATTGAACCTTTGCATCCGGGAACCGAGCCCTTGATGACGAGCACGTTGTGTTCCGGGATAACTTTAACGACCTTGAGGTTTTGAACGGTCACGCGCTCGTTGCCGGTCTGTCCGGCCATGCGCATGCCTTTGAAAACCTTCGCGGGGTAGGAGCAGGCGCCCACCGAACCGGGAGCGCGGAGGCGGTTGTGCTGGCCGTGGGTTGCCTGGCCTACGCCGCCGAATCCGTGGCGCTTAACGACGCCCTGGAAGCCTTTACCCTTGGAGGTGCCGACGATGTCGACGAAATCGTCCTCGGTGAAGAGGTCGACGCTGATGGTGTCTCCGAGCTTGTACTCGTTCTGGTCAAACCCTTTGAACTCGGCCAAGTGGCGCTTGGGGGTTACGCCGGCTTTCTTGAAGTGGCCCATTTCCGGCTGGGTGGTGTGCTTCTCCTTCTTGTCTTCAAAACCAAGCTGGAGGGCGTTGTAGCCGTCGGTTTCCACTGTCTTCACCTGGCAAACCACACAAGGACCTACTTCGATAACAGTGCACGGAACGTTCTTTCCGTCGGCACTGAAAACGGATGTCATTCCGATTTTCTTTCCAATTAATCCTGGCATTTCAGTTAGTTTTAGAAACCACCGGGAGGCTCGGGGGAGCGTTGTCCCCGCGGCCCTTCGCCCGGGCGGGTTTCGGGTTGGTTGGTTTGGGTTATAGTGTTGTTTGTTCTGTCAGTATCTGACGGTCATCAGACCTTGATCTCAACTTCTACGCCGGAGGGGAGTTCGAGCTTCATGAGCGCGTCGACGGTCTTCGCTGTGGAGTTGTAGATGTCGATCAGGCGCTTGTAGGAGGAGAGCTGGAACTGCTCGCGGGATTTCTTGTTGACGAAGGTCGAGCGGTTAACGGTGAAGATGCGCTTGTGGGTGGGCAGGGGTATGGGACCCGAAATCACGGCGCCGGTGGCCTTCACTGTCTTCACGATTTTCTCAGCCGACTTGTCAACGAGGCTGTTGTCGTAGGATTTGAGTTTGATTCTGATTTTCTGGCTCATTTTTATGAGATTCGTTTGGTTGCCGCCGTGGCGGCTGTTAGAGTTATTTGAGACCGGGGGGAGTCAAGAATCATTTGCTGCCTCCCCCCCGGGGAGTCTCTTGGGGAGGGTTTACTTCACGAGGTCGACGCGGCCCTGGCACTCGGTCAGCACGTTCTTGGCGATCGAGGAGCTGACTTCGGTGTAGTGGCTGAAGGACATCGTGGAGGTAGCGCGGCCGGAAGTGATCGTGCGGAGGGCGGTCACGTAGCCGAACATCTCGGCCAGCGGGGCGTATGCCTTGACGATGCGGGCGCCGGAACGGGCGCTCTCCATGCCTTCTACCTGGCCGCGGCGCTTGTTGAGGTCGGAGATGACGTCGCCCATCGATTCCTCGGGGGTAACGACCTCTACCTTCATGATGGGCTCCATCAGGACGGGACCGGCCTTCTCGGAAGCCTTCTTGAAGGCCTGGATGGCGCAGAGCTCGAAGGAGAGCTGGTCGGAGTCGACGGGGTGGAAGGAGCCGTCGATGACGGTAACCTTGAGCTTCTCCACGGGGAAGCCGGCGAGGACGCCGTTCTTCATAGCGGTTGTGAAGCCCTTCTGGATCGAGGGGATGAACTCCTTGGGGATGTTACCGCCCTTGACCTCGTCGACGAACTGGAGGCCGCCTTCGAAGCCTTCGTCAACCGGCTCCACGCGCACGATGATGTCGGCGAACTTACCGCGGCCACCTGTCTGCTTCTTGAACACTTCGCGGAGCTCGACGGGCTTGGTGATCGCTTCCTTGTATGTAACCTGGGGACGGCCCTGGTTGCACTCTACCTTGAACTCGCGCTTGAGGCGGTCGATGATGATGTCGAGGTGAAGCTCGCCCATGCCGGAGATGACGGTCTGGCCGGTCTCCTCGTTGGTCTCCACGCGGAAGGTGGGGTCCTCCTCGGCGAGCTTCTGGAGGCCTACTCCGAGCTTGTCGAGGTCCTTCTGGGTCTTGGGCTCCACGGCGATGCCGATCACGGGATCGGGGAACTCCATCGACTCGAGCACGATCGGGTGGTTCTCGTCGCAGAGGGTGTCACCGGTGCGGATATCCTTGAAGCCGACTCCGGCGCCGATATCGCCGCAGCCGATTTTCTCCATCGGGTTCTGCTTGTTGGAGTGCATCTGGAACAGACGCGAAACGCGCTCCTTTTTGTCGGAACGTGCGTTGAGCACGTAGCTGCCGGCGACTACTTCTCCGGAATACACGCGGAAGAAGGTCAGACGGCCGACATAGGGGTCGGTGGCGATCTTGAACGCGAGGGCCGACATAGGAGCCTCGGGAGAGAGCTCGCGGGTTTCGACCTGGTCGGGGTCGCCTACGGCGTGGCCTTCGACAACGCCCGCGTCAACGGGGGAGGGAAGGTAGGCGCAGACGGCGTTCAGAAGGGGCTGCACGCCCTTGTTCTTGAAGGAGGAGCCGCAGATCATCGGCACGATCTCCATCTTGAGGGTCGCGTTGCGGATAGCGGAGCGGATTTCGTCCTCGGTGATGGTGGAGGGGTCGTCGAAATACTTCTCCATGAGGGCGTCGTCGAACTCGGCGATTTTCTCGAGCATCTTGTCGCGCCACTCCTGGGCCTCGTCAACGAGGTTGGCGGGGATTTCTTCCTCAACGTATTCGGCGCCCATGGTCTCGTCGTGCCAGAAGATGGCCTTCATGGTCACGAGGTCGACGAGGCCCTTGAAGGTTTCCTCGGCACCGATAGGGATCTGGATCGGGCAGGGGGAAGCGCCGAGCACTTCGCGCACCTGGCGCACTACCTCGAAGAAGTTGGCGCCGGAGCGGTCCATCTTGTTGACGTAACCGATACGGGGCACGTTGTATTTGTCGGCCTGGCGCCATACGGTCTCCGACTGGGGCTCAACGCCGCCGACGGCGCAGAAAGTTGCGACAGCGCCGTCGAGCACGCGGAGCGAGCGCTCCACCTCGGCGGTGAAATCGACGTGCCCCGGGGTGTCGATCAGGTTGATTTTGTACTTCTGTCCGTCGTAGTTCCAGAAAGCGGTCGTAGCGGCGGATGTGATTGTGATACCGCGCTCCTGTTCCTGTTCCATCCAGTCCATTGTAGCGGCACCGTCGTGTACCTCGCCGATCTTGTGGGTCAGGCCGGTATAGAAGAGGATGCGCTCGGAAGTGGTGGTTTTGCCGGCGTCGATGTGGGCCATGATGCCGATGTTGCGCGTGTATTTAAGCTGTTCGTCTTTAGCCATTTTTCAGTGTTGAAAAAAGAGGGTTGTCTAATCGGTGGTCTGCCTATATAATATATAAAGGTGTCGGCAGACTTAGAAACGGAAGTGGGCGAACGCACGGTTGGCCTCGGCCATCTTGTGCATGTCTTCCTTGCGCTTGAAGGCGCCGCCCTGGTCGTTGAACGCGTCCATGATTTCGGCGGCGAGCTTGTCGCTCATAGTCTTGCCGCCGCGCTTGCGGGCGTAGTTGATCAGGTTTTTCATCGATATAGACTCCTTGCGGTCGGGACGGATTTCGGTGGGGACCTGGAAGGTAGCGCCACCGACGCGGCGGGACTTCACCTCCACCTGGGGAGTAACGTTTTCGAGAGCCTTTTTCCAGATTTCGAGAGGGGTCTTCTCCTCGTTCTGCATTTTGCCGCCTACGGTTTCAAGGGCGGTGTAGAAGATTTGGAAAGCGGTGTTCTTCTTGCCGTCGTACATGAGGTGGTTGACGAACTTTGTCACCTTTACGTCGTGGAACACGGGGTCGGGAAGAATCACCCGCTTCTTGGGCTTAGCTTTTCTCATTTTGGTTTTGCGCCGGTTCTCGGCTGGATGTGTTTTCGTTTCTTGCGGCTGGCTGGAATCTTCAGCGGCGCTGCGGAGCTTCCGGGGCGCTTGGCTTACTCAACCTTTCTTCATCAGCTTCGGGAAATCAAAAACTGGTTTTGAAATTGATTGTTTTGGTGGAGAAACAACGGGATGCCGTGTGATTCTCGAAGGGTGCGTTAAGACAACTTCACCCGGGGTTTCCTGGGCCTTTCTCAGGCCGCTTGGCGGAAGTCCGGATTACTTCTTGGCCGCACCGGCCTTGGGACGCTTGGCTCCGTACTTGGAACGGCGCTGCGTGCGGTCCTTGACGCCGCTGGTGTCGAGGGTGCCGCGCACGATATGGTAGCGAACACCGGGGAGGTCTTTCACGCGGCCGCCGCGGACGAGCACGATCGAGTGCTCCTGCAGGTTGTGGCCTTCGCCGGGGATGTAGGAGTTGACCTCCTTGCCGTTGGTGAGGCGCACGCGGGCAACCTTACGCATCGCGGAGTTAGGCTTTTTGGGGGTGGTGGTGTAGACGCGCACGCACACGCCGCGGCGCTGGGGGCAGCTGTCGAGGGCGGGCGACTTGCTCTTGTCCACCAGAGTCTCGCGTCCTTTTCTTACTAATTGCTGGATAGTAGGCATCTCAGTTACTTAAAAATTTTTATAGTTCTAAATTGCTTCGTTCAGATTCAGGCTTCGCCGGGCACACGGCACGCACCGCTCATCAGCCTGACCCACAGGGAGTTGCGGCCGAGAGGAGGCAGTATGCCCTCAAAAGCAGTGCAAAGTTACGCATTTTTCCGCTGATTTCCAAACATTTTCGCACCCTCGGGCGAAAAAAATCCGCCGAGGGTGTTGCAGAACTACGCTTGTGTAGGGACGCGGCGTGCCGCGTCTACTATGCTAATAAGTAATTGCTTGATTCCCAAGCCTGACGCGGCACGCCGCGTCCCTACACAAGATACAACAGGCCAAAACTATTAATTCCGCAACATCCTCCGAATTGTTAAACAGGGGGCGGGAGCGAAACTTTTCACCGACGGCGGTGTTTTTACAGGAAAGCGCAAACAACAAGACAACTAAAAACTTCTGGAATATGAAAAAGTTAATCGCACTGGCTCTTCTGGCAGTTTCCGCGGCTGGCGCCGCTTCCGCTGAGGAATTCACCGTCAACACCAACAACATCTACGTCGGCGGATCGGTAGGATTCTGGCGCAACATCACCGAGCACTCAACCCAGGCCTCAATCATGCCCGAGGTCGGATACAACCTCAGCGACAAGGCCGCGATCGGCACCACAATCGGTTGGGAGCACAACTATTCGGCCAACCACACGAGCTACAACATGTTCAAAATCGCCCCGTACTTCCGCTACAACTTCTTCCAGAGCGGCAAGGTAAGCATCTTCTGCGACGGCGGTTTCGAACTCGGAGCCGGACGCACCTCCTACAAGGGTGACCACAGCGATGTCGCCGCGACCTACGGCATCGGGCTGAAACCCGGCATCTCGGTAGCCCTCAGCAACCACTTCAGCCTCGTTGCCCATGTCGGCTTCGTCGGCTACCAGGGGGCCAACAAGGCCGCCCGCGACGGTGGCGCTGAATCCGGCTGGGGAGCGTTCTTCAACGGCAACAACATCTCCTTCGGAGCTTATTACACGTTCTAAGCCCCGAAGGGTCTAATCTCCTATCGGAAAACGCGAAAGCCGCCCCGGAAGCATCCGGGGCGGCTTTACGTTCAGGCTGTTGGCTGATTAGAAAGTGTAGCTCAGGCCGACGTTGAATGTGCCGGTGCTGGTCTTAGCCTCGCCGTTGCTGTAGAACTTCATGAAGTCGAGGGTGTAGCCCAGGCCGATGCCGAATGCGCCGTAGTTAAAGCGGGCGCCGATGTTCCAACCCATCTGGAAACGGTTGGCGGTCTTGTCGTCGCCGGTCATATCCTCCATGTCGTCCTTGCTGAAATAGCTGAAGGTCTCGCTATTGGAATCGCCGTTGTAGGAAGCGGTAATTTTTTCCTGGGCGGTGCAACGCACGCGGAAGTTAAGACCGGTGAACGGAGTAACGGACATGTTGTTGGCGCCGAGGTCGATGCGGTATGCCACGTTAACGGGGATGTTCAGGCTGATAGCCGAGAACTTCTCTTCGAGTTTTACTCCGCTTGCCTTTTCGGAATCGCTGTGGAAGCCGAAAGTGGCCTTTACGCCAGCCTCAAGGTAGAGGGGGAATGAGGCGAGGCCGAAGCCGCGGGTGTACTCGACACCGAAGCCGTTAGCGGAAAAACCGTCGCCGTGCTTGGGGCTGTAGCTTTCGTTTTCGTAGGAGACGGTCACGCGGTTGTAGCCGTCGGCCATTGCGGGGAGGGCGGCAACTGCGAAGCAAGCGCCCAGAATCAGAGCTTTGATTTTCATAACTGTGATTTTTATTAGAAATGTGAATTGTGTGTGTAAACTCTGTGATTGTGTCTGTGTAACGACGCGAATTTAGCGCCAATTTATGAAATTTCCAAAATTTTATGAAAATTTCTTTAAAATCGGCGCTAAAAACGGTTACAGGGCGTAACGGGCAGTGGGGAAGCCGCTCGCCTTCGGCTCACTCCACCCGACAGCTTCGCAATGAAAGAAAGCGGGAAGGCGGCTCGGCGGGGATTGGGAGGATTATTCGGCGGGAAGGCGGCTGTAGAGGTCCTCGGCGAGGGCGGTTTTGGCCTTGATATGGTCGAGGACCATGCGGACGAACGGGTCGCGCTCGAAGTCGCCGCGGACGTGCTCGAAATCGGCGCGCGTGTTGCGGTCAGAGGTAACGTCGACACCGAAACCGATGCGCGCCACCGACGAGAACTCCTTGCGGGCGTCGTCGTAAAGCATCTTGTCAATCGTCACGACGCTGTCGAGCCAGCGCTCCGCGATCTGCCGTATGTCGGCCGCGGTAAGTTCGGAGCACTCCTTGCCCCACCAGCGGCGGAAGTTCTCGACAACCCAGGTCCATTCAAGCTCGTAATAGCTCTCGTGCAGCGCTTTAAGGCGGCTGTTGACCTCGGCCAGGGAGACGACGGCGCCGGAGGCGATGTCGGCCGTCAGGCGCTTCACCTCGCTCTTGGGGATAATCAGCCCGGCCAGGTCGAGCCACTCCCCTGCCCCGGCCTGCAGCGTCGGGCGGAGCAGCCGGCGGATCTCCTCGTCGGAATCGAGGCGGGCCCCTTCGAGGCGCTTGAGCACCGAGTTGCCCATGAACTTGTCAATCGCCATACCGTAGTATTTCCGCCCCTTGCGCAGCGCCGAGGCCTTGATCATCATCCCCTGGTAGGAATAGGTCTCGGAGGTGACGCCCGAGGTGCGCTCGATGTCGTCGAGGAGCTTCACGCCGTCGAGCATCTTCGACACCGTGTAAGGGCTGAGGAGGTTGAAGTTGATGAAGTCCAGCTTGTTGGGCGTACGGCGTTTGTCGCGTTTGGGCCATTTCTGGGCGTCGCGGATCGTGCCGACGCTCTTGAGGTTGACGCCCGGGACGAGGTGCGACACCCCGGCGCTCTCGATAAGGTAGGAGAACGGGAGGCGCGACGTGTCGGGATGGCTCACATGGCGCCCCATGACGAGCGAGAAAGCCCCGATATGGGCCGGCCAGAGGATGTAGGAGTCGGAAGTGGTCTTCGAGCCGCGATCCACGACACCCTGGTGGATAGGTCCGAGCTTGTACATATGGTTGCTCTGGTTCGAGCCTGAACCGGCGTTCAGGAAGGAGAACATTCCGGCGATCAGGAGGCTCGACTTATGCATCGTGACGGTGTACGGGCCCCCGAATATCGCCGCGGACTCCCCGTTCTCGCAAGCGCAGTTGGCGAAGAACAGCGAATCGTGGGCCGAGAAGAGGCGCGTCAGATGGGTGGCCTGGCCGACGAACGTATGTACCATCACAGCCCCGTCGTCGACTTTCGATCCGGCCTGCATTATGAAGTCCTGGGCCATAACGTTGGGGCCGACATACGCCGGGTCGCAAGGCTCCGACATTATGGAGCCGTTGGTCAGCCTGGTAGCCCCCTCGATACGGGCGGCGGGTCCGACATACACGTTCGTGATGGCGCCGGAGTTGAGAATCGCAACCCCCTTCTCGACCCGGCCGCGGGACGAGCGGCGGCTCTCTACATAATCGGAAATCAGGGCGCGCAGCCTCTCGACAAGCGCCGAATCGTGGCGGTACATCGCGATAATATAGGCGACATGGGCCGACAGGCAGTCGTAGATCGGCACCTCGCGGCCACCGGTCTCGTTGAGCACCGAAACCTCCACGCCGTTGCCGAACGACGAGTCGGGGCCCTCCATCGTAAGCCGCGCGGTATTCTCGATCACGACGTTGTCAGCGATGTCGTAGCGGGAGATGTAATTGCCTATACGACTGATCAGCACATCGTTGCCAATCACGCAGTCGGCGACAGCGGCGTCATAGATGCCGCACGGCTGCTCGAAAGCGCCGTCGCGGCTGGCGCGTCCCTCGGTAGTGCCGAGTTTCACAGACCCGGCGAAAACAGCGTTTCGGTAATGCGCCGGGCGGAAAGGGTCGGCGACCTCGACCAGGCCCCAGTCAGCGGCGGAGCATCCGCGGGCTTCGAGCCGGGAGATTTCGTCAGTTGTAAGTTTTCTGTATTCCATAGTTTTATCGTGAGTCACAGGTGTGTCTGAAAAAAAGTGGTGAATCAATATTCGGGCGTAGGGACGCGGCGTGCCGCGTCGAATAAGGAGAGATTATTTGCCCTGTTTAACGCGGCACGCCGCGTCCCTACAAGATTTCGCGGATTTCGGAGAGGGGAAGCCCCCTGAGGTCCTTTTCCGACAGGATAAGGTCTTCGGCGGGGAGGGGCAGCCCGATTCCGAGGGCCGGGTCGTCGAAGCGCAGGGTCGCCTCCGCCTCAGGGGCGTAAAGATTGTCGACCTTGTACTGGAACTGCGCGTCGTCGGAGAGCACCAGGAACCCGTGGGCGAAGCCGCGGGGGATGAACAGCATGCGCCCCGTCTCGGCGGAAAGCACCTCGGCCACATGGGAGCCGAACGTCTCCGAGCCGGGCCGGAGGTCGACCGCTATGTCGAGCACTTCGCCCCGCGAGACCCTGACGAGCTTCCCCTGGGCGGCAGCGCCCCGCTGGAAATGAAGGCCGCGGAAAACTCCCCGGCGCGATACAGACTCGTTGTCCTGCACGAACTCAATGTCGGCCATCCCCGTCGCGCGGCGGAACTCGCCCAGGCGGAACGTCTCCATAAAATAGCCGCGGGAATCGCCGAAGCGTTCCGGCTCGATAAGAAAAACCCCTTTTATCGGCAGAGGTCGATATTTCATATGCCTAAATTTGTTATTTAAGCGCAAAGTTAATACATTTGCTAAAATTTCAGGGTATGCGGCCCTATGAAAGTTCCCTTGGAAAACAAATGGACGGCGCCTCGGGCAGGTGCCCCGCCCCATTCACCAACATAACACCCAAAGCGATGAGCCACAAAAACATAATCCTCTACGACACCCCCTCGGTGCGGGAAAACCTCCTTCCCCTGTCATATACCCGCCCGGTGGCCGACTTCCTCGTCGGCATCACGACGATACGCGCCAAATGGGAGCGCTTCCTGCCCGGCGACTACAGCTATATGACCGTTGACTACCTGCGGGAGAAATACCCCCTCCGTGAGACCTCCGAGGGGAATATCCTGGTGGCTTCCAACGTGATTCCCAACCGCGAGCTTGCCGCCCGCGTCGCCGAGCTGAAGCCAGGAGAGGCCCTGGTCGGCGAGAACCGCAAGGGCGCGAGGTTCACAATCGCAGCCGCCGGAGAGCCCGACGAGGCCAAGCTGATGCTCGACGCCATCCCCGAATCGGCCGAGGTATGGCCCGGGCGCGTAGAGTGCCTCCAGAACCTCTATGACATCTTCCTGCTCAACGGGCAGCAGATCGAGGAGGACTTCGCGGAGCTTACCCGCGGCCGCGAGGGGCAGTCGATTCCCCGGAGCAACACCGTCATCGGGCTTTACGACGACATCTTCATCGAAAGCGGGGCCATCGTCGAAGGGGTCGTGCTCAACGCCTCCCACGGCCCGATATACATAGGGCGCGACGTCGAAATCATGGAGGGTAGCTGCCTGCGCGGGCCGATCGCCCTCGGGGAGCACTCGACCGTCAACATGTCGACCCGCATCTACCCGGGGACATCCCTCGGCCCATGGTGCAAGGTCGGCGGCGAGCT
This sequence comes from uncultured Porphyromonadaceae bacterium, assembly GCA_937969265.1. Classification (GTDB taxonomy): domain Bacteria; phylum Bacteroidota; class Bacteroidia; order Bacteroidales; family Muribaculaceae; genus UBA7173. Next base: position 58,438 of record CALBWF010000019.1, read on the forward strand.
GAACAACGTCGTCATGTTCGGCTACTCCAACAAAGCCCACGACGGCTTCCTCGGCAACGCCGTGATCGGCGAATGGTGCAACCTCGGAGCCGGATGCACAGCCTCGAACCTCAAAAACGACTATACCGAAATCAAGCTATGGAACTATCCGGCCCACCGCTTCCTGCGCACCGGGCTGCAGTTCTGCGGACTGATTATGGCCGACCACTCCAAGGCCGGCATCAACACGATGTTCAACACAGCGACCGTCGTAGGGGTCGGCGTCAACATCCACGGCTCCGGCTTCCCGCGCAACTTTGTGGCTTCCTTCAGCGAGGGGGGCGCCTCCGGGTTCACCGACCTGCCGATGGAGAAATTCTTCGACACCGCCTCCCGCATGATGGCCCGCCGCGGCAAAGCCCTCACCGAAGCCGACGCGCGCATATTCCACAACATCCGAGCCCAGGCCGAGAACTACAAGTAAACACCCCTGACAACAACCACATACCGATGCCGCTGCGCCGCTATTTCCAGCAACTCGTAGACCTCCGCGGACCCGAAGCGCTGTCGCGGCCCGACATCGACGAACTCCTGGCCGCCGAGGGCGCATTTGACGCGCTCCCGGCGCTCCGTTTCATTACGCGGACCGCGGCGCGGAGCGGCACTCTCGCATCCCTCGCCAAAGCCGCCGGGCGCGGGGAGGGAGGAGAAGAGGAGGCGCGGCGCGCCGCCGGCAGCTTCCTCGCCCGCACGGGATTCCGCCCCGACATGGCACGGTGCGTCCTCGACGCCGCTGCGGCAAGCCTCGGAAAGCCCTCGGGGATGTTCGACGCAATTCGCCCGTACCGGGAGAGCGACGACGGGCCCGCTGCCGAAGCCGCTGAACCCCTCCTCCCCTACGGCACGATAACCGCCGCCGGACCCCTGACCGACAGCGGGCTGCTGTCACGCGTCACCGCCGCCATCGAAATCCGCCGCGACAACGAGCCGCGGCGCGGGGCGCGCATCTCCAACCCCTGCTGCGTGCTGGCCGACAGGGACTCGCTGACCATCACCTTCGAGCTGTCGCGCCTGAGAAACGGGGCGGCGCGGGTAGCCGTCGCCCGCTACGCCGTCTACGACACCGCCGGGTGCGTCGCCGACACCGACTTCGCCGGGGACATCACCCCCGGCGACATCTCCCCCCTGCCTGTAAAGTGCACGATTCCCGTCGGGCCGGAAAATGCCGCCCGCATAATGCTCTTCCTCGACTGAAAATTCTTTTCGACTAACTCCGCGCCACCCCGAACATTCCCCCCGCGCCGCACATTATTAATATATATTATCTTTTTCACGGGGTCTTTATCCCGATAAACAAGGATTTTTTGTAACTTCGCGGCGACGATTATGATTGAAAGAATTGTATTGATAGACCAGGCGGACCCGGTAAGCTTCTACGGCGTTAACAACTCCAACATGCAGCTTATCCGCAACCTCTTCCCCAAACTGCGCATGACGGCGCGCGGCTCCGTGATCAAGGTCATGGGCGACGACGCCGAAACCGCCGACTTCGAGAAAAAAATCAAGGAGTTGGAAGCCTACTGCGCCAAATACAACAAACTCGGCGAGGAGGTAATCCTCGACATCGTCAAAGGGGAGCAGCCGCGCGACATGAAAGCCGACGACGTGATTATCTACGGCGTTAACGGCAAGCCCATTTCAGGGCGGACCCCGACCCAGCAGCGCCTCGTCGCCGCTTTCCAGAAAAACGACCTCACCTTCGCCCTCGGCCCCGCCGGCACGGGCAAGACCTACGTAGCGATAGCCCTGGCGGTCCGCGCCCTCAAAAACCGGGAGGTAAAGAAAATCATCCTATCGCGCCCGGCGGTTGAGGCGGGAGAGAAGCTCGGATTCCTCCCCGGCGACATGAAGGACAAAATCGACCCGTACCTCCAGCCCCTCTACGACGCCCTGGAAGACATGATTCCCGCGGCGAAGCTCAAAGAGTACATGGAGACGAAGGTAATCCAGATCGCACCCCTGGCCTTCATGCGCGGCCGCACGCTCAACGACGCGGTCATAGTGCTCGACGAGGCCCAGAACACCACCACCCACCAGATCAAGATGTTCCTCACCCGCCTGGGTGTCAACGCCAAGATGGTAATCACCGGCGACATCACCCAGATCGACCTCCCCCGCTCCACCACCTCAGGCCTCGTACAGGCCCTGCGGGTGCTCCGCGACATCCAGGGCATCGGGCGCGTGGAGTTCGGAAAGAAGGACATCGTGCGCCACCAGCTCGTCCAGCGCATCGTCGAAGCCTACGAGCGCGACGAGGAGGAGCGCAAAGCCCTCGAGGCCGAGGCGGAAGAAACCGCGGAAGAGACCGCCGGATAACGCCCCCGGAAAAAGCCAATTCATTATCAACCCCCAACATACTTCCGACAGTGGAAACTCTCACCAAAACCAACTACACCTTCCCCGGCCAGACCGCCGTTTACCACGGAAAAGTCCGCGACGTCTACACTGTTAACAACGACATCCTCGTGATGGTAGCGACAGACCGCATCTCGGCCTTCGACGTAATCCTCCCCGAAGGAATCCCCTACAAGGGACAAGTGCTCAACCAGCTCGCAAGCTACTTCCTGGAGGCCACGGCCGACATCGTTCCGAACTGGCGCCTCGCCACTCCCGACCCCATGGCGACCGTAGGGTACCGCTGCGAGGGTTTCCCCGTCGAAATGATTATCCGCGGCTACCTTACCGGCTCCGCCTGGCGCGAATACGCCGCCGGATGCCGCGAGCTCTGCGGAGTGAAGCTCCCCGAGGGGATGCGCGAGAACCAGCGCTTCCCCGAGCCGATCATCACCCCGACCACCAAGGCCGCCGAAGGTCATGACGAGAACATCTCACGCGAGGAAATCATCGCCCAAGGCCTGGTAAGCAAGGAGGATTACGAGCAGATGGAGCGCTACACCCGCGCCCTCTTCCAACGCGGCACCGAGATGGCCGCCGAAAAGGGGCTAATTCTCGTCGACACCAAATATGAGTTCGGCAAGCGCGAAGGGAAAGTTGTCCTCATCGACGAAATCCACACCCCCGACTCGTCGCGCTACTTCTACGCCGACGGCTTCGAGGAGCGCTTCGCCAAAGGGGAGCCTCAGAAGCAGCTCAGCAAGGAGTTCGTGCGCCAGTGGCTGATCGACCACGGCTTCATGGGCCGCGAGGGGCAGCAGGTGCCCGAAATGACCCCGGAGTTCTGCCGCGAGGTATCGCAGCGCTACATCGAGCTGTACGAGCACGTTACCGGCCGCAAGTTCGAACCGGCCCCCGCCTCGAACCTCGAGGAGCGCATCGCCGCCAACGTCACCAACTGCCTCGAGGAACTGGCCCGCTAACAGCCGCCGCACAGTGGAAATCCAGGCAGAGAAAATAAAGCCGTACGATCCGTCTGCCCCGAAAACGGGGCAGGTGGAGCGTATGTTCGATTCTATAGCGCCGGCCTACGACTTCATGAACCGGGCGATGACGCTGGGAATCGAAAACATCTGGCGCGCCCGCGCCGTAAGGATGGTGGCAGCCCGCTCGCCCCGCGAGATTCTCGATGTCGCGACCGGTACCGGCGACCTCGCGATACGGCTGGCCCGCGCGGCCAAGGAGTGCCGCGTCACCGGCATCGACCTTTCCGAAGGGATGCTCTCAATCGGGCGCGGCAAGGTTGCCGAGGCCGGGCTCGCCGACCGGATTTCATTTCAGAAGGCCGACTGCCTCTCCCTCCCCTTCCCCGACGCGTCGTTCGACGCCGTGACGGTAGCCTACGGGGTGCGCAACTTCGAGCACCTCGACCGGGGTTACGCCGAAATGGCCCGCGTGCTCCGGCCCGGGGGGATGCTCTGCGTGATCGAGCTGTCGACCCCCCGCGGGAAGCTGACCCGCCCGCTCTACGACCTCTACACTCTCCGCGTCATCCCCGCCCTGGGGCGCGCCGTCTCTTCCGACAAGAGCGCCTATACCTACCTCCCGGCCTCCATCGCGGCAATGCCGCAGGGGGAGGAGATGCTTCGGCTGATGACCGAGGCGGGGCTTTCCAAACCGCGCCTGCGCCGCATGACCTTCGGGGTCTGCACTATCTATACAGCCGTCAAAGGACGCTGAACCTCTGTACAACCAAGAAAGAACAAACGACGTATGTCCTCCGCAACCGACTCAGCATCGAACCTTGAAAGGCTTCGCGAGCTGTCGACGATGAGCGTCGGCAGACTGCTGTGGAAATACTCCCTGCCGGCCGTGGCGGGGATGGTCGTCATGCAGGCATACAACGTCGTCGACCGCATATTCATCGGGCAGGTAGTCGGCAAGGAGGCAATCGCCGGACTCGCCATCACATTCCCGGTAATGAACATCGCGACAGCCTTAGGCACCCTCGTCGGAGCCGGAGCCGCCGCGCGCGTCAGCCTCTTCCTCGGAAGCGGCGACGAGAACCGGGCGCGCATGGTGCTCGGCAACGCCCTGACCCTGACAATCGTCATCGGCATAATCTACATCTCACTTTTCGCCTGGGGGATGGATACCGTCCTGGGGTGGTTCGGAGCAAACGAGCAGACCCTCCCCTACGCCCGCGACTTCATGATGTATATCCTCCCGGGCCTCTTCCTGACGAATCTTACTTTCTCCTTCAACAACATAATGAGGGCCTCGGGGTATCCGATCCGGGCGATGGTCACCATGTTCATCGGCGCCGGCCTGAACATTATCCTCGCCCCGGTATTCATATACTTCCTGGAGCTTGGAATCAAGGGAGCGGCAATCGCGACCGATATCGCCATGGCGGTATCGATGGTATTCGTGATGCAGCATTTCTTCCGCTCCTCCAACGGCCCGGTAACCTTCCGCAAGGGGATTTACCGGCTTGACGGCGCGATTGTGTGGGGAATGCTCGGAATCGGAGCCGCCCCGTTCATCATCAACGTCGCCTCCTGCATGATCAACATCCTGCTCAACCACGCCCTGCTCCGCTACGGCGGGGTCGACGCGATCGCAGCCTCGGGAATCTTCGTCACCTATACGGCGATGCTCTGCTGCGTCGTGCTCGGCATATGCCAGGGGATGCAGCCGATTGTCGGCTACAACTACGGGGCCGGAGACGCCGGGCGCGTGCGCCGCACGTTCTGGCTCGCGGTTGGGGCCGGGTCGGTGATAACGTTCCTCGGCTGGCTCGGAGGGATGACGGTTCCGGAATACGTTGCCCGCGCCTTTGTCTCCGACTGGGAACTGGCCAACTTCACGGGGCACGCCCTCCGCTCGTCGATGCTCTTCTTCTGGGTCGTGGGATTCCAGATTGTCTCGACCACCTATTTCCAGTCGACCGGCAAAATCGGCCTGTCGATATTCCTCAGCCTGATACGCCAGGTGATTTTCTTCATCCCGCTGCTGATGTGGCTTCCGGGCCGCATGGGCATCGACGGGGTGTGGAGCGCCTTCTACATAAGCGACATATTCTCGACGATTGTAACCGTGATCCTTATATGGACCGCGATGAGGCAGCTCCGGAAGCTCGTCCCGGCGACAACAAACGAAACACCCGACACCATATAACATATAAAGGTGATGACCGACAAATTTGAAATGGTAGCCAAAACCTTCCAGGGACTGGAAGACGTGCTGGCCGAAGAGCTCCGCGACCTTGGAGCAGAAAACGTAGAACCTGGGCGACGCATGGTCTCCTTCGAGGGGGACCTGGAGATGCTCTACAAAGCCAACCTGTGCTGCCGCACCGCCCTGCGCATCCTCAAACCGATTTTCAAGTTCACAGCCGTCAACACCGACGAGCTGTATGACCGCGCCAAGGAGTTCGACTGGGGCACGCTCATGTCCGTCGGGTCGACTTTCTCGATTGACACCGTCGCCTTCAGCGATGAGTTCACCCACTCGCGCTTCGTCACCTACCGCGTCAAGGACGCGATTGTCGACTGGTTCAAGGACCGCTACGGCGACGACAAGCGCCCGGGCGTGCGCCTTCAGGACGCCGACGTGATGATCAACGTCCATATCTCCGGCGACCAAGTGACGCTGTCGCTCGACTCGTCGGGCGAGTCGCTCCACAAACGCGGCTACCGCGTCGCGCAGACCGAGGCCCCGATCAACGAGGTGCTCGCCGCCGGAATCATCCTCAAAAGCGGCTGGCGCGGCGACTGCCCCCTGGTTGACCCCATGTGCGGCTCCGGCACGTTCCTTATCGAGGCCGCGCTGATCGCCGCCAACATAAATCCGGGAGTCTACCGCCGCCATTTCTCCTTCGAGAACTGGAAGGACTTCGACCCGGAGCTGTTTGACCGCCTCTATAACGACGATTCGGAAGAGCGCGAGGTAACCCACAAAATCATCGGCGCCGACATGTCGCCCCGCGCGGTCGACATCGCCAACCAGAATATCCGCAGCGCTGGCGTAGGCCGCATGATCGAGCTGCACACCCGCCCCCTGTCGGAATGGAGCGAGGCTCCCGAAGGAGGAATCCTCGTGACGAATCCTCCATACGGCGAGCGCATCAGTTCCGACGACATGGAGGGGCTATACCGCCTCATCGGTAACAAACTCAAGAACGTCTTCACGGGTTACCACGCCTGGATTATCGCCGCGAAGAACGACTATGTGAAGGAAATCGGACTCTCCCCATCCGTCAAAATCCCCATCCTCAACGGAGCCATAGAATGTGAGCTCCGCGAATATATCATATTCGAGGGGGACTACAAGCACTTCCGCGCCGAGGGAGGACGCCTCCGCGACCTCGAAGACCGCAAGGACGAGGAAATGGACTATGTGCGCGAACGCAAGGAGCGCCGCATTGCGGGGAACCGTCGCCGCTTCGACGACGATGACGAGCGCCCGTTCCGGGAAAAACGCCGCGAACACCGGGGGAGCCGCGCCGGGGAGCCGCGCAACGAGGGGGAAAAGCGCTATTCTCCCAACCGCGACCGCAAACCCTTCGACCGCGACCGTAAGCCCTTCGACCGCGACCGCAAGCCCTTTGACCGCGACCGCAAGCCCTTTGACCGCGACCGCAAGCCCTTTGACCGCGACCGCA
>CALBWF010000020.1:0-3744 GCA_937969265.1 uncultured Porphyromonadaceae bacterium
GATAGTTAATAATCTGTCCAACTTTTGGGGGTCACTTCAGAATTTTGATACACCCTCTTTCTTTAATGGCGTATCTTTTTCCGCGGGGAGGTTACCAGTCGAAGGGGAAGCGCTCGATGTCTTCCTCGACGAGGTTGGTGCCCTGCTGTACCTCGATGAAGGTCAGGGGGGTTGTTGCGCGGAGGGTGTGCATCTGGCCGCGGACGATGGTGATTACGTCGCCGCGGCTGACGGTGCGGCGCTCGCCGTCGAGCACCAGTTCCCCTTCGCCGTTGATAATCGTCCATACCTCGTCGCGGCAGTTGTGGCGCTGGTAGCTGAGGGCGCATCCGGCGTTGATTGTCAACTGCTTGGTGAGGGCGCAGTAGCCGTCGGGAAACTCTACCATGTCGATTACCTTGTATTGGCCCCAGCGGCGCTCCTCGTACATCGGGCGTTTCCCGAGGTCGCCGACGAGGTGTTTGAGGTTCTCGCTGAGCTTGCGTTCCGAGACGAGGATTCCGTCGGGCGACGCGGCGACGACGAAGTCTTTCGCGCCGATGCAGACCACGGGAATTTCAAGCTCGTTGATTACGTAGGTAGAGGTGCAGGCGTCGGTGATTACGTTGCCGTGGGTGAGGTCGCTCAGTTCGTCTGTCAGGGTGTTCCAGGTTCCCAGGTCGCGCCAGTCGCCGGCGTAGGGTATGACGGCAACGGAGTCGGCCTTCTCCACGACTTCGTAGTCGAAGCTGATTTTCGGCAGCTTGCCGTAGTTGGCGCGGAGGGTCTCGAAGGATGCCTGAGGCATATAGCGGTCGGAAATCTCGTTGAGGTAGCCGAGACGGAAGGCGAACACGCCGCCGTTCCATAGCGCACCTGCCGCGATCAGCCGCTCTGCCTCGGCGACTTCGGGCTTCTCGGTGAAACGGGATACCGGCGCGGGTTCCCCGTCGACAGGCGCGGCTGCCGGGACGATGTAGCCGTATTTCGCCGAGGGGTAGGTCGGGCGGACCCCCATCAGCACCAGGTCGGCAACACCCTCGTTGACAGCCTTGGCCATCAGCCCGATGGTCGAGAAATAGGTGTTTTCTGTATATGAGTCGCACGGCATGACGATTACCGGCTCGTCGGGCGATGTGCCCTGCGAGCGCAGGTAGGAGCAGGCCAGGGCGATCGCGGGGAAGGTGTCGCGGCGTTCCGGCTCGGTGACTACCGCGGTATCCTTCCCTAACTGGATGCCGATAGCGTCGAGCTGGTTGGCCCCGGTAGCGACCACGATTTCATCGGTGAGGCCGGCCTCTCGGATCTGGCGCGCCACGCGCTGTATCATAGACTCCTTGCCGCCGTCGGGAGCTGTCAGGACGCGGAGGAACTGTTTTGAGCGGGAGTTGTTCGACAGGGGCCAGAGACGCTTGCCCGAACCGCCTGATAAGAGAATGATTTTCATAACGTAGTCAGCGTTTTAGCGTTCAGCGCGCATGGGGTTGTTGAGGAAATCTTCGTAGCTGAGGCGTATGCCGTCGGCAAGCTCGGTGGAGTACGTCCAGCCGAGAGCCTTGGCCTTGCTGACGTCGAGCAGTTTGCGGGGAGTGCCGTTGGGGCGGCTCGCGTCCCAGAGAATTTCACCCTCGTAGCCCACGGTACGGGCTACCAGTTCAGCCAGCTCCTTGATTGTAAGCTCCTTGCCGGTGCCGGCGTTGACGGTCTCGTTGCCGGAATAGTTGTTCATCAGGAACACGCAGAGGTTCGCCAGGTCGTCGACGTAGAGGAACTCGCGGAGCGGCGACCCGTCGCCCCAGCAGGTGACGGTCGGCTCCCCGGCCTCTTTCGCCTCGTGGAAGCGGCGGATGAGCGCCGGAAGCACGTGGGAGTGCTCGGGATGGTAGTTGTCGTTGGGGCCGTAGAGGTTGGTCGGCATCACGGAGATATAGTCCGTGCCGTACTGGCGGTTGAGGAACTCGCAGTATTTCAGGCCGGAAATTTTAGCCAGGGCGTAAGCCTCGTTGGTCTTTTCCAGCTCCGAGGTGAGCAGGCAGGATTCGGGCATCGGCTGCGGCGCCATACGCGGGTAGATACACGACGAGCCGAGGAACTCCAGCTTGCGGCACCCGTTTTTCCATGCCGCGTGGATGACGTTCATTTCCAGCATCATGTTCTCGTACATGAAGTCGGCCAGCGCTGCGGAGTTGGCGGCGATGCCTCCTACCTTCGCGGCGGCGAGGAAGACATATTCCGGCTTCTCGGCGGCGAAAAACTCGTTGACGGCCACCTGGTTAGTCAGGTCGAGCTCTTTGTGGGTGCGGGTAATGATGTTCTCATAACCCTGGCGGCGCAGTTCGCGCACAATCGCCGACCCCACCATTCCGCGGTGGCCGGCGACGTATATCTTGGAATCTTTCTGCATCATTTTACTATGCCCTTTTCGAGATATTCGGCGAGGTTGGTCCTGACGCGTTCCCCGGCGCGCTCGACGGCGACTTTCGCCATGTCGGCGTCAACCATGAGGTTGACAAGCTGCTCGAACGAGGTCTTTTTCGACGGGTCCCACCCGAGCTTGGCCTTGGCCTTCGACGGGTCGCCCCAGAGGTTCACGACGTCGGTCGGGCGGTAGAAGTCGGGCGAAACCTCGACGAGCACCTTGCCGGTGGCCTTGTCGACACCCTTCTCGTTCTCGTTCTCCCCCTCCCAGCGCAGCTCGATTCCGGCGCGGCGGAAGGCCAGCTCGCAGAACTCGCGCACGGAGTGCTGCTCGCCGGTGGCGATCACGAAGTCCTCCGGCTTATCGTTCTGGAGAATCAGCCACATACATTCGACGTAGTCCTTGGCGTAGCCCCAGTCGCGGAGGCTTGAGAGGTTGCCCAGGTAGAGCTTGTCCTGCTTTCCCTGCGCGATGCGGGCTGCGGCGAGGGTGATTTTGCGGGTGACGAAAGTCTCGCCGCGGCGCTCCGACTCGTGGTTGAAGAGGATGCCCGAGCAGCAGAACATATTGTAAGCCTCGCGGTACTCCTTGATAATCCAGAAACCGTAGAGCTTCGCGACGGCGTAGGGGCTGTAGGGGTGGAAGGGGGTGTTCTCGTTCTGGGGAACCTCCTCGACCTTTCCGTAAAGCTCCGAGGTGGATGCCTGGTAGATGCGGCAGGTGTCCGTCAGGCCGCAGAGGCGCACGGCCTCCAGGATGCGCAGCACGCCCGTCGCGTCGACGTCGGCGGTAAATTCCGGCGAGTCAAACGACACCTGGACGTGGCTCTGCGCCGCCAGGTTGTATATTTCATCGGGACGCACTTTCGATACAACCTGCATGATCGACATTGAGTCGCCGAGGTCGGCGTAGTGGAGATGGAAGCGCTGGTGACCTTCGAGGTGGGCGATACGCTCGCGGTAGTCGACGGACGAGCGGCGGATTGTTCCGTGTACGTCGTAACCCTTTTCGAGGAGCAGTTCGGCCAGATAGGAGCCGTCCTGTCCTGTGATACCGGTGATCAATGCGGTTTTCATAACAATTTTCTTTACTTAGGAATTGATGGAAATGCGATAAATGATAAAATATCCCGGTTCCCCGGGGTCAGGCCCGGAAACCCGGAATATTGATTCCGTTTTCCCGGCGGACAACCATAAATGACTATCCTGTCTGTGTTTGGATGTTTCGACCGCGAAATTAGCAATTTTTCCCGATTAATAGTCGGTTATTGCCCGATTTTCATTTACTACGGACACGGCTCTTTCATTTAAAAAAGTCCTGTGCTTCCGAAAAGCCTGTTATTTTAT
>CALBWF010000021.1:0-4918 GCA_937969265.1 uncultured Porphyromonadaceae bacterium
GAGAGGGAAGGGGGGGAGGGAAGGGGGGGAGAGGGGAAAGCGAAAGGGGAAGGGGGAGAAGGGAGGGGGATTAGCGGACGCGGAGTTTTTTGCCGGGCTTGAGCTTGGATTTGGTGGTCAGACCGTTGAGCTGGCAGAGCTGGCGGACGGTCACGCCGTTGCGGGAGGCGATACGGCTGAGGGTGTCGCCGCGGCGGATGGTATAGGTTTTGGATGCTTTCGCGGACTTGGGGGACGGGGCGGCTTCGGCTTTGCGGGAGGACTGGGATGCCAGGAACTCTTTGGCGTGGGCCTGGTTGGCGGCGGGGTCGAAGTTGCGGGCCTGGGTGTAGGTCCGTTTGTCGAAGGTGTACTGGTCGGTGTGGACGGTCTGGTTTGCGAAGTCGAAGATGGCGGAGGGGTTGATGGGGTAGCCCATGAAGCGGGTCTCGAAGTGGAGGTGGGCGCCGAAGGAGCGGCCTGTGTTGCCTCCGAGGGCTATAGGTTCTCCGGCTTTGACGTACTGGTCGGGCTTGACGAGGAATTTTGAGAGGTGGCCGTAGACGGTTTCGAGGCCGTTGGGGTGGCGGACGATGACGTAGTATCCGTAGCCGCGGCGCTCGAAGTTGGTGAGGCGGACGCGGCCGTCGAAGGCGGCGCGTACGGTGTCGCCGATCTGGAGTTTGAGGTCGACGCCTTTATGTTGGCGGCGGAAGCGCTTGCGGTATCCGTAGGGGGAGGTTATGTAGCCGGGGGTCGGCATATGGAAGTTGCTGACGTCGATTACCTTGGAGGAGGGCACCTCGCTCTCTTTGAATGGGTTGACGCGCTTGGACTCCCAACCTTCGGTATAGATGTCCATTTCGGGTTCCTCTTCTTCCTTGAAGAGCTGGTCGAGGAACTGCTGGGTGTCTTTTACGGAGATCTGGTTTCCTATGTTTTCCTGGCGGGCGATGAGGTCGGAGTGCTCGGCCTTGTGGGCGGAGGGGAGCTGGTAGCTCTGGGCTCCGGCGGCGAAGGCTGTCAGGATCGCTGTTGCTGTGAGGGTTAGTTTAAGGATTGTTTTCTGAAGCATGGGAGAAGGGGGTCGGGGAGGAGAGGCTGTTTTGATGGTTTGGCTTTGGAGAGGGGGTTCAGGAGGCTGCCTCGTCGGGGTTGTAGATTGCGGGGAGAGTGCAGGGTTTGTAGTCGAAGATTTCGCCGGGGGCGAAGAACCGGGCTACTTCGAGGGCGGCGTTTTCGGGGGTGTCGGACGCGTGGACGATGTTTTCCTGGCCGCTCATGCCGAAGTCTCCGCGGATTGTTCCCGGGAGGGCGAGGCGGGAGTTTGTGACACCTGTCATCTGGCGGACGACGCTTACGGCGTCGAGGCCTCTGAGGGCGAGGCATACGACGGGGGTGGCTGTCATCGAACGGACGAGGGAGGGGAAGAACGGGCGGTCGACGAGGTGGGCGTAGTGCTCGCGGAGGATTTCGCTGTCGAGCTGTTTGAGCTTCATTCCTACGACGGTGAGCCCTTTGCGCTCGAAGCGGTTAAGGATTTCGCCGATAAGGCCGCGCTGCACGCCGGAGGGTTTTATGAGGACCAGGGTCGTTTCCATTTCTCTTGTTTTATGCCGGGATGTCCGACGACGCTTGGCGGGGCTTCTCGACTGTTCGTGACTAAGCGGGGGAGGATGTGTTCTCCCCCTTCCATTGCCAAAGTTACGAAAAAATAACGGGACTGGGAAATTTTTGTTTCCTTAAATAATGCTAATTATCATTGGATTACGCTTGCGTGGGCGTTCAACGCCCTAAGTTTTAGAAGATTAGGGACGGAGAAATTGTTCGGTGGAAAATTTCGCGTTTTGCGCTAAAATTCAGCATATTGCACATTCGGCATGGGAATGCGCGGTATTTTTCAGCTTATGCGGCTGAGGTCGACGGGGCGGGGGAAGAGGGCGCGGAGCTCGGCGGCGAGGGCGGGATGGGCTGCGAGGGCCGGGTCGGAGTCGAGGAGGCTTTCGGCGCAGTCGCGGGCGAGCTGGACGAGCTGGCCGTCGGTCGCGAGGCTGGCGATGCGGAGGTCGAAGGGGATTCCGCTCTGCATTGTTCCCTCGAGGTCGCCGGGGCCCCGGGTCTTGAGGTCGGCTTCGGCGATTTCGAATCCGTCGGTGGTGCGGGTCATGAGTTCGAGGCGCTTGCGTGTGTCGGCTCCGATTTTGCGCTTGCTCATCAGGACGCAGTAGCTCTGGGCGGCTCCGCGGCCGACGCGCCCGCGGAGCTGGTGGAGCTGGGAGAGGCCGAATCGCTCGGCGTTCTCGATTACCATGGTGGAGGCGTTGGGGACGTTGACGCCGACCTCTATGACGGTCGTGGAGACGAGGATCTGGGCCTGGTTTTCGGCGAAGAGCTTCATCTGATGGTCTTTTTCGGCGGGTTTCATTCGGCCGTGGACGTAGGTCACGCGGTATGAGGGGAATGTCTCGCGAATGAGTTCGTAGCCTTCTTCGAGGCTTCGGAGGTCGGTTTTCTCGTTTTCGGTGATGAGGGGGTAGACGATGTAGACCTGGTGGCCCATCGCGAGCTGGCGGCCGATCGAGCGGTAGACGTTCTGCCGCTGGTCGTCGAAGCGGAGTAGGGTCGTCACGGGTTTGCGGCCTGGGGGCAGCTCGTCGATTACGGAGACGTCGAGGTCGCCGTAGACGGTCATGGCGAGGGTGCGGGGTATGGGGGTCGCGGTCATGACGAGGATGTGGGGGGCTGTCGCGGCGTTCTTTCCCCAGAGGCGGGCTCGCTGGACGACGCCGAAGCGGTGCTGCTCGTCGATGACGGCCAGGCCGAGGTTGCGGAAGACGACGTTGTCTTCGATCACGGCGTGGGTGCCGACGAGGATGTGGAGGGTGCCGGCGGCAAGTTCGGCGGCGATTGTTTCGCGGTCCTTTTTCTTAGTGGAGCCGGTTAGGAGCCGGACGTTCACGCCGAGGGGGGCGGCCATGGAGCGGATGCTTTCGTAGTGCTGTGTCGCGAGGATTTCGGTGGGGGCCATGATGCAGGCCTGGGTGGCGTTGTCGAGGGCGATTAGCATCGTCATGAGGGCGACGATTGTCTTGCCGGAGCCGACATCTCCCTGGAGGAGGCGGTTCATCTGCCTTCCGGAGCCGAGGTCGGCGCGGATTTCGCGGAGGACGCGTTTCTGGGCCTCGGTCAGGGGGAAAGGGAGCATCTCGCTGTAAAAGCTGTTGAAGAAGCGTCCGATGCGGGGGAAGGGGATTCCGCGGACGGCGCCGGTGCGGCGGTTGGAATAGCGCTGGATGTTGAGCTGGAGGTAGAAGAGCTCCTCGAATTTCAGGCGCTCGCGGGCTCGGCGGAGGGATTCGGCGTCGGAGGGTTTGTGGACGGTGCGGACGGCCTCCTGTGCTCCCATGAGGCGGTAGCGGGCGATGAGGTCGGCGGGGAGGTTTTCGGCGACGGAGGAGCCGTAGACGGCGAGGGCGTTCTGAATCCACTGGAACATCATACGGGAGGTCACGCCTCGGTTGCGGAGTTTTTCTGTCAGGGGGTATATTCCGCGGAATTCGGCCTGTGCCTGGGCGGAGCTGAGGGGGTCGACTTCGGGATGGACCATGCTCCATCGGCCGTTGAACTCCTGTGGCTTTCCGAAAACAACGTACTCGTTTCCTGTCTTGTACAGTTCTCTGAGCTGCTTGACGCGCTTGAACCATACGATTTCCATTGTTGAGGTTCCGTCGGTGAAGAGTCCGACGAGGCGGGCCTTGGCTCCCTCGCCGATGACGGAGAAGCTGACGAAGCGTCCGCGGAGCTGGACGGAGGGCATCTCTCCGGCGAAGTCGCGGACGCGGTAGACGTTGCTCCGGTCGAGGTAATGGGAGGGGAAATGGCGCAGGAGGTCGTGGACCGAGCGGAGGTTTAGCTCCTCTTGGAGGAGTTTCGCTCTCGCGGGGCCTACGCCTTTGACGTACATCAGCTCTATGTCGCGGAGGTTTTTCATCGGAGCGGTTTCTCCCGGCGGGATAGGAGGAGGGCGGCGACTTCGAGGTCGAAGGGGTTGGTGATTTTGATGTTTTCCGGGGAGCCTTCGACGAGTACCTGGTTTTCAAATCCGGCGTCGGCGAGGACGGAGGCGTCGTCGGTGAAGGTTTCGGAATAGGGGAGGGAGTATGCCTCGCGCATGCGCCATAGTGAGGCTCCCTGCGGGGTCTGGACTGCGCGGTATGCGGCGCGGTCGACGGGCTCGGAGAGGGGGCCGAGGCCGTCTTCGAGGTGGCGGAGGGAGTCGGTCACGGGTATTGCGGGAATGGCGCAGTCGGTGTTGCGGGCGGCGGAGCGAACGCGACGGATTACGGCGTCGGGGACGAGGGGACGGGCGCCGTCGTGGACGAGGACGGTCGCTCCGGTGGGAACGGCGGCGGGGATGGCGGCGAGGCCGTTTTTGACGGACTCCCAGCGGGTTGAGCCGCCGGGGACGGCGATGGGGGCGGGGAGGCCGCCGCGGTCGCAGGAGTCGGAGAGGAGGGCGCGCCAGTGGTCGAAGTCGGAGGCTGGGAGGACGACGATCAGGAGGTTGCTGTCGAGGGTTCGGGAGAAGGCGCGGATGCTGTGGCAGACGACGGGGATTCCTTCGAGGGGGAGGAACTGCTTGGGTACGGCGGAGCCGAAGCGGCTTCCGCTTCCGGCGGCGACGATGATCGATACGCTGCTGATTTCGCTGGGATTCATCACGGGTGGTTTTCTTTACCGCAAAATTACTAAAAAGCGGGGGATTGGGCAAGGGGAGGAGAGGGGACGCGCCGCTCGCTAAAGCTCGCTCCACCCGACAGGCTGCGGGGGGAAGAGGGAGGGAAAGCAAAGGGGGGAAGCGGGCCGAAGAGGCCGGAGGAGCCGGAGGGGAAGGAGGGGAAGCCGCTCGCCTTCGGCTCGCTCCACCCAACATTCGGGG
>CALBWF010000022.1:0-10030 GCA_937969265.1 uncultured Porphyromonadaceae bacterium
CTAATCCCCCCTTCCCGCCCTCCCTTCCTCCCTCCTCCTTTTCCCCCCTTCCCCCGCCTTTTCCCCGAATGTTGGGTGGAGCGAGCCGAAGGCGAGCGGCTTCCCAGCCGAAAGTAACTCCTGTTCAGTGCGCCCGCCGGAAGGCGGCCGTCCCCCTCCCCCCTTATGAAAAAAATCCCTCTCCTTTTCCTCCTCTTCCTCGGAGCCGCCGAAAGCGCCTCCCCCGCCTCCCTTTCCCCCTTGACCCGCGTCCTCCTCGCCCGCGAAGCAGAAAAAGCCGAAAGCCGCTCAACAACCGAAACCGAGGAAGAAGAATACATTCCCGTAATCCTCCGCCTCGACGAGAGCGCCCCCGACCCCCTCCCCGGCTTCGTCCATCTCCTCTCCCGCCGCGGCGACCTCGCCATAGTCAACGTCCCCGCGCCCCGCGTCGCCGAGCTCATTTCAGCCCCCGGCATCCTCCGCATGGAGTCCGGCGTCTGCGCCCTTCCCGCGATGGACCTCGCCCGCGCCTACTGCCGCCTCGACGAAGTCCGCGCCGGCTCCTCCGGCCTCCCCCGCTCCTTCGACGGCAGCGGCGTCGTCTGCGGCTTCACCGACATCGGCTTCGACCCCTCCCATATCAACTTCTCCGATCCCGCCGACGGCTCCTCCCGCGTCAGGCTCCTCTACAACTACAACCCCTCCCTCCCCCTCCCCGAAATAGCCTCCACCCCCGCCGAAATCGCCGCCTGGGAAACCGACAACTCCTCCGAATGGCATGCCACCCATGTCGCCGGAATCCTCGCCGGCAGCTACAACGCCCCCCAAGCCCCCTACATCGGAGTCGCCCCCGCCGCCGAAATCGTCGGAACCACCAGCTCCCTCAACGCCCCCTACCTTCTCGCCGGTTGCGACCGCGTGATCGACTACGCCAAATCCCAGGGAAAGCCCGCCGTAATCAACATGTCGATCTCCTCCTTCACCGGACCCCGCGACGGATCAACCCTCTTCAACCAGTACATGGCCCGCGTCGCCGACGAAGCCGCCGTCTGCATTTCCGCCGGAAACGACGGCGACCGCTCATCCGGCTACTTCCGCTTCACCCCCTCCCACTCCCGTCCCCTCGTCGAAGCCCGCGTACTCGGCAGCGACTGGAGCGCCATAAATGTCTCCGGCGTAGCCGACCTCTGGAGCGCCGACAGCGCCCCCTTCTCCGTCCAGCCCTTCATCTGGGACGACCTCGAGAAAAAAATCTGCCTCACCCTCCCATCGCTCGACCCCGACGCCGGAACCGACTACCTCGAATTTTCCTCCGCCGACACCCCCGCCCTCTCCTCCCTCGGAGACTTCACCACCCGCGTAATCCTGACCTGCGAGCTAAACCCCGAAAACAACCGCTTCAATACCGCCCTCGGCATCGAATACCATAACAACAACGGCCAAGACTACCCCGGCCCCTACGACCCCGCTAAATCCCGCTACCACGTCGGCTTCCGCGTCTCCGCCCCCCTGAACGCCACCATCGACTGCCATGTCTCCTCCTCACTGATGATGATGACATGCGGCGACTCAACCTCCCCCTCCTTCTCAAACCTCCTGACCATCAACGACCTCTGCTGCGGCCCCGGCGTCATCTCCGTAGGCGCCATGTGTACCCGCTCGTCCGTCCCCGTCATCGGCTCCGACCTCCTCCGCGTCGTAACCACCTCCAACCCCGGCGACCTCGCCTCATTCACCAGCTTTGGCGATACCCCCCTCGGCTCCCTCCCCCACATCTCCGCTCCCGGCGCACCCATAATCTCCTCCGTCTCCGAGCCCTACATCATCGCCCGGGAAATCCCCGAAGACAAATACAGCGCCCGCATCGAAGCCTCCGGCCGCACCCACCACTGGGGCGAAGCCTCCGGGACCTCCATGTCCTCCCCCTTCACCGCCGGCGTATTCGCCCTCTGGCTCCAGGCCGACCCCTCCCTCACCCCCGCCGACCTCCTCCGCGTCGCCCGCGAAACCGCCTCCTCCCCCTCCTCCGTTTCCGACCCCGGCTCCTCCCTCTCGTCTCCCTCTCCCTTCCTTATCGGAAGTAACTCCTGTTCGGTGCGCCCGCCGGAAGGCGGGTGTTCCCCCTCTTTCCCCTCGAATCCCCGCTGGGGAGCCGGCATCATCGACCCCCTTGCCGGGCTCCGCGCGATCCTCTCCGCCTCCTCCATCTCCTCCGTCACCGCCGAGCCCCCCGCCGCCGAATTCCGCCTCCTGGGGACAACCCTTCTCTGTACCCCCCTCCGCGCCCCCCTCCTCTCCCTCTCAGCCTACGCCCCCGACGGCCGCCTCCTCGCCTCCGCCTCCGCGCCCTCTGAGCCTTCTTCTCCCTCCGCCTCCGCGCCCTCTGAGCCTTCTTCTCCCTCCTCCCCTTCCCCCTCTTCCCCTATCGAAAGTAACCCCTGTTCGGTGCGCCCGCCGGAAGGCGGGTGTCCCCCTCCGTCCCCCTCAAACTCCTCCGTACCCTCCGAAATCTCCCTTCCCCTCCCCTTCTCCTCTCCCGTAGTAATCGCCGTCGCCCTCCTCTCCGATGGCTCCCGCCATTCCGCCCGCCTCCTCCTCTCCGCCCCTTAATTCCCTCTCCCTGGTGTCCCCTCCTTTCCCCGAATGTTGGGTGGAGCGAGCCGAAGGCGAGCGGCTTCCCCTCTTGCCCCTCCGCTTTCCCCGCCGTTCCCTCTCTTCCCCCTCTCCCTCGTGTTCCCCCTCCTCTTCCCCCTCTCCCTCGCGTTCCCCTCCTCTTCCCCCTCTCGCTCGTGTTCCTCTCCTTTTCCGCGCAGCCTGTCGGGTGGAGCGAGCTTTAGCGAGCGGCGCGGCCCCGAAGCTGCCTCTTGGTGCGCGAGGCGTAAGCCGAGCGAAGGAAAAGCCCTCCCCGCGCAGCCTGTCGGGTGGAGCGTCCTCCCCCTCGCCCTTTTTCCCCCCTCCCTTCCATTCGTTTGAAAAAAATTTCGTACTTTTGCCCTGCGGTTCCTTTTTGACCGCTTCATCATCAATTCCCCAAATATGAAGAGCCTTGTAACCCGCTCAATTACCGGTATAATATATGTAGGCCTCATCGTAGGCGCGATCCTCGGCGGTCCCGGATGGTTCTATGCCCTCGCCCTCCTTTTGGGCGTCCTCGCCGTCTCCGAGTTCGACCGCCTCGCCAACCCCGAAAGGCTCTCCGCCGCGACAATCCTCCTCGACGTAATCGGCTCCGCCTCCCTAATATCCATCTTCGCCGCACGGGCGGTCAACCCCAGGCTACTCTCGGTAGGCATCTTCTGCACCCTCGTCTACCTCGTCGCGCGCCTCGTCAGCCAGCTATACATCTCCGACGGCAACCCCCTCCGCCACTACGCCGTGTCCCTTATGGCCCAACTGTATATCTCCCTCCCTCTCGGTCTCCTGACAGCTCTTTACAGCTTCAGCCCCGCCGTCGTCCTCGTGCTCTTCATAATGATATGGCTCAACGACACCGGCGCCTTCTGCGTCGGCTCCCTCTTCGGAAAGCACCGCCTCTTCGAGCGCGTCTCTCCCAAGAAATCCTGGGAAGGCTTCTTCGGAGGCCTCGCCTTCTGCCTCGTCTGCGGAGCCGCGTGCTTCTACCTCTTCCCCGACGTTTTCCGTGCCATGAACCTCGCCGGAGTCCTCGGCTTCGCAGCCGTGGTCAGCGTCTTCGGAACCTGGGGCGACCTCGTAGAATCCCTCATCAAGCGAACGATCGGCGTCAAGGACTCCGGCCGGCTCCTCCCCGGCCATGGAGGAATCCTCGACCGCATCGACTCCCTCCTCCTCGTATCCCCGGCCGTCATGGCCTACCTCCTCGCGATTGCCGTTTACGCCCTAATTTGAAAACCAGATAGACATGTCAAACGAACGATACATGATGCGCGGCGTCTCTGCCGCCAAAGAAGATGTCCATGCAGCGATCCGAAACATCGACAAAGGCATTTTCCCAAAAGCATTCTGCAAGATTATCCCCGACATACTGGGCGGTGACCCCGAATGGTGCGACATCATGCACGCCGACGGCGCCGGTACAAAGTCCGCACTGGCATACGCATACTGGAAAAAGACCGGCGACCTATCCGTCTGGAGCGGGATCGCCCAGGACGCACTGATAATGAACATCGACGACCTCCTCTGCGTAGGCGCCACAGACAACATCCTCGTATCCTCGACAATCGGCCGCAACAAGCGCCTCATTCCCGGAGAGGTCATCGCCGCCATCATCAACGGCACCGAGGACCTTCTCCAGCGCCTCCGCCAGCTCGGAGTTACCGTCTACGGTACCGGCGGAGAGACTGCCGACGTCGGCGACCTCGTACGCACCATCATCGTCGACTCCACCGTCACCTGCCGCATGCGCCGCGACCAGGTCATCAACAACGCCAATATCCGCCCCGGCGACGTAATCGTCGGCCTCGCCTCCTTCGGACAGGCAACCTACGAGGACTGCTACAACGGCGGCATGGGGAGCAACGGTCTCACATCCGCCCGCCACGACGTATTCTCCGCATCCGTCCGCGAGCTATTCCCCGAAACCTACGACAACGCGATGCCCGCCGAACTGGCATACAGCGGATCGATGGACCTCACGACACCCGTCGAAGGGACTCCCCTCGATGCCGGAAAGCTCGTCCTCTCCCCGACGCGCACATACGCCCCCGTCATACGCCGCCTTCTCGACCTCATGCGCCCCGAAATCCACGGCATGGTACACTGCACCGGCGGCGCCCAGACAAAGGTCATGCACTTCGTCGAAAACCTCCATGTGATCAAAGACAACCTCTTCCCGACCCCGCCCCTCTTCCGCCTCATCCAGGAACAGTCAGGCACCGACTGGAAGGAGATGTACAAGGTATTCAACATGGGCCACAGAATGGAAATCTACACCTCCGCCGACCGCGCCGGCGAGGTAATGGACGTAGCCCGTTCCTTCGGAATCGAGGCCCGGGTTATCGGACGCGTAGAGGCTGCCGACTCCAACCGGTTGACCATCAAATCGGAGCATGGCCTCTTTGAATATTGACCCAAGGCTCCGCAAAGCCATCCCCTTTGTCCTGATAGTAATCATCGGGGCCGTATGCCTCGCGACCTTCCAGCGCAACCGCCGCCAGGAGCAAACCATCCTCGAACAAGCCGAAACCCGCCATCTCCCCGACACCCTCCGCGTCGCGACTCTCTACAGCCCATCATCATACTTCCTCTACCGCGACGAACCGATGGGCTACGACTACTCCCTCGTCAGCCAGTTCGCCCGCGACAAGGGAATGGAACTCCAACTGACCGTCGCCCCATCCCTCCGCGCCATGGTCGAGATGCTCGACAGCGGCCTCGTCGACCTCGCCGCTTACGAAGTCCCCGTGACCGCCGAATACCGCTCCCAGGTCGTTCCCTGCGGGCCCGAGACTCTGACCCACCAGGTGCTCGTCCAGCCCCTTAAAAACGGCAAGCCCGAAATAACCGACGTCACCCAGCTCGTAGGCCGCGAAATCTGCGTCGAGGCCCACTCCAAATACCTCCACCGCCTCGAGAACCTCGACAACGAACTGGGAGGCGGCCTCAAAATAACCTCCGTCGACCGCGATACCCTTATTACCGAAGACCTCATCGAAATGGTCGCCGGCGGCGAAATCCCCCTGACGGTCGTTGACAGCGACATCGCCGCCATGAACCGGAAATATTACCCCGGCCTCGACACCTCCCTCGCCGTCAGCTTCCCCCAGAAAGCCCGGTGGGCCGTCGCCCCCGCGATGAGCTGGCTCGGAGACTCCATCGACGCGTACTTCGCCGAGGAAACACCCCGCAAACGCCGCGCACAGCTCCTCAAACACTACTTCGAGATGAGCAAGGACGGCCCCGCCCCCTCCATCCGCCTCGACCTCTCAAAAGGGCGAATATCCCCCTACGACGACCTCTTCCGCCGGTACGCCGGTGAAATCGGCTGGGACTGGCGCGTCCTCGCCTCCCAGGCATACAAGGAAAGCAACTTCGACACAACCCGCGTAAGCTGGGCCGGTGCTCGCGGACTGATGCAGATCATGCCCCGAACAGCCCGCGCCTACGGCCTCCCGGCTGATAAAATCACTAACCCCGAAGCCTCAATCGCCGCCGCGTCCCGAATAATGGCCGACCTCGACCGCATCCTCGCCAAAAAAGTCTCCGACCCCGTCGAGCGCCGCAAATTCGTAATCGGAGCCTACAACTCCGGCATAGGCCACATCCTCGACGCGATCGCCCTCGCCGCCAAATACGGCAAGAACCCACAGCTCTGGGAAGGCAACGTGGAGAGCGCCCTCCTGATGAAGGCCAAGCCCGAGTATTATACCGACCCCGTGGTCCGCTCCGGCTACTTCCGAGGCCGCGAGACCGTAGCCTACGTCCGCGAAGTCCTCGCCCTATACGAAAAAGCCCGCGAATCCGTTAAACTATAAACCCCTCCCCGCAGTTATAATAATAAGTTTCAACTACTCTCGACTCCGCCAAGTTTCAACTATTTTTTCACCACATACAGAACGATGAAAAAACATTTCCTTTCCGTAGCGCTCATCTCCGCAGTCGCCGCTTCAACCCTCTGCACATCCTGCATCGGCAGCTTCGCCCTGACAAACAAACTCCTGAGCTGGAACAAGCAGGTCAGCAACAAATTCGTCAACGAACTGGTGTTCTTCGCCTTCTGGGTGATTCCCGTTTACGAAGTCGCGGCACTCGCCGACGTCGTCGTAATCAACTCCATCGAATTCTGGAGCGGCAGCAACCCCGTCGCCGTCGGAAAATCAGTAATCGACGGACAGGATGGCCGCTACCTCGTCGAATGTGACGGCAAAGGCTACACCATAACCCCCGAGGACGGCGGCGCATCCATCCGCCTCGACTTCCACCTGGACGACCGCTCCTGGAACCTCGTCGCCCCCGACGGCTCCACCCACAAACTGATGACCTTCGTTGACGACACCCACGTCCTCCTCCCCGCCCCCGACGGTACCCCCCGCCTTACCGAGCTCTCCCCCTCCGGCCTCCTCGCCTACCGCGCCACCGTCCAGTCCTCCCTCCTCGCCTCCCGCTAATCCCCCTCCTCCCTTCCTCTCCTTTCTCTCCTTTTTATAATCGGAAAAACGAAAAGTGCATTTTTGCAAAACGAAAAGTACAAATTATGAGATTTTCAGCTACTTGTAATATGGCCGTTTGATTGGCGTTTAAATATCATTTAACCGGCGTTCATAACCGCAAAAACAATCCCCTAAACATCTTAAAAACAATCCCTCAGACATTATTACGTCTGAGGGATTGTTTTTGTGCTGCCGAGCTGTTTCTATGACATCTTTTCCAATATGCCTATGCAACGCTCTATCATCTTTGAACGGTCTCGCTTCCATTCGGTTTGGTTCATACCTTTTTCATACGGGGGATATGGCTGCTGGGGCCTGATGAACCTAAACCGTTTGTCAAGCGGATATATGTAACGATACGTTTTGACCTCGAATGCCTCGAAGTCACCCAGCAACATTCCGACATTCGCGCGCAGGAATCCTGAAGGCGAATGGGTGTTTGTGAAGATTTGCTCGTGCACAACCTCACCGCTGCGAAGATTCCGCAAAAACTTTGTGAGGTGAAATCCGTAATACTGGAAGTTTGCCGCCTTGTATATTGTGCCACATCCGAGACGGCCGTCAGCGAAACTCTGCACTGCCACGCAAGAAGGGTCAATGCGTCGCAAGAGTTTGATGGATGATGAAATCAGCACAGACTCAGCGTTGCGTCCCAGCTCGTCGTCTATCCACATACGATTAAGTTCGCACATCCACGCATCGGGGTCGGGATGCTTGAAGATTCTTGCCTTGGGGTTTTTCATATAGCCGCACACGGCTACTCCGAGACATCTGTCCGGTTCGTCGGCCCTAAATATTCCAAAGTTGAATATCCCGAATCCGCCGTCATTCCATTTATGCGAGTAATGGTTCTTTATAATAATATCCTTAGCCAGTGTTTTGTCTACCGGTTTGATCAGCAGACGTCCGAGGGCGGATGTGTCTTTGATTATTTCCATTGGCGCTTTTTCTTTCTCACTCATCTTTTGTTTATTTGTTTGACAAAATGGTTGTATGGTCGGGTGTTTTTAAGTAATTTTGCGGTACTCTTACCCACATTATGAGACGCGGCACCCCGTGGTCAAAAGCTTAATCAGCCTTCGGCCACGCGGGGTGTCGCGTCTCGTGTTAGATGTGGGTAAGAGAACTTCTAACAGGCCGGAGGCTTTTTTATTTCCTACGGCCAGCTTGTTTTAACTAATCGTACTTGCCTCCGGCGTAAATCAGCGCCTCCCTTTCCCGGCGCTTGACGAGACCGGGAAGGATGCGGCCCCCGGCGCGGACCCACTTGCGGAACTCGGTAGGGATGGATGAATCGTCTGCGTTAACGCAGACCTTCTTCCAGAGGGTCGAGCGGCGCAGGGCGGACGTGCCGACGTTGTAGGCGAAGCTCAGGACGGCGTCATACCGGGCCTGTCCGAGCGATGCCCCGTCGATCGTCATCCAGCGGTTCAGCTCCGCCTCGAAGCGGGCCAGGTCCGCCTCGAAAAGCTCCGCTGCCCGTTCGGCTGAAATCCTGAGGCCGGGTATTACGTCCGGGCCGGTATGGCCGTAGCCGATTGTCAGCGTTCCGGCGGGGCAGCGGTACGCCGTCAGGCGCAGCCCTTCCCAGCCCTTTATCAGTTCCTTTATCTCGTTGCTTGCTTTCATCATCGTTTGCTTTGTCGGTTATATGAAAATCATCCTCACGCCCCAGCCGGCGGCGGTTCCCGCGACTGTCAGGGCGAAGTCGGTCCAGTCCCAGCGTCCGCCCCACTGTCGGTCTTTCAGCTCGAGGGCGGCGGCGACCCCGGTTCCGGCGTAGGCCGCGCAATAGGGGCCGTCAGCCCCCAGGCCTATGGCGAAGCCCCCGGCGAGGTGCTTCCAGCGGTTGCTCTCCCGGAGCCAGGCGGCGACCCGCGCGCCAAGGCTGATCTTTGTTCCTGTCTTTCCCATTATGATGTGTTTTGTCGGTTTATGCGAACTTGTAACCCTTGGCCTCGATAGCCGCCCGTTCCTCGGCGGTCAGGCGGTTTTTGACCGCGGCGGGGAAATACCGCAGCGTCAGCGCGGGCATCCCGGCGGCGGCTCGGTCGAAGCTGTCGGTCAGCAGCGTGTCGACGAGCGACTGCCGGTTCTCCTCGCCCCCCTCGCCCAGGAGGGTGGCGTTCTTGAACACGCCGTCGGCGTTTTCCGCGGCGGTGCCGAACCCTTTGAGCCGGACTTTGCGCAGCGAGACGCAGTCGCAGAACATGTCCATGACCGTTGTGGCATTGCCCACGTCCAGTTCCGGCACTTCCGTCAGCTTCCGGCATCCGGTAAACAGCCGTTCGAGGCTGGTGGCCGAGGACGTGTTGAGACCGGCGACGGATTCCAGGGAAGCGCACCCCTCGAACATGTAGCCCATCCATCCGCCCCCGGCGGTGTCAAGCGTCCCGACCCTTGCCAGCGACGAGCATCCCGCGCACATCCACCCGCAGTTGTACATCTTCGGCATGCTAATGTCGGGCAGCTCCGCCAGCTTTCCGCAGTTCTTGAACATCGTGAAAGCGTCGCAGGTGACGGGGGCGTCAACAGGCCCCGCTATGTGTTCGAGATTAGAGCAGCCGGAGAACATGTCGCGGAAGTTTCCGACCTTCGACCAGTCCACCAGCGGGAAATACCTCAGCGCCTTGTCGTCCTTGAACTTTCCGACGGTGCTTCCCGGGCCGGCGGCGTTCCATTCCCTGTAAATCTTTGCGGCGTACGCGTCCGGCGGGCACCCGAACCACGCCTCGAAGCACTCCGCCAGCGTCGAAAGCGCCGCGGCGTGCTCCGGCGACATCATCCCGGCGTACTTCGACGTGACCCCGACTGACACCTCCTCTTCTCCGCCGTCCGTTGTCGGAAACACGAGGACGACTGACTTTTGAACTGCACCCCAAAAGTTAGACAAAAAACTTTTGGGGTGCTTTTTATGAAGT
>CALBWF010000023.1:0-56883 GCA_937969265.1 uncultured Porphyromonadaceae bacterium
GAGTTTACGATAATCAGTTGACGCTCTTTTGATTATTTTCGTCGAACTCACGTTATTTATTAATTTCGCGTGGCTGGGAGAAAAGGGCAAAAGAATGAACTTTCGGTCGGGGGAGGGTGTTGGAGAGGTATCATCACATTGTGCTTAGAACGTATGAGAAGAGAATTGGTAAAGATGGTACGCGGATGGCTCGCGGCGGGGCTGTCGGCGTTCGGCGTGTCAGCAAGCGAGGCTATGACGGCTGAGGAGGCAATCGGCAGGTTGGAGAACGCGGCGGTGTTCGCGGCGGAGGCTGACTACGCGGTGACGCTGCCGCAGGCTCAGGATGATGTCGTTTATAAGGTTCATCTGGCGTCGGAACGGGCCGCGGGTGACAGGATCTGCGAGGCGGACTACCTGATCGAGTGGGAGCTGCCGACCCCGAGCGGCCTGGCGGAGGGTTTCTTAGGCTATTTCGCAGGGCACCATTACCGCTACCGTGACCGGCGGCTGCAGGAGTATCATTTCGAGTGGGACTCGATTCCGTTCCTGACCCGCGGGGGAGGAGTGCAGCGCAACGGGCAGTTTGTAGACTTGCTGCCGCAGGAGTTAGGCGCGACGCTGCGGCGTATGAGCGGCGACTCTCTCGTCGCGATGCGTTTCAATCCCGACACCGTTGTCGGTGGAGAACATATGGCCGCGTTCACGGTTGTGCAGTCGGTACAGGGATATACGGGCCGCATAATGAAGATATTGCTTGACGGGCGCACCGGGATGCCGCTGCTGATAGACAATGAGTTCAACCCAGGGCAGATCAGCGAGCAGCTTGTGACGGTAAAGTACCGCTATCCGGCTGACGGGGAACTGCCTGCCGTTCCGAAATCGGAGGAGGAGCTTATGGCGCGTTTCCCGGAGGTTTTCGAGAAGTTCCGGGAGAGTAATTATTCTATAGAGAACCTGAGAGGGGAGCCGATGCCGGGCTTTTCGCTCCCGACCCCTACCGGGGAGCGTTATACCCGGGAGAAAGGGGACCGGTTCTCGGCGCCGACCGTGATCGCGCTGGTTGACCCGGAGGCCGGTTTCGCGGCCGAGACGCTCGCCGCGCTGCGCCGCGCCGCCGGAGAGGCACCAAAGGCAACGAACCTCGTTATGGCTTTCATTTCGGGAAGCCCCGACCGCGTCGAGGAGCTGACGGGGCCGCTGGAGGTCGGGGAGACGGTGCTTCTGTCGGCCCGCTCGCTTGCCCGCGACTGCGGGGCCACGGCGTTTCCGGCGATTATCATCGTCGGGGAGGACGGAAAAGTCGCGAATGTTATCCTGGGATTCAACAACTCGCTGTCGGCAGACGTTATACAATCGGTTGCTTCTCTCTGAACGGCAATCTTACAGCTTGAATAATTAATTGCTCAAATATATGGAAACTGTTTATTTCAAAGGTGTTCCCTGCCATACATACGGGAATGTGCCCAGCGTGGGCGACAAGGCCGCGTGCTATAACTTCGTGACTCCCGAACTGAAAGAAATCAGTTGTAACGATTTCAAGGGGAAGAGGGTGGTGCTTAACGTGTTCCCGTCGCTCGACACGCCGGTATGCGCGGCATCGGTGCGCCGGTTCAACCAGGAGGCGTCGTCGCTGGAGAACACGGTGGTGCTCTGCGTCTCGATGGACCTCCCCTTCGCCGCGGCCCGCTTCTGCACCGCCGAGGGGCTGCATGACGTCATTCCCGCGTCGGCTTTCCGCTCGACGATGTTCGCTGAGAAATACGGCCTGGAACTTGTCGACGGACCGCTGGCGGGGCTTCTTGCCCGCGCGGTGATTGTGCTGGACGGTGACCGCAAGGTGATTTACCGCGAGCTGGTCAGCGAGATTACCAACGAGCCGGATTATGAGGCGGCTTTGTCAGTGTTAAGCTGAGGGTGTGTCATAATGGCCCATCTGGGTCGTCGCTTGCAGGATTCGGCCTCGGTCACAATCTTCAGATTGCTCCCATCGGCCTCACCTCCAAGCTCCTACCATCTGAACTATTCTGACAGCACCTTCCCATCCGGGTATTAATTGAGTTTGACAAAGTTACCAAAGTAGCCGTGTCACCCTATTGTGACACGGCTACTTTGGTTATGACAGGGGGATTTGGTAAATTCGCGGAATTGAAAATTACCGTTTAAACCGATGAGTAAAAAGCTGCTGTCGCTTCCCCCGAACCTGGTGGGATGTTTCCACGATATAACCGGCCTGCCGACTTCTGAATATTTCTGTACCAACGACCCCGTAGGTTCCCGCCTGGGGAGCGGTGGAGGCACTGCCTGGGTGCTCCAGGAGTGCCGCCGTTCGGAAGGGCTTGATTCGATGCCGATGGAGGAATGGCTGTCGCGGGAGCGCCGCATCATAATCCATGCCGGCGGGCAGGGGAGGCGGATGCCGGCCTACGCCCCGTCGGGGAAAGTGCTCACCCCGGTGCCTGTGTTCCGCTGGGAGCGCGGGCAGAAGCTGAGCCAGACGCTGCTCGACCTGCAGCTTCCGCTTTACGAGCGTATTATGGAACGCGCTCCCAAGGGGCTTAACACGATGGTAGTCAGCGGCGACGTCTATATCCGGGGAGGCGCCCGGCTGCCGAAGGTGCCGGAGGCCGACGTCGTATGTTACGGACTATGGCTCCCTGCCTCGACGGCGAAGAACCACGGCGTTTTTTACAGTACCCGCGAGAATCCGTCGGCGTTATGCCGCATGTTGCAGAAACCGTCGCCTGAAAAGCTGGCAGAGCTGCTGCAGACCGGCTATTTCCTGACTGACATCGGTGTATGGCTCCTGAGCGACAGGGCGGTAGAAATGCTCCGCGCCCGTTCGACCGGGGCTGACGGGAACCTGAAAGAATACGACCTGTACAGCGACTTCGGGCGCGCCCTCGGCGCGTCGCCCGACATCCGCGACGAGGAGCTGCGCTCGCTCTCGGTGGCCCTCGTGCCGCTCGACGGCGGGGAGTTCTACCATTTCGGTACGGGACGCGAGATGATTTCGTCGACCCTCGCCGTGCAGAACATAGTCAACGACCAGCGGCAGATTATCCACCGCGACCGCAAGCCGCACCCCTCGCTGTTCGTGCAGAACGCCCGGGTCGAGTTCCCCTTTACATCGGAGAACGCGAACGTGTGGGTCGAGAACAGCCACGTCGCGAAGGGGTGGAAACTGACCCGCGACAACATAGTCACCGGAGTGCCGGAAAACGACTGGGCGCTTGAGCTTGCTCCGGGGCAGTGCGTCGACATGGTGCCTATCGGGGATGACAGATGGGCGCTCCGCGTGTACGGTATTGACGACAAGTTTGCCGGCGAGGAGCAGACCAGGCCCCGCTTCCCGGTAAGCGGCTCGCTTGACGAGCTGGGGCGTTTCGCCGGGCTGATGCTCCGCGGCGCGGAACTTCCCGCCGGGGTAGAGCTTATAAGCGCGGAGCGTATCTCAGACATCGCGCGGCTCGACCGCCTTGTCGCACAGCGCCGAGGGTTCCGCCGCGAGAACTGGAAGGGGCTGGCCGCCAACCACCGCCACAGCGTGTTTTACCAGACGGACCTTCTCGACGCCGCCGGGGAGTTCGCCGCCGGGGAGGGGATGATGCCCGAGCCGCTCGACGACGCGACGGAGCCGCTGGTCAAACGGGCTACCGACGCGATGTTCCGCGCCGAGGTGCTCCGCTCCCGCGGGGAGAATCCGGCGGAGATGGAGAGCCGAGCTTTCGGGCTGCTGCGCGAGGGGCTGACGGCTACGGCGCTGGAACGCAAGCAGATGCCGACCCGGGCCGTCTGCGACGACCAGATCGTGTGGAGCCGTTCGCCGGTCCGTATAGACATCGCGGGAGGATGGACCGACACGCCCCCCTACTGCCTTGTCGAAGGGGGAAGCGTAATAAATCTCGCTATCGACCTTAACGGACAGCAGCCGTTGCAGGCTTACGTACGTCCCTGCCGGGAGCTGCGCATCGTTTGCCGCAGCATCGACCTCGGGGCCGAAGAGCATATCGACACATACGAACAGATTCTTGATTTCCACCGCGTAGGGTCCCCCTTCTCTATTCCGAAGGCGGCGCTGGCGCTCGCGGGCTTCCATCCGCGTTTCTGTTCCGCGCAGTACGCCTCGCTCCGCGACCAGCTTGCCGAGTTCGGCTCGGGGCTTGAGATTACACTGTTCTCGGCCATTCCCGCCGGAAGCGGCCTGGGAACCAGCAGCATACTTGCGGCGACGGTGCTCGGGGCGCTGAGCGACTTCTGCTCGCTTGCCTGGGACAAGGCTGAGATATGCCGCCGCACCCTCGTCCTGGAGCAGTTGCTTACTACCGGGGGCGGCTGGCAGGACCAGTTCGGAGGCGTTACCGGGGGCGTCAAGCTCCTGGAGTCGACACCCGGTTTCGAACAGGAGCCGCAAATCCACTGGCTCCCCGACGCGGTGTTCGCCGATCCGGAATATGCCCCCTGCCATCTGCTTTACTATACGGGAATTACGCGTACGGCCAAGAATCTGCTGGCGCAGATTGTGCGACATATGTTCCTCAACAGCGGCGACCAGCTCAGACTTCTGCGCCGGATGAAGGAGCACACGATGGAGATGTACGACGCGTTGCAGCGCTGCCGCTTCCAGGCTGTCGGGGAGCTTGTCCGGGAGACCTGGCGGCAGAACTGCCTGATCGACGCGGGGACGAATCCCCCCGCGGTAGCCCGGCTTACCGCCCTTGTAGATGACCTCTGCCTGGGTTACAAGCTCCCGGGAGCCGGAGGCGGCGGCTATCTTTATATGATAGCGAAGGACCCCGACGCGGCATCCCGAATAAAGGCGCTGCTGACGGCCAATCCTCTGAGGCCCAACGCCCGCATGGTCGATATGTCCCTCAGCCGGACAGGACTGACCGTAACCCGGAGCTGACCGGGGTTTGTTTATTGTCAAAAAACCGAATATGTCAAAAGAACACCTCCTACGGCTTCACTGGAAACTGTTTTTCCCTCTGCTGGGGCTGCTGTGGCTCATCATAGGCATCACGATCTTCTATTTCGTGAGCCACGAACAGCAGCGCGTGAAGTCACACCTCGAAAACCGGCTACTGAACGTCAATACAACGGTGATTGACGCCTACAACCGCGGGGTAGATTTGCAGAACACCGTGAACTTTATCCGGCTGTTCACTGACAACACGACGCTCGCCCCGCTCCGCATAACCGTCTATGACAGCAACGGGGTCATGATTGCCGACAATCCGGAAGCGACGATTTCCATATTCGACAAGGAGGGGAATATGGACGAGGAGATGCGCAAGCTGTGGAGCACGAGCGGACACTCTACCGTGCGCGATATCCCGTATGAGGACCACGAGAGCATGATTTGCTCCCAGGCCAGCCCTGACGGCAAAATCTATTCGTTTGCCGCTCTCCCCTACGAGGGGGAGGTGCTGGACTTCCTGGACATAGACCCGATGGTCTGGATCGTGGTCATAATCCTTGGCATAATAGCGTCGGTGCTGGCCTTCTTCGGGGTGCGCAACATATGCCAGAACGTGTACATGCTGCGCGATTTCGCTCAGGCGGTGTCTTCCGACAACCTTCCCGACGATATTGACTCCTGGAAGTTTTCCAAAGACGAGCTGGGCGATGTCTTGCGCAACCTGCTCTCGATTTACAAGGAGAAAATCCATGCCGAACAGGAAAAAATCTACCATGAGCGCCAGATCGGGATGAACATCAGCCATGAACTTAACACTCCTGTGGGAATTATCAAGGGGTATCTCGACAGCGTGCTCAGCGACAACGAGATGCCGGAAGAGGTGAGGCAGAAGTTCCTTGAACGCGCACAGCAGAATACCGACCGCCTGACAACCCTCGTCAGCGATGTCAGGAAAGTAATGCGTATTCAGGAAAACGGGGACTCGATCATGGTTGACCCTGTGGATTTCCCTCATATGATGACGCGGCTTGCCGAGGATATCCGGCAGGGGCATCTTGCCGATGATATGGCGTTCGTCTATGAAGTTCCGAAAGATTGCCGGGTAATGGCTCACGAGCCGTTGCTTACCAACGCGATGCTGAACATGGTATATAACGCCGCGCGCCATTCCAAAGGGACGCGTATGGAGGTGCGCTGGCTCGGGGAAGAGAACGGTCGCCATCTCTTTGCGTTTTCCGACAACGGGGTCGGGGTTGACGAGCAGCATCTCGACCGCCTCTTCGACCTCTTCTACCGGGTAGACGCCGGGCGTTCGCGCAGGCAGGGAGGCGGCTCGGGCCTCGGGTTGCCGCTTGTGCGCCAGATAATCAACGCCATGGGAGGGGAGATTACTGTCGCGAACGCTCCGGGAGGAGGGCTGGTGTTCACGTTCAGCCTCCCGGTAGCTCCCGCTGTAAACAAATGAACATCAGTTGCCATGGAGATTAAAATAGTTATTGAAACCAATGCGATGGGATGCGTGACAGGCAATGTGTTCCGGACTGAACTTGGCGAGGAGCCGATGCTCATCAATTCTCTTTTCCCGCCGCATTATCAGCCGTATATCAAGCCGATTATCCTCCGAATGACTCCCGAAGGGCTTAAAATGGACTCGGAATACAAGAACAAGCCGATGCGCCATATGGCCCCGGACACCATCTACATCCCCGAAATCGGCCTCTCCTACGCCGTCTGCTCCATTGAGATAACCGAAGATCGCGACCCGAAGAGTTGGTCAGAGCTATGAATCTGGAATAGCACATTTTGATGAGGAAACAAAACAATGGACGATAACAATCAGATTATTATTTATCAAGGCGAGGATGGCCAAACCCGTATAGACGTTAAATTTACAGGGGATACGGTATGGCTTTCGCAGCAGCAGATGGCAGAGCTGTATCAGACAACCCGTCCAAATATAGTCCAGCATATACGAAATATTTATGCTGATGGCGAATTGGAAGAAACAGCAACCTGTAAGAATTTCTTACAGGTTCGCCAAGAGGGGAGCCGCCAGGTTTCTCGTGAGATGCCGTTTTATAACCTCGATATGATTATCTCGTTGGGGTACAGGGTAAGGTCTATTGTTGCGACTCATTTCAGGCGATGGGCCACCGAACGGCTTAAGGAGTATATTATCAAGGGGTTCACGATGGACGATGAGCGACTTAAGGGAAATGGCGGGGGCGCTTACTGGCGCGAACTCCTCGACCGCATCCGCGACATACGCAGCTCGGAAAAGGTGATGTATCATAGTTTTTCGGGGAGGTGATGGTGGATTTCGGAGAAAAATGCTAACTTTGCCGACATAACAACTAAAAATTCAACTCTATGAAAAAGCTCAAACGCATTCTTGCCGTGATGGCAATAGCTCTCGGCCTCGCCGCCCCCACAGCCAGCGCCATGGGACCGCTGAAATTCGGTGTCAAGGTCGGCACGGAAATCAACTCCCTGAAATTTAACGAGGACGCTTTCAAGTCCGACAACCGCGCGGGCTTTACAGGTGGCGTGATGCTCCAGTTCGTTGCCCCGATTATCAACCTCGGTTTCGACGCGTCGGTGATGTACACCCACCGCTCGCTGCATATGTATATGGCAGAAGACAAAACTCAAAGCCAGCATATCGGCAGCGACTTTATCGAAATCCCCATCAACCTGAAATACCAGATCGGTATTCCCGTGATTGGCAAGTTTGTGTCGCCGTTCATCACCACCGGCCCCGACTTCTCTTTCCTCGTGTCGAAGAAGACCGTCAAGGACATGAAGCAGAAGAACTATGACCTGGCCTGGAACTTCGGCATCGGCCTGTCGTTCGTCGACACGGTGCAGGTAGCCGCTTCCTACGGCCTCGGAATCACCAACAATGCTTCCGCTGACAAAAACACCACGGCTCTCTACGACTCCAAGAACCGCTTCTGGACCGTCACCCTCGCCTACCTTTTCTAATTGCGGCTGTAAAGATATTATCAACACGCCCCGCGACCGTCAATGGTTGCGGGGCGTATTTCTATGGGATGTAGGAACACTAATCGCTTCCCTGGTAGGTTAGTTGGGGGTGCCGAAGAGGCGGCGGATGAGGTCGGGGCGGTGGAGGCGGCGGAGCGAGGCGGTGATGCCGGCGCGGTAGGCGCGGTCGTACCAGAAGAAGTACTGGCGCTGGGCGAGCTTCTCCGCCGGCCGGGTCGCGGTGTAGACCTTCTTGCCGGTATAGGGATGGTAGCCGGTATAGTAGATTTCCGTAGCGACGGTCATCGGGGTCGGGGTGAAGTC
Source organism: uncultured Porphyromonadaceae bacterium (assembly GCA_937969265.1). Classification (GTDB taxonomy): domain Bacteria; phylum Bacteroidota; class Bacteroidia; order Bacteroidales; family Muribaculaceae; genus UBA7173. The sequence continues at coordinate 8,210 of CALBWF010000023.1, forward strand.
CTGGATTTGCTCGAGGTGTATTCCGAGGTCGCGGGTCTTGACGGCAAGTTCGGCCATGTCGACCTCGCGGCATCCGGGATGCGAGGAGATGAAGTATGGGATAAGCTGCTGCCGCAGGTTCTCCCGGGAGTTCATGCGGTCGAAGATGGACTTGAACTGGTAGAACTGCTTGAAGGAGGGCTTGCGCATCTGCTCGAGGACGTGGTCCTCGGTATGCTCGGGTGCCACTTTCAGTCGGCCGCTGACGTGGTTGCGGATCAGTTCCTCGTTGTAGGCGCGGTTGGCGGCATCGGTTTTCTGGTCGCCGGTATGGTGCATCGAGAGGTCGTAGCGCACCCCGCTCCCGACAAACGATTTCTTCACTCCGGGGAGGGCGTCGACCTCCCGGTAGATTTCGAGCAGGTGGCTGTGGTCTGTGTCGAGGTTGGGGCAGGGCAGGGGATGGAGGCAGCTCGGGCGAAGGCACTTGGCGCAAATCCCCTTGTCCTTTCCCCCGAGGCGGTACATGTTGGCCGAGGGGCCTCCGAGGTCGCTGATATACCCCTTGAAGTCGGGCATGCGGGTTACCTGGCGCGCCTCGCGGAGAATCGACTCCTTGCTGCGCGAGGCGATGAACTTCCCCTGGTGGGCCGAGATGGTGCAGAAGGCGCATCCCCCGAAACAGCCGCGGTGGAGGTTGACGGAGTGTCGTATCATCTCGTAGGCCGGAATCCGTTTCCCTTTGTAGCGTGGATGGGGGAGGCGGGTATAGGAGAGGTCGAACGAGCGGTCGATTTCCTCCGTTGTCATCGGGGGGTACATCGGGTTGACGCGCGCTACGCGGCCGGGCGACTGCTCTTGCCAGAGGGTCGCTCCGGCGAAGCGGTTGCTCTGCTGCTCGATATGCTTGAAGTTGGCCGACTGGAGGCGCTTGTCGCGGAGGCAGTCGGCGTAGGAGCTGAGGATTATGTTGTCGCTGTCGGCGGCGGGGGCGGCCTCCTCCCAGACGACTGTCTGCGGGACGTCCTTTATTTCGGCGACAGGGATTCCGGCCTCTATCCGGCGGGCGATTTCGAGCACGGGCTTCTCCCCCATGCCGTAGATAATCATATCGACGGGCGCGTCGGCGAGAATCGAGGGGCGGAGGCGGTCCTGCCAGTAATCGTAATGGCTGAGGCGGCGCAGCGATGCCTCGATGCCCCCGGCGATAATCGGAACGTCGGGGAAGAGGCGGCGCAGTATTTCGGAATAGACGATTGTAGGGTAGTCGGGGCGCATGCCGTGGCGGCCGTCGGGGGTATACGCGTCGTCGCTCCGGCGGCGCCGGGCGGCGGTATAATGGTTTACCATCGAGTCCATCGCGCCGGGGGAGATTCCGAAAAAGAGGCGCGGACGGCCGAACTTGCGGAAGTCGCGCAGGTCGTCCTGCCAGTTGGGCTGCGGGACGATCGCGACCCGGTAACCTCCGACCTCCATCAGAGTGCGTCCGATTACGGCGGCTCCGAACGAGGGATGGTCAACGTACGCGTCTCCCGAGAATATTACCACGTCGACCTCCTCCCAGCCGAGCGTCTTCATCTCCTTGACGGAGGTCGGGAGCCAGTCGGTTGGCTTGTGGATATCGGGCGCGGGGGCCGCTTGCTTGTTTTTATGCTTCTCTGCCATCAGTTCAGGTTTTTAAGCAGCCCTTCCATCTTGATAATCTCGTCGCGCAGGCGCGCTGCCTCCATGAACTCCATATTTTTCGCCGCGGCGGTCATTTCGGAGCGCATGCGGGTTATGGAGCGACGCATCTCGTCGGCGCTCATATAGGGTATCACGGGGTCCGCGGCGATATTCACGCTCGCGCGGTACTCGCTTTCGTAGGGTACGACCGCGGGGGGTGTCTGGCGGGAACCCATTCCGCGGCGCGCGGCTCCGCGGGGTGTCTCCTCCGCGTCCTCCTTGTCGAGGCCGATGATGCGGTTGCGGGCCTTGATGATGGCCTGGGGGGTGATGCCGTGCTCCTCGTTGTAGGCGAGCTGCTTGGCGCGGCGTCGCTCCGTCTCCTCAATCGTGAGGCGCATGGAATCGGTTACCTTGTCGGCGTACATTATGACCATGCCGTTGAGGTTTCGGGCGGCGCGGCCCACGGTCTGCGTCAGCGAGCGGTGGGAGCGCAGGAATCCCTCCTTGTCGGCGTCGATAATCGCTACGAGCGAGACTTCCGGCAGGTCGAGCCCCTCGCGGAGGAGGTTCACTCCGATTAGCACGTCGAACGTTCCCGCCCGGAGGTCGTCGAGTATCTTTATGCGGTCGAGGGTATCTACGTCGGAGTGGATGTAGGCCGTCTTGATGCGCAGTTTCTGGAAGTAGTCGTTCAGCTCCTCGGCCATGCGCTTGGTAAGGGTGGTTACGAGCACTCGCTCGTCTTTCTGGCGCCGCTGTTCGATTTCCTCCATCAGGTCGTCGATCTGGTGCTCCGAGGGGCGCACGACAATCAGCGGGTCGAGGAGGCCGGTCGGGCGTATTACCTGCTCGACGACCACCCCCTCGCTCTTCTGAAGCTCATAGTCGGCGGGGGTCGCGCTGACGTAGATTGTCTGGTTGGTAAGGCGCTCGAACTCCTCGAAGCGGAGCGGGCGGTTGTCGAGGGCCGACTCCAGGCGGAAACCGTAGTCGACGAGGTTCTGCTTGCGGGAGAGGTCGCCGCCGTACATGGCGCGGATCTGCGGAATCGTGACGTGGCTCTCGTCGATAATCGTCAGATAGTCCTTGGGGAAATAGTCGAGGAGGCAGAAGGGGCGCATCCCCGGCTGGCGGCCGTCGAAGTAACGGCTGTAATTCTCGATGCCGGGGCAGTGGCCGACCTCGCGGATCATCTCGATGTCGTAGGTCGTGCGCTCGTAGAGGCGCTTGGCCTCCAGCATCTTCATCTCCTCGTTGAAATATTCGACCTGACGGCCGAGGTCAAGCTCCATCTGCGCGAGGGCCGAGGCCTGGCGCTCGCGGGAGGTCACGAAGAGGTTGGCGGGATAGATGCGGAACTGGTCGTGGCTCCCGAGGGGCACGTTGTCAACCGGGTGGAGGGCCGAGATGGACTCGATTTCATCCCCCCAGAACACCACGCGCAGCAGTATTTCCTCGTAGGCCAGGCGGATGTCGACCGTGTCACCCTTCACGCGGAAGTTGCCGCGGTTCAGCTCAACCTCGTTGCGGGAGTATAGCGATTCGGCCAGGCGGCGCAGGAAGGCGTTTCGGGCGATTTTCTGCCCGACGTGGAGGTCGATCACGTTGGCGTCGAAATCTTCCGGGTTGCCCATGCCGAACAGGCAGGAAACCGAGCTGACTACCACCACGTCGCGGCGCCCGGAAAGGAGCGCCGACACTGTCGCGAGCCGCAGCTTCTCGATTTCGTCGTTGATCATCAGGTCCTTCTCTATATACTTATCGACCGACGGGATGTAGGCCTCCGGCTGGTAGTAGTCGTAGTAGGAGACGAAATACTGCACCGAGTTTTCGGGGAAGAACTGCTTGAACTCGCCGTAGAGCTGCGCGGCGAGGGTCTTGTTGTGGCTGAGAATCAGCGTCGGGCGTTTCACATCCTGGATGACGTTGGCCATCGTGAAGGTCTTGCCCGAGCCGGTAACGCCCAGGAGCGTCTGCGCCGGGGTGCCGTCGAGCACTCCCCGCGACAACTGGGCGATAGCCTCCGGCTGGTCGCCGGTCGGCTTATATTGCGAATTTAGCTTGAAATCCATATCTTCGGAGAGAACATTCGTTTAACCCGCAAAGATACGAAATTTCCGCGACATACTCATCGCCCCGGCCGGCAGCCCTGACCAAAGGAGCGAATATAAAAACGGTGTCAAGCCTCCTCGGACACACCTCCATAAAGATGACTGAGCGATACCTTATGTCGTTGACAGCCTCAAACAGGATGCAATCAACTCCCTCGGTGCAATCAACTATACTCCGATGTAAGGCCGCACCCGTCATATCCTAAGCCGATAAGTCAGTAATGATTTGTCGGCTTTTTTCTTCACTGCAGATCACAATGAAAAACAAAAAAGGAAAAATCGGAGTGTGAAATCGGCAACGGGGATTACGACTTTGGAGTAAGACCAACCGATATACTGCAAGGGTTTTGAGCTGCAAAATCAATTTCATGCAGCTCAAAACATACCTTGCAGAATCCCGACGGATTCCGTTGCGACTGATAAAATCATAAGGCTTGATTGCACCAAATTACAATAGGCTCCATACAAAAAAGCAGCTGTAATCGGGATTGCCGACTGTTTCAATTATTTGGAACATCAATATTGGCAAAATCCATCTGCATGCAATGAGGAAGAATAAGTTTTGACGAAAGATAGTTGATATATCTCTACGTTCTATATAAAATGCTTTCGAGATTGTAATTCGGTTAATACACATTACTACAGACAGTTGTTTGTTGAAGTCTTGATTGCAAAGATGCTGTTAGTACGTATTGACGTATGAACGTACTAACGTATTGATGTATTAACGTACTGACGTATTGATGTATGGACATCTGAACATATGGATGTACAGACGCATGAACGATTGAACGTATGAACATTTGAACAGATGATTGAATGAACATGCGTTCAAATGTCCTGCCACATGACTGAGGAACTGAATGATTGGTCATTCAGAGGTTTTGTTTTGCAATAAACACGTTTTAGTATTACTAATTGATGATATTGTTAATCCTCAATTGCATTTCTCAAACTTTCCAATAGCAGCATCACCCGTTTGTCAAAATCTAATAAAAGACTGTGGACAAATTCAGAAAGTTGTACTATGACACTAAGGAACTGATTTGAGGCGTGTATTACTACATCGGCATCAATATCTGATAAAAATTTATGAGCTTTAAGTATATCATTGGAATAATGATATATCATACACCTATTTTCTTTATTAAATATTGTAGGTTCATGAAAATTAGATTTTATAGAAGCCATTTTTTCTAAATAGGACCGATATTTATCTTTATCTTCATCTGAGAGCGAAGATACTAAAGGGTATATTAGCGTGTCATTCAATTTAGTAGACGCAAAACCAAATACACGCTTATAAGCCTCATTCAAAATCGCTTGAAGATTTTTAATCGCAAAGCGTTGGTCATAATTCGTTAATCCACTTAAATATTGGCGTGTTGCAGCACAAATATCTAAATGTATGAGTGATATTGTAAGTTGGCAGGTTAATGCGTTTTTTGTTACATTAAGTGTGTAATTATCTATAATATTAATATCCTCAATATGAGATAGAGTTTGGGCTAGTTTGTCAACATTCGGTTCTAATTCTTTAATGGTTTCTCCCATATTAAGAAAAAGATGTCTTGCTTGTTCATATGTCATAGGATGTTTTGTGGTTGTATCCATTTTATTGATTTGTAAAGTTGAAACAAATTTACTGCTTATCTTCTAAATAAGTAAAAAGGTTTGGAGAGTTATCTTGAGCTTTCTTTTGTTCCTTACGTTTACCGGCTGTCGTTATTTCTATCGCGACATCACTGATTAGTTCATAAATTTCTTGGACGAGATAATCAGATGCAATAATATCGCCATTCTCATTAAGATTCCTATTGTATTTTAACTTACATTTGATAGCCATCCCTGCTTTGAACACATATACTCCCGCTCGAACTTTAACCAAAAACTCGGAATCATGAATATCGAAACTAATTGGTATCCCATTATATGTGCCACGCCATTTATAATTCTTGTCCGAAATAACTGGACTGTCAATAACAACAATGGCCGCATCGTTTATTTCAGGGTCAAGTTTATTTGAATCAAGGATATATTCATCAAAAGAAAATCGCTTAATAGTTGGTGTGGAAAAACCACTATCACTATTGTTTGATGAAACGCTTAGTGAAATTCCAGATATGGACTCATCTTTTGAAGCAGACTTATAAAAATCAGATTGTTTCTTTACTAATAAGTAACATGATTCCAGTTCAGATTTGCGTTGTTCAATTTCTAATCTCAGGACTTCTTTTTGCAGTTCAGTTAACTCAGTGTCCTCAAATAATTTATCAATCCCCTTTTCTAATAAATGATTGCATGGGTTGTAAAAAAGCAAAGTAAGCAAGGCCGCATAAAAAGTTTTTCTTACGCTTTTTTCTTTCCAAAGAATCCTAAAGTCTTTGATTACGCTGCCTTCTCTTAGTACAGCAGTTTCTAACTTGATCTCACAATTATAAATTTTTGCAAGATGTTTCGCGAATTCAAGGAATGCAATTGAACAAGATGCCTCTACAAAAGCATCAATAAAGTGCTGATTGTTATCCGTTTCAAAATGTATTGAAATGGCATCATTGTCTATATCCAAATACATCCGACACTATTTTTTAGGCTTATAAATATCTACTATATCCTCCCATCGAGGAATATTGATTTTCACGCCAAACGCCTGTTGATACGAGTCTACCACTCTTTTTCTCCATCCAATTGATAGTTCATGAGTATCAGGATATCCAAATAAGGTTTCCTCAATAGCCGAAAGATAATGTTCCAATGATTGAAACAAAGGATATTTACGATTATTGCTATACCAGGTGGCGGGACGTATTTTATGGATTACATGGTTCTTATATTGAACATTAAGAGCCCATCTGTCCATAGACCTACAAATTTCCCATACATTCTTCAACCATAAATCTTGAATGGTAACTACCCCCTCATTAGACATCCTGTAACCAAATATGAGGTATTTTGTATGGAGCATATGGGGAGATTGTAGTATTTCTCGGGCATATGCCTTAAAATCAGCAATATCAAAACCCGGTGAAGCTTGACGATTGAAAGCTTTAACTTCAAGAAGGTCAATAGTATGATTTTCTGGATTAAGAAAAATATCCGGTGGCATTTGGGTATTGACATTAGTGTCAAATGCAATGTTGTTTTTTCTTAACCAGCCTTCAAGCCATTCTTGAATGATGTTGCCTACAACATCTTTCTGCTTGACAATAATGTCCACGTCTCCGAGATAAAAGCGTATTTGTCCTTCTACGGTTTTAATCCTATCTACGTTTAGAAGTCTGTCGTAAACTTCATCTGCTGTCAATCTAATTGGATTATTCATTTGAACTATTTATAGCGTTAATTAGACGTGTTGCAACAGCTTTGATTACAGGGACAACAACCGTATTACCCAATAGGTCAAAACCTTCCTTTTCTGACACATTGAGTTGCATCGTTTCGGGATAGCCGAACAAACGCAACCCCTCACGAAGCGTAAGACGACGCAATCCATCGCCATCAGCCACAAACAGCTTTTGCATATCCATAGCAACCAAAGTGGGGGCTATTTCATTTGGCCCCATAACTTTGCTGATTTCAAAACTCAATTTACCCGCAACAATATTATATCCTTTCGGGAGAGATGTATCTTGTTCTCGAATAGTTGTTGTATTACCGAATAAGTCTGTTCTTTTCTTTTTCTGTTTAGGATGCTCAAATTTTAAGTAGCCTTTATCCGCCAAATCATCAAGCATTTCCTTTAAGTGGGGATGAGGAAAGAATGAAGATATTTGTTCTGCTGTCAGAGGCATTCCGTCCATCCATTCAATGCCAATATCTTCTGCCCATCTCCTCTTTCTTCTCTCACGAAGAATACTATTCAACAATTCTTTCTGAACTTCGGAAACAGGTCCTTTTGTTTCGATATCCCACGAATGTATATTAGTGTTTCCTCCTCTCTTATCCTTGATTGATTTACCGTAAAGTTCATCAATTTTGAAATGTTGCAGTAGTAATTTAACAAATGGTGTGTTAACTGTGGGTTTACCTGATTCGAGCACATCACCTACAGTTTTTGTCGATATAGGGAATTGCTCAAGATTCGGTTTTTCCACAAATGTACCTACAATATAAATACGTTTACGCTCTTGTGGAACTCCAAATTGAGTGGAGTTTAACACCTTATATTCCACTTTATACCCCAAATCAAGCAGTTTGGAAATAATAACATTAAGAGTTCTGCCACCATCATGGTTTACAAGGCCTTCGACATTTTCAAGAATAAAACCTTGTGGACGCTTAGCTCGCAATATTCTTTCCACCTCAAAGAATAAAGTACCTCGTGTATCGGCAAAACCTTGTCTTTTTCCGGCTGAAGAAAATGCTTGACAAGGGAATCCAGCACAGAGGATATCAAAATGCGGGATATCATCAACGGATAACTGCGTAACATCACCGACCATATTCTCTTGTGGATAATTTTCTTGCAAGACCTTTACTGCATACGGTTTGATTTCTGACGTCAAAACGCAATAAGGCGTATAACCGGCTTCTTCCAAAGCCTGAGACAAACCTGTGCGTATTCCGCCGATGCCGGCGAATAAGTCAATAAATCTAACTGTTCTGTCAAGCATACAGCCAACAAGAAAGAAACTCCTCCATAGGCTGACAGGCGACCAAACCTTTTGCAACTACGAAAGAGTTTCTAATATATGGTAAATGTATTATTACATTATGGGTGGTCTTTGTCAGCGCAAATTGCGATGTAGTGCAAAGTTACAAAAAATCTTTAAATTGACAGCTATCCTGCCGAGGGAATTTATCTACAAGGAGTGGAAAATGAGAACAAAGAGGTGAGGGTATGGGCTAATGGAACGGGAAATGAGGCAAATCGACGCAGTTAAAAATCTCTAACGGATGACAATTATTTCAAATCCATTTGCTTCGGCTTGCCTCGATCTTCCCCAAAAGTACACTATTAGTACACTTCAATATATGAATATTACTGATAATCAGTATAATTATGGATGCGTATAGAAATTTTCCAGATTCCGATGAGTCAAGAAAGAGCGTCGAGTAAACGCTTTTCAGTATGTCCGCCAGTCCGTACAAGTCGGGCTGACGGCGCAAAGTTAACAAATACTAAAAATCCTCGCAACTATCCCCGCAAATTAAGTTTCACACTATGACGGCTTATCCAGACTCTTTCGTCATTATCTTCGAGAGGGTGTTGTGGATTTAAGAGTTTTGGCCCATTGTATATGGTGTAGGGACGCGGCGTGCCGCGTTTGGGTTGGGAATCAGGTAGTTGCTTGTTCGCAATGTAAACGCGGCACGCCGCGTCCCTACACAAATGCTGTCCTGCAACACTCTCGGGGCAATCGGGATGGAGGGATAAGCTGGATAAAATGATTGACACACGGATTTTTATGGTCGCTGGCTCCCCACGGATGCGACGGAAAAACGGATTTTGATTTTTCGAGATTTGTTGATACTCTCCCTGAATATTTCCCATTCGAGAGCCGGACAAAATAAATCCGTGGGAATCCGTCGCATCCGTGTTATAGCGCAGTGCGCTAAAAAATCCGTGTGTTTCAATTCATTCCGATTGCATTTGAATGGTCCGGGTCTGTGGATAATTGTAATGCATGTTATTTTATCGGGGGGGAATTGGACGCTATAAAAGAGGGCGGCACAGGCAGTCAGAGCTGATTGCTTTGACTGTCTGTGCCGGAACTTATGATGTGTAGTCCTATGGGGAATGCGGGGCGGGAGAGGCCGTAGGATTAGCCCGGGTGAGATTGTGATTAGAGGTTGCGCACTTTGCTGACTTTGGTGCCCAGGCGGTTGAGGAGGGCGCGGAATATGACTTTGGAGTCGGTGAATTGGTCAAGGGAGATATAGACGTTTCCGATTGTCACGGACATAATGCGTCTGGTGGTGAGGGCGGTGTATATCCGTTTGGCTTCCGATTGGTCAAAGAAGAAGAACACGCACATGCTCGCGGACTCGGTATCTTCCTTAAACTCGCTTTTCAATTGATTGGCTACGACTATTTTCGTGGAGAAAGTCTCGTTGTCGAACTTTAATGTGCCGGAAAATTCCTTTTCCTCATCCCAAACGCTAAGGTTCAACGCATGGAGCTGCTCGTCCCATAGATTTGTTATATCCATGGAAAACATAGGATATATGCCCGCCCTTCCGAACAATTCGATTTCGCTAATATAAGTGTTATCGTCGTTAGCCTTTATGAGCTCGCCGCATGTGACCTTCCACAACGGACTTTGTTTGGGATCGTTGTTGATGTCTTTCGGGCCGGTTATGTCTAACTCGGTCGCGGAGATGCCGGACTGGCTGGCGGAGCTGCCTGATGAGCTGTAATCGGAGCCGGGTTTCGAGGAGAGCGCCCCGAGTTTGATTTTTTCGATTTTGGCTTCGATGACCCTTTTTTCGGCTTCGATATAGGCGTTGGTGTAACGGAGGTTGGAGAGTGTGTCGTAGCGGGCTTCGAGCTGGCGGAGCTGTCGGTCGGCCGAGGTGTTGCCCTGCGGGGCTGCGTTTACCGCGACGCAGGTAGATAACGCGATGGCGACGGCGGCGAAAATGGTTGTCAGGGAGCGCATGATGTCAGGTTTAAAGGATGCGATTAATAATTGATATTTGCAAAAGTAGCTGTTTTTCCTGACAACGCAATGTTTTTGAGTTAATTTTGCGAAAAAAGTAAGGCGGCGCGTCGTATGGGCGCGCCGCCTGTATTTTTAACCATGGGGCGGAACGGGGATGTGCCGCCGGGCGATTGGGATTATTCCTCGTACTTCTTGACGATGACGGTCGCATTGTGGCCGCCGAAACCGAAGGAGTTGGAGAGCGCGGCGCGCACGGGGCGTTCCTGCGCCTTGTTGAAGGTGAAGTTGAGGGTGTAGTCGATTTCTTCGTCCTCGTCGCCCTCTTCGTGGTTGATTGTGGGGGGCACGATGTCGTTCATCACCGACTTGACGCTGAACATTGCCTCCAGCGCGCCGGTAGCGCCGAGAAGGTGGCCGGTCATCGACTTGGTGGAGGATATGTTGAGCTTGTGGGCGTGGTCGCCGAATACCTCGACGATGGCCTTTACTTCGGAGATGTCGCCGACGGGGGTCGAGGTGCCGTGGACGTTGATGTAGTCGATGTCCTCGGGTTTCATCCCGGCGTCTTCGAGGGCGTTGCGCATCGAGAGGATGGCGCCGAGGCCTTCGGGATGGGTCGCGGTCAGGTGGTATGCGTCAGCCGACATGCCGCCGCCGGCTACCTCCGCGAGAATCTTCGCGCCGCGGGCCTTGGCGTGTTCGAGTTCCTCGAGCACGAGTACAACGGAGCCCTCCCCGATCACGAATCCGTCGCGGCTCTTGCTGAAGGGGCGCGAGGCGGTCTCGGGGGAGTCGTTGCGGGTCGAGAGGGCGTGCATGGAGTTGAAGCCTCCGACGCCTGCGGGGTAAACCGCGGCTTCGGCGCCCCCGGTCAGCATCACGTCGGCCTTGCCGAGGCGGATGAGGTTGAAGGCGTCGATGATTGCGTTGTTGGAGGATGCGCAAGCCGAAACGACGCCGTAGTTGGGGCCGTGGTAGGCGTATTCCATCGAGATATGTCCGCTGGCGATGTCAGCGATCATCTTGGGGATGAAGAAGGGGTTGTATTTTGGGCCGTTTGCGGCGTTCATCGCGTAATATCCAGCTTCCTCTTCAAAGGTGTGGAGGCCGCCGATGCCTGCGGCTACGATTACGCCGACGCGGTTCTTGTCGAGGTTCTGGCCCTCTTCGAGGCCTGAGTCGGCCACGGCCTGGCGGGCTGCGACCATCGCGTACTGTGCGTAGAGGTCGAGCTGGCGGAGCTTCTTGCGGTCGAAGTGCTCGCTGGCGTCGAAGTTTTTAACCTCGCAGGCAAACTGGGTTTTGAAAAGCGAGGCGTCGAAATGGGTGATGGGGGCAGCGCCGCTGACGCCCTGGAGGGCGTTTTTCCATGTAGTTTCCACGTCGTTGCCGATAGGGGTGATTGCACCCATTCCGGTCACTACTACTCTTTTTAATTCCATATTCTGTATGCTTTCTCTGAGGAAGCCCTATTGTGAAAACGCTGCCGCATTGTCGAGGGCAGCGTTTCCTATGGGGTCTGTGGGGTTTGACGGAGAGGGAGGGGTCGCGCGGCGGTCAGCGCCGCACTGTTTCCGAAGTGGCCTGATTATTTAGCCTCCTCGATGTACTTGATGGCATCGCCTACGGTGGAGATGCTTTCAGCCTTGTCGTCGGGGATCTGGATGCCGAATTCCTTTTCGAATTCCATGATGAGCTCTACGGTGTCGAGGCTGTCTGCGCCAAGGTCGGTGGTGAATGCTGCGGTTTCGGTAACCTGGTTTTCGTCAACGCCGAGTTTGTCAACGATGATAGCTTTCACGCGGGATGCGATTTCTGACATGATAATTGTTGTTTAAAATTTTGAATAGTCGGTGTTTAGGAAATGCGCGCAGATTCAGCCAAGCTGTGCCACTCCGCATTTCGGCTGCAAAATTACAAAAAACCTTTCAAATTTCAACTATTTTCCTCAAAAAATTCCTTAACAGGGCTTTACGCATCTTCATAGCCGTTAACACGTCGGTTAATCTTTGTTAACCGGGCTGGCCGGCCACGCAGGATGCGCCGCCTTCGGGCGATTTATTTTGCCGCTGCCGTTAAGTTTGCGGGCTAAGAGGTTGCGGTTTTGGCGCGAAGAAGTTAAATTTGCGGAATAATACGGAAATGTGGACATATTACATATAATATAACCGGATTCAGAATTGATACCATGAAGATTTCAGAGAAGAAGTTTTATCCCTGGATGGTCGTCGGACTGCTATGGGTGGTCGCGCTGTTGAATTACATGGACCGCCAGATGCTGTCGACGATGCAGGGCAATATAGCGCTCGATATTCCGGCGCTGAGAAACGCCGAGGCTTTCGGCGCGCTTATGGCTATTTTCCTGTGGGTCTACGGCATAGCAAGCCCGTTCTCGGGGGCGGTCGCCGACCGCCTGAGCCGGAAATGGCTTATCGTTGGGTCGCTCGGCGTCTGGTCGGGCGTGACTTACGCGATGGGCTACTGTACCGATTTCCACCAGTTGATGTGGCTTCGCGGTATTATGGGTATCAGCGAGGCGCTGTATATCCCCTCGGCGTTGTCGCTGATTGCCGATTATTTCACCGGGAAGGGGCGCTCGCTCGCTATCGGGCTGCATATGACCGGTTTGTACTGCGGCCAGGCGCTGGGTGGTTTCGGCTCGCTGGTGGCGACGACATGGTCGTGGCAGGCCACGTTCCACTGGTTCGGCATCATCGGGGTCGCCTACGCGGTGCTCCTTATATATCTCTTGCATGAGAAGCAGGGCCACGGGGCCGCGGCTCCCGCCCCCCGTACCTCTGGTGGCGGGACGGCGAAGCGCAACGAATCGCTCGCGCGCTCCTTCGCCGTCGTGTTCAGCTCGGCGGCGTTCTGGGTCATACTCTTCTTTTTCGCCTCCAGCTCGATTCCGGGGTGGGCGACCAAGAACTGGCTTCCGACGCTGTTCCGCGACAATCTCGGCCTGAGCATGGAATGGGCCGGCCCGATGGCTACGCTTACAATCGCCGTTTCGAGCTTTATCGGTGTGATGGTCGGGGGTCCGATCAGCGACCGCTGGGTGAAACGCAATGTGCGGGGCCGAATATACACGAGCGCGATAGGGCTGGCGATGATGATTCCGGCGCTTGTGTTCATCGGGCTGGCGCACAACGCCTGGTTCTCGGTGCTTGCCGGACTCTTCTTCGGAGTCGGCTACGGTATGTTCGACGCCAACAATATGCCGATTCTGTGCCAGTTCGTCTCCTCGCGCCAGCGGGCGATGGCCTACGGATTCATGAACTCCTTAGGGGTCATAATGGGAGCGATTACGACCCAGCTCCTCGGGGGCCTGGCGGAATCGGTCGGCCTCGGCATGTGCTTCGCGATGATGGGTGGCATACTGCTGATCGCCCTGGCGCTGCAGCTTATAGTGCTCCGCCCGACCTCCGACGATATGGCCGACGAGGATGCCGGCGAGAAACTGAAAGCGGAAATCGCAACTGAAGAATCTGAATAAATAGCATAATAAACCGAATTTATGATGGAAAAGATAAAAGGACTGATTGACGCGCCGTTCACGCCGTTCTATCCCGACGGCGAGGTCAACTACGAACCGATTCCGGCATATGCCGCGATGCTCAAGAAGAACGGCCTCAAGGGTGTGTTCATCAACGGTTCGTCGGGCGAGGGCTATATGCTGACCGACGACGAGCGCAAGCGCCTGGCCGAGGCCTGGGTAAAGGCCGCTCCCGAGGATTTCAAGGTTATCGTACATGTCGGAAGCTGCTGCGCGCGTTCGAGCCGCGAACTCGCCCGCCATGCCGCCGAAATCGGCGCCTGGGGCATCGGGGCAATGGCTCCCCCCTTCCCGAAGATAGGCCGCGTGGAGGAGCTGGTGAAGTATATCGAGGAAATCGCGGCGGGCGCTCCCGGACTTCCGTTCTACTACTACCATATCCCGGCGTTCAACGGGGCGTACCTCCCGATGGTAGACCTTCTGAAGGCTGTCGACGGGCGGGTGCCTAATTTCGCCGGAATCAAGTACACTTTCGAGAGCCTGTACGAGTACAACCAGTGCCGTCTATACGGCGACGGCAAGTTCGACATGCTCCACGGCCAGGACGAGACAATCCTCCCGTGCCTCGCGATGGGGGGCGCCCGCGGCGGAATCGGCGGCACTACGAACTACAACGGACGCGAGCTTACGGCCATCATCGACGCCTGGGAGCGCGGCGACCTCGAAGCGGCCCGCGACCATCAGAACTTCTCCCAGGAGGTGATAAATATCATATGCCGTTACCGCGGCAATATCGTCGGAGGTAAGCGGATTATGAAACTCATCGGCCTGGACCTCGGCCCGAACCGCACCCCGTTCCGCAACGTGACTCCCGAAGAGGAGGTCCAGATGAAGAAAGAACTTGAAGCCATCGGTTTCTTCGACCGCTGCAACAAATTCTGAACCAATGGAAAATAACGAAATACGCCCGTATCTCGCGGAATGGGGGAAGCGCTACCGCGAGCAACTGACAGGCGACATACTCCCCTTCTGGCTGCGCCACGGCCTCGACCGCGTCAACGGCGGGGTATATACCTGCGTCGACCGGGAGGGGAAACTGATGGACGGCACCAAGTCGGTTTGGTTCCAGGGGCGTTGCGCTTTCATCTACTCCTTCGCCTATAACAATGTCGAGCGCCGCGCCGAGTATCTCGAAATGGCTAAGAGCTGTATCGACTTTATAGAGGCGCACTGCTTCGATGCGGACGGCCGGATGTTTTTCGAGGTTACCGCAGACGGAAGGCCTCTGCGCAAGCGCCGCTACGTCTTCTCGGAGTGCTTTGCGATCATAGCGATGAGCGAGTACTCGATCGCGAGCGGCGACAAGGTGTATGCCGAAAAGGCGCTGGCCCTGTTCAAGGAGACGCTCCGATTCATCAACACTCCGGGCATCCTGGAGCCGAAGTACCTGCCGACCCAGCCGGGCCGCGGCCATTCGGTGACGATGATTCTGATTAACACCGCCGCCTGCGTGCGCCGCGCCATAGCCGATCCCGCGCTTGACGCGCAGATCGACAGCTCGATCCACGACCTCTTCACCTACTTCCTGCATCCCGAGTTCGAGGCGCTGCTGGAGACTGTCGGGCCCGACGGCGAGCTGATCGACACCCTCGGCGGCCGCGTCATTAACCCGGGCCACTGCATAGAAACCGCCTGGTTCCTGCTCGAGGAGGCCAAACACCGGGGCTGGGACCCGGAAATCCGCGACACGGCGCTGAAGATTCTCGACTGGTCGTGGCGCTGGGGCTGGGACGAGGAGTTCGGCGGCATTATCAATTTCCGCGACTGCCGCGGATTCCCCCCGCAGGACTATTCGCAGGATATGAAGTTCTGGTGGCCGCAGACCGAGGCGGTAATAGCGTCGCTCTACGCGTTCGAGGCTACCGGCGACCCGCGCTATATCGAGATGCACCGCATGGCCAACGACTGGGCTTACGAGCATTTCCCCGACCCGGTCTACGGCGAATGGTTCGGCTACCTCCACCGCAACGGTACAGTGGCCCAGGATGCCAAGGGAAATCTCTTCAAGGGTCCGTTCCATATCCCCCGCATGATGATCAAGAGTGCCATGCTGATCGACAACATTCTTGCTTAATGATGAAAGGAATGACAAAATATCTGGCCGTGGCGTTATTGTGCGCCGCGGCCTTTCATGCGGATGCCGTTACCAAAGTGGCCTGCGTGGGCAACAGTATCACGTTTGGGATGAAGATTCCCGACCGCGAGGTCAACAGCTATCCCTCGCAGTTGCAGCGCATGCTCGGGGACGGGTACGAGGTCGGCAACTTCGGCCATTCCGGCGCGACACTTATGAACCGCGGCTACAATCCCTACATGAAGCTGCCGGAGTTCCGCGCCGCTCTCGACTTCAAGCCCGATATTGTGGTGGTGCATCTCGGCGTGAACGATACAGACCCCCGCACGTGGCCCAACTACGCCGAAGATTTCGTTACCGACTATATCGCCCTGATAGATTCGTTCAAGGTCGTTAATCCCGCGGCGAGAGTGATTCTCGCCAACATCTCGCCGGTAAACGCGACGCACCGCCGCTTCCGTTCAGGTACCCGCGACTGGCGGCTGGATGTGCGCGACGCGGTAGCCCGGACCGCGCAGGCAGCCGGGGCCGAGCTTATCGACTTCGAGACCCCGCTGCTCGACCGCCGCGACCTGCTCCCCGACGGGCTGCATCCCAATGCGGAGGGGGCGGGGCTGCTGGCCGAGACCGTGCGCGGCGCGATAACGGGGGACTACGGGGGCCTGTCGATGGCCCCGGTATATCAGTCGGGTATGGTGCTCCAGCGCGACATTCCCTTGCGGATAGGGGGCCGGGCCGATGCCGGCGAGCGCGTGACGCTCACACTGGACGGCGAGACATATTCCGCCGTAGCCGATAACAGAGGCCGGTGGGAAGTGGTTACGCTGCCGGTTGTGACCGGCCCGACGTATGAAATGGTTGTGACCGCCGGTGGCAGGACGCTCCGCTTCTCGGATATTCTTGCCGGAGAGGTATGGCTCGCGAGCGGACAGAGCAATATGGCCTTCACGCTTGCCGAGGAGACGGGCGCGCGGGAAGTGATCGCTTCCGCTGACGACCCGGAACTGCGGTTTTTCAGTATGCGGCCAGTGGCCGCTACGGCGAATGTAGAGTGGCCCGATTCGGTATGCGCCCTGGTTGACGGGCTCGGATATTTCCGCGAGGCGCGATGGAAGCCGGTGACCTCCGCCGATGCCGGAGGGCTTTCGGCGGTAGCCTACCATTTCGCGAAGCAGCTCCGCGACAGCCTCGATGTCCCGGTCGGGGTCATTTCCAACGCTGTCGGGGGTGCTCCGGCTGAAGCCTGGATTTCGGTAGAGGCTCTCGAAAGGGAGATGCCCGAGGCTTTGAATGACTGGCGCAAGAACGATTATGTGCAGAAATGGTGCCAGGAACGCGCCACTAAGAACTCCCCGACGGGGCGCCATCCCTACGAACCGTCATATCTGTTCGCTGCGGGTATCAGACCGCTCGACAGCTATCCCGTGGCCGGGGTGATATGGTATCAGGGGGAGAGCAACGCCCATAATGTAGAGATTCACGAGAAGCTGTTCACGCTCCTTGTCGCGGACTGGCGGGAATATTTCGCCGACAGCTCACTGCCGTTTTACTTCGTGCAGTTGAGCAGTATCGACCGCCCCTCGTGGCCGAGTTTCCGCGACAGCCAGCGCCGTATGGCCCGGCGGTTGCCCCATGTCGCGATGGCTGTCAGCTCAGACCTCGGAGACTCGCTTGACGTGCACCCGAAAAACAAACGTCCCGTCGGCGAGCGGTTAGGGCTCCTCGCGCTTCGTGACTCCTACGGGCGCGACATAGTAGCTTCCGGGCCGGATGCGGTCAGGGCTGTGAACAGGGGCGACGCGGTGGCTGTCACTTTCGCCAACGGAGCTGGAATGCGACCTGCGTCCGGCGACAATATAATAGGCTTCGAGGTGGCTGAAATCGAGGGGCTGTATTATCCGGCCTCGGCAGTCGTGGAAAGGGACAGCGTGGTTGTGGTCCGCTCGGAAAAGGTAGGCAGGCCTCGGTTCGTGCGCTATGCGTGGCAGCCGTTTACCCGTGCCAACCTTGTCAACGCCCGTGTGCTTCCGGCCTCCACGTTCAGGCTGGAGGTGGAGAATCCCGATGTCGCGGAGGCGGGGTATGAGTTCGGCGTTTCCGCGCCTTTTGCCGGAATGTTTGACGGTCGCTTGGTTATGGCCGGAGGGTGCAACTTCCCGGAAAAGCCTCTTGCCAAGGATAGCCGTAAGCGCTTCTACAAGGGCATCTATGTCGGCGACAGCCTCGCTCTGGGTGGAATCCGCAAAATCGGCGAACTCCCCGCTCCGACGGCCTACGGCGCTACCGCGAAGACCTCTAAGGGGTTGATATTGATTGGCGGTATCGCTGACGGCGCATCCTTGAAAGATGTGTGGTTGCTGGATATCGACGGGCTGGTTCCGAATCTGACGCGGCTTCCGTCGCTCCCTTCCGCGGTTGACAATATGGCCGCGGCCGCGATAGGCAACGTCGTGTATGTGGCCGGAGGGAATATCGACGGAGTGCCGGGTAGCGCGTTGTTCGCCCTCGACCTTGACAACAGCGCCGCCGGATGGAAGCGCCTCCGCGACCTCCCCGGCAATCCGCGAGTGCAGCCCGTGATGACAGCCTCCAACGGTAACCTGTACCTTTGGGGCGGCTTCGCTCCGGCCCATGCTTGCGGCAAAAAAGAACGTCAGGCGACGCTCGAAACCGACGGTCTGCGTTATGATCCGGCGAAGAACAGGTGGTTCCCGCTTCCCGCGCCTGTTGATGAAAACGGGGAGGTCGTCTCGCTCGGCGGAGGGGCGGCGTGCTCGCTTCCTGATGGGCGTATAGTGGCCGCGGGGGGCGTCAACAAGGACATATTCCTCGAAGCCCTGCGCGATCCCGCTCCAGACTATCTCTCGCATCCCGCGCCCTGGTACCGCTTCAACGACAATATTTTTTTGTTTGACCCTGTCGCGTCGCGGTGGAACGTTTTCGCCCGCTCCCGCGATGCCGCCCGTGCGGGGGCCGCGATGGTGCCCGGCCAGGGAAATAACTTGTACATTATCGGCGGCGAGGTAAAGCCGCGGGTTCGCACCCCGCGAATCTCCCGTTATGCAATTATGGAAAACAATGAATAACAAGGAAATAGATTTGAGCGTCAGCAACTATGGCACGACGCGTAAACTTGATTACAGCGTCGCCATACTCCCCTGGGGCGCTACCGAGCCTCACAACTACCATCTGCCATATCTTACGGATGCCATTCTCAGCCACGATATCGCGGTCGATGCCGCCCGGATTGCGTTCGAGAAGTACGGGGTAAGGGCAATTGTGATGCCTCCCGTGCCTCTCGGAGCGCAGAATCCAGGCCAGCGGGAACTGAAATTCTGCGTCCACTATCGTTATGAGACACAGAAGGCCGTGCTGACCGACATCGCATCCTCGCTTGACCATCAGGGAATCAAGCGGCTACTGATTATCAATGGCCACGGCGGCAACACTTTCAAGAGCATGATCCGCGACCTGTCGATTGACCTCCCCGACATGCTGATCGCTACCAGCGAATGGTTCAAGGTGTGCCCCGCCAAAGAGTACTTCGACCACCCCGGCGACCACGCCGACGAGCTGGAGACCTCCGTCATGATGCACTACCATCCCGAACTCGTGAATCTCGCCGAGGCAGGAGAAGGGAGAGCCGGGGGCTTCGCGCCCGAGACCCTGCGCCGAGGCGTCGCCTGGATTCCGCGGGCCTGGAACCGCGTCTCCCTCGACACAGGCATCGGTTCCCCTGCGGCAGCGACTCCCGAGAAAGGCGCCCGTTTCGCCTCCGCCGTCGCCTCCGCTTACGCCGGCCTCCTCCGCGACCTCACCCTCCCGGACCTCTACCTCCCTCTCTGAGATCTCCATTGACTCCTACCGCCAATCCTATTAGGGTCCGAAGACCCTTAATGTGTATAGCCCCGCCATAAGCCGCTATCGTCGGCTGTTGGTGGGGCGTTTGGATTGGTGACAGGCCGCAAGGTCGAAGATTATGTGTTACACAATCTGCTGATGCTCAATGTGAAATGTCTGGGGTGCTTCTATCTGTATCCCTCGCATTTGAAGCAAGCAATGCCATATGGAATTGAGATGCGTAAAATTGTCAGCCTGAGATATTAGTCATCCGATGGCTATAAGGAGCTGGCAACTTCTCATCGAAATTGGTAAGGGCAATACCACGCTTCCCGTATAGATTGTCATCTATTTCGGCATCGAGTTCAGGACGGCTCCAAGCATTTCTTATGGTTTCTTCGATATAGAAAAGTGCCTCTTCAACTGATTTGCTGCGAGTAAATATGTCTATATGATGCCCCCATGGAATCATGCCGAAATCCGCAGGCATTTCAAATTCGTCAACGACCCGTTGACGAATTACATTCTCTTGATTATAAAACTCGTACCATCGTTTCGCATACTTGATGTTAGTGA
Organism: uncultured Porphyromonadaceae bacterium; assembly: GCA_937969265.1. GTDB lineage: Bacteria > Bacteroidota > Bacteroidia > Bacteroidales > Muribaculaceae > UBA7173. The sequence goes on from CALBWF010000023.1 coordinate 28,619, forward strand.
CGGAGAAGCCAGTCTGATTGGGAAAAGCTGTCTTGAGATCAAGGCTTAGGCAATCAAAAAACGCACTTCCCCATTTAGCTGTTTCACGAAGCATTGAAATATCCCGCCCCATATACCAGTAATATTCCAGCATAGACGCATTGACCTTTTTCTGCGTTCTTCATAACTTATATGCGGTTGTTTGAAGTTGTTGGGGATGGCTTTGGATGCAGGAGGGTTAGCGGACGGGGTAGGGGTAGAGGATGGAGTGGAGGAAGAGGGGGGAGGCTGGCATGGAGGTGCCGGCGGCGCAGCGGTCGCGGCGGTCGATGATGTCGCGGAAGCCGTCGAGGGTCAGTTTGCCGCGGCCTACCTCCACGAGGGTACCTACTACGGCGCGGACCATGTTGCGCAGGAAGCGGTCGGCGCTGATCTGGAAGCACCAGTGGCCCGGCGCTTCGAGGGGGAACCAGCGGGCTTCCGATACGGCGCAGATGTTGGTTTTTACGTCGGTGTGCAGCTTGGAGAACGATGTGAAGTCGCTTGTTTCCAGGAGGATTTTCCCGGCTTCGTTCATAGCGTCGAAGTCGAGGGTCGCGGGTGCCTGCCAGGAGAGGCCCCCGGTGAAGGGGTCTTTGACTGTGTGGGCGAAATAGCGGTAGGTGCGCTTCACCGCGTCGAAGCGGGCGTGTGCTTCGGGGTGCATAGGCGTAATTGAGTAGACCGCTATGTCGCGGCCGAGGATGCTGTTGAGCGCCCTGACGGCGGCTTTGTCGTCGGCGAGTGGCTCGGGGAGGTCGCAGTGGGCGATCATCATCGAGGCGTTGACCCCCGCGTCGGTCCGCCCGGCTCCCGTAACGGGGATTTCCAGGCGGAAGTACTTGGCAAGCGCCTCTTCGAGGGCCTGCTGGACGCTGACATCGTGGGGCTGTCGCTGCCAGCCGTGGAAGTTAGCGCCCAGGTAGGCCAGGTGGATGAAGTGGCGCGTCATCAGTCTTTTTCGAGGTAGGTATAGCCGTAAAGCCCTGAGCGGTAGTTGGAAAGGAACTCGCGCCCCTCTTCGGGGGTGATTCGTCCCTCCTTCATGGCGCGGGTGACCCAGGTCTCCACGTTTCTCACGAGTTTCTTGGGGTTGAACTGCACATAGTCAAGCACTTCGGCAACGGTCTCGCCGTCAATAACCTGGTCTATTTCGTAGTGGTCCTTGTAGCAGTTGATATGCACGGCGTTGGTGTCGCCGAACAGGTTGTGCATGTCTCCAAGAATCTCCTGGTAAGCTCCGACGAGGAACACACCTATATAGTACGGCTCTCCGGCTTTGAGCGGATGGACGGGAAGGGAGGTCGCCACACCCTGCGGGGAGATAAAGTAAGCGATTTTGCCGTCGCTGTCGCAGGTCATGTCCTGGAGGGTCGCCAGGCGCGTCGGCTTTTCGTCGAGGCGCGAGATAGGTACCACGGGGAAGAGCTGGTCTATCGCCCAGGAGTCGGGGAGCGACTGGAAAAGCGAGAAGTTGCAGAAATACTTGTCGGGGAGCATCTTGGCAACCTTGCGCAGCTCCTCGGGCGGATGTTTCATCTGGTTCCCCATCCGGCCGACCTCGCGCGCGATTTCCCAGAAGAGTTTCTCGACCAAGGCGCGGGTGCGCAGGTCGATGATTCCGAGCGAGAACATGTCGAGGGCCTCTTCGCGACACTGCATCGCGTCGTGCCATCCCTCAAAGAGGTTCTGCATGTTGAGTTTGTCCCATATGTCGTAAAGCTCCTTCACCAGCTCGTGCTCGTCGCCGTTCAGCCCCTCCGACTCCTTCCATGTCGGGAGGGAGGTAGTTTCGAGCACTTCGAAAATCAGCATTGAGTGGTGGGCGGTAAGGGAGCGCCCGGTCTCGGTCACGATGTTAGGCTGCGGGAGGTCGTTTTTCTCGCATGCGTCGACTACGGAGTAGACAGCGTCGTTGGCATACTCTTGGATAGAGTAGTTCATCGAGCTTTCCGATGCGGCTGAGCGGGTGCCGTCGTAGTCGACTCCCAGGCCGCCGCCGATATCGACAAAGTCAATGCGGAAGCCCATTTTCGAGAGCTGCACGAAGAACTGCACTGCTTCGCGCAGGGCGTTTTTGATTCGGCGGATTTTGGTAATCTGGCTTCCGATATGGAAATGGACGAGCTTCAGCCAGGAGGTGATTTCGTGCTTTTCGAGAAAGTCGATCGCCTGGAGCAGCTCCGAGGAGTTAAGTCCGAACTTCGACTGGTCGCCTCCCGACTCTTCCCATTTGCCGGAACCGGAGTTGGCGAGTTTGATGCGTATTCCGATTTCGGGGGTAATCTGGAGGCGCCGGGCAACGCGGAGAATTATTTTCAGCTCGTTAAGTTTCTCTACGACGAGGATGATGCGGCGTCCCATCTTGTGGGCCAGCAGGGCCAGCTCGACGTAGTTCTCATCCTTGTATCCGTTGCAGATAATCAGGGCGTTGTCGTCGATGTTTGTCGCGAGCACAGCGTGGAGTTCGGGCTTGGAGCCAGCCTCGAGGCCGATGTTGAACTTCTGACCGTGGGTTACGATTTCCTCGACCACGGGGCGCATCTGGTTAACCTTGATGGGATATATGATGAAGTTCTTTGCCTTGTAGTTGTACTCTTCGGCTGCCTTTTTGAAGCAGTTGGAGATTTTCTCCACGCGGTTGTCGAGGATGTCGGGGAAGCGCAGGAGCACCGGGGCCGTGATGTCGCGAACCTGCAGCTCGTCCATCACGTCGCGGAGGTCTACCGGGGCCAGTCCTTCTCGGGGAGTGACCACCATATGGCCTTTCTCGTTGACCGAGAAATATTTGCGTCCCCAGCCCGGGATGTTGTAAAGCTCTGAGCTGTCTTCAACTCTCCATTTTCTCATTTTTCTCTCTTCGGGAAATGGTGGTTATTAGGTGTTTGTTGTTTCCGGGGTCAGCGCGCGGCGCCGGTCTTTATGACAGCGCCGGTCGCGGGGTCGAGGATGACGTACTGCGGGGCTTTCTTGTCGCCGATTGTAGAGGGTGAAAGCCCGTAGACAACGCCGAACTGGGCAATCTGCTCCGTGTCGTCGGCGAAGGTCTCTCCGTCGTAGCTGACGCTGACGCGGGCCTCGCCCGGAATGCGGTATGCGAATCCGTTTTTCGGGAACGGGATTTCTTCCCCTTTGTCGTTTGTCGGGAGCTCGCCGTTGGAGATGACCGATACGTTGAGCGTCACCGGCGCGCCGGAAAGGTCGTCAGCCCCCACGAGACCGTCAAGGGGGGAGACGCGGGCGACGACGTAGTTCTTCATCTCCTTTTCGGGTACGATGGTATATGTCGCGACATCAGTTCGGGTAGAGGTGGTGCCCATGAACATAGCCATCAGCGCCTGTTCCTGGGCTTCGAGGTTGTCAAGCATAAGCTGGAGCGACTTACCGTCGGGGGGCATAGTCTCCGCCTGCCCGGAGACAAGCTCGCTGCGTGTCTGGCGGATCGCGAAGATAGCTTGCGCGGCCAGTTCGGCGCGCTTGGCGGTCGACTGGCTCTGCATCATCTCCTGGCTCACGACCTGGCGCGCCGCCGGGGTTTCAAGGGGAGTGGGAAGCGCGTCCTTCGACACTGGAAGTTCCTGCGCGTGCTGCTTGAAGGTCTCCTCGGTGTTCACCGCGAGGGGTATTCCGTCGGGCGAGAGGAGGATGAAGGTCGGCGCCCCGCTCTTGAACTGCACGGTGTAGCGCTCATCCTCGTTGGGGATTCCGCGGGTGCCGATTGTGGCGCTCAGAAGCCGAGCCGAATGGCTCTCGGCGGTAACGGGGTTGTCGAGATTGAGGTAGCGCTTGGCGTATTTGAAGAACTCGCCGGGCTTTTTCTCGGTCACTTCCGCTTCGAGCGTCACCGACAGCGCGGTCGAGGGGAGGCTGTAGACCAGGGCGTACTCGTTCGCCTTGGTGGCCGTCAGGCGCTGTACGTTCTGCGCCGGGAGTGCTGCCGAGCATAATGCCATGGCGCACAGCGCGAATATTTGATGCTTCATGGGTGGTGTCGTTTATTTTGTCATGGTCTCCTTTATGGCGCGGCCGATGTTTTCCGCTATGTCTCCGGCGGTCACGCCGTATTCTCCGTGGGTCTCCTCGGCGATTTCCCCGGCGCGGCCGTGGATGTAAACCGCGATTATCGAGGCCAGTTCGGGGGGATAGCCCTGGGCGAGCATCGCGAGCAGGAGGCCCGTCAGCACGTCGCCGCTCCCGGCTGTGGCCATGGCGGGGGTGCCGGAAGAGTTGAAGTAAACTTTCCCGTCGGGGCGCACGATCGCGGTGTGGTGTCCTTTGAGGATAATGAAGATATTGTAGTACTTCGCCATCTCGATTGCCTTGCGGAGCCGGGCCTCTGCCGAGGGCTGCGGCCCGAAGAGGCGGTCGAACTCTCCGGCGTGGGGGGTCATGATCGACAGGACGGGAACCGTGTTAAGCATTGCCGGGCGGAGGGCGATGCAGTTGAGGGCGTCGGCGTCGAGCACCACCGGGCGGCTCGTGGAGGCCAGGAAGTCTTCCATCGCCTTGACCGTCATCTCGTTGGTGCCGATGCCCGGGCCGATGCCGACGGCTGCGAAGTCGTGGTCGGGATGTATCTCGACCATTACCAGGTCGCCCCGGTTATGGCGGTATAGGGCTTCGGGAACGGCGGTCTGCAACACGATGTTGCCGCACTTGGGGGCGGTAACCGTCAGTTTGCCGACACCTCCGCGCAGCGCTCCTTTGGCAGCGAGCACCGCCGCCCCCATCATGCCGTAGGAACCGGCGAAGAGAACCGCCGAGCCGAAATCGGCCTTGGAGGCGAACTCTTTCCGGCGGCGCAGACGGCGCTGAACGTCGCGCTTCTCTATCAGGCAGAACTCCGCCGGGGTCTGCGCCGCGGCTTTCTCGCTGAGGCCGATGTCGAGTACCTTCCATTCCCCTACCAGTTCGGCGTTGTCGGGGATGAAGAAGCTGATGCGGGGGAACTGAATCGCGAGCGTCAGGTTGGCGTGGATTGTGTTGCGGTTGACGAGTTGGGGATTCCAGTCGCCGAACATCCCGGAGGGGAGGTCGATGGAGACAACCGTCGCCCGCTCCTCGTTGATGAACTGCACCAGGGTCTTGAAGCCCCCTTGAAGCTCCTCGCGGAGTCCCGAGCCGAAAAGGCCGTCGACAACCAGGTGGTTGCGCGACAGTTCCGGGGGAGTGAAACGGCTCGTCACCTCGCTGAAAGCGATGTCGGGGCAGCTTTGCAGCATATGGTCGCGGGCCGAAACGCAGTCGGCCGACAGCTTGTCGCCTCCGATGTTGAAAAGAAATACTTCCGGGCGGAAGCCGCGGTCGTAGAGGAGGCGGGCGGCGGCCAGCGCGTCGGCCCCGTTGTTTCCCGGGCCGGCGAATATGGTTGTGGGCTTTGTGGGGCGCCACCGGGCCGAAATCTCGTCGGCCACCCCCTCGGCCACCCTCTCTATGGGTTCGGCCGGGGCTATCCCCTCCACCTCTATGGTGTAGCGGTCGATAGCGCGTATCTGTTCGTTGCTGAATAGCTTCATACTACTAAAAACAACCCTTTCGGGAATCATTCCGACAAAGTTACAAATTTCCCGCTTATTTTCTCCTCCCCCACCTCCCTAAAACAGAAAAAGCGGATAATAACTCGCAAATTTTGCGAGTTATTATCCGCTTTCTCGATTTTGTAAGGGGAGGGAAGCGTGTCAGGGGATGGCGACCTTCAGGGTCGAGGAGCCGCAGCGGGCGATGTAGAGCCCGGGAGAGAGTGTTGCGCCAAGGGGAATCTCTGCGGAGCCGGAAGCGGGAATCCGGCGCGATATGACTGACGCGCCGCCGACCGAATATATCTCGACCGCGGTACCGGGTGCTCCTCCGGCTATGCGGAGGATTCCGTCGCGGTATTCCATATATGCCCTCGATGATTCTGTCGCCGGGGTTTCAAGCCCGGCCCCGCCATCCTTTACCGCGAACACGGGGAGGGAGGGGAACCAGTAGTTCATAATCATCTGGTAGTCGCGGATGATTTCTCCCTGAGGGGAATATCGGCGGGTGATGTAGGTCGGGGTTCCGAACTCGTGGTATAGCGACATATAAATCTCGTCGGTCACCGGGTGGACTCCCAGCGAGCAGCCGTAGAGTTTCCAGTTCGCGCCCTCTTTGTCGAGGTCGATGAAGAGGGAAACGGTGCGGCTGTCGATATCGAACCGGTAGATTTGCGTGCCGGAGAACCAGCGGTTGGCGCCCCCTTTCCAGTAGAGCGCGTTCTGCTGCCGCGAGGCGGTGAACGCGTCGGGAGTCCATGCGTACCAGGAATTAAGCGGGCCGTACATCCCTTCCGGTATGGCGATTACCTCGGTTTCCAAAGTCTTGGGGTCGAGACGCGCGATATAGTTCAGCGCGGCGCCTGTCCCCTGGGTGTTCTTCGCGACAGAGAGCCAGAGGTCGCCGTCCTTGGAGCGCGCGATCGAGCCGATACCGGCCCCTTCCTGGACGAAATCCATCGGAATCACCTCTACGACCTTGTCCCGCGCGGGGTCGATCACCAAGACACCATATTGCTGATGGGCGGCGAAAACTCGCCCCTCGGCCAGCACCATGGTTCCCGACTGTCCGTGGTACAGCGAGCCGGTAGGGTCGGTGTTGGGTTTGTCGTTCCCTTCTCCGGCATTCGGGTTGGCTGAACCCTCTACTTGTCCCGTGACGGTAAAGGTGTCAAGGTCGAAAACCCATATGCCGTTGCTGGTCGAGATGTAGCCCTTGTGCTCGTCCACGCCGACGAATCCGCGGCCGTCGCATTGCGCGCCTGAGGGGTCGATTTCGGTCTGCTGGTGGAGGATTTTCATCGTCGCGGCGTCGACAACCGTAACGCGGCCCCCGGTAATGGTGGCTCCGGGGTCTTTCTCCTGCTTGGCGATGAGGTACATCCGTCCGTGCCACAGCGCCCCGTACTGGTTCGTGCAGCCCAGTTCCCGGCCCGGATTCGCGGCCTGGATTACCCTGTACTGCCAGTAGTTCCCTTCCGGGTCGTCAGGTTTCAGGAAATTGACGGTCGAGTTCTGGTGTCCGTACCAGTCCTCGTTAATGAAGAAGACACCGTCGGAATAATCGACGTTGCCCGCGGCAACAGGCCCGGAGGCTGTTGCCGCGAGCATTGTCGCGGTTATGAACAAGGAACGAATCAGTGTCATTTGTTGAGGATGAATTTGGCCGTCGCGCCGTTGGAGCCGCGGAGGATGTAGACTCCGTCTGCGACCGAGAATCCGGCCACGAAGTAGTCGCCGTCAACGGTAAAGCGCGTTATTTCGCGGCCGTTGGTGTCGTAGACTGCGAACTCTATGGTGTCGAGACCGCGGAAGTAGACGCGGTCTCCGTCGCTGGTAATGCTGCCGGTCGATGCCTCGGGCTCGCCGATGCCGGTCGACTGGTCGGTGACGGTCAGGTTGATGGTCTTTGTTACGGCGCGGCCGTTTGATTCGGCGGCGATGGTAAGCTGGCGGGTACCCTTGACATGGGGAATGACTGTCAGCTTGCGGCCGTCGAGGGCGGCGTCGGCGCAGATGGTCTGCGACTCGTTTTCCCCGGCGGCTGCGGGGGCATCGAGCAGCGACAGGCGGATGTTGGCGTCGATATTGTCGCGGTCGGTGACGAGTGCGGCGAGGTCGATTTCAGTCTGGCCGTCGGCGATGTCGAGCGTGATGTCCTCCACGTTGATTTCCGCGTCATGCTTGTCGGGGATAATCGGGAGGGACTGGAACCAGTAGTAGGGGTCGAGATGGAAGGTCTTGGTAATTTCCTTCGAGTCGCCGTCTACGAAGTGGAGCCAGTGGTCGCGGTAGCCGCCGGAAGCGGCTCCCTTGCGGCCGGCCATGACAACGAGGCGGTTGTTGCGGTCGTCGAATACGGGCGTGCCGTAGGTCATCTGTCCTACCTCTTCTCCGAAGCCGTTGATGCCGGTAACGTTAGAGAGGGAGAAGAACGGCTGGATTTCTTCGGGATTGTCGCCGACGTGGTAGCGGTAATAGTCGCCCGAAGCGCCCCCCATAATCCCCGCGGCCCCGGTTACGAACCAGAGGTCATTGCTGAGATAGGAGCCTTTGAATGCAGTCGAACGCCATGCGCCCCAGCCGCAGACTACGGTGCCTATGGAGGCGGGCATTGTTACGCGCGAGGTCTCTTCGAGGTTTTCGGGATTTAGACCCACGAAAACAGAACGGCTGTCGCCGATTGTCGCGTACCATACCGTGCCGTCGGCAGTCTGCGTGACTCCCTGTGCGTTGGCATCGGCAATCAGGGTCGCCTGGTCTGTCCGTGTATCGATGGCGAGGATACCCTTGTTCTGCATTACCGCGAACACATATTTGCCCGCGTTGATCATGTCGCCCGTCTGGCCATTGTAGAGGTCAGCGCTGTCTTCGCCGGAGCTTATGCGCCCCGTGATGACAGGGGTGGCGGGGTTGGAGATGTCAACGATGTAGATGCCGTTGGAGGAACCGACATAGATTTTGTCGGGTGTCGCTCCGGCCATGGCGCGTCCGTCGCCGCTCTTGCCGTCATATTCGAGATTGTCGAGGCTGCCGAGGCGTTTGAGTGTCTTGGCGTCGGCTATCACGAGTCGGCCACCGCCGGGAAGCGGGTCGCCCCCGTCCTTGGCCTGCTTGGAGACTACAATCAGTTTTCCGGCCCAGATTCCGCCGAACTGCGAGGTCGCTCCGAACGACATTCCGGGGTTCTCGCGTTCGTATGCCTGGTAAATCAGTTCATCGTCCTCGGTTACATAGTTCAGGCCGCCGTTGGTGTGGCCGAACCATTCCTCGTTGAGGATGATGGTGCCTTCGGTGTACCCGTTTTCAAGGGGTGTGCGGTCGGCTTCGATTACGTTTACGGTAAATTCGCGTTCAAACGTGCCGTCGTCCGATTTGACAAGCAGTTTCGCTGGGTGGTCGCCGGTCGGACGGTGGCCTGAAAGTTCGAAGAACTGGCTTCTCACGTTGTTCACGTCCCACCAGTTGACTTTATATGTCGAGCAGGTCATATCATCTTTCGAGGTGCCGTTGTCGCTCAGGGTGATGGTCACTCCGGGAACGTCTGCGTCGGCAGGTTCGACAATGGGACGAAGGTCGACGAGCTGGCGCACAGGCACGTTGATTACCCCTTCCTCGGTCGCATGGCCGAAGGTCACGTTGGTCACAGGGTTCATCAGGCGGGTTGTCACGGTGAACTCATCCTTGACCTCGGCATCGTAGGCGCTTGCGATGGTAACAACCGCGGTTCCGGCCTTGGTGGTGGCTTTCAAGCCGGCGGATGCGCTCCAGGTAGCTACCTGCGTGTTACCCGAGGAGACCTTTACCGCTGTGAAGGTGGCGTTTTCCGGCTCGTAGGTGAACTCGAACGGTATCACCTTGTTCAGGCCGCTCTCTACCTCGTCGACCGACGCGGTGATAGAAGTCATCGGGACTTCGGGAGCCTCGATGGTGAGCGTCATGTAGTTGGATTCGTAGTACGCGTATTCGCCTACCTTCTGCGGGCGATAGCGAACGTAAGTAGTGCCTGTGGCTCCTACAAATGTCGGAACAGCGTTATATGTGTCGTCGATAAGGGTATATGGCGTCGTGATTTTCGTGCGGTCAAGTCTGTATGACGTGTTGCTTGAGGAGGCCTGCCAGTTGGTTTTGGAGTTGAGTTGGCCGCCGGGAACCTGCGCGAGCACGGGAAGAACGAAACCTTCGTCGCTGAGTTTGACTGTCATCGCTTCCGGAATGAATACGCCCTCGGTTTCTGGATTGGGCATATAGAAGTAGTAGGGAGCTTCGAGAAGGTCAGCGCCGCTCGTGAGCGATACTACCGGGGTAAGCTCGTCGGAGGCCATGGCGTTGGCTTCCGCGGTCCATTCCCCTTCGGCCGAGATGTCGCGGGCGTCGATTTCCCCGTCGTTATTGAGGTCTACAGCCACGGAAGTAATCGCGCCTTCGGCGTTCTTGGTTACGTAAAGGCGCTTGTCGGCTGCGGCGATGGCGTCGATTATCGCCGAAGGCTCGGTGGCGTTGTCGGCAGACCGGAAGCCCCATACGAAGTTGTCGAGGCGGCGGTCGTTGGCGAAGCGGAGGTTTACGAGGCTGAGGTTGTCGCCTGAGCCTACGGTATAGCGTACCTTGGCCGGGTCAATCGCGGAAACGGGGGACCCGTCGGTGATATGGGCGAAATTTTTCCATACATCGGCTGCGCGGTATGCCGCGGAAGTTCCCGCAGGCACCGTCAGCGTCGCGTTGGCGTAAACTTCGGGAGCGAACTCGCCCGCTGTCGGAGGCACGGGATTGAGCACTGTGATGTTGCTGATCGCGGTGCAGCCGGTAAGGGCCGGTGTCGCGGTCATGTCCCCTCCGAAGGTGATGTTCTTGAGGGTGCTCTTGTCGCCGATGACGGCTGAGGTCACGTCTGCCCCGGCTGCGTTCGTGAATGTGCGGTTGAGGAACAGCGTCTCCAGGGCGGTTTTCGCGAGGAAATCCGTGTAGGTGTCGTTGACCGTGATAGCCGAGCCGTCGCCGTTGAAGGTCAGTTCGGTAATACCGCAGCGGTTGTTGAGCGTCTTTCCGTAAACGGTTTTTAACGAGGCGGGGAAGACGACTTTTTTGAGGGTGTAGTCGCGGTTGTGGTCGCCGTTCATCATGCCGAGCGACTGCATGTCGAGCATCTCGATACCCTCGGGGATTTCGAGTGTCTCGATACCTGTCCCGGCGAAGGTGAACCATCCGATTTCGCGGAGCGAGGAGGGAAGGGCTATTGATGTCAGCGCGGCGCAGTTCTCGAAAGTGCCGTCGAGCTTCTTCAATGTCTCGGGAAGCGATACGCTCGCGAGGTTGGAGCAGTCGGTAAACGCCGCTTCAATGGTTTCCACTCCCTCGCCGACAGTCAGGGATTCCAGTCCCGATTGGCCGAATGCGTTGAAAGGAACGGTCTTAAGCGAGCCGGGAATGGTGATGGCCTTTAGGTTCGGGGTGCTTGCGAACGCATCCCAGGCCATCTCTTCCAGCCCGTCGTTAAGCGTGACAGACGCGAGGGATGAGTTGAATCCGAACGCTCCCTGCTTGATGCTCTTGATTGTCGAGGGGAGTTTTACGGACGTTACGCGGGTGTTGAAAAACGCCCGGTAGCCGATAGAGGTTACGGTGTATGCTAATCCGTCGACGGTTAGTTGTTCCGGGATTATGACCTCTCCTTGATAAGGGTCAACAACATCCTCAGCAGCAGCTATTTCCGCTGTCATATTAGTCGTGTCGAGGGTGTAATTGAAATCGTAGGCCATCCCTTGGGCGGCTGCGAATGCGGCCGCCCCGAGGCAAAGCAGTAACTTTTTCATGTTGGTTTCTTTAGGGTGTTTCTTCTCTTACTTTATGAAGATTTTGTTCGTTTTACCCCCTTTGCTTTTCACGTATATGCCGGGCTTCAGGCGGTCGGGGGATACCCGCTGCCCGGAGAGGTTATAATAAACGGCTTCTTGGCCGGAAATGGTCTCGGGAGAGTCAACGCCGGAGGTATGACGAGTAGGGCGGTAAGAGTAGAGGGCCGAGTCAGCGGGAGGCGGGGTACCTTCTCCGAGACCACCGACCTGCGGGGAGTCAAACAGGGTGAAGACCCAGGCGTCAACGCAGCCGTCGTAGAGTTTGCGTCCCGTGATGCCCGTGCCGCTGTACATCCAGTCGGCGGTTGTCGAGGGCGCTGTCCAGTAGCTCCAGTACCCCTCGTACCAGGCCGAGGTCCACCAGCCGTAGGCCAGCCCCTCGTCGCGGAGGAGCCAGCAGTCGTAATCGTAGGCCGGATAACCATAGGCGGCGTGGTCCAGTGGGTGTTGTATTGTGTGCGTGCCGGTCAGCCTTGCCTCGTCGATCGCGGTCTGGCATATTTCAGGCGTGCGGTCGCCCGGAGCGTCATTCTGGCCGAAAAAGGAGGAAGCGTTGTAATAGTCGAAGTTGATGAACTCCGAGTTTTTGGCCTTCTCGAAATCGTAATAGATGTTTTGGAGAAGCCTTTCGGCGTTGCCGAAACCGATGCCGCAGACCGTCGAACCGTATTGCCCGGTGACCTGCGTCAGCAGTACCAGCTCCTCGGAGTTGGCGCACACGGCCCGGAACATGTCGTCGCCGGTCGGGGATTCGGAGTCTTCCCATCGGAATCCCCACACATAGGCGTTCGGGTCGGACGCGCCGGCGTCATTGGAGACAACCAGGGCGGCGCGGTTCGGGCCGCTCCCCGTCCAGTGGGTAATCTTGTCGAAGTCTACCGGAATGGCTGTAACTGTGGCCGCCACAGTCCCGGCAAGGACTGCGGAAATCATTTTTTTCATTATATGGATGAGATTAATTTGTGCCTATAAACCGCTGGGTTTTATTCTGATATGTCTGGTTCCGGTGGTGTTATTGAGCCGGTCGCTATATGTAGGTCCTGCGCGCGGCAGAGTTCGGTCGAGGTCTCGCCGAGCCATCCGCACTGCTGGTTGAGTCCCGTGTAGACCCTTACGAAATCGACACCTGGAAGCTCGACGCTGTTACCCTCCGAATCGACGGCCCAGGATATGTCGAACGAGTTAAGGTCGGCATACTCGTTGGGGTGGTTGTCGACGTAACCCCAGGAATAGCTGTAAAGGACGTAATACGAGCCGTCTCCCACTATGTCCTCGGCATTGGGTGCCAGGAGCGTGCCGCTGAATGTCATCTCGTCGTCGCGGAGCCATTTGGGATAATAGTCCTGCGAATGGAAATAATTCCTGGGGATGAAGCCCTCCGCGCCGAGATTGTCGGTCCAGCGGATATAGCGGGTATCGGCCAGGGAGTTATCATCGTCGGGCAGCGGGGTGTGGCCCGATTCCGGGCGGTGATATGTGATGGAATAGCCCCGTCGCGTCGCGGGGGACGCATACTCGCTACCGGCTAATTCGTACCAGGGATCGTCGGGGAGGCCGTTGCAGTTGGTGTCACAGCTGACCATGACGATTCCAGGCTCGGCGGACCCGCCCTTCTTCTCGGGCTGGGTCAGCTCGTAGAAGCAGTTCCCCCAGATTCGGAAATCCTTCTCGCCCGGCTTGTTGACTACGGTGTGGTCGAATCCGAACGTGACGTAACCTCCGAATCCCCCGAGGGTGATCATCGTGTCGTTCGTGCCTGAAATCGACTCCTCGGCTTTCTGGAGGATGCTCTCGTAGGTGTCACCCTCCTCGTAGCGGGGCATCTCGTTGACGAACTGCCCGGGGGCGGGGCGGTATTCGTAGACGCGGCTGATATATGGGCTGTATTCCACCTCCTCGTGCAGGACGTTGACGGTGAAGTCGTAGGAATAGGGGGTCGCGTCGTCGATAATCTCGAACCGCAGCCTGTATGTGCCCTCGTCGGGTGTCAGGAAAATATAGTCGCGCGACGTCGAGAGAAGGCGTTCCGTGCCGTCAGGCTCAATCAGGAACCATCGGTAAGCGCTCCCGGTCAGAGCCGGACGCAGGTCGAGCTTCTGCATTCGGTATATATGGTAGGTGCTGTCGATGCCGAGGTTCACCATCGGCGGGGTGTCGTTGCTGTCGCACGCCGCGAGGAGCAACGTGGCGAGAATGGGAAGTGATTTCTTCATCGGGGCAGGAAGGTTATATGGGCGGGGATGTCGCCCGTGCGCACGCTCCATTTCTTCTTTCCCTTGGGGGTGAAGCAGTAGAGGGTGCCGGATGAAACATAGTTTTTAGCGTCGGTCACCAGGATATCGCCCGTTTCGGGATGTATTGCGATGCCGTAGGGAATGGCGATGTCCTTTTCAGTGCCGTCGGTTATGAAGTTGGAAGAGACTACCTCCTTCGTGCGGATGTCGATTATTCCGTAAGTGATTGTGTTGGAGGCAGTATAATCGTTCCATTCGGTTGCATAGTAGAAGAGCGAGTCGCCGTGGAAGGCCATGTTGGTGCAGGCGACGGGGATTGTGTCCGTAACGACCATCTGGTTGTAGCCCGGCTTCTTCTCCATCACCATCAGGCGCGACGGGCGGCTCTTGTGGTCACCACGCGAGGTCACCCACAGCTTCCCGTAGCGGTCCTTCTTCAGCCGGTGGAGGTTGATGCCGACCGGAATCTGCTGCACCTGCTTGAAGTCAACCATCTGGACGACGGAGACGGTGTTGTCGTAGTTCGGGGCGCGGTAGCCCCCCGAATTGGCGACATACATGTAGTCGTCGACTATCTCCATCTCTTCCGGCTGGTAGCCGACCGATACCTTGCGGGTAACGGACAGCGACGCGGTGTCGACCTCGTAGACTGCCCCCTTCGGAGCGTTGGCGTCAATCAGTACCGGCCCGACGTAGGAGCTGACGTATGCCTTTCCCCGGTGGAAGCGGACATAGCGGCAGTTCGGAATGTCGACCTGCCCGACGCGTACCCCGCTGCGGGAGTCCATTACCTCTACCTTGTGGGAGCAGTTGACTACGACGTAGAGCTTCGAGCCGTAGATGCCGATGTCGTTCCCCACGTCGCCGAGCTCCTTGATTACGTTCGGGTTGCGCTCGGCGTAGAAGTTGCGGGCGTAAAGCCCTGTAAGGTAGTCGAAATAGTCGAGAGAGCATTTGTTGGAGCCCATGTTCCCCTCGTTGACGAGGTAGAAGCCGCGGACTTTCGTATCTTTGGCCGGAGTTTCCGGGATGATTTCATACTCCGTGGGTACCACGAGCTCGTCCTCGCGACAGCTCGTGGCAACCAGCAGGAGTGGCAGAAAATATAAGAAAAATTGTTTTGTCGTCATTTTTTCTTTTGTCTTCGTCGGTGTTGCGAAAGTATGCGGTTTATTTCATCACCTTTGGTGTAGGGACGCGGCGTGCCGCGTCAGGCAAAGGGACTCAATTTACTTGTCTGCGAGGTGAACGCGGCACGCCGCGTCCCTACATCCAATTCCGATATTACAACACCTTCTCTTTATTCATATTCTGACTATTATCTTCACTCTTCACTTTAAATCTCCACCGTTACCGTGAAGCGGTAGTTCCGCTTCGGCATCGGATAGTTCAATATCACGTCGTAGTCCTGGCTCAGGAGGTTGTTAACCTCGATGAGCCCCCGCAACCCGACCTTCCCCAGCCGGAAATCCTTGCTCAGGGAGACGTCGGAGGTGTACCAGGGCTGCGTATAGTTGTAGCGGATGTTCTCCTGCTGGTTGTACCGCTCCCCGACGTAAATCCAGGAGTAGTTCAGCCCCCACCCGCGCCAGGAGGCGTTGAACACCGCCGAGCCGGAATGGCGAGGGATATACGGAATCTGGTCGCGGTAGTAGTTGTCCGCCGGATTCGTAACGTCGATCGCCTCCTGGAAGGTGTACTGCCCCCGCAGGGTGAGGTAGAGGTCGCGGACCGGGTTGAAAGTTATAAGGCCGCTGACGTCGACCCCCTTGATGTCTACCAGCCCGAGGTTGAGCATCGTCCAGCGGAACTGCTGCCCCTTGGGGTAGGCCACGATTTTGTCCTTCACACGGTTGTAGTACGCGTCGGCGCTGAGGCGCGCCGCGCTGACGAGCCCGCGGCCCGAATGGTCGTAGACCAGGCCGACGTTATACTGCGTGACGCGCTCGGGATTCAGCTTCGAGTTACCCATGTCGGCATAATAGAGGTCGTTGAATGTCGGCATGCGGTACGACTGCTTGTAGAAGGCGCGGATTGAGAAGTCGCTGTTGCGCAGGGGATTGAACGAGGCGTAGACAGCCGGCGTCAGGACGCTCTTGTCCTTCGGCGACTGCTGCCCCCGCAGTATGTCGTGGATAAAGGTTCCTAAGGCGCTCGCCTGCAGCTTGAACCGGGCGAACGACATGGCGGTCGCCACGGAGAGGAAGTTGGAATAGCGGTCGGGCTGCGCGAAGCCGTACATGTCCGCGTCCAGGTGGTTCCACATAAAGTCGTAGCTCGCCGACACCTGCCACCAGTCAAAGATCTCGTACTCGTTGGCCGAGGAGAAGTAGACCTCCTTCTGCCGGTAGAGGTTGTCGACCTTGATCTGCTTGTCGTCATTGTTGACGTAGTGGGTGCGGTAGAACGCGTACTTGACATTGTTCAGGGTCGTGAACCGCCCGAAATAGCCTGTGTAACGCCCCTGGACGAACGAGTTGGTGTCCCAGATGCGCTCGCCGCGGCGCCATACGTTGTTGACAATCGCCCCCGGGACACCGCGCTCCGAGTTGTAGTTGTAAGCCTTGAAATGCCAGCTCCCCTTCCGCAGCGTCCCGTTGACGTTCAGCTCGATACGGGTCGCGTTGATGTCTCCGTTCTGCCTGACGGCCGTAGTGTCGTAGGCAAGCTCCCCCGCCGGGTTCACCCTTCGGTAGCGGAACTTGTACTTGCCGCTCGAATTAATCCATTCGGCGCTGAGTGAGGCGTTTACCCGGTCGCTCAGGCGCAGCTCCACAAGCGCCGAGGGGTTC
This sequence comes from uncultured Porphyromonadaceae bacterium, assembly GCA_937969265.1. Lineage (GTDB taxonomy): Bacteria > Bacteroidota > Bacteroidia > Bacteroidales > Muribaculaceae > UBA7173. Next base: position 45,034 of record CALBWF010000023.1, read on the forward strand.
AGAAGGTCGAACGAGCCGGTGCGTATCGTCCCGCGGGCGTGGTAGGTCTCCCCCTCCTCGAACCGCGGGGCGCGGGTGCGCATGTAAATCGACCCCGCCGACCCGAAATCCTTTGCAGGTTGCAGAATCTCGCTTTTCTGGCCGTTGTAGAGCGACAGCGCCTCGATATTGTCGAGCGAGAACTGCCCCAGGTCGATCTGGCCGTTCTGCGCGTTGCCAAGCTCCACACCGTCGTAGACAACCCCCGTATGGTTCGTGCCCATCGAGCGGATGTTGACCGTCTTGATTCCCCCCACGCCCCCGTAGTCCTTCACCTGGACCCCCGAGAAATAGCGCAGAGCGTCGGCAACGCTGTTGCTGTTGAGCCGCTCCAGCTCCTTTCCCGAAAGCGTCTGGGCCGGAATCACATCCTCGAACGGCTTCTTGGCCGTCACCACAACCTCGTCAAGCTCCCCCCGCATCGAGTCGCGCCGCTCCTTCGGAGCAGCTCCGGCTCCCGGCGCCGCCGCAAGCAGCGCCAGCCCCAGGGTGGCAACGTATGTCGTGGTTCGGTTCATTATATAGTTCATTATCTGTTTTCTCACTCAGGCGCGGCCTGATTCTTCACTTTTCACTTCCTTCGTTTGAAGGTGTTGCAAAACACGAGTTTTACCTCGTTGCACCTTGTGTAGGGACGCGGCGTGCCGCGTCAGGTTAGGCAATCTCGTTTAATTACCTGTTTACCCTGTTATGTTAGACAATTCTCGAACTGTCTGTTTACCTGGTAAACGCGGCACGCCGCGTCCCTAAACATATCCGGTTCCGCAACATCTTTTCTTTTTCGTACCCGGAGGGGGACGTCAGTCATCGCAAAGCGCTTTGCTCTGCAAAGAACGGTCCGGATGGGACGTTCTGACACGTCCTCATTGTGCTTGGCCGGAGGCCATATATTTTGTTAACCCTGGGCATCGCCCGGGGGAAACCAGCGCCGATGGAATTGCCCCGGAGGGGGTATACTTCGTATGCGTATAACCTGACAAAAAAATCCCGTCGGCTAAGTCTCAGACTTTCGCCGACGGGATTGGATAATTCTACATAAGACAAATTTCGCAACGGCCCCGCGCGGGAGCCTGTTTGCGAGTGTCAGAAGTCGAAGCCCATAGTCCCGCAGGCTTAAATCTGTTTTGGCTACCACGTATCACGGTGTGATACTGGCTTGCCGGTTTTGCAATGGCAGGTCTTCTGACTTATCCCCGTCCTCTCCGCGCCTTCTCGGAACGATTCGAGCCTTTCGGCCCTCGGTCCCAATGGCTTAGTGCGGCGGACAACGTATAGGGGACTTACAGCAGCGGGTACTGTTCCGGACTCTCACCGGATTCCCTTTTAAAACTCCTCGAACGCGGCATCGCGGCTCCACCGGGCCATCCTCCTGCGTCCAGCCAGCCGCTCCCGGCCGACGGAGTTACCATTACACCCGCGAATTTAGTAATTTTCCCCCACACCACCAAATCCCCGACCAGCCTTAACACAAATAATTACATTATAAATCTTTATCGATTCTTGTAGGTTAGGCATGTCGATACCACGGACCCGTACCCTACGGGCACTCCCTCCACGGATTGCAGACAGGCACCGCGCCTCGGAGAGGCGAGGTGCGGTGATTGGTGTACTGCCAAATGGGGGAGTGCCTGGAGGTACGGGGTTGTGGTATAACCGGTTGGCGAGATAAGGAGATAAAGCCGACGCACGGATTTTCAAGGAGTGAGCTACTTACTATGGGGCGGTTTTGGAGGGAGAATCGGGGAAAATGGTAAGAGGAGAGGGGATTTGGATATTGGGAGTTTGGGGGATTTGGGCTAAATTCGCGATGTTGAATGGTTTGTGCGGTGAGGCAGGGTTGGATCGCTGCCATACGGCAGACGGATTTCAACGTATTGGAAATGAATTGATTGGAGGCGCAGATATGGCTGAGATGACGGAATTAGTGGAGAGGCTGAGGCGCGAGGGGTGCTCGTGCGTGGTAGCTAATGATTTCGCCGCAAAAACTAACACTATATTTCAGGCAAATTTAAAATACTAACACTATATTTCGCAAATCAAAATTATACAGATGAAAATGCATAAAATTTTAGGAGCAGCGCTCCTGGGGGCGGCCGCTCTCGCCGGTTGCGCGAAAAACAACTCCGCCGCGGCGGCTTCCGCGGACGAGGCCGGAGAGCAGGTTGCCGATTCGGCGGTTGTCTATATGACGAAGGAGATTTCTCCGGCGGCGATTATGAAACTCTACAAGGCGCTGGGTCGCGAGGCGACCGGGAAGGTGGCGATCAAGATTTCGACCGGGGAGCCTGGAGGGCACAACTTCCTCCAGCCGGCGCTGATCAAGGACCTGGTAGACGCGACCCACGGGACGATTGTAGAATGTAACACGGCCTACCAGGGTAAGCGCTTCACGACGGAGGACCATCGGAAGGCGGCGGAGGAGCACGGGTTCACGGCGATCGCGCCGGTCGACATCATGGATGCCGACGGGGAGGTGCGGCTGCCGATCGAGGGTGGCAAGCACCTGACCTACGATATCGTCGGCTCGCACTATCCCGACTATGACTTCACGGTTATACTTTCCCATTTCAAGGGGCACGCCATGGGTGGTTTCGGTGGCGCGGTTAAGAATATGTCGATCGGTATCGCGTCGGCCAACGGCAAGAGCCATATCCATTCGGCGGGGAAGGTGAACACTCCCGATTCGCTGTGGACAAACCTCGCGGAGCAGGACGACTTCCTGGAATCCATGGCCGAGGCCGCGAAGGCGGTGGCCGACCATTGCGGGGACAAGATTCTGTATATCAGTGTTGCCAACAACCTGTCGGTTGACTGCGACTGCGATTCCTCGCCCGAGGATCCTAAGATGGGTGACATCGGCATCCTGGCATCGCTTGACCCTGTGGCTCTCGACAAGGCTTGCACCGACCTGGTGCGGGCTTCGGATGACCACGGCAAAATCCACCTGATAGAGCGCATCGACTCGCGCCACGGGATGCATACCCTCGAACACGCCGAGCAGATCGGGCTTGGCTCGCAGACATACAAGCTCGTAAACCTTGATTAGCGGGCTTGCCTCTAACAAACAGGCGCCGCGACCGGAGATTTCCGACCGCGGCGCTTGTATTGTTTAGGGGGGGAGGGGGATTAGCGGAGGATGACTTTGGAGGTGCGGGAGCCGCGGCGGAGGATTACGAGGCCGCGGGTTGTCGCGGGGTCGATGCGGCGGCCGTCGAGGGAGTAGTATTCGGCGGGGGCGTTGGAGTCGTCGGCTTCGTTGGCGAGGTTGTCGTTGATGAGGTCGTCAATTGAGGAGAGTGACTTGCGGGCCGTGAGGGAGAAGTTTCGTACTTCCCAGGTGCAGGCTTCCTCGGTGGTGGAGGTGTATCGGAAGCCGATACGGATTTTCTTGCCGGCAAAGTCGGGAAGGGAGACTTTCACGTCGTTAGTAAAGGTCCAGGAGGTGCCTTTGGGCCATACGATTTTCTGGGCGGGGATTACGTAGTCGGGTTCACCTTCGGCGCGGACAATCACGCTGAGGACCGCTGAGGGGTCGGCGGCAAACTTGCAGGCGTGGTCGAACTTGATGGTGGGCTCTACATATCCGGCGAGGTTGACAGCCGGGGTGAGGAGTGTCGCGTCGGAGGCATCGCGGACGATGTTGTCGGAGCTGCCGGAGACGGCGGAGGCTTTCCATCCGTACTGTGGGTCGAGAGTCCAGACACGGGTTCTGTTGGCTGGCTGGAGGTCTATCTGTTCCTGGCAACCGCCGTCCTCGCCGATGAAGGAGCTGGCGTACAGCTCTTCGATGGAGCCGGAGACGGGCCCGTCGCCTATCGAGGAGCCGCCGATGAAGTCAGCGCTCTTGACGGTTGTCTTGACGTTGAACGACTGGCCGATCGAATCGCCCCAGATGTATTCCATCAGGTTGGGGAAGTCGACGAAGGGGTTGCGGTTGCGCTGGAAGGTCTCGACGTCGTCGTTGCGCACGGTCTCGATCTGGTCAACCTTGTCCTGCCTTGCCCAGGCGATGAAGAGTTCAGAGGCTTTGCTTTTGAGGGTCGGGTATGAGCCTGTCTGGAGGATTACCTGTCCCTGGGAGTTAGTCCAGGTGAAGTCCTGGTATGCGGTGGCCATATACATATATCCGCGGGCGAAGTCCCCTTTCCATTTGTCGGCCGGTTCCCAATAGTTCTGACCGTCGGATCCGGAGCCGACGCGGGTGCAACCGTTGTCGCCGGAGGGGGTTGTACGGTTGACGACCCCCATCGGGTAGTTGCTCTTGGTTGAATTGATTTTCACCTCGCAGGGCATCAGGTTGTAGAGGTCCTTGTATGCGTTGTTTTCGGATCCTCCCCACCAGCTTTTTGGGAAGGAATGCTCGATGTTCATGCCAGAAACGGAGGAACCGCGGCTACCGAAGTAGCGGACATCGTTGGAGTAGCGGTCGCGGACGGAGCCGTCGGGGCATCGGTCTGTGACGTAGAAGCCGTACCAGGTATTGTTCTGGCCGGAGCCATAGTCGAGCATCCGCACGTTCTCGGTAACGATTTCGTGGACTGCGGTTTTCAGGGCGGCGCCTTTCAGGCCTTGCAGACGGCTGTAATAGTCGAGGTCGATAACGGCGGAGGCCTGGAAAGCGGCGGCCGCGCCTATCGCGACAAGCACTGATTCTTTTGATATTCTCATGACTGTGGTTTCGTAGAAATTAAGGTATCAGGCATTCCTGCGGCTAATTGCGGCAGGGAAAGCCGACAAATTTACTAATATTTACTCTGACCGCCAATCAAAATACGGGGAAAATTACTAATTTTGCCAAAACTTTATACCCACGTTATCCTATCCCGACAAATGAGACAGGAACCGAAACCGAAAACGATTTACGCCCGCGGCGCCGACGACGGCCTCTGGATGGGGCTGTACATTACGGGTGCCATGGCGCTTGTCTGCGGCTCCCTCTTCACCGCGTGGCTGCAGATTCCTGCATTAGCGGTATCTTTCGGGGTGCCGATTCTGACCTATTTCTTCCTGCGGCGGACGCATGTCGCGGCGCACGGGATGACGGTGTTTTCGGCGCTGTGGATGCAGGGCATCGTGATGTTCGCGTGCGCGTCGCTTGTATTCGGCGCCGTGGCGTTCGTTTACCTCCGCTATGTCAACCCCGGCTTCATTCAGGGGGTGTTTACATACCTGATTGATTTTTACGGGGGTATGGAGGAGGATGGGGCCCAGGCCCTTGCCGAGGAGCTGCGCATGGTGGCGGACAGCAACGCCTACCCGCGTCCGGCGGTGCTCGTGCTTGGGGAGATGTGGACTATCATGTTCAGCGGTTCCCTGCTGTCGATGGTAGTCGGGGCGCTGGCGCGAATCAAGCGGGTGCCGATCTCGCAAGGATAAAAAGAAGAACTGACAATTGTTAAAAGAAAAATGGATATTTCGATAGTCGTGCCCCTCTACAACGAGGCGGAATCGCTTCCCGAACTGCAGGCCTGGATCGAGCGTGTGATGGCGGCCAACGGCTTCACATACGAGGTGATATATGTCAACGACGGCTCGACCGACGGCTCGTGGGAGGTAATCCGTTCCCTGGCGGCGTCGAATCCGGCGGTGAAGGGGGTGGCCTTCCGGCGCAACTACGGCAAGTCACCGGCTCTGAACACCGGGTTCCGCAAGGCGCAGGGGGATGTCGTAATCACGATGGACGCCGACCTGCAGGATTCCCCCGACGAGATTCCCGAACTATACAGGATGATCACGGAGGAGGGCTACGACCTCGTCAGCGGATGGAAGCGTAAGCGCTACGACCCGCTGTCGAAGACTATACCGACCAAGCTGTTCAACGCCACGGCGCGCCGGGTAAGCGGCATCCATAACCTCCACGACTTCAACTGCGGCCTGAAGGCATACCGCAACAGCGTCGTGAAGCATATCGAGGTTTACGGCGACATGCACCGTTACATACCTTATCTGGCGAAAAACGCCGGGTTTGACAAAATCGGGGAGAAGGTAGTCAAGCACCAGGCGCGCAAGTTCGGCAAGACTAAGTTCGGGCTTGACCGCTTCGTCAACGGCTATCTCGACCTTGGGACACTGTGGTTTACCGGGAAGTTCGGGGCGAAGCCGATGCATCTTTTCGGTCTTTTAGGCTCGCTGATGTTCTTTATCGGCCTGATCGCCGTGATGGTAGTCGGGTTCGGGAAGCTGTGGGCGATGCACCACGGCGACCCGTACACCCTGGTCACCAATTCCCCGTATTTCTATATCGCCCTGACGATGATGATTTTGGGCACACAACTTTTCCTGGCGGGCTTCGTCGGGGAACTCGTGGTGAGAAACTCGCCGCGGCGCAACGAATATGAGATCAGAGAAGAAATATAAGCCGAGCCTCCTGCCTGTTGCCGCGATTGCGGCGCTGTGGCTGTCGATACTGCTCCCCGCATGCAACAACCAGGGGTGTACCGACAACCATAACGCCCTGCCGCTGATGGGGTTCTATGCCGTTACGACAGGCGAGGACGGCCGACCGGCTGAACAGGCGATTTCTCTCGACTCGCTCGACATAGGTGGCGTAGGGGCTCCCGACGACTCGTTGCTTGTCTCGTCCGGGGAGCGGACCGGGTCGCTGTACCTGCCATTCCGCTACAATACCCCGCGGACTTCTTTCTTTATCCGCTATAATTATAAGGCGCAGGGGCTTGACAAGCCGGTATTCAACGACACGATTACCTTCACTTATGATTCCGAGCCTTACTTTGCCTCGGAGGAGTGCGGGGCGATGTACCGCTACCGGGTGCGCCAGGTAGTATATACGCGGCATGTGATAGATTCGGTCGCGGTATCGGACTCCGTTGTTACCAATATAGAGCGGGAGCGCTTCAAGGTATATTTCAGAGTAGCCAATCTCGGCCAGGGGACCGATAACGGCACACTCGAGGTGCCTGACGACCCTGACCGCTTCGGCGAAATAGATATGGGCGACCATGGCGGCGAAAGGAAAGGGGGCAGACAATGAAAGGGCGCCTGCACATTCTTCCGTTTGCCGTCTTTATTGCCGCAACGTTCGGGCTGCTTACGATGAACGCCCAGCGGAGGGTAACGCCCGTAACCTCCGCCTCGCAGGGAATCACCGGCATCAACGAGAACAAGCTGCCGGGGGATTCGATCGACCGCACGTCGTTTGTCGAAATGACCGACGAGAACGGGCGCAAAATCCTGGTTGACACCATTAACGGCCGGGAGGTTCCGGATTCGCTGATGATGCTCCCCGACACGGTGAAGGTTCCGAAGATGATCCAGCCGCTGATTTATTCGGCGACGGTCGGAGTGAACCTCTGGGATCCGGTAATGCGAATCATCGGGCAGAAGTACGGGATTGTTGACTTCTCGGCGGAGTTCAACATGCACAACCGCTATATCGCTGTCGTAGAGGCGGGACTGGGGAACGCCCTCTACACGCCTGACGACAACAACTATACCTACCGGGTAGGGGTGACCCCCTATTTCCGGATAGGGGCCAACTATAACTTCCTGTACAATTCCAACCCTGATTATTCGGTTTACGCCGGATTGCGCTACGGAGTCTCTCCGTTCAAATACCGGCTTACTGACGTTACGATCGACATGCCGTACTGGGACGAGACCTCAAAGGTCGATTTCCCCGAACAAAGCTCGACGGTACACCATATCCAGGTATTGTTCGGGCTTCGGGTGAAGGTCTACAAACAGTTGTCGCTCGGATGGGAAATCAGGTACCGCGGGATACTGAAACAGACCAAACAGCCCGGGGGGAATCCCTGGTACATTCCCGGCTACGGTACGTCCAACGGCCATCTCGGAGTCGCATTTTCTGTCTACTATACCTTCCCCCTCGGGAAGGAGGGCTACCAGGGGAACACGGATGCCGCCATCCCTGAAAAATAACAGCTAATACCCTCAAACTAACCAATATATGAATAAGCAAAACATCGCCCTGTGCAGTGATCACGCAGGTTACGAGATGAAGGAAATGATCAAGGGCTACCTCGAGGCCAACGGGCTGGAATATACCGATTTCGGCACGCACTCGACGGAGTCGTGCGACTATCCCGACTACGCCCATCCCGCGGCTCTCGCCGTAGAGAGCGGCAAATGTGGCTGCGGAATAGCGCTCTGCGGGTCGGGCAACGGAATCGCGATGACCCTCAACAAGCACCAGGGAATCCGCGCGGCGCTCTGCTGGCTTCCCGAACTGGCGTCGCTGGCGCGCCGCCACAACGACGCTAACGTGCTGGTGCTTCCGGCGCGCTTTATCGAGCCGGCTGTCGCGCTGGAGATTGTCAACACCTACCTCACTACAGACTTCGAGGGGGGACGCCACCAGCGCCGCATCGACAAAATCCCTGTCGGATAACCTCCGGGGGCGGAATGTAAAGAACTTTTCACGCGCTACGTTTGGGATATAGGCCGAAAGTGACTATTTTCGCGTTTTATAAACAGGCGCGGTTATACAAGCGCATCTATCGTAAACGCCCGGTCCACCGGCTTCACTCATATTCGTCAAGACACTTATGAAAAAACTTGAGCAACTCCTCGCAGAAAAGCTGCTGAAAATCAGTGCGATCAAACTTCAGCCCGATATGCCGTTCCGCTGGGCTTCAGGGTGGAACTCTCCCATATACACTGACAACCGCAAGACGCTGTCGTATCCCCCGGTGCGCACGTTTATCAAAACGGAGCTTACGCGCCTCATCCTCGAGAACTACCCGATGCCTGACGTTATCGCCGGGGTAGCCACGGGCGCTATCGCCCAGGGGGCTCTTGTCGCCGACGCGCTCGGCCTTCCCTACATCTACGTTCGTTCGGCTCCCAAGGACCACGGACTTGAGAACCTTATCGAGGGGCATCTCGCTCCGGGTCAGAAGGTTATCGTAATCGAGGATCTGATTTCGACGGGCAAGAGCAGTCTGAAGGCAGTCGAGGCAGTGCGTATGGCCGGAGCCGAGGTTGTCGGAATGGTAGCTATGTTCACCTATGGTTTCCCCGACGCGGCGGCGGCATTCAAGGCGGCGAACGTTAAGCTGATGACCCTCTCGAACTACGAGGCGATGCTTAAAGCTGCGCTCGAAACCGGGTTTATCAGGGAAAGCGACCTGGATACTCTGCAGCTTTGGCGCGAGGATCCGGGGAACTGGGTGCCTGACATTCGTTCCAAACGTGACCTCTGAGGTCTCTGTTAAAACCAAATCGTAACTCTGAATGGCAACATATAAGAGCAAGCCTGCGGTCGTTGAGAAGCCGGCCGCCGAGCTTTTCGACCGTTTCTCGGATATGACGCGGCTGCAAAGCGCGCTCGACTCGCTTACGGAGGAGCAGCGCGCGCAAATAGGCCAGGTGGCTTTCACGGCTGACTCCATAAAGATTGTCACGCCGCAGGTAGGGGAGATCGCGTTCTCCGTTATCGAGCGCCAGGCTCCTTCGAAAATCGTCTTCGGGACGACCTCGTCGCCTGTGCCCCTGACAATGAAGGTTGACCTGAAGCCGCTGACCGACAACTCGACTGAGGTCGAGACGGTGATCGACGTCGATATACCGATGATGCTCCGGCCGATGGTGGGCCCCTATATGCAGAAGGCAGCCGATAAGTTCGGCGAACTGATCGGGGGGCTGAGCCGTTAATATTAAAGAAACGCGGAACGATTCCGCTTCGGCCTGATGAATAACTATCTGCGAAATACACTTATAGCGACAGCCGTGGCCTTTCTGGCAGCGGCTGTCGCCGCTTGTGGCTCCAACGACCATGTGCGCACGCCGCCGGCCCCGGTGTTCCTGCGCTTCGCTACTATAAACGAGTGGCAGCAGTACGGGCCGGGAGCCAACCCGCTCGATTTCGACTATTATATAAAGAGCGAGCGGCTGCCGAAGGATTTCCCATATATCGCGACTAACGAGACGGGGTACGGCGGGGTACTGTTGGCGGTGGCCCTGACGGGGCAGCCAGTGGCGATGGACCTTTCGTGCCCGGTGGAAAATTCGCAGACGATACGGGTCCGGGTAGATAAGAAGAGCCACCACGCGGTCTGCCCGAAATGCGGGAGCCGTTATTTCGTTTTCGAGAACTACGGGCGCGCTGTCTCCGGTCCGGCCGCGGAGAAGGAGCTTGAGCTGCGCCGCTACAATGTCATTCCAACCGACGACACGCCGCTTCACGGCTATGTGGTCAATTAGAGCACTATAAAATGGATACCAAGCTGATTACAGAGCGCTTGCGCGAGCGCCATAACATAGAGAACCTGAACGAGATGCAGCAGCTTATGGCTACCACCGGGGCTGACCGCATAATCCTCCTGGCCCCGACGGGTTCGGGCAAGACGGCGGCGTTCGCGCTGCGCCTGTTGCGTTCGCTCGGGCCTTCTGACGGGAAGCGGGTTCAGGCAGTCGTGCTGGCCCCCTCGCGCGAGCTGGTAATCCAGATCGCGGACGTGCTGCGGCCTGTCGCCGCCGGGCTTAAGACGGTCGCTTTCTACGGAGGGCACAATATGGCCGACGAGGTTAAGTCGCTGTCGCCGGTGCCTGACATAATAGTCGCGACTCCGGGGCGATTGCTCGACCATCTGCAGCGCCGCAACCTTGACCTGGCGAACTGCGACGCGCTGGTGCTTGACGAATACGACAAGTCGCTGGAGCTCGGTTTCTATGACGAGATGAAGCGCATCGTCGGGAAGATGAGGAAGCTGAAACTGATTATCCTGACTTCGGCGACACGGCTGGCCGAGATGCCGGATTTCATCAATATGGGTAAGAAGCCGGAGGTTGCCGACTTCACGCGTCAGGGGGCGAAGAGCCGGTTGCAGACTGTCATGGTTCCCTCGCCGGAGAAGGACAAGTTAGGGACGCTCGACGAGCTGCTGCGGTCGCTGCCCGACGGGAAGGCGATTGTGTTTGTCAACCACAGGGAGAGTGCCGAACGGGTCTACGAGCATCTGAAACGGGAGGGGTTCCCGGTCGGGCTTTACCACGGGGGGCTGGAGCAGCGGGAACGCAAGCTGGCGGTCGACCTCCTCAACAACGGGACTACGCCGATTCTGGTTTCGACGGACCTCGGAGCCCGCGGCCTTGACATTGATTCGGTAAACTATGTTATACATTACCATATGCCGCTGTCGGCGGAAAGCTGGACGCACCGCAACGGACGCACGGCGCGCCAGGGGGCGGAGGGTACGGCATATCTCATCGCCAACGAGGAGGAGAGTATTCCGGAATATGTAAGCTGGGACCGCGAGTACCATCCGCGGTCGGTTTCGGAGGACGGGATACGCTCGGAGGTCGCGACGCTGTATATCAACGCGGGAAAGAAGGAGCGCATCTCCAAGGGGGATGTCGCTGGATATGTCATGCAGAAGGGGGAACTGGCGAAGGAGGAGGTCGGGAAGATTATCGTTGACGACCACAGCGCGATTGTCGCGGTTCCTCGGGCGAAGGCGGGGAAGGTCCTTGAACTTCTCGCCCCGCACAAGCTGAAGAATACCCGGGTCAGGGTTTCGCTCATCAAATAATCCTCAAATTAGAAAAAACGCGCATTAGGGCAGACACGCCAGATGCGCCGCTCGCTAAAGCTCGCTCCACCCGACAGGCTTCGCGCCGGAAGGGGGGAGCGCTTTTTCTTCGCTCGGCTTACGCCTCGCGCACCAAGAGGGGGCTTCGGGGCCGCGGCCCCTCACACCGGGACCAGAACCCATTCGGCTCGAAAAGAGGGGGAAAGGAGGGAAGGGGGAGGGGAACACCCACCTTCCGGCGGGCGCACAGGACAGGGGCTACTTCCGGCGGGGGACAGGAGGGGGAGGAAAGGGAAAAGGC
>CALBWF010000024.1:0-33551 GCA_937969265.1 uncultured Porphyromonadaceae bacterium
GGAGAAAAGGAGGGGGCGGGGGAGAGGAGAAAGGGGGAGGGCGCCTCCGATTAACTAATTTTAACGCATAAAATCGAGGGCGGTTATGCATTCTGAATAATTATGCGTTGAAATTTCGTTGTAATGCGCTGGTTTACAGGGGTTGTTGGCAATATGCTTTTAAAATATGTTTTGCAACATGAAGAAAATTTAGGCAAAAGTCGAGCAAAATTTCTTTTGAAATGTTTATTTTTTTGACATTTTGTGTTAACTTTGCACAATGCGGTGGCAATTAGACGTGTCAATCTGCTCGGTTCGCGGAGGCGTTTCGGCGGTTGTGTAAGCGGTTGCCAACCGTATCGATGAAGAGATTCTGTTTTCAGGCTTCTAAAAGTTCGTTTTTTTAAGCGTCGCCCCTATCCCGCGACGATGCTTTAAACAAGACTTTCGCTCAAACTATTTCTATCGCGCCGGACGGCGCCGACTTCTGAATTTATAAGTTTAACAAATAAAAGTGTATGAAAAAGCTGTTTCTATTACTGACGGCTGTGCTGCTGGCAGCGGTTACGATGACTGCCCAGACACGCACCATCACCGGCACGGTTGTCTCCGCCGCTGATGACGAGCCTATCGTGGGAGCTACAGTGCACCCTGTGGGGGGCGGTCAGGGTACTGCCACCGACATCGACGGCCAGTTCTCGCTGACCATCCCCGCAAATGTCACCCAGCTCCAGGTTACCTACGTGGGCATGACCCCGCAGACCGTCAAGGCGGTCAACGGCGTCAAGATCGCGCTCACCGAGAACGCCACCGCCCTTGACGAGGTGATGGTCGTAGCCTACGGTACCGCTAAAAAGTCAGCATATACGGGTTCAGCCTCCGTGATCAAGGCCGACCAGATCGAGGGGCGCCAGGTCACCGACGCTGTAGCCGCCCTGGCCGGCGCCGTTTCCGGCGTGCAGGTGCTGACCACCAACGGCCAGCCGGGTACCGCTCCCGAGGTGCGCATCCGCGGTATCGGTTCGATCAACGGTTCTTCGAAGCCTCTTTATGTTGTTGACGGCATGCCTTTCGACGGCGACATCGCGACCCTCAACACGATGGATATCGAGTCGATGACCGTCCTGAAGGACGCGGCCGCCGCTGCCCTTTACGGCGCGCGCGGTGCCAACGGTGTGATCCTTATCACCACCAAGAAGGGTGGCGAGGGTGACGCCGTGATTACCTTCGACGCCCGCTGGGGTTCCAACTCCCGCCAGGTCAAGGGATATGACGTGATTGACAACCCCTACCAGTACACCGAAATGGCTTACCAGGCACTCCGCAACGGTTACGCCTGGGGTCAGGGCATGGATGCCCAGGCCGCGCATATCGCCGCCAACAATGCCCTCTACACCGCTTTCGGCGCAGGGTACCAGATCTGGAACGTTCCCGCCGGACAGCAGATTGTCGGCACAAACGGCAAGCTGAACCCTAACGCGAAGCTCGGCAACGTGATCACCACCCGCGACGCCGACGGCAACATCATCTCGCAGAACCTCGTCAAGCCCGACAGTTGGTATGACAACACGTTCGTCCACGGCCTGCGCCAGGAGTACAACCTCTCGGTGCGCGGCGGCACGGAGCGCTTCCGCTACTACGCTTCCGTCGGCTACCTCGGCGACGAAGGTATCATCGACAACTCGAACTACAACCGCCTGTCGTCCCGCGTGACCGCCGAGTACCAGGCGAAGAAGTGGCTCAAGCTCAACGCTTCGCTCGCGTTCAACCACGTTGACATGAAGGCTCCCTCGGGCCAGGACTCCGGCACGAAGAACGTCTCCAACGCGTTCTATATCGTCGACAACATGGGCCCGGTTTACCCGATGTTCATCCGCGACGGAAAGGGCAACATCCTCAAGGACAAGGCGACCGGCCACCCCATCTACGACTACGGCGACAACAACACCTACTTCCCGGGTGCCAACCGTAACTTCATGTCGGGCGCCAACCCTGCCTCGGGCTTCGTCTACGACACGAACGAGACGATCATGGACGTGTTCGACGGCAAATGGGGCGCTACGATTACTCCGATTGAGAACCTGAACATCACCGGCAATGTCGGCTACTTCCTCGACAATACCCGCGAGCATGTCATCATGTCGCCCCTCTACGGCTCCGTCAAATCGAACGGTGGTCTCGCCCAGCAGGAAATGCGCCGTCTGAGCGGCCTCAACCTGCAGTTCCTCGGAACTTACCGCCGCACCTTCGCCGACGTTCACCACGGCGATATCATGATCGGTTACGAGACCTACGAGCAGAACTCCGAATCGGTCAACGCAATCGGCTACCATCTCTACGACCCCTATAACTGGGCTGTCAACAATACCCTCAACGACGAGAACCGCAAGGGCTCCGGCGGCGCAATCGGCTATTCGACCCGCGGCTTCTTCGGCCGCCTGAACTACGACTACGATTCGCGCTACTTTGCGAGCGTGTCCTACCGCCGCGACGCCTCCTCCCACTTCCATCCCGACCACCGCTGGGGTAACTTCTTCTCGGTTTCTGCCGCGTGGGATGCCGCCAAGGAGAAATTCATGCAGCCCGCCGCAACGTGGCTCGACCTCTTGAAGGTGAAGTTCTCGTTCGGCCAGCAGGGTAACGACAACCTCTACCCCGGTATGGCTTACGGTTACTACTACACCGACATCTACGGAATCTCCGGCTCGCAGACCTGGTCTGACGGCAACATGATTCAGAAAGGTAACCCCGACCTGACCTGGGAGACCTCCAACGCCTACAATGCCGGTATTGACTTCAGCTTCTGGCAGGGCAAACTCTCGGGTACGGTCGAGTACTTCCTCCGCGAGACCAAGGACATGCTCTACATGAAGCCCGTCGCTCCCTCCAACGGTTATACCTCTGTCCCGATGAACGTCGGTTCGATGCGTAACTCCGGTCTCGAGTTCGAGCTGAACTACCGTCCGATCAACACCAAGAACATCACCTGGGACATCAACGTCAACGGTACCTTCCTCAAGAACAAGATCATCAAGCTGCATCCCGACCTGGGGGGCCAGATGATTTCCGGCATCCGCATCCTCAAGGAGGGTTCCTCGCTCTACAACTATTACATGGTTGACTACGCCGGCGTGAATCCCGACAACGGCGCCGCCCTCTTCTGGGCCCGCGAGACTGTCGGTACCGACGAAAACGGCGACCCCATCCTCGGCAAGGAGTATAAGACCGAGAACTACGACCTGGCGGCCGACACCAACCTTAAGGAGACTGGCAACCTGCTCCCGACCTTCTACGGCGGCTTCGGCACGACCCTCCAGGCCTACGGCGTTGACTTCTCCGTCGCGTTCAGCTACCAGCTCGGCGGGCGCACCCTCGACGACGCTTACGGCAACTATATCTACGGCGGTGAGAGCGACGTGCTCGGCCACGCCTGGCACAAGGACATGCTCAACGCCTGGACTCCGGAGAACCGCAACACCGACATCCCAGCGCTCAACTCGCAGGAGAAGTACAACCTCGGCTCGCAGGAAACCACATTCAAGCTGATTTCCTCCGACTACCTGTCGCTCAACAATATCACTCTCGGCTACACCTTCCCCTCGAAGTGGACCAAGAAAATCGGTATCGAGAGCATCCGCGTCTACGGCTCTGCCGACAACGTGGCCCTCTGGAGCAAGCGCAAGGGTCTCGACCCCCGCATGGGATTCACCGCTGCCGACTCGGGCGACTACTCGATTATCCGCACCATCTCCGGCGGCCTCAAGGTTGTGTTCTAATCCGGTCTGTTTAATCTGAAACCCCAAAGAAACAATGAAAAAGTCTAATATATATCTGTCCTGCGCCCTGGCGCTCTCAGGCTTCGCCTTCACCGGGTGTCTCGACCTGGACCAGGAGCCCAAGAGCAACATCGTGACCGAGGAGCAGAAACAGGAGGTGATCAAGGGCGACCCCTCGATGGCTGCCGCCAGCGTCGCCACCATCCCCTCGATGGTTACCGCCTATGTCAACAACTGGAGCGTCCATATCGACTACGGCTATCCTTCGATCATGATTTCGACCGACACCCGCGGCATGGACATGCCTTCGGCTCTCGGTAACTACCAGCAGTACCAGCCGGCGCTCGAAATGAGCGACTTCAACGGCCGTTACTACCTGAACCTGGAGTTCTGGTACACGTTCTACAACCTGATCCGCTCGGCCAACGCCGTGCTGGCCAACGTGCAGCCGACCGAACCGCTGACCAAGTATTTCTGCGGCCAGGCCCTCGCGTTCCGTTCCTGGGCTTACCTGAACCTCGCGCAGATGTACCAGTTCACCTACGCCAAGAACCCCAACGCGCCGACTGTCCCCATCATCACAGAGGAGAATATGACTGAGGCCGCTTCCGCCGGTTGCCCCCGCGCTACCGCAGAGCAGCTTTACAGCCGTATCATCACCGACCTCACCTCCGCAATTAAGTACCTCGAAGAGGCCGACGAGGAGGGCTACAACCGCGAATCGCAGGCAGAGCCGGCAATCGTGAAGACTTTCGTCAACGTTGCTGTATGTTACGGCCTCCGCGCCCGCGCCAACCTCTACAAAGGCGCGACAGCCGACGATTACCGTCTGGCCGCCGAGGATGCCGGTAAGGCAATCGCCCTGGCGGAGGCTGCCGGAGCAGTTCCTTACAGCCGCGCCGACCTCGCCGCACCCAAGTTCTATAATATCGCCGACAACTCCTGGCTGTGGGGCATGTACTCCGACCCCTCGCAGAGCCAGTTCCGCGGCGTTGTCAACTTCGCGTCCTTCATGACCGGCTGGACAGTCAACGGCTATGCCGCCGCCGGTTTCTACCGCTGCTGCAACAAGGCGCTTTACGACAAAATCCCGACCAACGACGTCCGTAAGGGCTGGTGGCTTGACGGAAACGCAACTCCCCCATCCACGCTCCCATCGCAGTACGCTACCTATATCAGCAACGCCGAGGCTAACGGTATGGCTCCCTTCCAGCCCTACGCGCAGCTTAAATACGGCGCTGTCGACGGCGACCCCTCGACCAACTCGGGCGCGATTGACATGCCCCTTATGCGTATCGAGGAGCTGAAGCTCATCGAGGCCGAGGCTCTCGGCTATGCCAACCCCTCGGAAGGCGCCGCCAAGCTGCAGTCGCTGATCAAGACTTACCGTTATACGGATTATGAATGTAAGGCTTCTACCTGGGATGCTCTCCGAGAGGAAATATGGTTCCAGCGCCGCGTCGAGCTGTGGGGCGAAGGTTTCTCCTACTACGACATGATGCGCTTCCAGAAGCCCCTCGACCGCCGCGGAGGTGGTTACAACTCCACGGTCGTGTTCAACATCGAGCCTACCAACACGGTGCTCCTTTATGACATACCGCAGGCCGAGGTTCAGCGCAACCCGCAGATCGGTACGAACACCAACGGCTCTGTGATTCCGTCGCCGGTCGCTGACGAGGGCACACCCTCCTGGGCGAACTGATATTCCATAACGTAATTTTTTAGAATAACGAATATGAAATTCAACAAGTTATATATGGCCTTCGGTGTCGCCGCCCTGGCTCTCGCCTCCTGCAGCGACGAGGAGGAATACACCCCCGCTTCCGCGGTGGTCACTCCCCCGGCCTACTTCAACATCTCCGACAACTCGGCTATCGACCTGGAGAAGAGCTCTACGGAGTTCAGCCTCCCCATCTACCGCGCGGAGGCCGGAGGGGCTTACAGCCCTGAACTCGCGATCGAGATCGTAAGCGGCGACGGCACCTCCAGCGCTACCGCGCCCTTTACCGCTTTGAACGACGATCAGAACCCTATCTTCGCCGAAGGCGCGACTACCGGTGCGATCAAATACGCCGTCGATATGTCGCAGATTACCCCGCTTAATGACTACTCGTTCCTGGTAAAGGCTTCGGGTGAGAGTACTCCATACTTTGTCACCACAAAAGAGTTTGTCGTCAGCTATGTGCCTTGGGTTGATATGTCAGACCCCGGCAGCGGCGCGCTCCCCACGCTTGAAGAAAACGGTATGTGGCAGTGCATACAGGGCGGTCCCTCTATGACTCTTGATGTCCTTGTTGAGAAACATCCTAAAAAGGAACTGTTCCGCGTTACCCATCCCTATCTCAACGCTCCTGGTGTGATTAACCCGATGATTGATGACGGGACTTTCGCGGAATACTATCTTGACCCAAGCGATCCGAATTATCTTTATATCAGCACCGAGAACCCTGAAGCGGTATTCTTCTGCGACCGAGACGGTAAACTCGTTGAAACGCCGTACGAAACAGGTGTACGCGGTATCTATAATGATAACTGGCTTGGTTACGGAGATTTCCTAATCATCAACGGATATTGGTATTTTGTCAACAATAAGCCTTATATGGTCGATGAGACTTCCGGCTTCAAGCCTGAGATGTTTGAAAAGGCAAAAGGCCAATATAGAGACGGTCAAATCACATTTGGAGAAGAAGGCGTATGGTATGGTTTCACCAAGGATAAAGAAGCTATTTGGAACTGTAAGAGCTGGGTGCTCAAGCTCCCAGGTGCCGCGCAGCTCGGCTGGGCATCTCTCGGCGAAGGCTCCATCTCCGACGGCTTCGTTTACCAGTTCTGGGGTGAGCCTATTCCTACGTGGAATGTCGCTATGATGGAAAGCGAGTCTACCCCCGGCGTCTTCCGTCTGCAGAACCCCTACCGCTCGGGTAACTTCCCCGATGCCGACAGCTCTACCGACGCTCCCGGCGATGGTCCCTGGAATATCGTGATCGACTGCTCCGACCCGAACTTCGTAATCATCGAGCCGCAGGGTACCGGCTTCCTCGTAGGTACCGAGCAGTACATCGCCAACGCCGCAGGTTACTACACCACGGTCGACGACGCCACCAAGAAACTCACCAAGGCGCAGGTAATCGCCAACGGCTGGAACGACACCTACGATGCCGCGACCCGCACGATTACCATCAACCACCCGATGATTTCCGGAGACGGCGGCTCGAACTGGACCAAGGTTTGGGAGACAATCGCTGGCGGAGCCAACACCAATCCGCAGCCCGCGGTAATCGTGCTCCCCGCGGAGCAATCGCAGGCCGCACCCGCTAAATCCCTCAAGGCCGGCAAGATTTCCTTCGCCAAGGCTCGCACCACTACCAAGAAGCTCACCCGCATCTAATCCCGGCCCAATCTGATGTCGGCCCCCAAGCGGCATCATCCCCCATATCGGCCGCGCCTCCCCCGAGGCGCGGCCTTTTTGTCTTAGGCGCTGTCGGACAGGTCGGACAAGTCGGACGGGTCGGACTCGTCCGACGGGGGCTGGTGCGGGTATGCGGTTTAGGGGGCGGGGCGGATAAATTATCGGGGGAAATGTTGCGGATTGGCAAACTTTCATTAACTTTGCGATTGGGGTAGCTGTCAGGCGTATTTTAGCTTGATAGGCTCCGCCCGCTTACAGGTCAGACACAAACCTAATTAAAAATATTCAAGGATGAAGAAGCACAATTTCTATGCCGGCCCTTCGATTCTGAGCCAGTACACAATCAAGAACACCGCCGACGCGGTTCTGAATTTCGCCAATACCGGCCTGTCGGTTCTCGAGGTATCGCACCGCTCCAAGGAGTTCCAGGCAGTGATGGACGAGGCGCAGGCTCTTGTCAAGGAGCTGCTCGACGTTCCCGCGGGCTACAGCGTGCTGTTCCTCGGCGGCGGCGCTTCGCTGCAGTTCGCCATGGTGCCTTACAACCTGCTTCGCACCAAGGCCGCGTATCTCGATACCGGCGTGTGGGCCCACAAGGCAATCAAGGAGGCCAAGCTCTTCGGCGAGGTCGACGTTGTCGCTTCTTCGGAAGACCGCAACTATAACTACATCCCCAAGGGTTACACCGTGCCCGAGGATGTGGACTACTTCCACTACACGACCAACAACACGATCTACGGCACGGAAATCCGCAAGGACCCGGAGACGAAGGCGCGCCTGGTTGCCGACATGTCGTCCGATATTTTCTCCCGCCCGGTTGACGTCGCTAAGTATGACCTGATTTACGCCGGGGCGCAGAAGAACCTGGCTCCCGCCGGTGCGACGCTCATCATCGTGCGCGACGAGGTGCTCAACAACCCTCCCCGCCCGATTCCGACGATGCTCAACTACAAGACCCACGTCGACAAGGGCTCGATGTTCAACACTCCTCCCGTGCTCCCGATTTACTCCGCGCTGATGACGCTCCGCTATTACAAGGAGATGGGTGGCGTAGCGGAGCTGGAGAAGCTCGACCTCGCGAAGGCCGCGAAGCTCTACGAGGCTATCGACGGCAGCAAGGTGTTCCAGGCTACCGTTCCCGACCACGCCGACCGCTCGATCATGAACGTATGCTTCGTGATGAAGCCCGAGTATGCCGAGCTGGAGAAACAGTTTATGGAACTCGCCACCTCGAAGGGAATCGTAGGCATCAAGGGGCACCGCTCTGTCGGCGGCTTCCGCGCGTCGCTCTACAACGCCCTTCCGATGGAGTCGGTAGACGTCCTCGTGGCCGCGATGAAGGAATTTGAAAACAAAATCTAACCGGGGGAGGATACAGCAATGAAAGTGCTTGTCGCTACTGAAAAACCGTTTGCCGCCGTTGCGGTCGACGGAATCCGCGAAGTTGTAGAAGGCGCCGGTTACGAGCTTGCCCTTCTTGAGAAATACGCGTCGAAAGCCGACCTATTGGCGGCTGTCGCCGACGCCGACGCCCTGATTATCCGCTCCGACAAGGTCGACAGCGAGGTGCTCGACGCGGCCGGGAAGCTGAAAATTGTCGTGCGCGCCGGCGCGGGCTACGACAACGTGGACCTGGCTGCCGCCACGGCTCACGGGGTTGTCGTCGAGAACACTCCGGGGCAGAACTCCAACGCCGTTGCCGAGCTTGTATTCGGCATGACGGTGATGGCGGTCCGCAACATGTACAACGGGACCTCCGGCTCGGAGCTTATGGGGAAGACCCTCGGCATCCACGCTTTCGGCCAGGTAGGGCGCAACGTGGCCCGTATCGCGAAAGGGTTCGGCATGGAGGTCAGCGCCCTCGATCCCTACTGCCCCGACGCGGCGATGGAGGAGGCTGGCGTTAAGCCGGTACATTCCGTAGAGGAGCTGTACAAGGGGAACAAGTTAGTGTCGCTCCATATCCCGGCGACTGCCGAAACCCGCGGCTCCGTGGGCTACGACCTGATTACCCTTATGCCGAAGAACGGCGTGCTGATCAATACCGCCCGCAAGGAGGTGATCGACGAGGAGGGGCTTCGCCGCGCCCTGGCCGACCGTCCCGACCTGAAGTATGTCGCCGACGTGAAGCCCGATAACGCGGAAACCCTCGCCGCCGAGTTCGGCGAGAGGGTGTTCTTTACTCCTAAAAAGATGGGGGCACAGACCTCCGAGGCCAATATCAACGCCGGAATCGCGGCCGCCCGCCAGGTGGTAGCGTTCCTTAAAGACGGCGTTGACCGCTTCCGCGTCAACTGAGCTGCTCGAGTTCCTGACCGGCCAGTTCCCAGAGGCTCATCGCGGTCTCCAGGTCGCGGTTGCGCTTCTGGTGTAGCGTGAAGATTTCGGGGTCGGAGGTGTCGCCGGCGGCGATACGCGCTTCGATTTCGGCGATTTCAGCCTCGATTTTGGCGATTTCGGCCTCCGCTTCTTCGACCTTCTTCCGCGCCCGGCGTACCATCTTCTCGCGCTCGCGCTGTTCGGCGTAACTTAACCGCGGTTTCTGCTCCCCGGCAGAAGCCGCGGATTCTTTTTCCGCGGAAGGGGAGGACGCGGCCCGGGGCTTGGTGGCGGGGGCTTTCGCCGCGGTTTCCGCGGGGGACTGGCGCAGGGTAGGCTGCTTGCGCTCCAGCTCGCTGAGGGAGGCGAGTTTCTTCTTTTCGAGGAACTCGTAGATTCCGCCGAGGCATTCGCGCACCTTCCCGCCTCCGAACTCGTAGACCTTCTCAACCAGCCCGTCGAGGAACTCGCGGTCGTGGCTGACGACGATTACCGTCCCGTTGAACTCCTTGATGGCCTGTTTCAGAATGTCCTTGGTCTTCATGTCGAGATGGTTGGTAGGCTCGTCGAGAATCAGGAGGTTGACAGGCTCGAGGAGGAGGCGAATCATCGCCAGGCGCGTTTTCTCGCCGCCGGAGAGCACTTTCACTTTCTTGTCGGAGGCTTCGCCGCCGAACATGAAGGCTCCGAGGATGTCGCGGATTTTGGTCCGGATGTCCCCGACGGCGACGCGGTCGATGGTGTCGAAGACCGTCAGCGACTCGTCCATCAGTTGCGCCTGGTTCTGGGCGAAGTAGCCGATTTTGACGTTATGGCCGATTTTGAGGGTCCCTGTAAAGGGTATTTCCCCCATGATGCACTTGACGAGGGTCGATTTACCCTCGCCGTTCTTTCCTACGAAGGCGACTTTTTCGCCGCGTTTGATGGTAAAGGTCGCGTGGTCGAAGACCTGGTGGTCGCCGTATGCCTTTCCGAGGTCGTCGGCGATTACGGGGTAGTCGCCCGAGCGGGGTGCGGGAGGGAATTTGAGGTTCAGGCGCGAGGTGTCGACCTCGTCGACCTCGATACGCTCGATTTTCGCAAGCTGCTTCATGCGGCTCTGCACCTGCACGGCCTTCGTAGCCTTGTAGCGGAAGCGCTCGATGAAGGCTTCCGTGTCGGCGATTTCCTTCTGCTGGTTCTGGTAGGCGCGCATCTGCTGCTCGACGCGCTCTCGGCGCAGCTCTACGAACTTGGAGTAGTTGACGGCGTAGTCGTAGATTTTCCCGCAGGAAATCTCGATTGTGCGGTTGGTGACGTTGTCGATGAAGGCGCGGTCGTGGCTGACGAGCACGACGGCGTTGGCCTTTGTCGCCAGGAACTGCTCGAGCCACTGGATTGACTCGATGTCGAGGTGGTTGGTCGGTTCGTCGAGGAGGAGCACGTCGGGCTTGCGCAGCAGCAGCTTGGCAAGCTCGAGGCGCATGCGCCAGCCGCCGGAGAACTCGGCCGTGAGGCGCGAGAAGTCGCTGCGGAGGAATCCGAGGCCGAGGAGCGTCTTCTCCATCTCGGCCTCGCAGTTCTCGCTCTGCTCCATCGCCAGGCGCTCGCTGAGGGCGGTCATCTCGTCGATCAGGCGGTGGTATTCGGGGGATTCGTAGTCGTTGCGCTCGGCGAGCCGGGCGGTCATCGCGTCGAGGCGCTTCTGCATCTCTGCGAGGTGGGAGAAGGCCTTGCGGACTTCCTCGGCGACGGTTACCGTGTCCTCCAGCTTCATCTGCTGGGGGAGGTAGCCGATTGTTATGTCGGAAGGGACGGCGACCGTGCCGGAGGTCGGGGTCTGCAGCCCGGCGATGATTTTCAGCATCGTCGACTTCCCGGCTCCGTTCTTGCCGACGAGGGCGATTCGGTCGCGCTTGTTTATAACGTAGTTGATGTTGTCGAACAGCGATTTGGCGCTGAACTCGACAGAAAGGTTCTGTATTGAGATCATGGATTGGTCTATTATGGGGGAGAAGGAGGGGACTTTCGGCGGGGGCACGGCGGGGAAGCCGCTCGCCTTCGGCTCGCTCCACCCGACAGCCTGCGGGGGAGGGAAGGGAGGGATGGGAGAGATGGGAGAGATGGGATTTTTGGGAGAGGAGAGGGGGCGGTCAGCGGCGGTAATGGTGGATTACCAGGCGGCGCGACTCGGTTATTACGATGTCGACGGGGATGTCGTGGGGCTCGGCGTCGATGTCGTCACCTTCGATGAACTGGAAGTCGTAGCCGACCCCGACCTTGGTGGCGCGGGTGCCGCGCAGCAGCCGGTCGTAGTACCCCTTGCCGCGCCCGACGCGGTTGCCGCGGCGGTCATAGGCGACGGCGGGAATCACCATCAGTTCTATGTCGGCGATGTCGGCGGTGTCGTCGCCCTGCGGCTCCTCGATATGGAAGGCTCCCATGGCGAGCCGCGAGCGGTCGTAGGGGAGGATTTCGAGGTTGACGCCGTTGACGCGGGGGAGGAAGAAGTGCTTGCGCGAGCTCCATTTGTCAATGAACTCGCGGGTCGACAGTTCGTCGGGTAGGGAGTGGTAGAGCAATACCTTGTCGGCCAGCATGAAGGCTGCCGACTGTTCCAGGCGGCTGAATACCCGTCGCGCGGCTTCGATTTTCTCGGCTGCCGAGAGGAGGCTCTTGCGGGCCTTTACCCGGTCGCGTATTTCTTCCTTGTTCATCGCTTATTCTTGCTTGTTGACTGTCGCGCTGTCGGCCGGAGAGCTTTTGGCCGCGGGGGTCTTCGGGGGGATGGTTACCGGGAAGGACGCGGTCCCCTTGCGCAGCTCCTCGACGGCGCGGCCGACGGTGTTGTCGGCTCCGTTGGCGATTTCGAAGTATGCCCCGTAGCCGAGCGCGTCGCGCGCTATCAGCGCTTTCAGTTGATTAACAATCAAGTCGTGGGAAATGTTGATGTAGTACCAGCGGGCGGGGATTCCGTTGCGGGCCGCGAAGCTGACGAACTGGCGGAGGAGCGCGTCGTCGGCCGGTAGCAGCTCGACGAGCTCGCGGGCCGATGCGGCCTTTTCGAGCTTCTCGCGGTTGGAGTCCACATAGTCGAAGGCGAATTTCTGGAACAGCCCGGCGTTGGCCACGTTGATGTAGTAGGAGGTAATGCCGGAGGTATCGTTGGGGACGAAAATGTCGGGCATTATGCCTCCGCCGCCGAAGACGGTGCGGCCGTGGAGGGTCTGGAAGACCTGGTCGGTGTTCTGGCGCACGGAATCCTCGGAGAACATCTCGCCGCGGTTATAGCGGTCGATCAGGTCGTGCTCGTAGAGCGAGTGGTTGGAGTAGTCCTTCTGTATGCAGCGCCCCGAGGGGGTGTAGTAGCGCCCGATTGTGAGGCGTATCGCGCTGCTGTCGGGGAGGACGCTCTGGCGCTGGATCAGCCCCTTGCCGAAGGAGCGGCGCCCGATAACCAGGCCGCGGTCGTTGTCCTGGATCGCTCCGGCGAAGATTTCGGAAGCGGAAGCCGAGAACTCGTCGAGAAGCACCACGACCTGCGCCTCCTTGAAGGTGCCGTTGCCGTCGGCCCTGACAGCAGAGGTCGAGTAGTAGTCGCGGCCGCGGGTCGAGACGATTGGCTGCCCCTTTTCAAGGAACTCGTTGACCATCAGGAAGGCGACCTCCATAAAGCCCCCGGTGTTGCCGCGGAGGTCGATTACGAAGTCGGCCGCCCCGGCGCGCGACAGGTCGTTGAGGGCCTGCCAGAACTCGTCGTAGGTCGTGCGGCCGAACTTGTTGACCCGGATGTAGCCCGTGGTCTCGTCGAGCATGTAGGCCGCGTCGACCGAGTTGACGGGGATGTCGCCGCGGGTGACCTCGAAGCTGAGCGGCTTTTTGGAGTTCAGGCGGCGTATGGAGAGCTTGACGCGGGTGTCCTTCTCCCCGCGCAGTTTCTTGAGTACCTGCTCGTTGGTGATTCCGATTCCGGCAACGTCGTCGCCGTCGACCTTCAGGATGCGGTCGCCGGGGAGGATGCCGACCTTCTCGGAGGGGCCGCCCGGTATCACTTCGAGCACCACGATGGTGTCGTTGTTGATCATGAACTGGATGCCGACGCCGGAGAACGAGCCGTCGAGGTCGTCGTTGACGGCCTGGAGGTCAGCCGCCGGTATGTAGGCCGAATGGGGGTCGAGATTCGTCAGCAGGCTCGGGAGCGTGTTCTCGAGCAGGCTGTCGAGGTCAACCTCGTCGACATAGTCGTTGCGAATCAGGTTCAGCACGGTCTGGAACTTCTTCTGCGCCGGAGTGGGACCGCTCCCGACTTTCAGCAGGTTGGAAGTCAGCAGCCCCAGGACGAAGGCGACCGCCGCGATCAGCGGCACCCAGACCGAAGTTTTCTTAATATGGTTCAAAGCGTGGGAAAATTTGAATACCTTGGAAATGAAAGATATAATCCTAACCGCATACCGGGTCGGAAAGTTCGGGGATGTGGACGCACTCGACCCCGGCGCGCTCAAGCAGGTTGATGCCGTCGGTTATCCGGTACAGCTCGTGGAATACCACGCGGCGTATGCCGGCCTGGATAATCAGCTTGGAACATTCCATGCAGGGGGAGGCGGTGATGTAAAGCGTAGCCCCGTCGGAGGAATTGTTGCTGCGGGCAACCTTGGTGATGGCGTTGGCCTCGGCGTGGAGCACGTAGGGCTTCGTCGTCCCGTCCTCGTCCTCGCATACATTCTCGAATCCCGAGGGGGTGCCGTTGAAGCCGTCGGAGATAATCATCGAGTTCTTGACGATTATGGCTCCCACCTTGCGCCGCTGGCAGTAGGAGTTCTCGGCCCAAATCCGGGCCATGCGCAGATACCGCCGGTCCAGTATTTCCTGTTTTACGTTCTGTTCCATCTGACAATCCACAAGTTTGGCGTCGCGCGCATAGCGTGCGCGCCCGACAATTCCGCGAAGTTACGAAATTTCCCCCATACACAAAAAACGGCGCCGTTTTTCCGGCGCCGTTAGAGAGGTTTTCGGGAAGTTTATATGAGAAAAACAGTTAGTTTGTCATCTCAGATGGTTTGAACGCAGTAGAGAGGGATGTTTGTCATCCAGTTTTCTTTGCGGTAATCAGACATGGACAGTCGGTAGGCGGTTTCAGGCTTGTTTGTCTCGACGAACAAGCGGAGGCTCTTGGCTTTGAGGTTTTCCTCGGCTTTTACTTCGATGGGGATGATTCTTCCAGCCTTTTGGATCAAGAAGTCAATTTCTTGCTGTGAGTTTGGCTTTGCGAAATAATATGGTTGGTGGCGGAGGATGAGTTGTTGAAGCACATACTGCTCTGTGAGCGCTCCTTTGAACTCGGTGAATATCCTGTTGCCGTTAACAATAGTCTCTGAATCAAGGCCGCACATAGCTCCAAGAAGACCTATGTCAATTGCGTAAATCTTGAACGCTGCCTTGTCCTCATAGCTTTTGAGCGGAATGCGAGGGGCTGTCACGTTTGAAACTTTGTGGATAAGGCCGCCATCAAACAGCCATTGCAGGGCTATTTCGTATTCGCGTGCCCGCGCTCCTTCCTTGACCAGTCCGTAAATGAATTTGCGGTTTTCCTTACTCAACTGTGACGGGAGCGAGTTCCATAATAACCTGATTCTCGGCACGATGTCTTCGGGGGCATGTTTGGAAAAGTCGCGGTCGTAGCTTTCGAGAATTTCATTTTGTATCTCCCGGACTTCCGCCCAGTCGCGGGATTCGCTGAA
Source organism: uncultured Porphyromonadaceae bacterium (assembly GCA_937969265.1). Classification (GTDB taxonomy): domain Bacteria; phylum Bacteroidota; class Bacteroidia; order Bacteroidales; family Muribaculaceae; genus UBA7173. The sequence continues at coordinate 15,201 of CALBWF010000024.1, forward strand.
AGATCGGACGGCTTCCGGCATTCCCCCTATAAAATAGTACTGTCTCAGATAGTCTTTCAATTTAGCGGAGAACAGGTTAATGTTGGCCCAGTTTTCAGTTTTAATGAAATGAGCCAACGCCTCTTCTCCTATGGCATCCAGAAATTCGAGATAGCTCATAGGGAATAAAGTCATAAACTGTACCTTGCCAACAGGGAAAGACGTTTGTTTGTGTAGCTCGAGACCTAACAGGGAGCCGGCGGCGATAATATGTTGTTCAGCCGCGTTTTCGCAGAAATATTTCAGTGCGGTTATCCCGTTGTCTGCTTCTTGGATTTCATCAAAAAAAATCAAGGTTTTACCAGGTTCGCATCGTTGGTGTGTCGCAGCGGTTATGGCGTCGATTATTCTTGAGGTGTCAAAATCAGTTTCAAACAGATTCCTAAGGAAAATCTGTTCCTCAAAATTTATGTAGATAAGGTTTTTGTAATACAGGGAAGCAAACTCCTTTACGAGCCAAGTTTTGCCAACCTGTCGGGCTCCTTCTATAATCAACGGCTTCCGTCTTGACGACTCTTTCCACTTAATCAGCTCAGTTATAGCAGCTCTTTTCATATTATATAGGTGTTAATCACATTATATGGACGAAATATGGGCCGAATTTATACAAAAAAAGGACGAAAAACAAGGCTTTTTCACACATTTTGTGGACGAAAATTTACTGGTTTGTACACAAAAACTGGACGAAAGGGAACGGAAGACTCGATGTCGGAAGCTATTCGCCGCGTTTTTGCGGCGATTGTTGGACTTTTCGGGAATAAGGGGAGATGCGGGCTATCGGTCGGGGTGAAGGAGGGAGAGGAGCTGGGGGTAGGTCGGGAGGGCGGGGAGGAAGCGGTAAGGGGGGCGGGTGGCTACGGATGCGGCTGGGTCGGGGTTTGGAGCGGAGTAGGGGTTTGGAGAGGGGTCAGTAGAGGGGTCGGGAGAGGTGTTGAGGAGGCAGCAGTAGTGGGTGAGGCCGTTGGAGACCATCAGGCAGGGGGCGCGGTGGACGAGGTTGTAGCGGGCGATCTGGTCGAAGACGCGCTGGGTGACGGGGATGGAGGGGGCTTTGTATTCGACGATTACGAGGGGGCGGAGGCCTTCGCGGCTGAAGACTACGGTGTCGCAGCGGCGGAGGGTGCCGTTGAGGCGCAGGGATACTTCGTTGGCGGTCAGCTCGCGGGGGTAGGCGAGGGGGCCGGTGAGGTAGGCGGCGAAGTGCTGGCGCACCCACTCCTCCGGTGTCAGGGCTACGGGGCGTCGGCGCAAGGGGTCGAATATGCGCGTGACGCCGTCGGCACCGCGGGTTATCCGGGGCGTTATCGGGGGGAGGTTGAGCCTCGCGACGGCGTTTTCGGGGTGTCTTGCGCTTTGCATTTTTTAAGCCTTGTTTGCGGCCTATTTTTGTGGGATTGGGAAAAACTGCGTAAATTTACAAAACTTTTCGCAATCCGGGGTGCGATAACGCGACTACCCGGCGGGATTGCGCGCAATATTATACGGAACCATCTATGGCAGAAGCGGTAACATTCGAGAGCCTTCGTCGGGCGATCCGGGCCGGGAATCCGGCGCCGGTCTATCTGCTGCACGGCAAGGAGGGCTTTTTCATCGACCAGTTGTCGCGCGACATAGAGGCGCTGGTGCCGGAGGCCGACCGCGACTTCAACCTGACGGTGCTCTACGCCCCGCAGACCGAGCCGGCGAAGCTTGTCGAGGCTTGCCGCCGCTATCCTATGATGGCCGACCGGCAGGTTGTCATCCTCCGCGAGGCGCAGTCGGGGATGCCCCCGCGCTTCGGAGCCGCGGCCTATCTTAAGGCGTTGGCCGCATATGCGGGGAATCCGGCTCCTACGACGGTGCTCTGCGTCTGCTTCCGCGGCGAGGAGGCCAAGGGGGCGGAGTTCATGAAGGCGATGAAGGCCGGAGGGGGCGTGGTGTTCGAGTCGGTGAAGGTGCGCGAAGACCGCGTCGGGGCGCAGGTTGCCCGTTTTATCCAGGAGCGGGGCCTGAGCGTCGACCCTAAGGCGCTCGCGATGCTCTGCGATTTCGTCGGCACCGATTTGTCGCGGCTCTACAACGAGGTTGGCAAGCTGACGGTCTCTTTGGGGGAGGGCGCGATGGTGACCCCCGAGGCGGTAGAGCGCAATATCGGGGTATCGAAGGATTACAATAATTTCGAGTTCGTCTCGGCGCTGGCTGCCCGCGACGAGGCGAAGGTGATGACTATTCTGCGCTATTTCCGCGCCGACCCGAAGAACCATCCCGTGCAGCCGTTGGCAGTCAATATTTTTACGCTGTTTTCCAACCTCCTGGCGGCATATTATGCGGCCGACCGCTCCGAGCGGGGGCTGATGCAGGAGCTCGGGTTCCGTTGGCCGGGGCAACTGAAGGATATCCGCGCGGCGATGAGGAACTACGGCCCCTGGCACGCGATCGAGATAGTCCAGGAGATACGCCGTTTCGACTGCCGGACAAAGGGTGTCGGCTCGCGCCAGGACCCTTACGACCTGCTGAACGACCTGGCGGTCAGGATTCTGCATCCCCTGGGCCAAAAGGGGGTCATTCTATAAATTAATTAGGCTATGAAACTGAAATTCAGACACATATTTCTTGCCTTGTCGCTGGCGGCCGGAACGACTACCGCGTTTGCGGCCACGGTTGACGACGCCCGCAGGCTGATGGAGGACGGAGACCCGGCCGGGGCCGAAGCGGCGCTCCGCGAGCTGATCGCGGCCGAGCCGAAGAACTCGGAGGCCGACATAATGCTCGGCGACTGCCTCTGGCAGCTCGGACGAGACTCGGAGGCGCTCGACGCGTACGCCGAAGGGCGGCGCAAGGGGGACCGCAAGGGGATTCTCGCCCTGGCGAACGCCGCCGTGCTGCAATACCGCCTCGACGATGCCCGGCAGCTCCTGGAAGCCTATCGCAAGACGCTGAAAAAGGGTAAGCGCCAGCTCGCCCCAGACCAGTCGGGCGATATCGAGGACCGCATACTGCGAACGGAGAACATGCTGTCGCGCGTGCAGCAAATCGAGGTTGTCGATTCCGTGGTGGTTGATGCGGAGGATTTCTTCAAGTATTACCGCCTTTCGCCCGAAAGCGGGTCGCTTAACGAGCCGGTGTCAGTCCTTCCCGACGATTTCCCGGCGGCGGAGCCTACGGTCGTTTATGAGCCGGAGAGCCGGCGGCAGATGATATGGGCCGCTCCCGACACGGCGGGCGTATTCCGCCTGGTTTCCTCCGGGGCGCTTTACGGCGATTCCTGGGAGAAGCCCGTTCCGCTCGGCGACCAGCTCAACGAGGGGGGCGACGCTAACTATCCGTTCCTGATGCCTGACGGAATCACCCTCTATTACGCCAACGACGGCGAGAACTCGCTCGGAGGGTACGATATTTTCATCTCGCGCTGCGACGAGGATGGCAACTTCCTCCAGCCTGCCAACGTAGGGATGCCCTACAACTCGCCCTACAACGATTATCTGCTCGCTATCGACGAGCTTACCGGGGCAGGATGGTGGGCCTCCGACCGCAACCGAATCCCCGGGAAGGTGACAATCTATCTCTTTGTGCCGCAGGAACTGAGGATCAACGTCAGTCCCGACGCTCCCGACCTGCTGGCTCGGGCGTCGCTCAGCTCAATCCGCTCGACATGGAACGATGGGGCCGACTACCGTCCGTTGCTGCGCCGCATCGCGTCTATCAACCCGGGCGCGTCACGCGAGCGGGTGGTCGATTTCCGCCTCTCCGTGCCGGGGCGCGGGGTTCTTACCAACTATTCCCAGCTCCATTCTCCCCGTTCGCGCTCGCTGATGAAGGATTACGTTGATTCCGAGCGCCGGTTCGAGCTTGCCCTGGAGCGGCTTGGCGAGCTGCGCACGGCCTACGCCAAGGGTGACCGCTCCGTTTCAGATGCGATTCTTCGGGCCGAGGCCCAGGTTGAAGAGGCCCGCGGGCAGCTCCGCGATATGCGCAACGAAATCATACGTTTAGAGCAATGACGACTTTTCTTATCTCTCTCGCCGTCCTTGTCGGCGGCTATTTTATCTACGGGCTCCTTGTCGAGAAGGTTTTCGGCATCGACCCGTCGCGTCTGACCCCCGCGGCTAAACATCCCGACGGTGTTGACTTCGTTCCCCTCCCGACGTGGAAGGTGTTTATGATTCAGTTCCTGAACATCGCCGGGGTAGGGCCGATTTTCGGAGCCATAATGGGGGTGATGTTCGGCCCCGCGGCATTCCTGTGGATAGTTCTCGGCACTATTTTCGCCGGGGCGGTCCACGACTTCACCTCCGCGATGCTCTCGCTGCGCCAGGACGGAGTTTCGCTCCCCGAAGTCGTTGGCAACGAGCTTGGCGGGGGCGCGCGTCAGGTTATGCGCGTGTTTTCGGTTGTGCTGCTGGTCCTCGTGGGTGCAGTATTCGTGATTACACCCTCCGGGCTGTTGGCCTCGATGACACCGGACTATATGGACGTGACATTCTGGGCGGTAGTGATTTTCCTCTACTATCTTTTCGCGACGATGCTCCCGATAGACAAGCTGATCGGCAAGCTGTATCCTCTTTTCGGAGGCGCGCTGCTCTTTATGGCTGTGGCGCTGATGGGTGTGATGCTCTTCGGGGGTGTCGGAATCCCCGACGGTATGGCCGACGGGCTGTATAACCGTCACCCGCAGGCCGAGACGCACGCTCTGTTCCCGATGCTTTTCATCTCAATCGCGTGCGGGGCGCTTTCGGGCTTCCACGCCACCCAGTCGCCGATGATGGCCCGCTGCCTGAAGAACGAGCGACTGGCGCGCCCGGTATTCTACGGCGCGATGGTTGCAGAGGGTATTGTCGCTCTTATCTGGGCTGCGGCGGCGATCGCTTTCACTGGCGGCTATCAGGACCTGGCAGAATATATGGCGGTTGACGGACATACGCCCGGGACCCTCGTCCATGATGTGTCGATCGGCTGGCTTGGTGCTTTCGGGGGAGTGCTTGCGATCATCGGGGTTGTGGCAGCGCCTATCACGACGGGGGATACCGCCCTGCGGTCGGTGCGTCTGATTGTTGCCGACACCCTGAAGCTCGACCAGCGGAAATTCCTCAAGCGGGCATTAATCAGCGTCCCGCTTTTCGCTGTGACGTTTGCCGTGATGATGGTTGACTTCCAGGTGCTTTGGCGCTACTTCGCGTGGAGCAACCAGTCGCTGGCCGTCTTTACCCTTTGGGCTGTAACGGTTTATCTCGCCCGCAACCGCCGCTTCTTCTATATAACTCTCATTCCCGCACTGTTTATGACGGTCGTGACGGTAAGCTATATATTCATGGCCCCTGAGGGCTTTTCGCTCGACATTGACCTCTCGCTCGGGATTGGCGTGACAGCCGCGGTAGTGCTTCTCGCCTGGTTCGCCGCAAAACTACCTGCGATGCGCCGCGAGACGCGGCCTCTTGCCGCCGATTAATTTAGTATGTTAGTATCGTGGATTTTATAAAGGAACTCGGCGGATCGACCCGCTACTGCTTTCATTCCCATACCGAATTTTGCGACGGCCGCGCACAGATGGAGGCGTTTGCCCGCGAGGCTGTCGCCAGGGGCTTTACCCACTACGGCTTCTCGCCCCACTCGCCCCTGCGATTCCATTCTCCCTGTAATATGCTGGAAACCAACGTACCCCGCTATCTTGCCGAGGTGGCGCGTATCCGGCGCGAGCATGGCGCGGCCTGCCGCTTCTACGCCGGGATGGAAATCGACTATATCGACGACACGTGGGGGCCGTCGGCCTCCTATTTCCGGCAGTTGCCTCTTGACTACCGGATCGGGTCAGTGCATTTTATACCGACGAAGGATGGTCGGTATGTAGATATTGACGGGTCGCCCGAACGTTTCTGCCGCAATATGGAGGTGGTTTTCGACAAGGACATACGTTATGTAGTCGAGACATTTTACCGCCAGAGCCGCCGTATGGTGCTTGCCGGATGCTTCGACTTCATCGGGCATTTCGACAAAATCGGCATGAACGCGTCCGCCTGGCAGCCGGGTATCGAAGAGGAGCCGTGGTACCGCGGACTGGTTGACGAGCTGGTCGACCTCATAATCGACCGCCGCCTGGCTGTCGAAGTCAACACCAAGATTTACGACCAAACCGCCCCGGCCGACGCTGTCGGCCATCCTGCTGACGCGCCTGACGGCACGGGCCGCTTCTTCCCCGCCCCCCGCCATCTCTCGCGCCTGAAAGCCGCCGGCATCCCCATCCTCGTCAACTCCGACGTCCACGTCCCCGTCCTCATCGACTCCGGCCGCTCCGCCGCCCTCTCCCTGCTCGCCTCCCTGTAAATTCGGATTGGATTAGCGGGCGACGAGGCCGCCGTCGGCGAGGAAGTGGGAGCCGGTGCAGAAGCTGGAGGCGTCGGAGGCCAGGAAGTAGACCAGCTCGGCGACCTCGGCGGGTTCCCCGACGCGGCCGCGGGGATAGAGGGCGTTCTCCTCGGCCCACAGGCGCTCGGCGCTGACATGCTCGGGGTCGGCGGCCTCGAGGCGGTGGAACAGGTTGTCAACCAAGGGGGTGCGGACGGTACCGGCGCATACGGCGTTGACCCGTATGCCGTATTCTCCAAGGTCGATCGAGAGCCCGCGGGTAATCTGCCCGAGCGCGCCCTTTGTCAGCCCGTAGCCGAAACTCTTTGCTTTCCCGATATACCATTGGTCGGAGGCGTTGATCACGACGCTTCCCCCGCCGTTCTCAATCAGGCGCGGGACCGCGGTGCGGAGGGTGTTGAAGGTGCCGTAGATATTGGTCTGGATCATAAGGTCAAGCTCCTCGTCTGTGATGTCGAGGAGGGTGTTGCGGCGGTGGATTCCAGCGTTGGCAAACACGCTGTCAAGCCCTCCGAATCGCTCGACGGCGGCATCGACGGCCCGCTTCACCGCTTCGCGGTCGCGTGTGTCGGCCACGCTGAACAGCAGTTGGTCGGGCTTACCGATTTCCGCTATAACGGCCTGTGCCTCCGTTTCATTTATGTCGGCGAAGGCGACATTCCATCCTTCTTCGACGAATTTCTTCACGGAGGCCGCCCCTATCCCGGTTGACCCCCCGGTTATAAACACTGTTTTCCTTCTGTCTGCCATCGCGCTTTAATTTATTTTAGAGAATCTCGTAGCGCGAATTTACTCATTTTGTCGTAATTTTGCATCTGTACTTTATAACAGAAAGAATTATGAATATGATATACGCGCTTATCCCGGCGTTTTTCGGCGGTCTCCGCGGCTGGGAGCTGGTAATCATCGCGGTACTGATTCTGCTGCTTTTCGGCGGCAAGAAGATTCCCGAACTGATGCGCGGTCTCGGCAAGGGAATCCGCGGATTCAAGGAGGGGCTCAACGACATGAGCGATGAAATCAACAAGCCCATTGATAAGAAAAAGGATGCCGATCAGGCAGCGAAAGGGGAGTGAGCAGCCCCGGATGAGATATGGCCGGAAACGCTGAAAACACCTCCGGGGAAATGACATTCTGGGACCACCTCGACGCGCTGCGAGGGGTGATGCTGAAGGCGATCGCGGTATTTGTGGCCGTGGCCGCCGGGCTGTTCGTGTTCATGCCGGAGATTTTCAACAACGTTGTGCTCGCCCCGTGTACCCCCGGATTCGCCACTTACCGCTTTCTCGAGCGCCTGTCGGCTTTGTGGCCCGGAGCGTTCGACGCGCCCGCCTCGGGGTTCTCGGTGGAGCTTGTTAACTACCAGCTCGCCTCGCAGTTCTTTATCCATATGTCGATGACCTGCTGGCTGGCGCTCGTGCTTTCGTTCCCGGTCGTAATATATATTTTCTGGACTTTCATCAAGCCCGGTCTTTACCCCCGGGAACGCCGCGGGGCTTCGACGGCGTTTATGTTCGGGGTTGTGATGTTCTACCTCGGAGTCGCGGCGGGCTACTACCTCGTGTTCCCGCTGACGGTGCGCTTCCTGGCTGACTACCAGCTCAGCGACTTGGTGCCTAACGTGATTTCGCTCGACAGTTATACAGACACGTTCGTGACGATCGTGTTCCTGATGGGAGTAGTCTTCGAGCTGCCGTTGCTCGCGTGGCTGCTCGGGCGCATGGGGTTGCTGACCAGGCGTTTCTTCTCCCTCTACCGCCGCCACGCGATTGTCGCGCTTATGATTCTGGCGGCTGTAATAACCCCGACCGGCGACCCGTTCACCCTCTTCGCCGTCTTCATCCCGATATACCTGCTATGGGAGTTCAGCGCGATGCTCGTTCCCAAAAGCGTACCAACAGACGATTGAAAATGAAACAGATAGCGGTAATCATTCTTAACTGGAACGGAGCCGGGCTGCTCCGGGAGTTTCTTCCCTCCGTGGTTACCAACACAAATTCCGAACTGGCCGACGTGATAGTCGCCGACAACGGGAGCACGGATGATTCCCTGCGGGTGCTCCGGGAGGAGTTTTCCCGGGTAAAAGTGCTCGAATTTCCTGAAAACTATGGTTTCGCAGAGGGATATAACAGGGCGGTCGCTGCTACACGCTATCCAATGACCCTGCTGCTCAACTCCGATGTCGAAGTGCCGGAGGGGTGGATCGAGCCGCTTGCTGCCTATATGGATGCGCATCCCGAATGTGGAGCCTGCCAGCCTAAGATTTTGAACTATAAGGACAAAGGCTCTTTTGAATATGCCGGGGCATCAGGTGGGCTAATTGACCGCAACGGCTATCCCTATTGCCGCGGGCGCCTCTTTGACACGACAGAGAAAGACCTCGGCCAGTATGATAACCCGATGAAGGTCATGTGGGCTTCCGGGGCAGCTCTGCTCGTGCGTTCAGCCCTTTACGAGGAGGTAGGGGGGCTTGACAAGGAGTTTTTCGCGCATATGGAGGAAATCGACCTCTGCTGGCGCATACAGCTCGCCGGGCATACGGTCGACACGGTTCCCGCATCCCGGGTCTATCATCTTGGCGGCGGTTCCCTTCCCGCTTCCAATCCCCGGAAAACCTATCTCAACTTCCGCAACAACCTGCTGCTGCTCCACAAGAATCTCCCCCGCCGCGACCTCTTCGCGACCCTTTTGCGCCGCCGACTGCTCGACACCCTCGCCTGGGCGAAGTTCGTCGCCTCCCTTGACTTTGCCAACGCCAACGCCGTCCTCAAAGCCCACCGCGACTTCCGCCGCATGCGCCGCCTCTATACCAGCCACCCCTCCCGCAACCTCCTCCGCGAACCCCTCCAGCGCCGCAACATAATCCTCTCCTACTACCTCCTCCGCCGCAAAACCTACTCCTCCTTATGAAAGACCCGCGCTTCGCCTCCCCGAATCCGGTTCACCGCAACACGCGCAGGGCTTTCTTCCACGACTACACCCGCCCCGGGAGCTATATGGTTACCATTACCCGCGTTCCCGGCGCGCCTCCTTTTTCCATCCTCGATATAGAGACCCGCAAGCTCTCCCTTACGCCCCTTGGCGCCGCGGTTCGCGGCGAATTAGCCCGTCTGCAAGAAATCCAGCCGGCAATCCTTGTAAAGGCAAGCGCTATAATGCCAGACCATCTGCATTGCGTCCTAATGGTATTGAGGCAACTGCCAAAGAAGCTCGGGGATTACGTCGGGGCGTTTAAAGGAGCCTGTTCGAGGCGCTGGAAGGAAATAGAGGGGGCTGAAACTGTACGGCCCCTGTTTGTCCGCAACTTCAACGACCGGATAATACGGGGCAACGAGCATCTCTCAAGGGCGGTCTCCTATATCGCCGACAATCCGGCGAGAGCTGCGATAAAGGCCGCCCATCCCGACCTTTTCCGGCGGTATAACCACCTGATTGCGGGAGACCGGGAGCTTGCCGCGTACGGCAACATATTCCTGCTCCGCGACTTTGATCGCCGCCCGGTCATAATCCGCCGGGCCGACTCCGCCGAAGCCAGGGCGGTAAAAGAGAAAGAATGGCTGGCGTGCGCGGCCAACGGCGGCGTTCTGATTTTCTCGTTTATAAGCCCGGCGGAAAAAGCGGTGCGGGACAAGGCCGTAGAGCTTGGCGTCATGTTGGTTATCCTGCGGAATGAAGGTTTCGAGGAGCGCTTCAAGCCGCAGGGCCGCGAGTTCGACCTCTGTTCCGAAGGGCGGCTGCTCCTCCTCGCGCCCTGGCCGGACAAACTCAACCGCTCGACCGTCACCCGCTCCCAGGCCCTCTCCATGAACGCCCTCGCCGTCTACCTCAGCTCTTACCGCGGCCCGATCTCCCTGCGTCGCTAACCTGCGGCCGCCCTCCCCTTGCTCTCCCTTCTTACGAAGCTCGCCTTACGGCTCGCCACAGTGGCGAGCCGTAAGGCGAGCTGAAGTTTAGGGGGGAGGGGGATTAGAGGCGGATTTTGCCGATGACTTTGCGGATGGTGGAGGTGCCGATGTTGGGGGCGTGGGGGTCTTCGGGGTAGACGATCACGAAGTCGCCTTTCTTGAGGGTGACGTAGATTTCGGCGGGGTCGTCGACGAGGGCGCAGTCTTTGGCGGGGTTGTATTCGCCTTCCTTGCTTAGGTTCTCGATGGGCTTCCAGCCGAAGACTTCGCCGTCTTCAAGGGCGATGTGCACGTCGATGTAGTCGCGGTGCATTTCGAGGGGCTGGTTCTCGGCCTTTTTAGGCTCGATGGTGGCGTTGTTGACGAAGACGTCTTTGCCCTGGAGGTATATTTTCCCGGCGGGGAGCTTGTCGAAGTCGTTCCCTTTGACAAATTCAAAAAGGGGTTTGAAGCCGGGGTGGAGCGGATAGTAGCGCTCGGCGTTTTCCAATGTTCCGATAATCATTGCGGTATGTAGTTATAGAAGTTAGGTCGGGGTTCAGTCGGCGGCCACGGCGAGGCGTCGGGATGCTGTCGCGGTCTTGTCGCCGGAGCTGTCGTCGGTGACAATCGCGCGGTAGAGGTATAGGCCGCGGGGCACGCGGTGGCCGGCGGTGTTGCGGAGGTCCCAGGCGACGGGGGCTGACTGGAACATATCGCTGCGTCCTTTGCGGGTGTTGCTCCAGACGGGGCGGCCCATCAGGTCGTAGACCTCGATTGTAACGGTCAGCGACTGGTCGGGGCGGTCGTGGGTCACGTAGAAGTTGGCGTGGTCGCGGGCCGGGTTGGCGTCGGTGTAGACTTCGTGGATTGCTGGCGCGAGCTCAGCCTCCACGGTAAACGACAGCTCGGCCTCGGCGGCGTTGGGCGCGGTGTCCCAGACGCGCAGACGGAGGGTGTGGAGGCCGGGCGCGAGGTTGTCAAAGGGGTAGGCTATGTCGCCTCCGGGGGTGCCGTCGGAGAAGGGAGTGTAGTAGTTCGCCACGTCGGTAAACGTGCGGCCCCCGTCGAGGGTGAGCGTCATCTGGTGCCCCACGCCTGAGGTGGAGAGGTTTATGGCCCGGTTGTCGCTTACGCGGGCAATCAGCATGGGGGAGGGGTTGACCTTCTTCCCGTCCCGGAACGAGGGATGGTTGAGGTACATCGTCTCGATTTCGGGAGCCTCGTTGTCCTCTTCCGCGTCGGGGTCGGAACCGTAGACGTAGATACGGCGGTCGACCCCGGCACCCTCGCGGCCGTCGTCAGAGCGGGCGTAGATGTTTAAAGTTGCGGTCCGGAAGTTGTCGGCTACTTCCGCGGGCATCGGGATGTTGAGGGTGAAGATACCGTTTTCGATTGAGCCGGAACCCATATAGAGCCGGCCGCCGGTAGTGTCGAAGTCGAAAGGCTTCCCCTCGGCCCCGTTGCCGAGGGTGGTAATCGACCTGTCGGCATCATAGAGGATTGTGTTGACGGAGCCTGTGAAGTCGCTGACAATGTTTCCCGAGGCATCCTCGATATGCCCCTTCATCGTAACCTGCTGGCGCGCCATTATAATGGTCTGTTCTTTCGTCGCGTCGTCAGGGTCGTAAACCGGCTTTCCGTTGACTTTGTCGAGAACCAGGCGGAGCGCGGGCATCGCGAGGCGCATCGACGGGTCGCCGAGCAGGACGTATCGCAGCTTGTTGGTGTTGGAGTTAATGGCGTTTTTTGCCCGGCGGTAGATTTCGCCCAACGGGCGCAGAAGGCCGGTCTCGTCGCGCTGCGTTATTTCTCTTCCGAAGGATTCGGAAAGGGGGCCGTTTTCGGAGATGAACACCGGGCGGGTGGCGCTGATCGCTCCGATTACCCCGCCGTCGGTATTGCGGAAGAGGATTTCGGCGCCGGAGACGGTGCCGGAGTCCCAGCGCATGAAGTCGCAGGTCGCGGCATAGACCACGGGGAGGTGGCGGAGGTAGAGGTTGTTGAGGTCGGTGTATGTCACCACTCCCTCGGCGGTCAGCGAGGTCGGGGAGGCGTGGCCGATATAGTTCCACCACATAATTCCCTCGTCAAGGGCGCGGTAGAACTCGGTACGGGCCTGGGTGTATACGTTCGATACAAGCTCGTACTGGTCGGTGTAGATTTTGCGGTAGAAGGCATCCTGTCCGCTCGACGCGTCAAGCATGCACTTCCACATCGCGTCGGACTGGATCATATGGATCGCCGAGTCCTGGTCGTCGGCCAGGAAGAGCACGTTGTTTTTCCAGGTTCCGTTGGGGGAGGAGGTCTCGTAGGCGATTATTTTGTCGACAGCCTGCGACGCGTCGCTGCGGGAGGTGGCGGGTATGCGCCCCAGGGCGATTGAGAGCTTGTCGGCTCCCATGTTAGAGCCGGAATTGTCTTCGAGGAACGCCAGCATGTCATCGGTAGTGTAGCCGAAGTTGTCGCTCAGACCGAGGTCGGTGAACCATCCCGGAAGTATGGGGTACCCCAGGGAGCGGCCGGTGGCGGTCAGTAGGCGGTTGTCGTAGAACACGCGCCCCATCATGAGGGCGAAACGCAACGGTTTCCCGGCGGCAGCTCCGCGGTCGTAGAACATTTTCAGGCATTTGCGCAAGCCCTGGACGTGGGGGACGCCGGAGGAGAACTCGTTGTAAATCTGCTGCGGGTCGAGCACGAGGACCTCGAGCGGCTGCTCGGTTCCGCGGCGGTATTCCGCCAGGCGTTCAGCCTGGTCGGCCCACTGGCGAGGGGCTACGATGATCATGTCCGGGGTTTCCCGTATGCCGTGGAGGTCCTGGTTGGAGACCGTACCTTTCAGCGTCGGGGAGGGGAAGGAGCCGTTGGGGTTGAAGGCGATATATTCGCGGGTATCGGTGTTGCGGGCGGTCCATACGAGGGTACTTGCGGTTTCTATCGCTGCATCGACGAGGGTTATCGCCGCCGGATTCGTCACATCCCATACCTTTGTCGCAGCGGAGGCTCCGCCGAGGCGCACCCCGCGGTTGGCCGAGCGGATTTCAAAGGGGAGCTGCGAGGCGCTTCCCATAGCGAGCTCGCGGCAATAGGAGAGGCCGATGTAGTCGAGGTTGGCGGCGACGAGCGAGCCGGAGGGCCGCGTGTTAAGCCCGACGCGGAGCTGCCGGTCGCCGCTCGCGTCGAAAGTCCTGCGTATGGTAGCCTGCGCGGCGTGGACGTGGCCGTCGGTTATTGGCTGGAGGGTGTTCTCGGAGGAGAGGGGGAGGCTTGTGCCGTTTACGGTGATTCCGATAGTCGTTGTGCCGGACGCCGCCTTTGCGAGAAATACGACTTCGAGGTAGGTCGGCTGCCCGGCAACGGGGTTGGTGAGGTTGAATGTGAACTGCTGGTCGCGTGTGTATTTGAAGTCCTCGCCTACGAGCTGGTGTCCGGCCTCACCCGGGGAGGAAAGTTCCTCCTCGTGGTATAGGAAATCGTAAAATGTCGTGGCGGGGGCAGTTCCTGCTTCCGGCGTGGTCGCACCAATCGCGGGAATGCGGCGCTCATCGTCTTCCCGGCTGTCGGTCAGGAAGTAGTAACCCTCTGTCGTATAGTAGTTCTGCGCGGGGCGGCGGTACTGGCCGGTAGTGGTCTGTTTGGCAACCGGGCCTTCGGCGTAGAAAAGCAGCCCCTTGCCGTCGACCCATTCCGAGAAAGTCTGAGGGAGGTCGTCGACAAACGTGCTGTTGCTCATCTGGTCGGGGATTCGCCGCGCCCCGTAGCCGTAGATTTTTACCTCGGAGGGTTTGGTAAAGCCCCATCCCCGGAGCGTCTGCTCCGTGATAAGGTGCATGCCGGTCTGGGTGACAGCGACCTGCACCCATTTGCCCGAAGCGAGCGCCGAGTTGTCGGCGTACTTGGCGAGCTGGAATGCCGAAGCCCGGAACGCCCCCGCAATCGCAAGAGTTCCAAGCAGTAACAGCAGATATATATGTTTGAGAGGATAGTTGTGCATAACTATCTTATTAACGCAATTATCCTCTGTTTATTGTAGCTGTCGGCGATTCCCGAGACAGGCCGTTGCCGCGGTTTTAGCGAACGAGCGCCCGGCCTACCCATACCAGAAGTATGCCGCAAATAACGCTTGCCGAGGCGTAGAGGGCGAAGGTCGTCCAGTCCCCTTTATTGCCGAGCGTCAGCATATCGTCAGCAAAGGCTGAGAAAGTGGTGAATCCGCCACAGAAGCCTGTGATTAGCAAGAAATTGGCTCCGGGCGTGATTATGCGCTCTTTCTCCAGAAGCCCTAAGAACAGGCCGATTATGAAGCATCCTATGATATTTACCGTGAAAGTGCCGAGCGGGAACGAACCGTGGAACAACGCCGAGCAAAGTTCCCCGACGAGGAATCTCCCGCAGGTACCGATAAATCCGCCGGCTCCGGCAATTAGCATCGCCTTGAACATAGTAACTCTTGATTTTCAGGATTGTGGCTCGCTGTCAGCGCACTTCTTGGCGCAGTGGGTAGTTGTTGCGCAGAAACTCGAACGCCTTGGCGGCTTCCTCGTCATTCTCAGCGTCGCGGAAAGCCCGGCGCAGGGCGGCGGTGTCGACAGCCGGGTCGTAGCTTGCGAGAATGCTTTCGGCGGTTACTTTTGCCGCCGCGCCTTCCGGGATTCCGAGGTTGAGGCGCCTGTCCGAGCCGAAATGACGAAGGATGGCGTTGACTGTCATCTGGGTGGCGCGCTTTTTCCCCTCGATGGAGTATCCGGCGATGTGGGGAGTCGCGTAGCGGCTTTTGGCAAGCTGTTCGCGCGAAATCAGCGGCTCCCCCTCCCAGCAGTCGGAAACGACGGCTCCCACGGTCCCGTTGCTGATTGAGGCGAGCAGGGCGGGGGTGTCTACGACCGGCCCGCGGGCCGCGTTGATGAAAATCGGCTTGCGGCGCAGTGCGTTGAAGAACGCCTCGTCGGCGAGATGGTGGGTGGCGTGCTCCCCGTTTTTTGTGTGGGGTGTATGGAGAGTTATGATGTCGGCCTTTTCGGCGATTTCCCGCAGGGGGATTGAGGTGTAGGCCGGTTCGCGGAGGGCTCTCGGAGGGTCGCATTCAAGGACGCGGAAGCCGAGCTGCCTTCCCCAGTCGGCCACAATGGAACCGACGTGGCCGACACCTACAACTCCGAGGGTCAGCTCTTCGGGCTTCCTCCCATCCATCAGCCTCAACACTGCCGCGAACACGTACTGCGCTACCGCTGGGGCGTTGCAGCCGGGAGCGTTGACGACCTCGATACCGCGGCTTTGGCAGTAGGGGATGTCGATGTGGTCAGTTCCGATGGTTGCAGTCGCGACCACAGACACATTCGTTCCCTCAAGCAGGGAAGCGTCGCAGCGCGTACGGGTGCGCACGATTATTACGTCGGCCTTTTCCTCCGTAAGTCTCTGACGGGTAAATTCTTCCGGCGCGAGCACCGCTACTTCCGCCTCGTTACCGAACGCCCCTTCGGCAAACGGCACATGGCTTTCAATCAGAACTTTCATTATACTGTGTCAATTAATGACCAGGCGTAGAAACCGCAGTAGACCAGAATCAGTATCAGAATCGGGATGTAGCTGCGGCGCGACCGCCGGTAGGTGAAGAAATGCGCCGCCTGGTATGCTGTCAGGCAGTTCAGCAGCGGCAGGTAGAAACGGAAGCTGCCGAAATCGCATACGGTGTATATCGCCGTGGCGATGAGCGTCATCGTCAGGAATCCGTTAAAGGCCCTGACGCGGGAATTGTAGCTCAGAATCTTCATCAGGTTGACCACGATGAACGAGATTCCGATGAAGAGGGTGAACGCCGTCACAATCAGCGACCGGAAGATATGCGGGTCGCCCCACTGCGACCACGCCATAAGCCAATGGGGCATCACCAGCTCGTCAATCCTTACTACTCCGAACCCTATCAGCAGCCAGGGGGGAGTGAGAGCGCCGAGGAAGGCCGCGATCAGGGTGCGGGTGTTGAATATCCTCATCTGCATGCAGCCTACGAGGAGTACCGGCAGGTAGAGCGCGAAGGAGACGTTGGTGAACGAGGCGAGCGAGGTCAGGAAGAACGCCATAAACCCCCGCCGTTGCCCCGCTCCGCTGCCGTAGGCGGAGAACAGCAGCGCGCAGCATACCAGTATCAGCAACGCGAGAAGCGTCCCGCTGTAAAACTGGCACAGCAGCGACGGGAGGCCGAGCTGCATCACGAAAAAGAGCCCAGCGACGAGCGTCGTCAGCGAGCGAAGCACGTTGAATGTCCGGTTGACCGTCAGCGCGAGCACTCCGATTCCGATATTCGCCGCCAGCCCCGCGACCAGCGAAGGGAGCCCCTGCGGGACCCATTTACCCGGGGCCGTCAGCCCCAGGCCGAGGTCGAACCATATCGGCACCACCGCCTGGCGCGTATAGGCGAATATGGCCCCGGCGACAGCCAGGGTCATAAGCAGTCCTGCGCCCCAGCGCGAGTGAAGCAGTGCGGTGATATCGCGTTCGCTCATACTATAGATTATATAGTCGGGATATTATGTAGTCGGGGTTATTTAGGCAGGAACTCGTTGCCGATGTCGCGGCGGAAATATTTTTTGTCGAAGTTGACCTTTGCGGCCGAGCGGTAGCTTTTCGCGAGGGCGTCCGCCAGGTCTGTCCCGTAGCTGGACGCGGCGATTACGCGGCCTCCGGCGGTGAGGAGCTTACCGTCTTTTTCAGCGGTTCCGGCGTGGAAGAGAATCGACTCGTCGACCTCTCCTGTGCCTGTTATCTCCAGCCCCTTGGCGTAGCTGCCGGGATAGCCTCCGGAAACCAGCATCACGGTCGCCGCCGCGCGAGGGTCCTCCTCCAGGGGTAGTTGCCCAAGGTTTCCTTTGGCCGCGGCCGCAAGGAGGGGCACCAGGTCGGAGGCCACGCGGAGCATGACAACCTCCGTTTCAGGATCACCCATGCGGACGTTGTACTCGATAACCATCGGCTCCCCTTCGACATTGATGAGGCCGAGAAATATGAATCCGCGGTAATCGATGCCGCGGCGTATCAGTCCTTCAACAGTTGGGCGCACGATGCGCTCCTCAACTTTTTCCATCCAGGCCTTGTCGGCGAAAGCCACGGGGCTTACGGCTCCCATTCCGCCGGTGTTCAGGCCGGTGTCCCCCTCGCCTACGCGCTTGTAGTCCTTGGCGACGGGAAGTATGCGGTAGCCGCCATGGCCGTCGGTCAGCACGAACACCGAACACTCGATGCCGCTTAGGAACTCTTCGATCACTACGGTCGCCGACGAGGCACCGAACATTCCGCCGAGCATCTCGGCCAGTTCCTTTTTGGCTTCCGCCAGGTCGTTGACAATCAGAACGCCTTTGCCGGCTGCCAGCCCGTCGGCCTTCAGCACATAGGGGGCTTTGAGGGTTTCGAGGAACTTTTCCCCCTCGGCGAGAGTATCGGCAGTGAAACTGCGGTAGCGGGCGGTCGGAATCCCCTCCTCGGTCATGAACAGCTTGGCGAAATCCTTGCTCCCTTCGAGCATCGCTCCGGCCTTGCGCGGGCCGACGACCAGGAGCGCGGGGCGCGTCTCGGCCATGAAGTCGGTTATTCCGGCCACTAACGGGTCTTCATTGCCGACGACCAGCATGTCAATCCCGTTCTCGTCGACAAATTTGCCGACAGCCTCGAAGTCGGTCGGTCTGAGGGCTACATTGGTTCCGAACTTTCCCGTGCCGCCGTTTCCGGGCGCGATGAAAAGCTTTTCGGTTTCGGGGCTTTGTGCCATTTTCCAGGCCAGCGCCGCTTCGCGGCCACCTGACCCGAGCAGAAGGATCTTCATAGGAGGGATATTATATGTTGAGGGTTAATTTTTTGGTTTGCGCGGGCGCATGCTCGGCTGGTTCAGCTTCGGACCTTCCCCGGTGATACGGTTCAGGAGCTCCTCGTTGCGGCGCTTTGCCAGCGGATTTTCCGACTGAGGTTCTTCCCGGTCGCGGTCGAAGGGCTTGCGGTCTCGGTCGAAAGGCTTGCGGTCTCGGTCGAAGGGCTTGCGGTCTCGGTCGAAGGGCTTGCGGTCTCGGTCAAAGGGCTTGCGGTCGCGGTCGAAGGGCTTGCG
>CALBWF010000025.1:0-50577 GCA_937969265.1 uncultured Porphyromonadaceae bacterium
CTCAGGCGGCTTAAAAACGAGGGTGAACCAAAAATCTTAATTTTGATACACCCTCTTTTGGTAGTTACGAAATAATTTACTACATTTGCCGACGAAACCGACCATTATTTTATGATAAAAAAGATTCTGCTTACCCTCTCTTTAATTTTAACAGTATTTAACCTACCGGCTGTTGATTTTGTGAGAGACGGCATCGCTTACAAACTGCGATACGGCACAGGGAGCTATCTCGAGGTTGTGGAGAATCCCGATGGCTCGCGATATTCCGGGAAAATAACCATCCCCTCCTACCCCAATGTCCTGGACGAAAGCTCCGGGAAGGGTCCGTACCCGGTATCCGTCATCAACGGAAGCGCCTTCGCGGGATGCGGCGACCTTACCTCAATAACACTCCCCGAAACCCTCAACGCAATCTGGACATCATACGTAACGCCCGATTACGAATCCACATATGAATGGGGTGGCTTCGGGGGATGCAGAAAACTCACATCCATAAAGCTTACCAATTCCATCACCAGTATAGAGCCTTACACGTTCGCCGACTGCACATCGCTCAAGTCCCTGTCCATCCCCGCCTCTGTGCGCTACTCCAATTATGCGTCGATGGCTCCGGGATGCACGTCAATGACATCCATAACCGTTGACTCTAAAAACAAAGACCTGTACGCCAAAGACGGCATTCTCTACTATTACATTCCGGCGGCAAGCATCTATTTATCCGAGGAACACTGCCTTATCACATGTCCCGCGGGAAAATCTTCAGCAAGCGTCGCCGCAGGCACGACAGGCATCGGAGCCCACGCTTTCGCCGGGTGTTCTAAAATCACAAAGATATCTATTCCGGGAACCTGCACGTTTATCGCCAGTTACGCTTTCGAGGGTTGCTCCCGGCTAAAAGTCGTAGAGTGCATGGCAACTACCCCGCCAGATATCGATGTCAACACATTCGACGACGCGACCCTGAAAGGAACCCTGACCGTGCCTGAAAACTCACTGGAAGCGTACAAGGCTCATGCCATATGGGGCAAATTCAAAACAATAAAGGGAGTCGCCACGACATTTACCTCCGGGGGCATCGTCTATGACATCCTGAACCATACTTATCGGTACGCCTATGTGGTCTACAATAAGACAAACACCGGAAAAGTCTCAATTCCTAAGACCGTCACTACGAACGGCATCGAATACACCGTCGTAGGTATTGTTTCCGGCGCGTTCTCAACTACCGCCTCGGCGGCAAACGAAGAGGTGACCTCCGTCTCGATTCCCTCTACCGTCTACGCCGTGATTAACGACGCTTTCTACGACTGTCCGAAACTGACTGCGATTTCCGTTGATGCCGCCAACGAATATTACAGCGCCCAGGACGGAATCCTTTATGATAAAGAGAAAGCCAAACTCCTCGTCTGCCCAAGAGGCAAGACCGGGACTGTCGCTCTGCCATCGGGTGTCACTATGATTACGGAACAGTCCTTTGAAGGATGCAAAGGGATATCCTCCGTTTCATTCCCGTCAACCGTCACTACTGTCGGCGAAAGTGCGTTCGCTGATTGTCACGGCCTGACGGCCATCGACCTCGGCAACGGACTAAAAGAGGTAGGGAGCAACGCGTTCGCTGACTGCGCCCTAACAGAACTGACTCTTCCCGCCTCTCTCGAGACTGTCAACTATTACAGTTTCCATATGCCGTCGCTCCAAAATGTGACCTCGCTCCGGCTTGGCGCACCGTTCTCTAACGCCGACCTTGTGTTCAGCCCGGAAACATACGAAGGTGGCATACTGTTCGTCGAACCGGGATATGAGAAAGGCTATGACACGGCCCGCGGATTCTCCAACTTCAAAAGAATCCTGGCTATCGGCACATCCGGCATTGACACAGAAGCCATTAGCAGCCCGTCAATCAATTCCCTCGGCGGCGCCATAATTGTCGATGGAGCAGCGCCCGGAACAAAGATTGAGGTCCGTTCTACTGACGGTGTCCTGGCCGCTCACGGCATTTCGGATGGGAACCAACTGACGTTCGCAGGATTAGCACCAGGCATATATGTTGTAACCACGCCGAACTTGGCCGTCAAACTTATCGTTGACTGACATACACAATTTCCGCCAGTCAACCGACCCTGCGAAAGGGAGCCGCTTAACGATGCGGTTCCCTTTTTTATGCCATTATCTTTACTGAAACGGTAACGACAGCGCCATTTACAGAAGGAGGATTGGCGTTTTCGCACAATTTTGCGGCAAATGCGGACTTTACGGGTATCGTTTTTTTGCGGAACTTTGCAGCCTTGAAAATAACCGATTGTTTCCGCAATATTCCAAATTCCATTGTTTCCGCAACCGATGAAGCCACTTTTCACAATAGCCACCGGCATTATACTGATGTTCGCCGCCACGGGATGCGACCTGCTCGAAAGCCACCCGTACGACGTGAACATCTCGGGCGACAAACATCTGACTTCTAAAAACATATCCCGCATTGAGAAAATCACGACAGGGAAGAATAGCATAAAGTTCGCCATGATTTCCGACACGCAGCGGGGCTACGACGAGACACGCGAGGTTGTGAAGCTGCTGAACCGGCGGGGCGACCTGGATTTCGTAGTCCACGGAGGAGACCTGACGGAATTCGGCTCCACCCGAGAGTACGAATGGCAGCGCGACATACTCGAGGGGCTTAAAATGCCGTATGTCTGCGTAATCGGGAACCACGACTGCCAGGCGACCGGCATAGACGCGTACCTGGCGATGTACGGGCCGCTGAATTTCTCGTTCGTGGCCGGGAATGTCAAGTTCCTGTGTATCAACACCAACGCGCTGGAGTTCGACTACCCGGCCCCAGTCCCCGACCTGGGGTTTCTGAAGAAGGAACTTGAGACGGCTCCGGCGGAGGCTGAGAAGACCGTCGTCCTGATGCACGCCGCGCCTTACAGCGAGCAGTTCAACAACAATATCGCCGAGGAGACCCACGCGCTGTTCCGCCGGTTTCCCGGGCTGCAGTTCTGCCTCTACGGCCACGGCCACAACATCAAGGCCGGCGATATTTTCGGCGACGGAGTGATGTATTACGAATGCGCCAACATACTGAAACGCTCCTACCTCCTGTTCACTATAAACCCGGATGACAGCTATGAGTATGAGGTCGTTCATTTCTAAAATCGCCGTCGTCGCGGCGGCAATTGCCGCTGCCGTAACGCCGCGGGCGTCAGCATCGGGACTGATACCGTCGCACACCCTCCTCCAGGCCGGTGGCGGCATGGGAATCGTATCCGCCGGAGCGGGCTGGTCATACGGCAGAGGGAACAAATGGGAGACCGACATCAGCATCGGGATTGTTCCGAAATACGATTCCAACTCCTGCAAGGCAGTGCTTGCGCTTAAAGAGAATTTCGTGCCCTGGAACTTCCGGATCAACGACAGGTTCAGCTTCCAGCCCCTGACGGCGAGCCTCTACTTCACGACAATCGCGAGCAGCCGTTTCTGGCTCAGACAGCCCGACCGCTATGCCGCCGGATACTACCTGCTGCCGACAAAAATCCGAACCAATATTTCGATCGGCGAGCGTTTTACCTGGCATTTCCGAGGCTATCGGGGACGCAGCCAGTCGCTCACGGCCTTTTACGAGTTCGGAAGCTGCGACATCTACGTCCTTAGCGCCTTCGGCAACAGCTCCCTCCGCGTCAGCGACATCCTCCAGCTCACCATCGGCCTCCGTTTCAATTTCCGCTAATTCCCCCCGGAACAGTCGCTAAGGTCGGAAGGTTTCGACGGAGACGGAGGTGGCGGAGCAGTAGCGGCGGAGGAGCGAGGAGTAGAGTTCGGCAACTTCCGCGGGGGACATCTCTTCGCCATAGATGTTTATGCAGACGGTAAGCTGTCGGGTCGCAGGGGTTATTTTCGTGCGTTCGTTGTCGCTCGTCGGGGTCCCGACTCCTCCCGTCTCATCGCGGTAGACCGGCATTCCCTCGATATTGATCGGACCGCGGCCTATCCCCTCGTAGGGCTCGCCAGGGCGCCCTACCCCGAGGGTCAGCGTGTCGCCGGCGATTTTTTCCGAATCGAAGGCCCCGATCGCGTAACCGCTCGCGATTGAGACGTAGTTGCAGACATCCACCAGGTTGTCGATGAAATACAGCCCCTTGCCGTTGACTATCCGGCGCATGAGCTGCTCCTGCGCGGGACGGTAGCGGTTCGGTTCCTTGCCGAGCGCCTTGTAGGCGGCGCGGGTCGCGGCGATGCCGGGGCGGTGGTTTATATCCTGGAGGGCGTATGAGCTTTCTACCCGCTCGGCCAGCGCGGTCAGCTCGCGCCGCAGAGCCGGATCAGTGGGGCCGTTGACGACGTCAGCCGCGATTCTGACAACCGCCAGCCCCGGGACCGCGGCCGCGATTTCCGGCTCAAAACCAATCTGTACTTCCTTCATTACTATATCTTTCAACTTTCGCAAGCTCAGTTGAAGTGAATTAAGTGAAAAGTGAAAATCAGGCAAAGCCTGAGTGAAGATAATAGTCTGTTTAACACAAGTATTATCTTAACCTTTCACTATTCACCATTCACAGAGAGCAAGTTGAAAACTTGCGAAACTCTAATCAGAGGCTTTAGTTTCCGCGAATTTACTGATTTTTCGTAATTTTGCGGAATGTTTGACCTCCGAAAGAAATACAAATTACCGAACCTGCCACAGGCTTTCGTCCGTATGGCTTTTGCGGTCT
This sequence comes from uncultured Porphyromonadaceae bacterium, assembly GCA_937969265.1. Lineage (GTDB taxonomy): Bacteria > Bacteroidota > Bacteroidia > Bacteroidales > Muribaculaceae > UBA7173. The sequence goes on from CALBWF010000025.1 coordinate 4,710, forward strand.
GTGGGGCGGCCTTGGGCGCTCTTGGCTGCCTCGGGGCGGAACTGCCCGGCGGGGAGGCAGCGGCCGACAGCCTCCTGCAAGGGTCGCTTGAAGAGGTTGTCGTCACCGGACAGTCGGCCCGGCAGAGGGTCGACGCACTGCGGCTGGGCGTTGAAAACCTGGAACTCGCCAAACTGGCGCAGGTTCCCCAGCTTTTCGGCGAAAACGACATCATAAAGTCGATCGCCCTGATGCCGGGAGTACGCGGCGAGGGTGACGGCGGAGGAGGGTTCGAGGTACGCGGCGGAACCGCCTCGCAGAACCTGATCCAGCTCGACGGGATAACGCTCTACAACCCGTCGCACGTCATGGGAATCTTCTCGACCTTCAACGACAACGCCTTAGGGCGCGCCACGCTTTTCAAAGGCCCCTTCCCGGCGCAGTTCGGAGGCGCGACAGCCTCCGTCCTCGAAACCGCGCTCGCTCCGGGCGACATGGAACGCTGGCACGCCGGAGGAACCGTCGGAATCCTGGCGGCGAAAGCGAAGGCCGAAGGGCCGGTAGTGCGCGACAGGCTGTCGGTGGCCGTGGCGGCGAGGCGCTCCTACGTCGACGCTTTCCTGCAAATGGTACCGCAATACCGCGGGACGGTGATGAACTTCTACGACATTACCGCGAAAGCGCGCTACATACCCCGCCAGGGGGACATCCTCGACATCTCGTTCATCATCAGCCACGACAATATGGCCATTGACCGCCTGATGGGGATGTACTGGGGAAACCTCGGCGGCTCGGTCAACTGGACGGCGCGGGCCGGAGAGCGCCTGACCTTCACCACGACAGGAGCCGCGACCGACTACTCCCCGAAAATGTCGATGACGATGATGCATATCGACCAGGAACTCAGGCAGTATGTCCGCGATTTCTCCCTTTCCGAAAAAGCCCGCTGGGAGGTCAGCGACGGCCACTCGCTCGAGTTCGGACTGCGCTCGCAGCTTCTTCGGGTAAAATCAGCCGACATGCGCGTCAAGGGCTCTTCCCAGAGGGAGATTCGCTCCGGGTGGCAGAACGCCCTGTGGGCGAGCTACGAGGGCGCGTTGGGAGAGCACTGGGGCCTTTCCGCGGGCGCGAGGCTGTCGGTATTCTCGGCAATATCGGGGAGCCGGTTCCACGAATTTACCGGCATCGGGGAGAGCGCCCCGGACTTCTCCTCGAAGACCTACGTCGACGTCGAACCCCGCGTGAGCGTCAAGTACAGCATCAATCCCTGCCACAACATCAAGCTCGGGGCAGGCACCGCGACACAGAACCTCCACGCCGTCCGCTCATCCTCGACCAGCTTCCCGTTCGACCGCTACGCGCTGACCTCCGCCTCGGTGCGCCCCGAACGGGCCGCTCAAGCGGGTATGGGCTACTCGGGCATGACCTCCGACGGCATGTTCGACTGGTCCGCGGAACTGTACTACAAGGACCTGCGTAACGTCTACGACTACGCCGACGGGCGCACGATGTTCTCCCGCGTAAACCTCGAAAGCATCATCCTCCGCGGGCGGGGACGCAGTTATGGCGCTGAACTGATGTTCCGCAAGAACGCCGGGCCGCTCACAGGATGGGTGGCCTATACCCTATCCCGCACCGAGACCCGTATTCCGGGAATCAACGGAGGCCGGTGGTATGACGCGACCAACGACCACCGCCACGACATATCGGTAGCCGCGATTTACCGCTTCAACGAGCGCTGGAGCGCCTCCGCCTCCTGGATTTTCTCCTCCGGCAACCCTATCACCGCCCCGGACGCCAAGTATGAGCTTGACGGAACGACCGTCTACTATTACTCGCGGCGCAACGGCTACCGCGTGCCGCCGACCCACCGTCTCGACCTCTCCGCGACCTGGACCCGCCGCGGGAAACGCTTCACAACCCAGTGGGCTTTCGGAATTTACAACGCCTATTGCCGCTACAACCCGTATATCGTCTACTTCGAGGACGACCCGTCGAAACCCTCCGGCACCCGCGCCGTGCAACGCGCCATGTTCGGTCTCGTCCCCTCGGTTTCCTACACCCTCAAATTCTAATCAGGCATGCGCTCACGACTACTGAAACTGCTTCCCGCCGCTGCGCTGCTGCTCGCGGGATGCGAGAAAGAGATTGATTTCAAATACCGCGACATAGAGCCGATTCTCGTTATCGAGGGTTCTGTAACGCAGGATGGCGCGACAGTCAGCCTGACGGAAACCACCCCGATGGACGAGCCGATGAACCGCCGCCAGGTCGCGGAAGCTACCGTACGCCTCACTGACCTCACCGACGGGACGACAGTAGACCTCATACCCTCCGGCACGTCGCCTGAAGACCCTTATGTCTCGCCGCAGGGGGGAATCGAGGGGCACCGCTATCTGCTGTCGGTGACGCGACCCGGAACGGCTGATGCGAACACCGCGGAGTGCCTGATGCCACCCGCGGCCGCCACCCCTGAGCTGACCCTCGCATGGATCGAGATGCCTTACGACCGGGTCGCGGTCCTGCAGACCCGCTTCGCCGCAGTGCCGGAACAATGTTACTGGATACGCGTCTACCGCAACGATGAGGCCTATATGTGGCGCGCCGTCAGCGGCAATATGGTCTACGACGGGGAAATCAACGAGGTTTTCATGACAACGAGGAAAGACACTTCGGAAGAGGAGGACGACACCGTGCTGGTCGACGGCGACGTGCTGACCGTCACTGTCGCCCCGATATCCCGCGAGATGCACGACTACCTCGAAGCGATCGGAGCCGACAGCACCGGCCCGCGCCTCTTCTCCGGCCCGATGGCGCTCGGCTACTTCCTCGCCGCCCCCCTCTCAACCGCCTCCATCACCTTCCATCCCTCCGAAATCCCCGATTTTTAAGAGGGTGTATCATAATGGCCCATCTGGGTCGTCGCTTGAAGGATTCTGCCTCGGTCACAATCTCCAGATTGCTCCCATCGGCCTCACCTTCAAGCTCCTACCATCTGAGCCATTCTGATAGCACCCTCTAAGGAATTACAGATTGAGTGCGGAGTCGCCGAGAAGCAGTCCGGCACCAGTGGGCACGGCTGACGCATCAAGCGAGACAGTTCGCGTCTCCCCGGGAGAGAGGCTGACTTTGCTGAACGCCGCCAGGGATTTTACTCCGTCAGGGTCAAGCGAGTACAATTGAACGATCTCCGCACCGGACCTATCGCCTGTGTTCGTAACATCGACCATTACGGCGTCACCTTCGCGGCGGGGATTGGAGTAGCGAAACGTTGTGTAGCTCAGTCCGTGGCCGAAGGGGAAAAGTGGAACGATTCCCTTAGCATGGAACCAGCGGTAGCCGACCAGGGTATCTTCGGCGTATTCAACCGTCGGAGGATTCTCAGACGTAAAGGGGGACACGTCGTAAAGGTCAGAGAGGCGCCGGGGGAAGGTGAACGGAAGGCGCCCCGAAGGATTCACATCGCCGGAAATGATTCCCGCCAAAGCCATCCCACCCATCGAACCGGGATAGAACGCCTGAAGCAGTGCTGGGGTTCTTTCCGCGGCAGGGAGTTCTACAGGATTCCCCCCGAACAGCACCATTACGAGATTCGGATTTGCCTCCAACAGAGCATCAACCAGTTCGTCCTGGAAAAAGGGGAGGCTGAAAGAGAGCCGGTCATCGGACTCGCAGTCCTGATATTGGTTTTTGTTCAATCCTCCGAACAGCACCACGACATCGGCTTCCCGCGCCATCGCGACGGCCTCCGCGCGGAGCGAGTCGGCCACGGTCCTCTCTCCGGCGCGCAGTTCAAGCGCAGTCGGAGGAGCTATCGGGAGCAACCCGGTCGCGGCGGGAGCGACATATCCCCTCGCGAACCGTACGTTTTCATCGCCGAAACGCTGCCGCATCCCTTCGAGAGGGCTTACCATCCGGGCGGCTTTCAGTTCCGACGAGCCGCCTCCCTCGTTTAGTCTACGCACGGCATTGTCGCCAACGACGAGGATACGCCGTCCGGCACCTAACGGGAGAAGCGGCTGACCGGCCGCGGTATCGTTTTTAAGCAGCACTATACCTTCCTCGGCAATGCGCCGCGCGACATCGAAATGTTCCGGCGTAGCGATTGAGCCGCGGCGATAATAAGGCTCCGTGCGGAACCTGAGCCGCAGCACGCGCCTTACCTTGTCGTCGAGAGTCGCAAGGGGGATTTCCCCGCTGAGGAGCAGCTCCTTATAGGGTCTCGCGAGATAATATTCGCCATATTCCTGGTCACCTTTGGTCCATTCCCCATCGATATAGGTGGCCATTTCTATGTCGAGACCGTTCAGCGCCGCCTCGCGGGTGGAATGGGTACCGCCCCAATCACTTATCAAAGCCCCGTCAAAACCCCATTCCCCTTTCAGAATATCATTCACAAGGCGGGAGTTATGGCAGGCATACTGGCCGTTAACCTTGTTATACGCGCCCATTACGCTCCATACGCCCCCCTCCTCGACAGCGGCCTTGAACGCAGGAAGGTAAATCGAGCGGAGGGCGTTGTCTGACACGCGGGCATCAACCATAGTACGGGCGGTTTCCTGGTTGTTGGCCGCGAAATGCTTCGCGCACGCTGCCACCCCCTTCGACTGTATTCCGCGGATATAGGGGACCGCCATCCGTCCGGCGAGAAACGGGTCCTCACCCATATACTCGAAGTTGCGTCCTCCGAGGGGCGTGCGGCTGATATTCAGTCCAGGGCCGAGAACGACATCCTTTCCCCTGGCGGCGGCTTCCTCGCCGAGCGCTCTCCCGTATTCAGCGGCAAGAGACGGATTCCAGGTAGCCGCGAGGGCTGTCAGGGAGGGAAAAACCGTGGCGGAATCGGTCGTCAGTCCGCGGTAGACGAACGCCTGGCGTTGAAATTCCGCACGGATGCCGTGGGGGCCGTCGGCCATCTCTATCGTCGGGATTCCGAAACGGGGGACACCCCCGGAAGCGAACTTGCTTTCAGCCCTTATCAGCCCTAACTTCTCGTCAAGGGTCAGGCGCGGAAGCAGGGCCTCCACACGCTTCTCCACCGGAAGGATGGAGTCATCGTCGTGAAGGTACCACCGCTGCCTGTAAGATACGGATTCTCCGGGGAGAAGCAGCGTGTAAGGCCCGTGGTTCTCGATTTCGACGTAACTTCCTCCGGGTGCCGAGAAAATTTCGACCTCTCCCTGCAATGGGGGCAGGTTTTCTATTGCTGTCGGCTCAAACATCTTCACGAACAGGAGGCCGTTGGAGCGATGCGCGATCCAGGGCTCGCGGGTCTTGGCGTAGAACTTCTCCTTGCCGCGTACAACGCCCGGAGGCGGAGCGTAGACCGCCAGGGAGGGAGTTATTGTCAAATCAGAAAGAGTTGACTCGCAGCCGGGAATGTCGGTGGATTCAAAAGGGAAGTAAGTGAGGCCGTGGCGCACGCGGGCCACATCCCACACGGCGACACGGCGAGGCTCCTTCCCGTCGTTATGGATTGTGTACTCAATATCGAATCCGCCGAGCGTTTCGTCCGCGGAAAAGCGTTTCTCAAACCGCAAGCCGGTAAGGGAGTCAGTGGCGCTGACAGCGTGGAGAGTCCCTTTTTTATATTTCGCCTTGTAAGGTTCGCGGTCGAGCGCCGGACGCTCCGGCCAGTAGTCGCACTGAGGGGAAACCCACATCGTAGCGCCATAGAAACGGCCGTTTACCGAATCAGGGAGCAGCATCTCCCTGTCGCCGCGGCGCAGGGATATAATCCTCGCTCCGCGGGAAACATCAACCGAGAGTTCCGCACCCCCGGCTGAAAGGGTGTAAACCTTCGCCGAGAGTGGTGTGCTGCCGCCGACCGCGGCCAATAGGAGGGCCAGAGCCAGTTTCAACGCGCCTTTCATTTTCTCAAACCGGCTGAAGGGGGTACCTGAGCCCCCGGGATATTTTTGGGTTCAGGTCCCATGACAAATTCCAGCTCCGCGCCACGGAGAATATCTGAATGAGTGATATACAGCTTGTCATACGGTTTTCCGTCAAGCCGGACGCCCGTAACGTATCTGTTTTCAGGGCTAAACCCGACAGCCTTCATTGTAAAAGGCTTGTCACCGGCCTTGATTGTCGCGCTTTCCAGCAGGGGTACTCCGAGTACATACACGCCTTCAGCCGGATTGACAGGGTAGAAGCCGAGAGCCGAGAAAACATACCAGGCCGACATCTGGCCGCAGTCGTCGTTGCCGCAAAGGCCATCAGGAGCAGAGGTATAGAGGGAATCGGCAATCTCGCGCACTCGGCGCTGCGTGGCGGCATAGTTGCCGGTATAATTGTGGAGGTAGGCGACATGGTGCGACGGCTCGTTGCCGTGGGCGTATCCGCCGATAATTCCCGAAATGTCAATCGGAGCGTCATCTCCGGGGTCGACAGATTCGGTGAAAAGGCGGTCAATCGCGGCGTCGAACTTTTCGTTGCCTCCCATCAGGCCGATCAGGCCGCTGACATCGTGCGGAACGAAGAAAGAGAATTGCAGCGAGTTCCCCTCGATCCAGTCACATTCGCCATACGAGGCGAACGCCGGGTCGAACGGGCGGCGGAAACGCCCCTTGGAGTCCACGCCGTTCATCAGCCCGAACTCCGGATCGAAATATTTCGCATAGCTCGCGGCGCGTTCTGCGAAATAGCGCGCATCCTCCTTATGTCCAAGCGCATCTGCCATGCGGGAAACGCACCAGTCATCGTAACAGTATTCCAGTGCCGTAGCGACCGAACGGTTGTAGAGGTCGCTGGGGATATACCCGTATTTTTTCAGCAGGTCAATGCCGAAATCATCCTGCATGGCGGAGGTCTTCATCGCCTGGTAAGCCTTCTCCGCGTCGAAGCCCCCTATCCCCTTGAAATACGCGTCAGCGATAACGGGAATGGCGTGGTAGCCGATCATGCAGTTTGTCTCGCTCGACCATAGGCTCCATACGGGGAGCAGCCCGTATTCGTCGTACTGCGCGAGCATGGAGTTCACGAGGTCGGAGGCTAACTTGGGATTGGTAATGGTATAGAGAGGGTTGGCGGCACGGAAAGTGTCCCAGAGGGAGAGGACCGTATAATTGTTGAACCCCTCGGCCTTGTGGACTTTCCCGTCGCTGCCGCGGTACTCCCCGTTGACGTCGTTGTAGAGGTAAGGGGTGGTCATCGCGTGATACATCGCGGTGTAGAAAATACGCTTCGTATCTTCCGGCCCTTCGACCTTAATCTTACCCAACTCGTCGTTCCACAGGGCACGGGCCGAAGCTGCCGCGCCGTCGAAATCCCAGGCGGGAATCTCCGCCGCGAGGTTCGCCAGGGCGTTCTCCTCGGAAACCGCGGAAATGCCTACCTTCACGAGCAGCGGCTCGGCGGAAGGCTCGAACGAGGCGACAAACTTCACATCCGGCCCTTTGACACCAGCGGCGGCGACCGACGGGTCAACCCCCTCACCAGCTACCGCCAGGGTCGAGGATGAGAATGGCCGCGAGAACTTTATCGCATAGTAAATCTGCTGATCGCTCCAGAAGCGCTCCCCCGGTTCGCCCCATCCGCGGGAGAAACGGGCGCCGGTAAGCACCGAGTCGCCGACAGCCGTCAGCGTGGTGTTGATTACCGAATCGGTAGCGTAGTGGTGGGCCAGGTCGAGAATCACGTTCGCGGCGCTGTCGGCGGGGAAAGTGTAGCGGTGAAATCCGGCCCGGGGAGTCGCGGTCAGTTCGGCCGTCACTCCGTGGTCCTTTAGCAGCACTTTGTAATATCCGGGAGTCGCAACCTCGTCATCGTGGCTGAACGCCGAGGTATATTCCTCCGGCGACAGCTTGGGAGCGCCCGAATGGGGCATCAGCATAACGTCCATAAGGTCGGAGCGCCCGGTGCCGGAGAGGTGGGTGTGGGTGAAACCGATAATCACGCTGTCGGTATAGTGGTAGCCTGAACACCAGTCCCAGCCTTCCAGTCCCGTGTCAGGGCTGAGCTGCACCATTCCGAACGGTGTTGTCGCTCCGGGGAACGTATGGCCGTGGGCTCCTGTACCGATCATCGGGTCAACCAGGTCGGCGACCTCCGCCGTCTTCTCCCGCGCGCACCCGGCAAGCACCAGGGCCGCAGCGGCAAAACTCAGAAACTCTTTCATCATCCTTTCAGGAATTTTCGAGAATTTGTAATATACCCTTATTTTTCGACGCCGAAGGCGACCTCGTTGGACCAATGTTCCTTCCAGTCGGGGTGGAACGCTCGGCTGTTGCGCTTGGCGACGCTGCGCCCCTTGGCAAGCTCCATGCAGGCCCCGGAGGTGTCGTCGTTGACACGGAAAGAGAACTTGACCGGCTCGCCGCTCTCAATCGCCTTGCGAACATCAGGGATTTCCGACATCGGAATCGCGCATTCGTAGAAGAGCGTGTTCCCGTCGCGGCGTATCACGAGCTTTCCATCCTCGACGGCACCTTTCCCGGCGGCCTTTCCCTGGCGCGGGTAGAAATGCTTGCGGGGTAGTCCCGGCGCGAGCATGCGCCAAATCTCGGTACCGCCGCCATATTCCTCGGCAACGGGGTTGAGGGCATATTCGTAGTCGGTACACTTGTATCCGATATAACCCGGCATCGTGCCCGGTGCGGCGGCTTCCAGACCATCCTCGCCCTGCGGAATTACGTTGAAGGCAATCAGGATGTTGTCAAAACGGGTTCCGACGGTACCGTCGGGGAGCGTCGGCTGCTTGCGGTAGGTGAAACGGCGCACGCCGTCGGGCCACGCGAGCGCGACCGCGTCGTCCTGCTCCACTACCGAAAAACCGGCCCATGAGGGGAGCGAGGAGGTGCCGTCGGCGCTGACATATCCGGCGGAGCCGTAAACTCCGGCCCACTTGTCAACGGTATCGAAATCAACCCCCGCGAGAGTGGCCGAAACCGCAGAGGTAGCGGGAACGGGGGTCTCGTCGAGCCATACACCGGCGAGCTTAGCGGTGTACCACCATCCGTAAGCGGAACATCTGATCCGGACATTCCCCGAGAGATTGAGGTTGACCCACGCACCGTTCCAAAGATTGTCTATTCTGGTCTGCAAAAGCTCGTTGCCTGTCGCCCTGTCGGTAACCGTCACTTCCACACCATGCTGCGCGACAGCGGGGAAATAGAGCGCGGCGCGGGTAACGCGGTCTGAGGGAAGGTCGAGGTCCACCCCGATTGACTGCGTAGTGCGGGTATTCTCCCAATAGACATTCCCGCCGGAGCGTCCCACGACAGAGTGCATAGCGTTGATTGTCTGCATATAGGCGGTATCGGGATAAAAGTATGAGTCATCGTCGCGGATAGCGAAACGGGGTCCTCCGGGATTCGGAGTGGAGTCGGCAACCTTCGCAGCGAAATAGAAATAGTCGTCGTCATAGCCCAGCCATCCCTGCGCCATACCATTTGCGCCGCCGTCGAAGCTCATGAAAGGGTACCAGGCGGCTTCTGTAACAGTCAAGCTCGCCTTGCCGTCGGCGCGGACAGTCTGCGGAATCGCCCCCTCCCAGTCGGCCAGGTCGCCGTCGACCTTGACGGTGCGGCGGGAAATCAGGTTGACGTGCAGAGTCTCTTCAAGTTCGGCCACCGAGCCGTCGGATGCGGTGAAAGTGACCGCGAGAGGATAGTCGTTGGCGGGGTTGGCCGTTCCGCCGGCTACCTTTACCTTGACAACCGAGGTAGAGTTCGGGGCTATGTCAATCTTCGCCGGGTACTCGAGCGCCAGGTCGCCGAGGGAGACTTTCAGCGCGCCCTTCGCGCGGCGGTTAAGCACGTTTGTCAGCACCAGCTCGAATTCCGGGCGGCTCTCGACCGGGGCCGTCAGGTCGCGTGCAGCGATATCGAGAGGGGAGTAGCCCTGGATTTCGGCCTTCGCAAGCGCCTTTTCCAGGCGCGCGAAAGAGCCGCGGGAGCCGTCGGTACGGAGATAATATCCTTTCCAAGTGAGGGGTATGGAGTAATATCCCTTTTCGGCGGGAATCTCGTTGCCGTAGAAGTCGTATAGGCGGAAACTCTTGTGGGCCTTGACACGCATCACGCCGTCGGAGAGCTTCACACCGCGGTACAGGAGGTTCTCAGCCCCGAAAGCGTCGCTCATATCCCCTGCGACAACGGCGGTACCGTCGTCCCGGTTCCCGTCATAGCCGTCAAAAAGCATTACCCAGGGGAGCCCCTGCGGGAACAGCAGCCGACGGAAAGCTCGCTCGCCAATCATATTCTGCACGGCGCATATCGCGGCTGTCTGACTCCATACGGGGAGTACGGCGGGATATTTCAGCACGCCTGAAGGGGTACGTACGGCAACCTTGTCGTCCTGATGGCCGCTCTGGAGGTATCCGCCGTATATTCCCATCGAGCGGTCGTAGCCCGCGGAACGGTTCGCGGCGATCACCATACCGATACGGTCGTCGGTGTTCCCGACCCAGCTCTCGGTGTCCCAGATGAGCACCTTCCCCTTATGGTCCTTGCGGTTGTTGAACTCCGGGTAAAGCACCGGCGACTCCATCCCCTGATAGTGTATCGACATAAAGTCGAAAACCGGGAGCATCGCCATAGTGCCGTCGCCGAAAAACTTGTCAAGAGCGTTCGAGTTCGAGTCTCCACCCCCGACAAGCACGTCGACACCCTCTTTCCGCGCCTCGAGGACAGCCTCGGCCATCTTCGTATAAATCTCGCGGTAGCGGGGCATGTCGGCCTGCCAGCCGGAAATCGAAATACCCTCCCACGGCTCGTTCCAGAGGGAGACGGCGGTAACCGGCCCGCGGGGCCATCCGTATTTAAGAAGAACCTCCTTTACAAATTTCTTGAAATCCTCGTCGAGCGAGGGGAGCCAGACGTAATCCTGCTTTGTGCGGAGCATGAAGCCCTTCTCGTCAAGATGGGAGCGAGGGGTTCCCAGGGGCATCAGCGCGCCCCCCTCCCCTATCATCAGCAGCATCGTGACGTTATGGGCCTTGTATTCCTTCATCCGTTTGTCGACATCCTCCATAAACTTGCGGTAGCCGGCGGAGGTGGTCGGCATATATCCGATACCGTGGCGTATCGCCTGGACCCCGACGCGGTTGAGGTAGTCGGGACCGAGGTCGTCGAGCGCCTGGCGGGGATACTGCATCGGCTCTACCTTCGGCTCCATCGCATAGACGAAAGAGGTAGCGAGCCGACAGCCCGCGTCGCCGAGGTCGAACACCACGGCGTAGCCGCCGAACTCGTCCGGCTCGTCAACCGACAGCGCTACATCGCAGTAGCCGTTTGCATCCATCTTTATCCTCCGCGTGTAGTTCCTTTCCGGGCCGAGTTTCTTGATTTGCGGAACCCAGAGGTCCCCTTCAAGTCCCTCGGTTCCGTAATGAATTACCCTGATTACCGCGTCCCGGTCTACACCCTTCGGCATATTGCTGACAACCTGGAAACGGAACCGTATGGAATCGCCGGGATAAAACACATTGGCGCGCTGGGAGGCTTCGGTAGCCACCACGTCGAAATCATAGTGGCGCTGGCCGTTCACCACGCCGAAAACCTTCTCGTAATTGCCCCACTCATGGGGCTTCTTCATCTGGGAAAGAGCTGACGGAGCCGCGAAAAGCGACAAGACAGCCACTATGGCACTTACTGTACGGATTTTCATGGAATCAATCGTTGACTGCGAAGTCGTTATCTGTATATCTTACGGCAAAGTCGTTGCTGACTCGGCTCTCGGGAGCGGGACGCAGAAGAGCCTTTACCGACATGTCGCGGGACGCGAGGGTCAAGTACTCGCCGTCAGCCACCGCTTCGGCATCAGCCGGAGCCTGGTTTCCGCCGTCTACCGCGCTCAGGGAAAGAGCGAGGGCGGCTCCGTCGAGCGCCTTGAGGTCGAAACCGCGGCGGGGTCCGTCATATATAACGTAATCGGCCCACCGGCTATTATTGTCGCGACCGGTTCTCCACTCCCCGCGGGTAATTTCTCCCCACTTGACGTAGGGGACGCGGACGCAGAATTGCCTTCCGCCGACTGCGATGGTAAGGCATCCGTCGGGAGAGTCGGGAAGGATAATGTCAGCGTCGGCGAGATCCCCTCCGATTTCGACGCGGAGGCAGAGTTCTTTGGCCGAGAGGATGCCGTCGGCGAGGCGGTCTATCGAGGGATGGGTGTCACCCCCGTCGGTAGCGACGTTCATCACGGAGAGCACCGTCGCACCCCGCTGTGCCGAGTGGATGTTGACCCCGGCGTAGTCGTAATTGTCGTGAAGGAAACGGACCCTGACGTAGCAGGGCTTCTCGGCGGTCCCGCAATGGGCGACCAGGGGGCGGCACTGGTTCCACATATACCCCTTGTTTACCGAAGCCAGAGCGTAGCCGGGAGTCTGGTATAGTTTGCCGACGATGGCGGCGACATTGTCCCCCTCCGGCGCGCAATAGAAGGTATCCACAACCTCGCGGGGCATCAGCTCGCAGCGGAAACTCTCCATCGCGCTCGCCGGAATGCGGTGCGGGGCGAGAATGTCGGGGATTCGGGCGTAGTCGCCGGGCAACTCGATCGCGCCGTCGGAGGCGTTGTAGAAGAGTCGCTTGGTCGCGTTCGTGGCCAGGTTGCTGTAAGCGCGGAGGTTAGGGCCGCACCACTGGCCGGAAGGGCTGTGGTAATGGCGCCCAACCATATCCCAGGCCATTGTGTAGAGGTCGTCGACGAGAGCGAGATCCTCCTTGTTGATTATGCAGCGCTTCATGCGCAGCAGCTCGTCGAGGGCGACGACCGTATAGGTCGGGGAATTGTACTCGGTGAAGCCGCCTGTGGCGAGGGTGTATTCGTGGAAATTGCGGAGCCGCTGGCGGGCATAATATTTCAGGTCGCCGCGGCCGCATATGTCCCCTACGGCGTAGCAGACATATGCCCCCATAAGGCAGATATTGGTATAGTCGGGCTGCACGTCGCGGCGCTTGATCGCGTCGGCGGCGAGTTCGAGCCGCCAGCGTATCTCGTCGCGGGTGGCGGAGTCGAGGAGGTCGGAGTGGTTAGTCAGCACGTCGATCAGCGGGACGGCGATGAAGTCGGCCCAGTTATAGTCTACCGGGGCCTTGCGCCCTGCCAGAGGGTCTTCGGGATAGTAGGGCCACACGCCGCAATAGGGCTTCCTGGGGTCGGTTTCCTGCAAGGGGAGGACGCGGCGCACGATTTTCATGCCCCTGGCGCGCAATTTGCTGTCGCCGGTTTTCAGCAGGGCGACGGCGTAGTCAAGCGACTCTCGGGTCTGGTGGACCACCACCCCGCTGTCGAGGTCGCTGTGGTAATGGCGCCCGGAAGTGACGGTGCGGAGCATCCCGGCCTCGTCGTCGTAGGCCGCGTGGCGGCTCTCGAGGTCGCGTTTGAGAATAGCGATTTCATCAGCCGTGGGGCGTACCGGGGTAAAGTCTGTATCAGCGGGGCGCTGCCTGTCGAGCATCTCCTGCACGGCGATTCCGGCGAATATGACAGCGAAGGAACCGTGGGTGTCATCCTTGTAGAAAGGACGGTTGACATAATATTCCTCGTCGGTAGAGCACATCGTGCCGACGCATATATCGTTCACAGTCCCGTCGGCATCGATGCGCGAGGCGATACCTCGCCATCCCTTTTCAACAACGGGTGTGTATTTCTTTGCGTCGAGCCATCCGTTGACAACCCCGCGGGCGATTCCCATAACGAAAATCGCGGAGCCGGAGGTCTCCGGGCGGGAGTCGGGACGGTCGACAACGTTGTGCCAGAGGCCGTCGGCCCCCTGATAGCGGCAGAGCGATTCAACGAGTTCGCGATAACGCTTCAGCACCTCCTTGCGACGTGTATGGCGGGGCGGTAGCCCGTCAAGCACCTCGGTCATAGCCCAGAGCGCCCAGCCGTTGGCCCTCGACCAGTGGGGAAGCCTGACGTCAGGCCGGGAGGTATAGCTGGCGTGGGAGTACAGTTTCGCGGCGGGGTCCCAGACGTGCCGCGAGAAGTCGGTAATCTGCCGGGCGGCGTCATCGCGGAAAGCCTCGGCGCGGGCCGGGTCATACTCCGCGGCCTGCATGAGGAACGGAATTCCCATAAACATATCGTCAACCCAGACGGTGTACTTTTCAGGGGTCACGCGGGCATAGTTCGTCATCCCGGGGGAGCGTACCTGCCCCTTCGCCGCGTAATCCATCATGCGCCCGATGAATTTCTCATACATCGGCCTGTTGGGGAACGCCTCCTCGTGGTTCAGACGGTCAACGAACGGCAGGGCCGGAGCGAGCGTGAAGTCAAGCAGCGGACAGTCGAGAATCGTGTTGTTGGCCGAATTGAAGGCGTATAGCGAATTAACCTGGTAATCGACGAAGGGAATCCCCTCCATATGGTAGTCGCAGAACCTCCTGGCCCACTGGTCATAGGCGGCGCACCCCGTATAGCGCGCCAGGCGCTGCATGGCCCAGGCGACACCCCCGTTGTGGTAGTTCCACTGGTAGGTGCTTCCCCAGGGAGCGCGGCCGGTAGTGTTGCCGAGCACTTCGACCTTCGGAATCGTCCAGGTCACGGGCTTGTCGGCCAGCCCTTTGTACATACGCCCTATGACGGTGCCCTGCTCGGGTCCGAACTCGCCGTTCATGTCGGCGGGGAAAGGCCCCGCGACGAGCCAGCGGGAGAGGGCCGCGACCTCGGGGCTGACAGACTTCAGCCCGTCGAGACCGATTCCGACATAGCGGGGCTCGCTGGAGAGAACAGCGTCCTTGAAGCTCGGGGGCTGCATCATTACGACCCACTCCCCTCCCGCGGTCGACGACTTGACCAACAGGTCGTTGTAGCCACGTCGCAGAGGGAGGTCGAACGAGAACGAAAGTTCCATACTGCGCTCGTCCTTGGCGAAAGCGAGGCCGCGGGCGCCGTCGCGGCGGTAGACCTCGGAACCGTTGCACCAGATCCGGCACGCGTCATTATGCTCGATTTCGACCTTGATGACCGTATCGTTGTCGGCATGGAGCCGCGTATAGGCGTAGGCGGCAGCCGGAGTCCCGCACCCGAAAGTGCGGCCGAAATCGACAATACGGGTTCCGTCGAACCGCGGGCCGTCGGCCGGGAGTTCCAGGCAGTAGTCGAACCCGGTGGTGCGGATCAGCTTGTCGCCTATGAGCCGCACCGCGTCGACCGGCTGCATGTCGCATACGGCCGTGCCGCCTGTCGGTGAAGCCGTCGCGGTGGCGGCTCCCGCCCCGGGTGCGAGGGCCGCCGCCATAGCGGCAAAGAGTATCTTGATGGTTTTCACCATATTCAGTTGGAGGATTTGCTTGTTACTTGACAATCAGCTTGGTTTCGGCGTGGCTGCCGTCGGCCCCGCTGACAGCGAGGACGTAGATGCCGGGGTAAAGCCCGGAGACATTAAGGGTCGTGTCGCCGGCCCCGCGGTCGTCGCGTATCACGGTCGAGCCGTCGAGGGCGTAGACCGCCAGCGAAAAATCGCCTCGGGTCAGGGCGCCGCTGAGGCGCGTCTCGGAAACCGCCGGGTTGGGATAGATGCCGAGAAGAGCCTCCCCGTCGGCCTCCACATCGCCGATGCCGGCCTCGCCGCCCTTGCCGCCGAAGGAAACGGTCGCGACGTTGTTGCCCGTCTCGCACTCCTCGCCGAGGTTGCCGTAGTTGACGTGTACCTCGAGGTTGTACTGCCCGCTGACGTAACGCCACGGCTCGTCGGCGGCGCCGGGAGTGAACGGCAGGTTCTCACCGCCGGGAATGTCGCGGGTGTAGGGGTCGGACATGCGGGCGAACACCTCTCGCCCGGTGGTGGCGTCGGTCAGTTTGAAGCGCACCTGGCAGCGGGTCGGGTTAGACGCACGGCGGTTGGTGACGGCGCCGCGGGCGTTGTTCATCACCCATACGCGGAAACCGATCGGATCCCCCTCGCGGACGTTGTCAATGTCAAACGGAGTACCGTCGGCGCACAGCACCTGCACGGTATAGGGAATCAGGTCGCCGAGCTTCGTCATCTTCGCGTCGAGCGATGCTATATTATAATGTACTACCTTGGCGAAAGCGTTCTCCTCGGCCAGAATCTCAATCGAGCCGTCAGCGTTCTCGCGGGCGTTCATGGCGTAGGTGAAGTCGGTCCATCCGTTCCTGTAATCGACAACGGCAGTCGGGGAGACATCGCCGAGGTACTCGCCGTTGTGGCGGTTGTAGAGGCATACGCGGCCTCCCTGCTGGATATGCGTGTAGATATAGTTCTCGGTGAAGGCCAGGCACTTCGCGTCCTGGGTCTCCTCTTTACCGGTCTGCGAGTCGAAAGGAATGTCGATCTGCAGCCGCGGCGCCCAGGTCTCGGGGTCCACGTCGCCGCGGATTTTCTCCATCGCCTTGTCGAATACGAGAATCGTTGTACCTACCTGGCCCCACAGGCTCGGGTTGCTCCAGGGACGGGTGCGGGTGTAGCAGCCGATAATCAGCTCGTCGGCCGCGGGGTCGTAGAGCACGCGGCTGCAATCCGTTATGAAGCTCGGGAGGTCGATTACCTGCTCCTTGCCCCACTGGATGTAGCCCAGGGCGTTATCCTGCGGGAGCACCTCCCACAGGCGGAAACGGGCTTTCGAGGAGCCGCGGAGGGTGCGGTCGGCCATCCAGATGTTTCCCTCGGTGTCGACATACTGCGAGAAGGTCTCGCGGTTGGCGGCAGTCCAGGTTGTCTCGTCGGCCGCGGGCTGGCCGTCTCCGTTAGCGTCGTACCAGAAGGAGACTCCGTCGGCCATGATTTTCATGAAGGGCACGGCGATATAGCCCCAGTTGTCGGGGTCGTAGCGGTAACCGGCAAGGGTGGTCGAGTACATGTTACCTACGAAATGGTAGTCCTTGCCGTGGATTTTGCGCTTGAACACGCCGGTCTTGATCGGCGAGGGGGGATTAGGCTCCAGACGGAGGTCGTGTGGGAAGTTGTAGGGATCTACCGAGGAGGCCACGAGGGTGTCGAGGCGGCACTGGCTCTTGGTATAGTCTATATCGTAGATGCGTTCCGGGGTATAGACGCGGTTGCGCATCGTCTGGTCGAAGTCAGCCGTGGCGGTGAACTCCAGCCCCTCCTGCTTCCACAGGAGCTTGCCGGTAGCCTCGTTATAGGCGTGGAGGGTGGCGCCGGTGGCGAACATGTTCGAGATATAGATATTGCCGTTGGCGTCCACACCTGCGCCGGTAGGACCTTCGAGACGGCCCGGACCTACCTGCCCGCGCTTGTACTTGCCGCGGGTCGAGAAGATGCCGCCGGTCTCGCCGAAGGTAGCCGTCAAGGTCGGCTTGGAGTAGATATTGGTATATATCAGAATGTTGCAGTCCTTGCCGTGGTTCGCAACCAGAACGCGCTCGCAGCCGCTGGAGGTATCGACCGAGAAGGAGCGGGGATCGACCTCGGCGGGGAACTCGATGACGCTCTGCTCGCGGACCGCGCCGGTATTGATGTTGACCGGCACCAGGCGCTTACCCTGCATGCACCAGACGTAACCCTTCTTGTCGGCGTAGAGGAAGCCGGTAGCGTCGACGCGGAAGCGGCGCAGGGGGACGTTGCTCATCGAGGCCTTGTCATAGACCATCAGCGAGTCGGTGCTCTCGCTGTCAAAGGGATTCGCGGGGAGGGAGACAATCAGGTACTTGTCGGTCACGGCTATACCCTGAATGTGGCGCCCGGCCTGGGTGGCCACGAGGAACATGTTAGCCCCCGGGCCGTAGCCGTTCGGGAACACGGCGTTGGCCCCCGTACGCGCGTCGTAGCGGTGGACCGCCTGCCACTCCACATCGGAGGAGTTCTGCGGGAACTGGCGCAGCCCGTTGCTGTTAAGGTTGTCGTTGCCGCTGCGGCCGTTGAAGCGTATCGGCTGGTAGACGTAATTCTCGTCGGCGGTTATGCAGTAGAGCGAGTTACGGCCATAAGAGCCTGTGCCTGAGCCGGGAGGAATGGCGATAATCTTGTTGTCCTGGAAGATTCCGACGTTGGTTCCACCCTCATCCCACTCGCAGACCGTCACTACTCGGCCGTCGGGCTGCACGAAGATGCTGCGTATGCTGTGGGGGACGTGGTTCTTGGGCACCCCGCCGGTGTTGGCGATCCACGACTGCTTGTAGTCGGTCAGCGAGCCGCAGAAACATTTGTTGGGGTACGGTATGGGCGCTGTGTCGGCCCACATCGCAGGGAGCGCGGCCGCGGCGAACGCCGCGGCTAACGCGTATTTATATACAGAGCGCATAATGCCTTGATTGTTAACTTTATATCGTTTCTGTTTCCGTTATGGAAGAGGGGGTCAGCGAACGTATTCCTTGGCTACCTTGTTGCCGCGGCGCACGATATACAGACCTGCGGACGGATTCTCAACCATATGACCCTGGAGGTTGTAGTAGACAGGAGCGGCGGCGGCAGAGGCCTCGACACGCTCGACGGCGGTTACGGTGCCGTCCTCGTTGGAGTACCCTGCGATGATTCTCACGGGGCGGTCGGGCATCACGAAAGTTGTCTCTTCAGATTCCGGATCGGCGAACTCGACCGGCTCGACACCCTCCTTGCCGGCGTCCAGGTCGATCCAGCGGGTGAACTTCATCTTGGAAGGATCGATTTCCTCGTCGGCCAGCGCCACAAGCTCACCTTCCTCCTTGATATAGGGGTTCTTGGCTGTAATCTTGACGGTCATCCCGGCGGCAGCCGCGTCGTGGAAAGTAGTCCCGTTGGTGATTGCCAACGGAGTAGGCTCGACGAACTGGTCGGCGGTATATCCTTTGGTGCGGTTCTCGTAGTCGTAGGAGGCGTGGGTCCATTCGCGGTTCCAGCCGGAATTGAGATAAAGCTCCTTCGCGCCTTCGGGTACAACGATTTTCACATCGGAAGGCTGTCCGTAGAATGTGTCCCAGCCGATATACTTGTTACCGCTGCGGTCATAGAGCGGAATCTGGAAGAACTCGTTCTCCTCGCCGAGGGGGTCGGCGACGGCATGGTGTATGATATATTTCAGGTTGGACATAGTGTGCATACCCTCACCCTGTATGGCTTCCAGGGAGGCGGGGAACTCCACGGTCACGACTCCGTTGGCGTTTTTGAGAGCGCCCCCTACAAGGGTCTTGTAGCCCTCGGTGAATTTCAGGTGTTTAACCTCGCTGTGGCCATTAAGGAAGCCCATCGGGACGGATTCGATAAGGGAGCCGTCGATTACCAGCTCTTCCTCGAACTTGATTTTGGGAGAGGTCCAGATAATTGACTTCGCAGCCACGTTGTAGAGGCAGCCGTCGTTGAAGAGGGTCGTCATATAGGGGTTATCCTCGGCGACGTATATGTTTTTCAGATTGGTGTTCTGCTCTGTCAGCTTGCGCATGTTGTCGGGCACGGTGAACGTCGCGGGGAGGGTAATGGCCGTGATATTCGAGTTATACCCGAGCGAGCCGATTGTCAGGATGCTTGTAACGCCTTCGGGGATGACGACGTTGCCGTTCTCAGGCACTTTGCCCGAGGGATAACAGCAGAGCGTGTTGCCCCAGCCGTAAATCACTCCGTCAACCGACTCATACGAGCCTGTCACCTCGCCATAAAAATCGATTGACACAAGTTTCTTGTTGTTGAACAGACGGTTGATGCCGGAAAGATTATAGTTCGTGTTTCCGGGCAGGTGCATCCTCTCGATGTTGGTGTTCTTTGTATCGGCGATGAACGACACATTGTTAGGCCACCAAACTTCCTTAACGCACTGGTTATTGTTCAAACCAATGCAGTTTCTGGGCGTTACATAACCTACGCCGCGGAGGTCGAGGGTTTCAAGAACGGGCATTGATGCCACAAAATCCATATCACCTGCTGAAAGTAGTGTGCCGTCCTCCGTGGTGACGACAACCTCTGTCAGGGTTGCTTTCTGGTCTTCGGAGATGAGGTCGGCGAGGTGCTGGGTGGAGGAGATGGTGAAGGTCTCGGCGCGCATCGCGTAGACCGAAATCATTATACTGAGGAGTAAAAATATCTTTTTCATAATTGACTGTTTGCTTTATCGGTAACGGGCCGTGGCTTGAAAGAAATGGTTGACGCGGGCCTCGGGCCGACATCCCGTCGGCGCATCGGGGCGCCGCGTCAATCCTGTCCAACCTATTCGCGGCCGCAGGGCACGGCACGCAGTTGACTCGCTTTTCTTTTCTTACCTAACTATTACCTATTTCTAACTATCTATTCCTTATTTGATTATTACTTTCGTGGTTTTGCCGTTGGAGCGCATCAGGTAGAGGCCGTCGGAGGGGTTCTCTACTTTCTGCCCCTGGAGGTTGAAGTATTCGGCCGCGCCGTTGAGGCCGTCGGCAGCAACCCCTTCGATTCCGCTCTGGTCCTTGGTGTAGGTGGCCTCGACGGTGACGTCGCTTTCGGGCATGACGAAGGTTGTGGTGGCGGCTTTGGCGTCAGCAAGTGTGACGGCCCCTTCGTTGACCTTCCAGGAGGCGAACAGGTAGCCGGGCTTCTTGGCTGCGGTGATAGTCACGGTAACGCCGGGGGCGGCATCAAGAATCATGTCGCCGTTGACGGATGCCTCGCCGTCGATAACGTTAACCATAAATACCTGGGCGTAGGTGGCCTCGATCACAACGTCGGCGTTCCCCATTACGAACGTGGTCTGCACGGCCTTGGGGTTGGCGATAGTGACATCGCCCTTTTTGACAACCCATTCGAGGAAGTCGACGCCGTTCATGCGCGAGGGAGCCTCGATGTTGACGGTAACGCCGGTAGCCGCGTATCCGTTGGGGGTTATGGCGTTGACGAGAGTGTACTCGTGCTTCGCGTCGTAGACCGCGGTAACGGTAACGTCGGAAGCGGGCATTTTGAAAGAGGTGGTTTTCGACAGAGCGTTTGTGAACACAACCCCCGGGGTCTCGCTTTCCCAGCGCACGAAGGCCATGGTGTTGTCGGCGGGAGCGTCGGCGGTGATGTTGACGGAGGAGCCGGGGATAGCCACATCCTGGTTTGTCGAACCGTTTACAACGTTAACGGTCTTAAATTCGCCGAACTGCTCGGGAGTGTAGCCGTCAACCTGGTTGGCGTTCGTGCCGTTGGTGAAATTGCGGTTCCAGTAGGAGTTCACATAGTTGTCGATCGCGCCGGCGGGGACACCAACCATCGCGGTAATCGGCTTGCCGCGGAACTCGTTGTTACCCATCACGATACCCGCGCCCTGGGCGGTGCGGTCGACGGTCGCGAATCCCGGAGGGGTCGTGCCGCGGCAGATGATTGTCTCCAGCGCGGAGCATGCGGCGAAACACTCCCCACCGATCATCGTGACTGTCGAAGGAATGTCAACATATTCCAGGTTGGCGGCCCCCTTGAACAGCGAGTAGCCGAGAGTGGTTACCCCTTCGGTGAACTTCACGCGGCGTATCGTCTGGTTGTTGGCGAAAATCGAGGAATTGATGGCCTTGACGATATTGCCGTCGATTACCAGGTCGGCGACCCCGAAGGCGGGAGGGCAGGCCACGATTTCCTTCTTTGTGAGGTCGACCAGCATACCCTCGATCGAGGTGAACAGGGTGTTGCCCTCGGCTACATAAATCGCGCGCAGGTTCTCGTTGCGCTCGGGATTGGGGGCGGAGGCTCCGAACTCGCGGCCGCCGTTGAACATAAGCTGGCGGAACGTAGAGGGGAGGGTTATCGTCTCGATATTGGGGTTGAACGCCATGGCGATCTTGTTGATGGTCGAGACCATCCCCTCGGGGAGAACCACGTTGGGTTCCTTCTTCCCCTGCGGGTAATATATAAGCTGCGTGCCGTCGGCGGTATATACCGCGCCGTCGATGCTCTTGAACACGTTCCCTTCCTGGTAGAACTCCACCTTTTCAAGCGAGTAGTTGGGGTTCAGCTTGTTGGCCAGGTTGCCGGTCGGGATTGTCTGGGGGAAGTACATCTCCTTGACGTTGCTCTCCACCCACACGCCCATGTTCTGCAGGTTGTTCGGCATATAGAGGGTCTCGATGCACTTGTTCCCCTTGGTTTCGGGCCACATGTACGGGCGGCCGTAATTGCTTCCGGGGTCGAGGGCGATCGAGGCTCCGCGGAGGTCGAGGTATTTGAGTTTCGGCATGGAGGTAAGGAAAGCCAGGTCATCGGCTGTCAGTCCTGCCGACGGGTTGGTTTTATCTACCGCGCCGGTAGTTACGACGAGTTCCGTCAGAGTTTCCTTCTCAGCGGCGGTAATAAGGGAAGAGAGATGTTCATTCGCGGTGACGAACACATCTTTCGCGTCGGCCATTCCGGCGGCTCCTAAAAGAGCGACAGAGGCCAGCGCCAGTTTTTTCAGGGTAGTAAGGTGAGACATAAATTAAGAGGTAAGTTGTTCGTACCGCGAATTTAGCCTCCCGAAGCAAACTTCGCCTAAACATTCCGCGAAAAGTGTTTCACCAAAACCCATACAAACCCTGACAAAACCTCCTTTTCCCCGTACAAAACCCGCGCAAAACCATACAAAACCGACAAATCCTCCTGAATTGCAGCCGGTTACTCTCCTGCGAGACACTACCTTCCCGCAAAGAGGACTCCGGCCCCGTATCGAGCCTCGAAGAGGCGCGGCGCGCTGATGGAAGCCGCTCGCCTTCGGCTCACTCCACCCGACAGCAACCGCGGCAAAGCGCCCGGAGGGCGCTCCGTCTGGTAATAAGCGGGTGGATAGCAAAGCGCGGCGGAGCCGCGGGGTAATTATAGCACCGTATCGAGCGGCGAAGCCGCGAAGGTGCGGTGTTTGTTCGTGGCGGCGGATAGGGCCTCGAAGAGGTCCTATAATTAATGTATTATAAGGAATACTACAACAAACAAAGACGCTGGGAATCAGAAGTTTTCCTCGAAAACTGGGAGCATCGACGCGTCGTAGAGGCGGACGTAATCGACCGCGCCGCAACCCTTGAAACGGAGCGTCAGCTCGTCGACCATTCCCAATGGTTCTTCATAAGTGGTTTCCAGCAGCGTGCTGCCGTCGAGGAAGAAGGTGGTGTGTTTGTCCTTGACCGTTATGCGGAGCGTGTGCCACTCGTTGGGGTCATATTTGATAAAGGAAAAGTCGTGGCGGTCGCCGGTAAAGGACTTGTCGCCGCTGATGAATTTGAAATAGGCGTAGCCGTCCTCGTTCAGGGCGAAGCCGTGCATCTTGCTGCCTGAAAAGACGTAAAGCATCGTGTCGTAGCAGGGCATACCACCCTCCATCGCCGAGTTGCGCACCCGGGCCTCGACGGTGAAATTGTCGCCGTCGACCAAATCAGGCGAATAATACGAGTATGAAACAAAAAGTTTGTCGGTACGCGACTCCTTCGGCACGCTCTCAACCGGGAGGCTCAGGTATCCGTCGGAGCGTATCGTGTCGACCGGCAGATTCTTCACTGACTGGGAGTATCCTTCGGAAACAAACACCTGCCATCCGCGGCGCCGCGACTCTATCGGCAGCTCTTTCAATACCTTGTCGCCCTGCTTCAGGCGCACATACCCGAGACCGGGATAGACGAACGTGGCATATTTCTTACCCTTCGCGGTCGCGAGGGGCGACACTACGACATCGCCGTTGGCCTCCATCACCTCGATGGTTGTTCCCGGAAGTATAGATTCCGGGACATCATATTCCATCGTGACCGTCAGGGGGGAAACACCTTTGTCGACCGACACCGACAGAGAGACGTCGTCGGGCGCGGCCTCTGCGGCACTACCGCGGCCGAACCAGGCGAAAGCCGCGACAACGACCGCCAGAAGCGCGACCAGCGCCCCCCAAAGCCATTTGGAGGGGCGTTTCGGGGTCCGCGCTTCGCTCGGAACTCCCTTTGACCCGGCAGCAGGCGCTTCCCGCCGCGGCTCGGCTCCCGGAACCTCACCAGCATGCCCGGAAGGGGCGGCGGGAGAAGCCGGAAGGTCGGCCTGGGGGGCCTGCTCCGTCTTGCGCATCACGAAATCGTTATACCCCGCGTATCCGAGGAATATGCAGAGCGCGTTGCGCGTCGAAAGCTGCGGGTTGGGGGTATGCTCCTGGAAAAAGCGCTTGAGGGTGTTCGCGTGGATGCGGATATGAGATTTATCATATATCAGATCCTCCAACACCTTGAACTGGTTGTTTGTCCAGGTATCGGAATGCCCCCAGGAGCTCAACTTCTTGTTGAACTCCCGGATTATGACCTTGATATACGTTTCTTCTGGCTGCACTTCTTCTCCTGAAATCTCTTATGGGGGGAAAATGTCGTATGAAATACTTTGGTTATAACACTGACAAAATTACCACTACTTTTTGGATTACACAAAATTTAATACCACAAAGTTAGCCGTTACGCGCCGATCCTCCCAACAGTTTGCCCCGAAAGTTCCGCGCAAAACCTGTACAAAACCTGACAAAAACCGCCACCAACCCCGCTCAAAACGTTAAAAACGGCGTTTTGTCAAATTTTGTACCAGATTTAAGCGTACTTTGTCGCGGCTTTTATTTGGCCTCGCCGTCTTATTTACCTTACTTTGCGATGCGATTCAACCTCAACGCATGAAAAACTAATTAACCAATCATGAAAAAATCCCCCATTATGGGACACTTCGCCAAACTCGCCGCGCTGGCCAGCCGCGCCTCCCTGGCGGCCTTCGCGGCACTGCTGGCAACCGGCGCGCCCGCGACAGCGCAGGAGGCGGCCCGGATAACCGTCAGCGGAACCGTCACCTCCGCCGAAGACAGCGAGCCCCTGATCGGCGCCACAGTCGCCCCGCCGAAAGGACAGCCGGTAGTGACCGACTACGACGGACGCTACACTATAAGCGTCGACCCGAACGCCACTCTCCAGTTCAATTATGTAGGCTACGGCAAACAGAGCGTCAAGGTAAACGGGCGCACATCTATTAATGTAGCCCTTTCCGGCGCGGACAACGCCCTCGACGAAGTGGTAGTCGTCGGCTACGGCACGGTTAAGAAAAGCGACCTTACCGGCGCTGTCGTCTCCCTCAAAGGGGAAGAGCTCCGCAACAAGCCCTCGGCCGGAATCGCCAGCGCCCTCCAGGGCAAAGTGGCCGGCCTGACGGTGACGAACACCAGCGGACAGCCCGGCTCGACAGCCGACGTCAAAATCCGCGGCGTGGGTTCGTTCAACAGTTCCGGCCCGCTGTGGGTTGTCGACGGCGTGCAGCAGTCGCCCGGCGTGCAGCTCAACATGAACGACGTCGAGAGCATCGAGGTGCTGAAAGACGCTTCCGCGGCGGCGATTTACGGAGCCGCGGCAGCCAACGGCGTGATTATCGTCACAACCAAGAACGCCCGCGAGGGGGAAACCAAGGTGAATTTCAACGCCTACTGGGGATGGAACCGCCCGACCAACATGATCAAGCCCCTCAAAAGCCGGCAGCTCAAAGCGCTGCGCATCGAGGACTTCAACGGCCAGGGCGCGATGACCCGCGCCGAGATGCTCGCCTACCCCCTGACCGACTCGCAGAAGGGATACGCACTCGACTATGACCTGACCAACGCCGACTACGACTGGGGAGACATCCTCTTCGGGACCGGCTTCCAGCAGAACTACGACGTTTCCTTCTCAAAGGGCACAGACAAATACAAAATCTACACCTCCTTCAACTACTACGACCAGAAGGGAACATATATCGACACCGAGTTCAGCCGCCTGACCCTCAACCTCAACACGGAGGTAAAACTCTTCCCCTGGCTGACCCTCGGAGAGAAGGCGCGCTTCACGACCACCAAAAACAACCCCTACGCCGACTCGCGCTACCTCAACTCCTTCCTCCGCGTGCTCCCCTTCCTGATGCCCTACGACGAAGCCAACCAGCCCGGCGGCTTCGGATTCTTCCCGACACACGACGCCGACGGCAACCCCGTAGACATAAAGGGGATGCTCGGATATGACGGCGGCAACCCACTGGCCGACGAGCTTACCCACCACCAGACCAACAAGAGCTACGACTTCAACGGCACGGCTTATCTCAAAATCCAGCCCGTCAAGCAGTTCAACGTCATGGCAACCTTCAACGGCGGCTTCGGCTCCGGCTTTACCAACATCGAGCAGGAACGCTACTGGTACCACCAGCAGAAAAAGCGCGAGTACGCCCAGATGAAAGAGACTCTCAACCTCTCCTACGGCTGGACGGCCAACGTCGTAGCCACCTATATGCAGGACTTCGGCGAGCACTCCGTTACCGCCATGGCGGGCTACGAAGCCTCCTACGGTTGGGGCCGCGGACTCAACGGGAGTGCCAAGAACATGACCGGCGACCTCTACATGCTCTGGCTCGCCTCCAAAGCCGACCGCGACCTCGGTGCCTCTTACAGCAACAACTCCACGCAGTCCGTCTTCGGGCGCCTCAACTACTCCTTCAGGAACCGCTACCTCTTCACCGCCGTACTGCGCCACGACGGTTCCGACCGATTCGCCCCATCTAACCGCTGGGGCACCTTCCCCTCCTTCTCGGCGGCATGGCGCATGAGCGAGGAATCGTTTCTCCGCGACGCTACCTGGCTAAACCAGTTGAAGCTCCGCGCCTCCTGGGGCAAGCTCGGCAACTCCGGCATACAGCAGTTCCTCTACACCTCGACCTACAACACCTACTGCGCCAACTACGCCTATGGCGAAGGCCCGACGCAGAACGCTGTCACCGGCGTGATTCTCGAACGCCTCCCCAACTCCAAAATCAAATGGGAGGAAATCACGACGACCGACGTCGGCATCGACCTGGCGCTCTTCAACAACACCCTGACCTTCACCGCCGACTGGTACATAAAGACCACCGACGACGCCCTCTTCAACACCTCCATCCCCGACCTCTCAGGCGTCGGAAAGAAGCACGAGGCAACCCCTGCCTACATCATGAACGTAGGCCGCATACGCAACACCGGCATGGACTTTGAAATCAACTACCGCAACCGCATCGGGCGCGACTTCGAGTACAACGTCGGAGGCAATATCTCCTACTTCCGCAACAAAGTGCTCGCCACCAACGAGAACAACGACATGCTGATTACCGGCAGCGTCCTCTCCGGCACCAATATCTCCTACACGGAGGTAGGGCAGCCGATGGGCATGTTCCACGGCTACAAGGTCGACGGAGTGTTCCAGAACCAGGCGCAGGTCGACGAGTACAACGCCAAGGCCCAGACCAACGGCTTCAAGCAGTACCAGGAAAGCGGCACGGGCCCCGGCGACCTTATTTACCACGACACGAACGGCGACGGCCACATAGATGCCGACGACATCACGACAATCGGCAACCCCTGGCCGAAATTCACCTACGGCTTCCATCTCGGAGGCTCCTGGAAGTTCATCGACTTCAACTTCGCGTTCCAGGGTGTCTACGGCGGCGAAATCTTCAACGAGTACCGCATGAAGACCCACACACTCTACCTCGACTACAACACGACGGAATACGCCCTTGACCGCTGGACCGGCGAAGGCTCCACCAACAAAAACTTCCGCATGAACGTCAACGACCCCAACGGCAACGAGTCGAAACCCTCGTCGTGGTTCATCGAAAGCGCCTCCTACCTGCGCCTGAAAGAAGCCCAGGTCGGATTCAGCCTCCCCCGCGACTGGGCCCGCAAGTGCGGCCTGTCGAGCGCGAGAATCTACTTCTCAGGCCAGAACCTCTTCACCGTAAGCTCCTACGAGGGCTTCGACCCCGAATTTTCGACCGGGTCGAACACCGCCCCGGGCATCGACCGCGGAGTATATCCCCAGAACCGCACCTATATGTGCGGCATCCAGATCGAGCTTTGACCCAAACCATCGAACAACGGCTCAAAAACGACCTTAAACACAAAAGATGAAAACCCTAAGAAACATCATAGCCGGCACCCTCGCCGCCGCGTCCCTGTGGTCCTGCTCCGACTTCCTCGAAGTCGACAATTTCACGGGAATACCCTCCGACGGATTCGTCAACAACGCCGCCAACGCCCAGACCGTCCTCAACGGAGCCTACAACGGCCTGTACGGGCTCGAAACCTGGCGCGCCGAAATATACTACTACCTCGACTTCGCGACCGGCGAACTCGAATACCGCGCCACCGACGGCAACCTGATTCCCCTGACCAACTTCGGCTACACACCCGACCAGGCGTGGATCAAAGGGTACTGGCGCTGCCTCTACCGCCTCATAGGCCGTTCCAACGACGCGTGCAACAAGATGTGGAACCTCAAGCGCGACGCCGCGAACTACGGCAACATGAGCGCCTCCGACAAGGAGGACCTTGAAAAGATGATCGGCGAGTGCAACTTCCTCCGCGCCCTCGGCTATTACTACCTCGTGCGCTCCTTCGGCGAGGCTCTTCCCTCCGACCCGGCCTATGCCCCGGAAAAGATGGGCATCCCCGTCGCCGACAGCCTCCTGACAGACAAGAGCCAGCTCATGATCGGCCGCTCGACCCTCAAAGAGTCGTGGGACAAGGTTATAAAGGACTTCACCGAAGCCTACAACCGACTCCCCGAGCGCTGGCCCAACTCCAAGCTCGGAGCGGCAACCAAAGGAGCCGCCGCGGCCTACCTCGGACAAGCCTACATGTACTTCGGCATGCGCGACCCCCAGGCCCTCGAGACTGCCAAGACCTGGTTCGACCGCGCGATGCAGGCCGGCAACTACCGCCTCGCTCCCGACTTCAACGACAACTTCGACTACATGCACGAAAACAACAGCGAGTCGATTTTCGAAGTACAGGCCGAAACCGCCAACGACGACGAAATCGGCAACTATATGTGGCGCCGCCTCGGTCCCGAGCCGATATGGTGGGGTGCCTGCCAGGTCTCCAAGAAATACGTCAACAAGTTCATCGGTGGCTACTGCGTCGACCAGGCGATTTATGACCGCCTCACCGACACCTCCAACCGCATAATGGTCCAGGAAGAGCCCTCAATCGCCCTGGCGGCCTACACCCGACTGGTCTACGGCTCTAAAATCGACGTTTCCGCAGCCGACGAGGAGGAATTTTTCGGAATGTACACCGGCGACTACGCCCAGCTTGCCGCCGATATAAACGCCGCGGTGAAAGCCGAGAAGCCCCGCACGCGCTTCAACATCATGACCGATGACCCCGCGTTCGGCACCATCTCCAGCAAATATTTCCAGACCGTCAAGAAAGAGAGCGCCAAGGAAACCGACCCGCGTATGTATGACTCCTTCTACATCCCGAACGTCGATGTCCTCTACCACCGCTGGGATATGACCGACGAGCCGACCCTCTACACGACCCAGTACTACGGATTCAAGAAATACATTCCCAACAACGCCATTGAAAGCTGGGCCGGCGAAGGTCTTCCCGGATTCGAGGGCAACAACCCGATCAACCAGCGTATCTACCGCCTGGCCGAACTTTACCTCATGTACGCGGAAATAATGTACCGCCAGGGGAACACCACCGAGGCCGCCCGCTACCTCAACATGGTTCGCCGCCGCGCCTGGGGCGAGGATATCGAAAGCTCCGCGCCGCAGCCCCACGACTACGACCAGGCAACCGACGGCCAGTTCCTCGACGCCCTGGTGCTCGAGCGCGAGAAAGAGATGTGCCTCGAGGGAACGCTCTGGTTCGACTACCTCCGCATGGGTCTCGCGACTACCCTCTTCGCCGACCGCGGCTATGACCACGAAGTCCACTCGCGCCTCCCTATCCCCCTCGCGGAGCGCCAGCTTATCGGGATGAACGTCCTGCTTCAAAACCCCGGATACTAATATTTACAAAACTTAATAACACCAACTTAAAAATTTGTAAACCATGAAAAAGTTTACCCTTGCGATCGCGGCTCTCGCGGCCGCTTCCGGGCTTCACGCCTCGGACCAATACTCCTTCACCCCCAAGAGCCTCGACTGCTTCTATCTGACGGAAACGCAGTACAATACCTTCAACCTCGACGGAGAGGACAACGAGGCGTTCTGGGCCAACGTGGAGGCCGTCGACGTAAACCAGTTCCCCTCCAACTGGGGCGGAGAGCCTTCCCCTCTCAACGGTAGCTTCGGAGCGAAATTCAAAGCCGTGTATGACGAGTACAACATGTATCTTATGATCTACGTTACCGACGGCACTCCCGTTTGGTACGACGGCGCTGTCGGCTACACCGCCGCAGACAACGTGGAACTGTTCTTCTCCCAGGCCGAGCGCCCCGCTCCCGACAGCGAGGAGCGCGACGCCAACGGCTCCCAGCTCCGCCTCCACCCCAACTACACCGCCGTTCCTAACTTCGTCTCCGGCGGCCGTTTCGCCGGCGGTCTGATTGTCGACGGCATCCTCTCAGGCTGCGAATATGTCACCAAGGTCAACGACAACGGCTACACCGTGGAGGCTATCGTCCCCTGGGACGGCGTGATCGGCAAAGAGAACTACAACATCACCAAGGACGCGACCGTGCTCTTCGACGTCAGCGTTGCCGACTGCCACGAGCTTGGCGGCAACCGCATGAACATCCTCAACTGGAGCGACGACACCTACAACGGATGGAAGTACCACAGCCGCCTCGGCAACCTCGTCCTCAAAGGTGACCTCCAGGCCGGAGTCAGCAGCGTAGAGGCCGACAACTCCTCCGCAGCCGCCGTATATTACGACATCGCCGGACGCCGCGTCGCCAACCCCGAAAAGGGCCTCTACATCCGCCTGCAGAACGGCAAAGCCTCCAAGGTAGCGCTCTAAGGCCCCGCTAAGATAAAAAGATTGTATTAGGTTAGATTTTCGGCCGGGAGAACACCCCTTGATCCCGTTCTCCCGGCCTATTTTATACCAACTGTTTGTTATGAGATTCACAGCGCTTGCCGCCATACTTTTCGCCGCCGCGACCTCCGTAACGGCTGCGGGACGCACCGTCTGGCTCCACGACCTCGACCTGGAGAAAGTAGACCAGTCGGCCGGAATCGCCCGCGCCAACATGTCGATGTGGCGCACCCCGCTCGCTATCGCCGCCGACACATTCCAGACCGGTGTCGGGACCCACGCCGCAGGCACAATGAGAATCGGCCTTGACGGAAATGCCCGCTCGTTCAACGCCTTGGTTGGGGTTGACTCGTCGGCACCGGAGCACGAGCTGCGCCGGGCGTCGGTAGAG
Source organism: uncultured Porphyromonadaceae bacterium (assembly GCA_937969265.1). Taxonomy (GTDB): domain Bacteria; phylum Bacteroidota; class Bacteroidia; order Bacteroidales; family Muribaculaceae; genus UBA7173. The sequence continues at coordinate 35,661 of CALBWF010000025.1, forward strand.
TTCGCCGCCTATATCGACGGCCGCGAGGCATGGCGCAGCGGCATTATGCGGGCCGACGACAAGGCTCGCCCGGTAAATCTCGACCTCCGCGGTGCCCGCTCGCTGGTACTCGCCGCGGATCATTGCGACGACGGCATTTCGGGCGACCGAGCCGACTGGGTTAACGCCCGCTTCGAGGTCGACGGCGATGACCCGAAGATGATTTCCCGACCCCGCGAGACCCCTTACCGCCTTACCCCGGCCCCCTCTCCCCAACCTGTTTTCAACTCTCCTTCCATATACGGCGCGCGACCCGGACGGCCGTTCCTCTTCTCCCTCCCCGTCAGCGGAAAGCGCCCGATGCGCTTTACCGCGACCGAACTCCCCGCGGGTCTGACTCTCGACCCCGCGACAGGTATCGTCACCGGCACCGCGCCCGAGCGCCCCGGCGATTACCTCCTTGTTACGACAGCTACCAACGAAGCCGGTTCGGCTTCCGACACCATAACCCTGCGCGTAGGGGACCGCATAGCACTTACTCCCCCGATGGGCTGGAACTCCTGGAACGTCTACGGCGCGGCGATTTCCGACAGCATCGTGCGCCGCATAGCCGACGCGATGGACTCCCTCGGCCTCCGCGACTACGGATATTCCTATATAAATATCGACGACGGATGGCAGGGGAAACGGGGTGGAAAGTACAACGCCGTGATGCCTAACGAGAAATTCCCCGACATGAAGGCCCTCGTGGACTACGTCCACTCCAAAGGTTTTAAAATCGGTATTTATTCCTCACCCTGGGTAGAGACCTTCGCCGGATATATCGGCGGAAGCGCCGACACCCCCGGCGGGGAGGTCATCGGCTCCTCCCGCCGCAAGGGCAAGTATTCCTTCGCCCCCAACGATGTCGCGCAATGGGCTGACTGGGGCTTCGACTATCTGAAATACGACTGGGTAACCAACGACACCGTCTCAACGAAAGAGATGAGCGACCTGCTGAAAGCCTCCGGCCGCGACATAATTTTCAGCATCTCCAACGCCGCGCCTATCGAACTTGGCGACCAGTGGGCGAAACTTACCGAAACCTGGCGCACCACCGGCGACATTCGCGACTCCTGGCACTCCATGACAACCATCGGCTTCATGGAGGACCCCTGGCGCCCCTTCCAGGGACCGGGCCACTACAACGACCCCGACATGCTCGTGGTAGGCAAGGTCGGCTGGGGCGACGGCGTGCGCGAGACCAACCTCTCGCCCGACGAACAGTACACCCACATCACGCTATGGTCAATCCTCGGAGCGCCGATGCTGATGGGATGCGATGTCACCTCCCTCGACGACTTCACTCTCGGACTCCTCACAAACCGGGAGGTGCTTGCCGTAAACCAGGATCCCCTCGCCTTGCAGGGAACCCGCGCCATCCACGACCGGGAACACGAAATCTGGACCAAACCCCTGGCCGACGGCTCAACGGCTGTCGCGATATTCAATATCGGGGAGCTGCCCCGCCGGTTCTCCGCCGACCCCGCGGCTCTCGGCCTGACCGGCATAAGCGGCACGCCGCGCGACCTCTGGCGGCAGACCGACCTCGCACCATCCTCAACTCTCGAAATCCCCTCGCACGGAGCCGCACTCCTGCTTTTCAGATAAATCAAACATACATCCTTACCACATACCAGTTTATCCATGAAAAAATCGCTTTGCACGGCCTTCGCGGCCATAGCGCTTACCTGCGCCGCCCAGCAACACGTCTGCGTAAACCCCTATACCGGGGAAGCCGCGTCCAAAGACACAGCCCCGGCGCTTGAAATCTTCATACCCGAAAATCCCGCCGGACCCGCCGTCGTGGCGTGTCCCGGAGGAGGATACGGCTTCCTCGCATACGACAAAGAGGGAGCCGACTGGGCCGACTGGCTCGGCGAGCGCGGCATAGCCCTCGCGGTCCTCAACTACACCCTTCCCAAAGGGAACTGCCAGCTCCCCGGCAACGATGCGAAAGCGGCTATCTCCTACCTCCGCGAGAACGCGGCCGCGCTGAAGCTCGACCCGGAGAAAATCGGCATAATGGGCTTCTCGGCGGGAGGACACCTCGCGTCGACCGCGGCAACCCACTACGATTCCGAAGCCAACCGCCCCTCCTTCCAGATTCTCGTCTACCCCGTAATCTCAATGGATTCGACAATCACCCACAAGGGGAGCCGCGTCAACCTCCTCGGCGAAAACCCGACGGAAGGACTTGTAACCCTCTACTCCAACGAGAAACAGGTAAAGGCCGGTAACCCGCCAGCCTACATCATAGCCTGCGAGGACGACCGCACCGTTCCCGTCGCCAACTCACTGCGCTATTTCCAGGCCCTTACCGACGCGGGAGTGCCCGCCGAAGCCCACTTCTTCCCCACCGGGGGGCACGGCTTCGGAAAACTCCCCGGCTTCAAATACGTCAATTCAATGCTCAACACCCTCAGCGACTGGCTCGCAGACACTGTGAAAAAATAATCCAACGATGAAAAAAGCCATCATAACCGCAGCCGCGGCTGTTTCCGCCCTTCTCGCCGGAGCCGCCGAATACGGCCACAGCTACGGGGAACTCACCAATCCCCGCCTGATCGGAGTGAACAAGGAGGCCCACCGCGCCACTATGGATATGACCGGGAGCCCCGACTACCAGTCGCTCAACGGCACATGGCGCTTCAACTATGTCGAAAACATCGCCGACCGCCCTACCGATTTCTCGGCTCCCGGCAACGGCAGCGGGTGGAGCGACATACAGGTGCCCGGCAACTGGGAGACGCAAGGTTTCGGAACCCCGATTTACGTCAACACGCAGTATGAGTTCATCTCAAAGGGTTACGACAAATATGTACAGGAGATTAATCCTCCACAGATTCCTGCCGTATGGAACCCCACCGGCACATACTTCCGCACTTTCGACGTCAAGGCCGTAAGCCCCGACCGCGAGTATTTCATAAGCGCCGACGGCGTAAAGGGAGCCGCTTACTTCTACGTCAACGGCAAGTTCGCCGGATTCTCAAAGACCTCGAAAGCGCCCGCGCGCTTCAACGTCACCGGGCTGATACATCCGGGAGAAAACGTCCTGAGCGTGCAAATCCACCGCTTTTCCGATGCCAACTATATGGAATGTCAGGACTTCTGGCGCCTCAGCGGTTTCGAGCGCGACGTCAACTTCTATTCCCGACCCCGCGTGCGCATAGCCGACTATTTCGCCCGCACGCCCCTCGACAAGGCTTACCGCAACGGCAAATTCTCTCTTGACCTTGACCTGCGCAACACCTCCTCCGCCCCCGCCGCAATCACAGCCTCCTATGTGATTAATGATTCCGACGGGAAGAGCGTGGCTTCCGGCAGCAAGAACGTGACAATCCCCGCCGACGCAACTTCCGCCGTCGACTTCGCCGCGACAGTTGCCGCAGTAAAGCAGTGGAGCGCCGAGCACCCCGACCTCTACAACCTCGCCATAACCCTAAAGGACAGCCAAGGGAACACAATCGACAGCACGACCTCCCGCATCGGTTTCCGCACCGTCGAGATAAAGGACAAGAAGCTGATGGTCAACGGAAAACCGATTTACATCAAGGGAGTCAACATGCACGAGCACAACCCCGCGACCGGCCACTACGTTACCCCGGAGCTGCGCCGCAAGGACTTCGAGCTGCTGAAAGCGTTTAACGTCAACACCGTGCGCACCTGCCACTATCCCCAGGCCGAGGAGTTCTACCGCATGGCCGACGAATACGGCATCTACGTCATCGACGAGGCCAACATCGAGGAGCACGGGACGGAATACCGCCGCGACCCCCGCATATGGCTCTCAAACGACACTGCCTGGATGGACGCCCACGTCGACCGCACAGCCTCCATGGTCGAGCGCGACAAGAACCATCCTTCCGTGATAATCTGGAGCCTCGGAAACGAGAGCGGAAACGGAATTAACTTCTACGAGACAGCCCGCTACATACGCCACCGCGACTCCACCCGCCCGATTCAGTACGAGAGCGCCCGCACCACCGGGAACTCCGACATCATGTGCCCGATGTACTGGACTGCCAAGGAGATGGAAGAATACGCCCGGGACCCGCTGGCCGACAGGCCCCTGATCCAGTGCGAGTACGCCCACGCCATGGGCAACAGCCTCGGCAACTTCCTGGACTACTGGGATTTGATTCGTCGCTACGACCTGCTCCAGGGAGGCTGCATCTGGGACTGGGTAGACCAGGGCCTCGACGCCAAGACCAATGAAGGGGACTTCTACTACGCTTACGGAGCCGACTATGGCGACGAAGGGACCCCCTCCGACGGCAATTTCTGCATAAACGGCCTCATCTACCCCGACCGCCGCTTCAAGCCGATGACCCGCGAGATGGGCAAAGTCTACGAAAACATCCGCTTCATCGGATTCGACCCCGCGACCTCTACCGTCAGCATCGCCAACGACTTCGTATTCTCCGACCTCGACGAATACGGATTCTCCTACAAGGTGAAGGAGGACGGCAAGGAAATCGCCGCCGGACTGCTGGCCGTCAGCGGAGCGCCCGGCGACACGGTGAATGTCAAGGTTCCGGCGCTTCCCGCCGCGACGGGCGACACCCGCATTATCTTCGAGGCTGCCCTCCCCGAAGCCCGCGACCTCCGCGAAAAAGGCCACGTCGTCGGCAGCGGGCAGTTCCTCATCAACTCCCCGGCCCTCGCCGCGGCACCCGCGCCAGCCGGAGATGTATCGCTGAAAGAGACACCCCGCGCATACATCCTCTCCGGCAAGAATTTCAAGGCCGAGTTCGACAAATCTACCGGGACCCTCGTCTCCTACCGTTACAACGGCTCGGAACTCATCGAGGGGGGAGCCGGCCCGAAACCCTTCTTCTGGCGCGCCCCGATTGACAACGACTACGGATGGAATACCCCGGTCCTCCTCGCCCCCTGGAAGAAAGCCTCCTACGACAAGCCCCGGATTTTCCATATCGCGGCAAAACGCCTCGGCAACGGCTGCGTCGAAGTCACCTGCGACTACGATTACCGCGAGGTTGACTCGCGCTGGAGCGCCGTCTACACCGTGCGCCCCGACGGAGTAATCACCATCGACAACACCCTTCTCTGCCGCGACCCGGAGACCCCGGCAATTCCACGCGTCGGGATGCGCATGCAGCTCCCAGGGCGCTTCTCCGAGCTGACATATTATGGCCGCGGCCCCTGGGAAAACTACGTCGACCGCAAGACATCAACCTTTGTCGACCGCTACACCCTCCCCGTCAGCGAGATGTACGAGCCTAACGTGCGCCCCCAGGAGAACAACCACCGAACCGACACGCGCTGGCTCGCCCTCGAAACTCCCGCGGGAGCCGGACTGCTCGTTGTCGGAGCCGAACCCTTCGAGTTCAATGCCTCGAACTATCCCCTGGAGACTCTTGACAGCGGAGACTTCCGCGACGACGGACAGCAGCGCCCAGCAAATCCCGCGCAGCGTCACCTTTCCGATGCGAAACCCTCCAACCTCGTCGACCTCTTCATCGATGCGAAGATGATGGGTATCGGAGGGGACAATTCATGGGAGCTGCCCCCTCATGACGAATATCTGCTGAAAGCCGCAGACTGCGCCCCGCTGCGCTACTCTTTCAGCCTCGTTCCCTTCGGCAAGAACGCCGACATAGCCTCCCTCGTCAAGAAGTACTAACCGGTCGTTCAACAAGACAGGATATTCCGTATGTTCAATAAATTCTTCACCGCGCTGGCCGTCGCCGGGTGCCTTTCCGGCACCCCGGCGGCTGCCGTCGAGGTAAACCTCCTCTGCGTCGGCAACTCCATTTCCGAAGGGGCCGGACTCGCCGACCCGAAGCGCGACGCCCCACCCGTAAAGCTCGCGGCGCTCCTCGGGAACGAGCCGGGAATCGACGGCGTGAACCTAATCAACGGAGGGCGCTCAGGAAGCACTACCACCGACTGGCTCCCCTCCGCCCGCGACCTCTACCCCTGGTTCACGGCTATGGCCGACACCCTCGTAGCCAACCATCCCGACGCTGTTACGGTTTTCAGCATCTCGCTCGGCACGAACGACTCCGCCTGCGACCGCTGCAAAGGGGCTCCCGCCAGCCGTGAAACATTCCGCTCGAACCTGCGGACGATAATCGACTCGCTGATAACGCGCTACCCCGGTTCTCTGGCGGTCCTCCACGCCCCGATATGGTACTCCCCGAACACATGCAATGGAGCGCGGTACCTCGTCGAAGGGCAGCGCCGCCTCCTCCCCTACCGCCACGAGATAGAGCGCCTGACGGAAGAATACTCCGCGACACGTTCAGGCCGAGTATGGCTCGGAGACACTCTCGGCTACAACTACTTCAAGGAGAAGCATCTGACCGACATGCAGCCCGAGAACGGCCACGCCGGAATCTTCTACCTTCATCCCAATGAGAAAGGGGGAACCGCGCTGGCCTCCCTCTGGCACAAACCTGTAATGGCAGCTCTCCGCCCCGCGGCTGCGGCCGGGAAAGGAGGAACATTCGGAACGCTGCTCTGCTATACGGAGCACGGCCCGAAACTCCCGATCCGGGAGATTACGGTCGGAGGAGATGTCGACCCCTATTTCGTGCTTGATATGCACGGCCCCGTTTTCGAAAGCGCCCTGTCGGCCTACCGGGTATATTTCAACGATATGCAGACGGTCGACATCTATTCCAAACGCCGTCCCGGACTCGAACTCGCGACCACACGGTTCCATCCTACCGACTCGATGCTCGCCGTCGGGATGGGGGATGACTGCCTGATGGTTCGCTCTACCTGCGGAGCCGGGACGCTCCGGGGCTGGGACGGGACGAAAACGCTGCCCATCGGTCCCGTCGCGAGCCGCACGGCCCGGCTCGTGTCCTCCGACAGCGCCATGACTGTGGCCGAGATTGAGGTCAAAGGGTGGCGCTACCGCGGCGCGGAGCTTGACGCCGTATTCCGGTACACGATACTCGCGGGCCACCGAGAGGCGCTGGTCGACGTATTCTTCAACCGTCCTTTGGAAGCCGGGGAAACGTTCGCCGTCGGTATTGAAAAGATGCCGGGCGACCGTCAGTTCATCTGCCGGGAAACAGGCGTGGCCGCGTCCTGGGGAGCGGACCATCCGCAGCCCGACGCCTCCCGTTACCCTAAAGAGCGGGTCGCCCTGGGGCTTAAAGTACCACCCGAATACATCAAGGGGGTGCCCTCCGACCCTGAAAACCTCCTCTTCGAGGTCGGAGCGCCCGGCAAAACCGCCATTCATTACGCAATCACGTATTCCTCTGAAAAGGAAACATACGGCTGCTCTTCCTGGGAAGAATGGCTCGAATACATCCAAACCCTTTGAAATAGCCTGCTGACCCTCTAAAACCCTCACAGATGTATAAAAATGACAACCGCGTCGTGGTCACTCTCGACGCCGGAGGCACTAACTTTGTCTTCGGCGCGATGCGCGGCTGCGAGTTCATAACCGAACCGGTCACATACCCGTCACACTCCGAAAACCTCGACAAATGCCTGGCAACCATGGTCAAAGGCTTTCGGGAAATAATCGCGAAACTTGATGAGAAACCCGTGGCGCTCAGCTTCGCTTTCCCCGGACCCGCGGACTACCCCAATGGCATCATCGGAGGATACCTCCCGAACTTCCCCTCGTTCCGCAACGGGGTGGCGCTCGGGCCGTTCCTGGAAAACGAGTTCGGAATCCCCGTCTTCATCAACAACGACGGCGACCTTTTCGCTTTCGGCGAAGCGCTCTGCGGCGTCCTCCCCGAAATCAACTGTAAGCTGCGGGAGGCCGACAGCAACAAGCGCTACCGCAACCTCCTGGGCTACACTTTCGGTACCGGATTCGGGGTTGGGATGGTTGTCAACGGGAAGCTCAACCGCGGGGACAACTGCTGCGTCGAGACCTTCTGCCTCCCCCACAAGGGACGGCCTGACATCATCGTAGAGGAGGGGGTGGCGATACGCGCCGTGCGCAGGATTTACGGCGAACATTCAGGTAACCCGGAGCATGGCCTGCAGCCGAAAGACATCTGCGAAATCGCCGACGGCACCCGACCCGGAAACCGCGAAAGCGCCATCCAGGCCTTCGCGGAGTTCGGCGAGACCGCCGGACACGCTATCGCGACGGCCGCGCAGCTCGTCGACGGCATAATAGTGCTCGGAGGCGGAATTACCGCCGCGCGCCACCATATAATGCCCTCGCTGATGAAAGTGCTGCGGTCTTCCCTGTCGACCCTCGGAGGGGACAGCGTCAGGAGGGTGCAGATGGAGGTGTTCGACCTCGACAACGAGGCGGAGTTCGCCGCTTTCGCCCGCGGCAACCGCCGCTCGATTCCTGTTCCCCGCACCGACCGCGCCGTCGAATACGACAATATGAAGCGAATCGGGGTCGCGATTTCCAAATTAGGCGCCTCCAAGGCTATTTCGGCCGGGGCGTACGCCTTCGCGCTCTCCGAACTCGACGCGGCCGCCGAGTCCGACTCTTCCGAAACCTCAATCTGAACAAATGATAGAAAAAGCACCGATATCGTTCCGTCCGAACCTCAAGAGCGTAATCTGGGGCGGTTCGCAGCTCTGCCGTTACAAAGGGCTTCCCGACAGCGGGGAGAAAATCGGGGAAAGCTGGGAGGTGTCAGCCGTTCCCGGACGCGAGTCCGTAGTGGCCGAAGGCCCCTACGCCGGGATGACGCTGGGGCAGCTCGCGGAGTCTTTCGGCGAGGAACTGCTCGGCAGCAACGTGGTAGAGCGCCACGGCCGCGTATTTCCCATTCTTGTAAAACTGATTGACGCGGCCGACAACCTCTCGGTCCAGGTTCACCCCGACGACACCCTCGCAATGCGCCGAAACGGCACTCCGGGGAAGACCGAAATGTGGTACATCATCGATTCCGAACCCGGAGCACACATATACAGCGGATTCAAGCGCCCCATCACCCCCTCGGAATATGAGCGCGGGGTCGCCGACAATACATTTCCGGAAATCCTCGCGAATTATCACGCGCGCAAGGGGGAGGTATTCTTCCTTCCCGCCGGGCGCGTCCACTCCATCGGAGCCGGAGTACTTCTCGCGGAAATACAGCAGTCGAGCGACATAACATACCGAATCTACGATTACGACCGCCGCGACGCCGCCGGAAATCCGCGCGAGCTTCACACAGCCCTGGCCGAAGAGGCCATAAACTTCTCCGACACGTCGCCGGAGACCGACCCGACCCACCCTGGCGAAGCGCGCGGTCTGGAGGAAATCGCCTCTTGCGGCCATTTCACCGTCAGCAGGCTGGTAATCGACGCGCCGACCCCGTTACGCTTCGACCCGGGCTCGTTCACTATCCTGATGTGCGTTGACGGCAGCGCGACCCTCACCTATCCAGGGGGCACAACAGACCTCCACCGCGGCCACTCGCTCCTGCTCCCCGCCATCCTCGACACCATTGAGCTGAACGGCAACGCCACTATCCTTACCGCCCGTTATCCCTCCTCCTACTGACATCAAATTGCCGCCGCCAGAAGAGCTATCTGAACAGGCACCGCTCCGACCCCATACCCGTTGCCTCCTGTTTGCATAATCCATTCCTTTCCCATATATTCGCGCTAAGGAACCAATCATAACCGTAAAATGAAGAAGTGTCTCTTAGCCCTCTGCGCGGCGGCGGTCTTTATGGCGGGTATGGCGCAGTCCTACCAGCCCTCCCCGGAAATCAAAGCGTCGCAGCAACAGTTCGCGGCCGACAGGTTCGGCATCTTCATCCACTGGGGCATTTACAGCCTCTTCGCCCAGGGGGAATGGTACCTGAACTCCGGCGTCAGGCAGGAAGAATACGCCAAGGCCGCCCGCGCCTTCTATCCCGCCGACTTCGACGCCGCGGAATGGGTTAGCGCGATCAAGGATTCCGGTGCGAGATATATCACCTTCACCTCTCGCCATCACGACGGGTTCTCGATGTGGGACACCGAACAATCGGACTACAACATCGTCGACGCGACCCCCTTCAAACGCGACGTTCTGAAAGAACTTTCCGACGAATGTCAGCGGCAGGGTATCCACCTCCACCTCTACTACTCCCATATCGACTGGGGCCGCGACGACTATCCCCTCGGACGCACCGGCAGACACACCGGCAAGGACTCCCTCCGAGCCGACTATCCTCATTACTACGACTTTATGAACCGCCAGTTGACCGAACTGCTTACGGACTACGGCCCGGTAAGGGCTATATGGTTCGACGGATGGTGGGACCAAAACAACAGGGAAACCCGCAACTTCGACTGGCAGCTTCCGGGACAATACAATCTTATTCACTCGCTCCAGCCCTCCTGCATGGTAGCCAACAACCATCACCAGGAACCTATCGAGGGAGAGGACATCCAAATTTTCGAGCGTGACCTCCCCGGCCAGAACACAGCGGGACTTTCAGGGCAGGGAATCGGCTCCCTGCCGCTGGAAACATGCAACACGATGAACGGGATGTGGGGCTATAAAATCATCGACCAGGACTATAAATCCTCAAAGGAGCTGATCCATTACCTTGTAAAGGCCGCCGGAATGGGAGCCAACCTCCTCCTTAACATCGGCCCGCAACCCAACGGCCAACTGCCCGCGGCCTCCCTTGATCGCCTGAAAGAAATCGGCGCATGGATGAGAGCCAACGGCGAAACTATCTACGGCACCTCCGCCGGGGATTTCCCCGCCAGGGAATGGGGCACAACCACGCGGCTCGGAAACCGCCTTTTCGTCCACGTCCTCTCCGACGGCGCCACCGAAATAGACCTCCCGCTCGCGCGCAAGGCAAGGAAAGCCTTCGCCTACGCCGACAAGACCCCTGTTAAATTCACGGCAAACAAAGAGGGGGGTATCAGAATGACCCTCCCCAGCCGCCCCGCAGACACCATCGACTACATCATCGAACTGGAAACCGACTGAGCCCGCTCTACCAATTTCGGAGTCCGTTCTCCAAGCAACGCTTTAACCATCAGAAAAGTAGCGCCGTACAGACGCTACTTTTTCCATATATCGTATTGGTAGCGTCGGACAGCGTTCGTATCTTCGCGATAAAGAAAGGCGCGAAGCCGCGTCTGCCGAATCTAACAACCATACGATTATGAAGACTGACCTGATTGCGAGAACTCCCCTGCGGGGGAATATTTTGCGAATGGCGCTCGGCGCCCTGTCGCTGTCGGCGGCGATTGCCCTGGGGGCCTCGGGACCGGTAGCCCCCTCCGAGGCGGTAGTGACCGACGGGAACGCCCGTTTCACCGTGCTGACTCCAGAAATGGTCAGAATCGAATACAGCGACAAGGGCGTTTTCGAGGACCGCCCGACTTTCGCCATCCAGAACCGCGACCTCGGAGCCGTACCGCGCTTCGAGACATCTGACGACGGGGAGTTTCTCACACTCACAACCGACCGCCTGACCCTCAGATACCGCAAAGGGACCGACCCGCGGACCATCCCCGCGTCCCCCCGGAATCTTACCGTCGAGATGACCAACGGCGGGAAACCGGTAACCTGGTACCCCGGGAAGCCCGACCCTCTGAACCTCAAAGGGACCTGCCGTACCCTCGACGGGAGCAACGGCGACAACAAGCGGGCCGAAATGGAGGACGGAGTGATTTCCCGCTCCGGCTGGGCTGTAATCGACGACTCCTGGAGCGCCCGGAGGGCCGACGGGAGCCGTTCCTTCCCGCTGGAGGATAATGCCGCCGCGGGCTTCAAATGGTGGGGCGAGCGGGCCGACACCGCCGCGATGGACACCTATCTTCTGGGCTATGGCTCCGACTACAAGAAGGCTGTCGGCGATTTCACGAAAGTGGCCGGCAGGATTCCCCTCCCTCCCGACTATGTGTTCGGCTACTGGTACAGCAAATACGCCTCATACTCCGCCGACGACTACCGGCAGATTATGAACGACCTGGCTGACAACGGAATCCCGGCCGATGTAATGATTCTCGACATGGACTGGCACTGGAACGGCGACAGCTCGTGCGGCTCGGCCGGAATCGGGGGGTGGACAGGATGGTCCTGGAACACGAACCTCATACCCGAACCGGAAAAGCTCCTCGGGGAAATCCACGACAGGAATTTCAAAATCGCCCTAAACCTGCATCCCGCCGACGGCGTAAACTCCGTAGAGTCGCCCGGCTACTATGACGCCATGAAGCGCGACCTGGGAGGCAAGTTCGATACCGACGGCACAATCGGATGGAACCTCGACTACCCCGACTTCGCGACATCGTTTTTCAACCGCGTAATCCGCGACCACGAGCGAGAGGGGGTTGATTTCTGGTGGCTCGACTGGCAGCAGCACCTCCTGAGCGACTCGACACCGGGGCTTGGGGAGACATTCTGGTGCAACCACGTGTTCTTCAACGATATGGCAAAGAACCGGCCTGACCGACGTCCCGTAATCTTCCACCGCTGGGGAGGTCTCGGGAGCCACCGCTACCAGATTGGCTTCTCGGGCGACGCCCTGATTAATTTCCCGACTCTCGCCTTCCAGCCGTATTTCACAGCCACAGCGTCAAACGTCGGCTACGCCTTCTGGGGGCACGACCTCGGGGGGCACGCCTTCACCGACGAGCAGACCGTCAACGACCCGGAGCTTGTACTGCGCTGGATCCAGTTCGGAGTTTTCACCCCGATATTCCGCACCCACGCCACAAAGGACGACCGCATAGAACGCCGGATGTGGAAGTTCGCCAACTTCCCTACGATGCTCGAGGCCGTCAGGCTACGCTACGCGCTCTTCCCTTACATCTACACCATGGCCCGCGAGACATATGACACCGGAATCGGGATCTGCCGCCCGCTCTATTACGAGTATCCCGAAGCGGAAGAGGCCTACGCCTACGAGGGAGAATATTTCTTCGGCGACGACATCCTGGTAGCCCCCGTGACCGAAGCGGCTCCTGACGGGAAAAGAGCCGTGAAGAAAATCTGGTTCCCGGAAGGGGGATGGTGGAGCGTCTCGACCGGCGAACTGATCCAGGGGCCGTGTGTCAGAGAGATGGAGTTCACCGCCGAACAGATTCCCTATTTCTTCCGGCAGGGAGCGATGATTCCCTATAATCCCCCGACCGTTAAGAACGTGACCGAACGCCCGGCGGAAATGATTCTGAACATAGTCGCGGGGGCCGAAGGCTCCGGCTCGCTCTACGAGGACGCCGGGGACAACAGCGACTACGCGAAAGTGTTCGCCAGGACACCCTTCTCCCATACCGCCGCCGGAACGACCGGGCGTTATGTAATATCCCCGCGCGAGGGTTCCTACCCCGGAGCACCGCGGGAACGCCAATGGACCCTCCGCGTCTTCAACGCCTCCGAGCCCCGCTCTGTAAGGCTCGACGGCAACGAAGCACCCCGAGGCTCATGGAACTACGCCCCGGAAGACAAATGCCTGACAATAACCCTTCCGAAGACCCCGGTTTCCTCCGCCATCACCGTCGAGGCCGACTATTGACCCTCGCGTGAAATCCAGGACATACTCTTCGCTACCCGCCACACTCATCCCCTAACACGCGGACAATCGGCTTGACCGGATTTTTCCAGCCGCGTCAGATACTCCTTCGCAGCCAGGCCCCCGGCGTAGCCCGTCAGCGAGCGGTCGCTGCCGATTACCCGGTGGCATGGCGCGAAGATGGAAACCGCGTTGGCCCCGTTAGCGTTAGCGACCGCCCGGACTGCGTTCGGCCTGCCGATTCGCCGCGCCAGCTCCGCATAGGAGACTGTCTCGCCGCAAGGAATCCCCCTCAACGCCTCCCATACCGTTTCCTGGAAGTCGGTGCCGACGAACAGCAGCGGCACGTCGAACTCCCGCCGCCTCCCCGCGAAATACTCGTCAAGCTCCCCTGCCGCCATTTCCGTCACTGGCGACACCCCCTCGGCAAACTCCGCGCCCAGTCTGCGCCTGAGCCTGTTCCTGACCCGTTCCCGGTTCCCCCCGGTCTCCCAGTCGCAAAGACACAGCCTGTCCCCGTACGACCCGAGCAACAGCACCCCGCACGGCGCCTCATACCTCCGCGTCACGACAACCGCATTCTCTCCCATAACTTCTCAAAAATACTAAGCGGTAAATTAATCAGATATTTCCTCCTGCGAATTTAACAAAAATATTTATCAACGCACCACTATCCTCACAAACAAGCTACCGATTATAGGGTCATCAGAATGTAAACAGGCAACATGGAAGGCAATAACCGAAAGTGTTCCCTCGTTATAGCCCCATAGGAAACCGTATAACGATGAAATACTTAACTCTTCTCTTTCTATCTTTGGGCCTGTTGCTCTGCTCGTGCGGCAATAATGACGAGCCCCCTTTGGAAGTCTCATTGCCGATTTCTAAAACATATCTGCCGGCCTCAGTCGAATTTAACACAGACGACTTAAGCGAAGAGCAGAAACGGGAACTTATCCATCTTGCGAATAACGACCACGTTATAACCACCGTTGCCGAACTGCCGCAAGACCCCATAGGGTTCAGCGACGCCTATCGTAAAATCAACTTCAACGAGAGCACCCTCCTAATCAAGTATGTGTTGCACGACTACACAATAGACACATATTCGAACACATATTATCGCGACACAAAGGAAAACAGCTATAACTGGTATGTCAATATCGGTACCTCTTCTGACACAAGCATTGATACCGACAAAACCTCGTTAACCCGCTTCGCGATTCTCGTACGGAAGCTCCCCGCCGACGCCAAAGTCAGATTCTGGATAGGCCTTACCCAACTCGGCTGGTTTCCCGACCCCGCCGAGTAACACACCCACCGGCTCGCAATAGCGCGCCCGCTCGAAAATATACCATTACAGCGTGATTAGACCACTGTGTTGAATAAAATAAAGCATATTTTATTCAGTAAACCATAAGTTAATGTGAGTTCGACGAAAATAATCAAAAGAGCGTCAACTGATTATCGTAAACTCTTTC
>CALBWF010000026.1:0-6898 GCA_937969265.1 uncultured Porphyromonadaceae bacterium
GGCCCCGAAGCTCACCGACGCGCTCGCTTCCGCTATGGCAAATGCCGGTATGCCGATACCGAACATCCCCATCGCCGAGGTCGACAAGGACAGTGCGTTTTCTCGCTTCCTCGCCGCCCTGACTTCCTTCTTCAAACCATCCACCAATCCCATTACCAACGCAATGATAAAGACTTACACTTTCTTGTCGGCTATCCTCGCCGACAAACCGCTGACCGTCAAGGACGGTGCAGCTACGGTTACAGTGGCGCAGCTCGACGCCATAGAAGACGCGCTCGCCGAGAAAGACCGCCTGTGCAACGAGCAGAAGCAGACTATCGCGGACCTTCAGGCCAAACTCGACAAGACTCCGGCGGAGCCGTCGAAGCAGGTTGTCGAGGACAACAAGCCCGGCGAACCCGCTCCCAAAAACGATGTCGAGGCCTTTGTTGAAACTTTCAACTCGGCCCGCGCCCTCTACAACGAAGTCTAACCCTAAACTCTCCATACCACAATGGCAGGTAAATTAACATTCACACTTCAGGAGTATCAGGAAGCCGCCGTGAAGTATCGCGCCGACCTCCTTATGCTCCCCATTATCGGTATCGGCGACACGCTCCAGTATATGACTGGCCGCCCCGGCATCCGATACAAGGAGCGCGTCGGCAACCTCACAGGCGACGCACAGTTCGCTCCCTATAATCCCCAACGTGCCGTGGACTACAACCTCGGCATCGAGTTCCGAGACCTCGAAACGTTCTTTGGCTCCGTCGTAGCCAACTTCGAGCCTAACTCGGCTATCTCTACGCTTCTCGGCACCGGTGCCACAAAGGGCGACGGTCAGATGACTACGCCCACCGCCCGCCACGTCCTCGCCCGTATAGCCAAGAACCTTTCCGAGCATCTTAACGATGCAGTCTGGAACGGCAGACGCAACGCCGCCGGTAACACCACCGCCGACCTGTTCGACGGCTTCGACACCATCACCGAAAAGGAAATAGCCGCCGGTGCCATCGCCGCCGAGGAGGGCAACTACATGAAATTCACCGATGCGATTACTCCGGCCAACGCCGTTGACATCGCAAAGGAGATTCTTTTCTCGCTCGACCCGCGTCTGCGCTCGCAGGATCTATACCTGTATTGTTCGCAGGACTTCGTCGACAAGTACAACGAAGGCTATCTGCTCACCCATGGGGGCATATCTTACAACACCCAGTACGGACAGGGTGCCGTCGAGGGGTCGAACGGCAAGCTGAAGTTCTGCCCCCTCTACAACAAGGCCGGGTCGAAGTTCATGCACGTCACCACCAAAGGCAATATGCTCGTGGGCTACGACCAGATGGGCGACGTCGAGAACGTCATGGTCAAGGAGTACGCTCCCTTCATCCTGTCGTACATCGCCACCATGTTCTTCGGCGTCCAGTTCGAGATCATCGACAAGCGCCGCTTCAAGACCATCGAAATAACCGTCTAATCCGCTATCGCTATGGCAAAAGTTTGCACATCAATTCAGAAATCGCTCGGGTGGTGCCAGGGCACCCCCGAGCTGCCCGGTGTGAAACGCCGCATATACTTCCTCGCCAAGTCGTTCATCGTCGGCTTCCCGCAGTTGCCGCGCGATGAACTGGGACGCGCAACGTCCGCAGTCCTGACCGGCTCGTTCACACTCGCCGCCGATGCGAAGTGGAAGTATATCGACATCCTCCCCGACAAGTCGCAGCTTACTTCCGAGGCGCAGGGCGAGCTGCCCTCGCAGACGCAGCTTAACAAGCTCGTCGCCGTCCACCCCGGCGTAGGAGCGGAGGCCACCGCCGCCGCTGCCTACATCAACAACACCGACAACGTTTTTGTCGTGGAGGACATGAAAGGCAATTTCCGCGTGCTCGGCAACGACAAGTGGACTACAAAGGCGACTGTCGCCCAAGACCTCGGTCAGGGTGCCACCGGCACAACCTCGACCACTATCAACGTCGAGGCTACCGACGAAGTGCCTGCGCCCTTCTTTGTCGGTACGCTCGAAACAGAGGACGGCGACATCGACTGCTCCGGCAAAGCTGCGTGAGCATGAAACCGAACAGAAGCGTCAGGGAGGGAGCAATAGCGTTGGACGAAGTGTTGAAAGACATCGAAGTGCCTTCGCTTGATGTTCCTGACCTCGACGCTTCTTTTGTTCCCTCGGCTCAAAGCAAAGACCTTTTCGCCGAGAAGAAGCGGGCGGCATGGAAAGACGTGCAACAGGCCGAAGCCCGTTGCGACTTCGCACCAAACAAGGTGCGAATTTCATACCGCAATCCGCAGTTCGGAATTATCTCGCTCTGGAAAAAGTCGCTCTATGGCCGGACGCTGACCGACATTAAAAGCGACCCCGATATGGTGGAGTTTTTTGCTACCAACGTCGCAAAGCTCGTCGGTCAGATTCTCGGCAACTCGCTCTCCAACGGCGACTGGTGCATCGTTACCTCGCCCAAGCGTCGCCACAAGGTCAGAAATTTTGCCTCGCTCATTTCTGCCCGGCTCGCAGAACTGCTCGGCATACCCTTCTACGAAGATATTGCCGAGTGCCACTCGAAGCATCGTGTTGGCGCGGTGTTCACCTTTGGGGCAGAGCCACCAAAGGAGAGTAACATAATCGTGTTCGACGATTTTGTTACCACCGGTGCCACGATGATCTCAATGCGAAATCTTCTCATGCCGTTACAGAAAAACCTTGTTTTCTTCACAGGCATAAACAACAAACTCTAACGAAGTAATTCTTTAATTTTGCTTCTTAACCTTACCTTTGATTCTTCGGTCAAAAAGGCTCCTGCTTCATTCAAGCGTATTATTCCATCCTTATCGATTAGGACAGTAAGCGGGATACCCCCATTAGAAAGGGCTGATGCAAACTCACCGTTCTTATCCCATGCAGTCTTGTATTCCAACCAATCCAACTTCTTTCCTCTTTGCGATTGGAAGAAATCAAGAAGCTCTTGGTTATTGTGATTTACACTAACTGGCAGAAATACAAAATTGTCATATTCTTTGAACTCTTCCAATATCGATGGAAGATGTTCGGGTTTTAGTTCCTCTACACACGGGCCACACCACGTAGCCCAAAAATTTAATAATATGACATTTCCTTCGAGTAAATCGCTGTAACTCCATGGCATACGTTCCTGAAACATATAATCATAAAACGTAAAGTCGGGGATTTTATCTCCAACTTTTAATTTTGCCGATTCAGTTCTATTCGAGTTTAATATTGAGTCAATTTCTGCGATTTCTCGTTCTGACTTTGGCACAATTATAACTCTACCGGGCGTTGAAATGGAATCTATTCGCGAATAGATATTAGGTTCTACAATATATTTTATCGTATCGCCGTTAGTCCATATCTCTTTGGCTCTTAACAACGCACTGTCAATAGCCACATATTCCTCTTTGGATATTTCTATATTGCGGATATAATACTTTTCGATATTTGCATAGCAAAATATCGACGCACATATTACGAGGAATATAAGTAATAAGTTTTTCATTTCATTCTCTCTATCAATAATGCACAAAGTTACGAATTTTCCGTCTTTTATCGGCTATGATTGAGGAAGTAATTTTGTGGAAACCAAATCGCTTACGCTCTTATGGACCACAAATTTACTGAACAGATACGCCAGTGGCTTGAAACGCCCGAAGACGAGCGCGACTATTCCGTCGGCGCTCTTTACCTTTTGAAGCTGTCGGGCAATCAGATTATGTACCGTAACATAATCTCGCAGATTGACCGCCGCCACGATGTGGTGGACTATCAGCTTCAAAAGTATTACAACTTCCGCGTTCAAGCCCTGACCCATGCGCAGGTCGAGGAAATGGCAGCGCAGGTCGAATCCATTGTGGCCGAGCATATCCCGCTCGCCGCCTCCGCAGACGAAGCTCCGGCCAAAGGCAAACGTGCCGACCACGACACGCTGCCCGATGAAATCAAGGCGAAGTACGTTGAGAACCTTTCGCTTCTCCAACGTATGCGCGAGCTGCATCTGCGCCTCCGCTCGCTCTCGCTTGAAAACGCGACCTGCCCGGACTCCGAGCGCTATCCGTTCCTCAAAGAACTTATATCGCTCGACAAGAAACTTCATGCCAACTGGGAGGCTTATGACCGATATGTGGCTCCCGGCCCCGATGCCGCTCCCTCGCGATCGCCGAAAGGCAAACGCTCCGCCACCGGTAGCAAAACCAGGAAGAAATGAAGCGCACCGCCTCGATAGACCAAATCCTCCGGCCACTCTCGGATAATCCATTTCAGGCTTATCTGAGTAATGCCGTGCAAGTGGCTGACATTCTCGAATGGATTTTGTCGCAGGTCGGTGTCGCCGAAGTCTGGCAGACTTCCTTCTCCATCTCCGAGGAGTTTCTTCGCCGCTTATTCTTCATCACAAAGGATAAGCGCGTGAGCCGGATTAACCTTGTGCTCGACCACAAGGCGACCAACAAGACGCTCAAACTTTGGGCGTTCATCACCCAAGTAATCGAGCGTACATATCTTGCTGACAACCACAGCAAGATTTTGTTGGTGAAATCCGAGCGCGGCGACACGGTCAGCGTTATCACCTCGCAGAACCTCACTCGCGGCAACCGCCACGAGTCCGCTTTCATCTCGACTTCGCCGGAGATTTTTGCTAATCTCCATGCGCAGGTCAACGACCTTATCACTAACCATTCAGTACCCCTTCATGACCTATTCAGAGAACGACTTGCAGCAGATTGAAAAGTTCGCCTCAATCTACCTCAAAATTTCAGACATCGCCGTAATACTCGATATTCCGGCTGATGTGCTGCGCTCCGACATCGCCGACCGAAGTACGGACGTGTCGAAAGCCTACCGCCGAGGCAAAGCCGCCTCTAAGGTCAAGCTCCATTCCCAGGAAATGATGCTTGCGCAGGTTGGCTCTCCGCTTGCCATCGAAAACGCCCACCGCAATCTTCTCGACATGGAGGATGACGAGTAGCCGCCATGAGTTATCCCAACGCCATCGAAGTTTGCCGCGCTGAACTCTTTACCAAAGAGGTAGAGTTGCGCGAGCGTTATCCCGGCCAAATTGTCGAGAAAGTGCTGCGCGTCCGCGAGATGTATAACTGGTTCATCGCCAACCCCGACGGTACAGACCGCGAGTTTGTCGCCGAAGTGTGCCAACGCCACGGAATACACCGCACAACGGCATATTCCGACCTTGCCGTGGTGAAGTCGCTCCTGCCTATGCTCGGCTCCGCCTCGCGCGACTTCCACCGTTGGCGCACAAATGAAATGCTTATCGCCACATACAAGATGGCCGAGAAGCGAAAGGACAGCAAGACGATGGAACGCGCCGCTACTGCCTACGGCAAGCTCAACCGCGTTGACCTCGAAGACGAACAGGCCATACCGCTCGACCAAATCCTCGTGCAACCGTTCACGGCCACCGATGATCCGCGTGTCCTCGGCATCGAGCCTATTCCCAATCTCGCCGATAAAATCTCTGCCATGATTGAGAAATATCGCCGTGAAACCATCGACATTGAAGATGTCGAGTTCGAGGAAGTCGACCTCGAATTTGACTCGCTTTTCCCTGACCCCAATATAAATGAAAATGGCGACCCTCAGAATTGAGAGTCGCCCGGAGCATCATTGCGTCCTTCCATTTTCGGCTTTCCACAGTCCTTGCTATCATTATGAACACCTCAGAGCGTAAACGAGTTTACTTTAACAAGCCGCAGCGATTAACTCAGTTAATCGGCGCTAACACTACCGTTATCGTCGCTGGGCGACGCACCGGCAAAACGGACAGCATCGCTGCTCCGTTTGTTCTTCGCAATATGCAGCGTATGCCCGGTTCTACTGGCGGCATCGTCGTGCCGACCTTCAAGCACGGATTGACAAATACCATTCCGGGACTGCTCGCCGCATGGAAACGCTGGGGCTTCATCGAGGGCATACACTATGTGGTGGGGAGGAAACCGCCGAAGTCCTTCCGGCAACCAATCATCGACCCGAAAGATTATGAACACGTCATATCTTTCTACAACGGCTCTGTGGCTGTAATCATCAGCCAGGACCGCCCCGGCAGCTCCAACTCGCTAACGCTCTCGTGGCTGCTTGTCGACGAGGCCAAGTTTATCGACTACGCCAAACTTAAGGACGAAACACTACCTGCCAACGGCGGCATTAAGTCGTACTTTGGAAAGCACTCCTTCAATCACTCAATTATGATATTGAGCGATATGCCGCAGACCCAAAAGGGCAGTTGGTTCCTCCATTACCGCGACAAGATGGACTCGGAGCTGATAGCAACCATCGAGGCCACGGTCTATGAGATATGGCGCACCAAAGAGCGCATCCGCGCTCTCAACTCCAAAGGCGAGGCCGTGCCGCCATATCTCAAAGGCTATCTGCGCAGACTCGACCGCGACCTGAACAAGATGCGCTCCGTCGCGGTCTATTACCGCGAGTATTCCTCAATCGAGAACTTGCAGCTTCTCGGCGAGAACTACATTAAGCAGATGAAGCGCGACCTTACTCCTTTGACCTTCCAAACCTCTATCCTGTGTCAGAGGATCGGAATTGCAAAGGATGGTTTCTATTCCTCGATGCGTGAGGGGCATAAATACGACGCCAACGATAATCAATACCTCGACACCCTCGGCTACGATTATGACTTCTCGACGCTCGACGCTCGCGCCGACAAGGACGTTGACCCCGACGCGCCAATCTGCATAGGCATGGACTACAACGCCAATATCAACTGGATTGTCGCCGGTCAGCCGCGCGACCGCCGCCTCAATGTCATCAAGAGCTTCTACGTCAAGTTCGACCGCAAGATACCGGCTCTCGTCGAGGACTTCTGCCGCTATTACGCCGCGCACCGTAACAAGACCGTGGTCTATTATTACGATGCTACGGCCCTCGGCT
>CALBWF010000027.1:0-61984 GCA_937969265.1 uncultured Porphyromonadaceae bacterium
CCCCCGACCCTCTGCTTGTAAGGCAGACGCTCTGAACCAGCTGAGCTAAGCGCCCCTCGTTCCCAAAAGCGATGCAAAGGTAGGGAGTTCTCGCGAGACTGCCAAATATTTCGCCAACTTTTTTGCGCGGCTTCTTCCGGAAATCCTTTCGCGTCGGCTTTTCCCCCTCCCTTGCCGCGGAGTGTGCCGCCGGCAAAAAAGCCGGCAAGATGCTTATATTCGCCGCCTCGGCGATTTTTGGGGGCAGGATGGCCCGCGGGTCGCGGTTTTTTGCTAATTTTGTCGGATAAGGTGGCGTGTGCCGTGTTTCGCGGCGGCTCCTCCGGGTTGCTTACAGATAATACCAATCTATTTAGGAACATATATGGCCTTTTTCAAGTCGATAAAACGAGCGTTCGGCTTCGATACCGAGGAGTTCGAGGATGATTTCCCCGAGGGGATTGACGCTACCGTGACCCCGTTGAAGGAGCGGATGGCGGCTGTCCCGCAACAGGCCGCCATCCCCGCCGAGGCGGCAGCCGATGCGGAGGAAGCGGAAGTGGTCGCTCCGGCCGACCCCCCAGGGGATGATGCCGCGGACGAGGAAGCCGTGCGCCAGTTGATTTTCCGCCATGCCGTCAAGATAATCAATGAGTCGCTGCCCGCCTTCATATCCTCCGCGATCGACCCTCTGGAACAGGAGAAATACCTGCTGAACGCGCTTGACGACGGTGTTAAGCAGTATATGTCGGAGCTCGAACGGCGCGCCCGCCGCAGTTACGACGACCGCTGGGCCAGGGAAAAGAACGCTCTCGACGGCCAGTTCGAAACCCTCCGCGAGAAGCTGCGTAAGGGAGAGGAGGACGGCGCTGAGGCCAAGAAACAGCAGCTTAGCGCCGAGAGGCAGAAGCGCGCTCTCAGCGAGCGGGTCCACGACCTCGAGAAGCAGGTCGACTCCCTCCAGGCCGAGAACGAGCAGTATCTTCTCGAGAACAAGAGCCTGGTCAACAAGCTCCGTATATGTTCCGTGCAGGAGCGCGATTCCGACGAGGCCCGCGAGGAGCTGAACGCCAAGACGGCCGAAATAGCCGCACTGAAAGCCGAAATCGAAAAGCTGAAAGCTGAGGCCGACGAACAGAAGGCGCGGCTCGAACAGCTCAGCGAGGGCGCGGACCAGGCCGCGGCCACCCACGAACTCTCCCAGGCGATGGTCAACGACCTGCAGACGCGCGCCAGGGAGGCTGCCACCCGCGCCGAGGAGGCTACCGCCCGGCTCGCCGAAGTCAACGGGCGCGTTTCCGATGTCTCTGCCGAACTTGCTGAATCTAAGGCTCTGGCCGCCCAGTTGCGGAGCGACGCTGACGCCGCCAGGACTCAGGCGGAAGAGCTCCGCGGGCAGCTCGGGAAGGCCCGACAGCAGCTCAAGGTCGTGCAGGAGGTCCGCGAGCAGCTTCAGCAGCTTGAACAGGACAAAATCGCCACTGACAGCGAAATCGCGTCCCTCAAAGACGCCGCGAAAGAGAGCGAGGCGCTCCTGGAGGACCTGCGGGCCGACGTGCGCCGCAAGAACACGGCCCTCGCGCAGCGCGACGCCCGGCTCGAACAGGCCGAGGAGGAGCGGAGACGTCTCGAAGACCTGACCGACTCCCTCCGAAAGACAATCGAAACCAACCTCCACCATCAGGCGCAGAGCGAGGCTCTTCTCCGTTCGGAAATCGACAGACTGAAAAATCTCCCTGTCGCCGAGCCGGAACCCGCAGCGCCGGCCGAACCCGTTGTCGGAACGGCGGAGCCCCCGGCGGAGTATGCGTCCGCTACAGCCGAGGTCACTCCTGTGCCCGCTCCCGCCGAGTCTCCGGCGGCTCCCGGCCTGGCAGAAGGTGGCGAACCGGAACTGTTCAGCGATTTCTCCGACTTCAACGGTGTTCGCGGCGGCACGATCCACCCCGCTGTGACAGACATCATTCCTGAACCGGCCCCCGAACTGAAGCCGCGCCGCCAGCGCACCCGGAAGGAGTCAAAAAAAGAGGCCGAGAAGCCTAAGATTTCGGCAATCGACGAAAGTCTCGACAGTACAAACTGGCTGATCGCGACCCCTCCCGCCTCCAGGAAAGCGAAGGCCGAGGCCGACGCGGCCGCCGCGGCAAACGAGTTCGGCTACCAGGAACCGACGCGCCGGCAGCCCCCCGAATCCCCCGCCCAGATGCTGCTCTGGTAAGAGACCGTCTAAAGATTTTTAGACAATCTCTAAGAATCCCTGAAATCAAACAACGACACATCTTATTATAAAAATGAATCTAAGGCAACTGACCGCCTCCCTGCTTCTCGCCGCCGGCTGCGCCGCGGCCGGAGCGCAAAGCATCAATGTCGACGCTTTGGCAAAATATGTCTACCCCTCCAACAAGCCGGAGGCCCCGAAGAGTTTCGTTTACATGCCTGACGGCCTTAGCTACCTGCTGCTCGACAGCGACGGCGTAAAGGTGCGCCGCTACGACACAGCCTCCGGCAAGGAGCTGGAGGTGGTGTTTGACGCCACCCATACCCGCGAGGCGACGATGAGCCGCGTAACCGAGTTCACCCTCTCGCCCGACGGCTCGAAACTACTCCTTTGCGGCGATAAGCAGCCTGTCTACCGCCGCTCGTTCAAGGCTCCCTACTACATATTTGAAATCAAGCGCAACATCCTGCGCCCGCTGGGACTGAACGGCGGCATGCAGCAGTCGCCGGTCTTCTCGCCCGACGGCAGGATGGTGGCGTTCGTGGTTGACAACAACGTGCATGTCCGCAAGTGGGACTACAACACCGAGGTAGAGGTGACGACAGACGGCGCTCCCGGAAAAATCATCAACGGCATACCCGACTGGACCTACGAGGAGGAGTTCTCGACCTCATGTTCAATGGCCTGGTCGCCTGACTCCCAGACCCTCTGCTACCTGCGCTATGACGAGACCGAGGTTCCGACCTATTCTTTCCCCCTCTACCGCGGGTGGTGCGAGCCGCAGGACCAGTATGAGTATTATCCCGGCACTTTCAGCTACAAATACCCTGTCGCCGGGGAGAAGAACTCGACCGTCACGCTCCACAGCTACGACGTAGAGACCCGCAAGGTCAAGGCCATTCCGTTCAAGGACCCGCAGATTGAATACATTCCCCGCATAGAGTTCGGCAACTCGCCGGAACGTCTGATTGTCAGCACGCTCAACCGGGCGCAGAACCGGATGGAGCTGTATTCCGTCAACCCGAAGTCGACCGTCAGCCGCTCGCTGCTCGTCGAGGAGTCCAAAGCGTGGCTCGATCCGGCTGTCTACGAGGAGCTCGTGCTTGAGGATGACGGAATCGCCATCCTCTCAGAGCGCTCCGGCTGGAGCCACCTCTATATTTACAGCTACGAGGGGCAGCTCCTGCGCCAGGTTACTTCGGGCGATTATGATGTAACGGCTTACTATGGCGCTGACGCCCAGGGGAACCGTTATTATCAGTCTGTGCCCCGCCCGTCCGCATCCCCGGCTACTCCGGCGGCAGCCAACAGGGTTGTAACCCGCGTTGACCGCCAGGGGAAAAAGGCCGAGGACCTCACCCCCGCCGACGGTTGGGCTTCCGCTACCCTTGCTCCCGCCGCCAACTTCCTTACGATCAACTACTCCTCGGCTGATACTCCGCCTGTCTACACCCTTTACAACGCCAAAGGGAAGGCCGTCAGGACCTTAGAGGACAACGCGGCGTACGCTTCCCGCTACAAGGGGCTCCCCAAAAAGGAATTTTTCACCATGTCGAACCCCGACGGAACAACCCTGAACGGTTATTTGATTCGCCCCGCGGGAGTATCGGGGAGAGCCCCTGTCATAATGTGGCAGTACAGCGGCCCCGGCTCGCAGGAGGTAGTGAACCGCTGGCGCATGGACTGGGACTATTACGCCGCCGCTGAGGCCGGATTCGCCGTCGTATGCGTCGACGGGCGCGGCACCGGCGCAAGAGGCGCGGCCTTCCGCGACGTGGTTTACAAGCGTCTCGGCCATTTCGAGACCATCGACCAGATCGCGGCTGCGAAATACGCCGCCTCCCTCCCGTTCGCCGACCCGTCGAGAATCGGAATCGCCGGCTGGAGCTACGGCGGTTACGAGACCCTGATGGCCGTCCAGGCCACGGCCAACCCGTATAAAGCGGCTGTCGCGATCGCTCCCGTCACCTCCTGGCGCTTCTACGATACCGTTTACGCTGAGCGCTTTATGCTGACCCCGCAGGAGAACGAGCGGGGCTACGAGGAGAGCGCGCCGGTTAACTTCACCGACAAAATGAATTGTCGGTTGTTATTAATGTCGGGCACGGCCGACGACAACGTCCATCTTGCCAACACGATGGAATATGTCAGCGCCCTGCAGGCATCCCACCGGTATGCCGATATGTTCCTGTTCCCCGGTATGAACCATTCGATCAACGGCTGCGAGGCCCGCGCCCTGGTCTATGGCCGCATGCTGGACTATTTCAAGCAGAATCTCTGAGGCCGCGTAACCTGCGCCTCAGGGTTCTATAAAGATTTTTCCGACAGAATATGTTTCGATCACAACAACGCCTGGAAGGAATGACCGCCGCGATTTTCGGTCTGTGGCGCAACTGGGCGATTGCCGTAGGGCTGCTTACGGTGCTCGTGTTCCTCTCTCCGCTGATACCGCTGCAATGGCTTCCGCCGGTCAACGTGCTGTTTTATTTCGCCTTGCAGGTTGTCAGGCGTTACCTGACCTCCCGCAGCGTACCGACATGCGGCCGTTTCCTGCAGGAGGTGTCGGTTGTCATGCTGATAACGGCGTTGTTTGTCATAGCGCTATACTTTATGAGTAAGCGCGCCGACCTTCACGAACTTACCGGCCAGCCTTACGACGCGTCGGTGCCGGTGCTCGCAATACTGGTCACCGCCCCCGTGACCTGCGTCGTGACCGGACTTTACCTCCTCAATCCCCGCGAGCCGCGGATATGCGAGAACTGCCATGTCGATTACGGCAACGTGGTGGAGTCGGGTTTTATCGGCTCCCTCTACCGCCGGGAATGGCGCTATCAGACGCGCCTGCTGTTCGGCCTGTCTGCCCTCCTGACCATTGTCGACTGGGCCTATTACCTGACATATTATGTCAACGTGAACCTCAACCGGGCCGACCTGTTCTTCTTCCTCTGGATGCCGATGGCGATGTACGTCCTCTCCCTGTTGTTCCTCGGGATGAGGTATTACTCGCTGTGGACCTACTATTGCAAGAACGACGAGGGGCATTTCGTCGAGAACCCCGGCACGACGACCCTCCGCTACCTCGTCCTAAGCGACGACCGAATACTGCTCGACTCGACGCATAACTGGCAGCAGTTCAGCAACGGCTCTATGATCAAGTTCATTGACACCCCGGTGGTGGTGAAGATTCCCTATACAAAACATGTCAGCGATATGGAGGCCGCGCAGCATTTCCGCTCCCGTACCGGAATCAGCGATGCGGAGATACGCCTGGCCTACGACAGCCCCGACAATGTGACGTTCCAGAACATATTCCATTACCTGGCCTTCCTGCCTGACCCTGATGAAGTCGTTGATTCGCGGGTCCATGGTGAATGGTTCACCCTCGGCCATCTGCGCCAACTGATTAACCAGAAGATTGTGTCCCGCGACCTGACGGCTGAAATCCGCCGAATAGTGACCGTGGCTATGGCTTGGAAGACCTACGACGAGCATGGGAGCCGACTTTACGGCATTAAGCATTACCGCCCGACCTTCCGCCTGCGCGACCTTCATAAATGGCAGGTCGACTATAACGACCGCCGCTGGCTCGACGTGGCGCGCCTGAACCAGGACTCCCCGTTCTTCAAATTACGCCGGGTCTGGCGAAAGGTTACAAGCGTATTCGTCTGACAGCCGATGGGACAGGAAATAAGCACCGATGTTTCCCGCGAACCGCGGCGCCCTCTGATCGCGGTGGTCGGCCCGACCGCGACGGGAAAGACCCGCCGGGCGGTAGCAATAGCCCGCCATGTCGGAGGGGAGATCATAAGCGGCGATTCGCGCCAGGTCTACCGCCTTATGGACCTCGGGACCGGGAAAGACCTGGAGGAGTACGGCGATGTGCCGTACCATCTTATCGACGTCGCCGAGCCGGGAACGAAATACAACCTTTACCAGTTCCTGCGCGACGCCAGGAAGGCCGATGCGGAGATTTCGGCCCGCGGGAAGCTCCCGATAGTCTGCGGAGGGACGGGGCTGTATGTCGAGTCGTTTCTGAAAGGGATGGCGCTCCCCGAAGTGCCCGAAAACGCCGCGTTGAGAGCGGAGCTGGAGGGGAAGGAATTGCCGGAGTTAAAGGTGATGCTCGCCTCGATGAAGACGCTCCACAACGTTACCGACCTCGACACCTGTCAGCGCGCCATACGCGCCATCGAGATTCAGCGGTATTATCTCGACCATCCCGACGAGGCCCGTGACGCTGTCGAGCCGACGCCCCGCCAGGCGCTCGTTGTCGGCGTGGCGATTGACCGCGAGACCCGCCGGCGGCGGATTACGGAGCGCCTTGACGCCCGACTCGCCGCCGGGATGACGGAAGAGGTCGAAAGGCTGCTCGCCGCGGGTGTCCCGGCTGAAAATCTGATTTATTACGGGCTGGAATACAAGTTCGTGACGCTTTTCGTTACGGGACAGATTTCCCGCACCGAGATGCGCGACGGGCTCGAAATCGCCATCCACCAGTTTGCCAAACGGCAGATGACCTGGTTCCGGGGTATGGAAAAACGCGGAATCCCGATAGCGTGGCTCGACTATACTCTCTCCGATGAGGATTTCGTCAGCGAGACGATGCGGCTTTATGAAAACCGGCTCCGGGAGATGGAAATGTGATGTGTATGCTTGCTTTGTTCAGACACCTTTGCCGCCCCGTTTCCCTGCTCTTTGCGGCTGCATTACAGGCGTTCGCGTCCTCTGCGGCTGTCGCGCCGGAGATTGTCTGCGACCCGCCTGACTTTCTCCTTCGGCGGGGTGAATCTCGTTCCGTCGCCGTTGACCCCGATGCCGCGTCCCTGAGGGTTTCGCTTGCCGCTGATTTCCCTAAAAAGCAGTTGGCCGGGCGAGGGGCGGAGGCCGTGCTGACTTTTATGGACCGCGACAGTGTCCCGGTATATGTCGCGGCGCTCTCTTTCGGGGAGGACCCCGCGAGCGCCGGGTTCGACGAGCGGGCGCTTCGTCTGGCCGTAGATTCGGTAAGCCCCACAGGTAGCCGAGTGAGGCTCCTCGACAATTACCTGACGAAGGACGCCAATATCGCCGGAGGTGTCAACTGCCTCGTTGTCGATGTCGCTGAAGGTGTGGCGTCGTTTGATACAGGGGGCAATAAAATGACCGAGGCGGGTAGCGTGCCGTTTAGAACGCCTCTTTCGGGGATTGAGCTGACCGTCAGCACCGATATGAACGTGCGGCGGCTGGAGGTAAGGCAGAGTGCCGCACCCGCGAAAACGCTTATGACCCCCTGGACTGTCGCAAACCTCGAAAACCATTTTGCCCTTTCCTCCGACCCGGTAGAAGGGTTCTGGAGCTTCCTCGACCGCGACAACGACCCGAAGTGGGCAATCCCCGGCGGGTTCTACGATCTGGCGGTTGTGAAGTCGGAAACCGAACCGGGAGGGTATGACATAATCTATCTTGGAGGAGCCTCCGTCGAAGGGCGTTCCTGGCAGCCTGGAATGAGGAAAGGAACGCTTGCTCCTACCATTTTCGCTAACCATTACCGCCTCGGCTGGATTGACGCCCGTTTCCAGACCGACTACCCCGAATGTACCGCCGACCTCTCCGCCTCCAACACCATCCTGACCCTCTCATTCCCCCTCCACCATTCCACCCTCCGCTTCTCCCGCCGTCCAATTTCCGCAAAAAAACGCTGAGCCTTTTTGATTGGCTCAGCGCTTGGCTGTGTTACTTCTGGCCGCGGTACTGCGGGAGGAGCGGTACGGGGAACTTCGAGAACAGGGTCTGCACAGCTTCCGTGATGCTTTGCAGGTTGCGGTACTGGCCGCTGCCGTTGTCGATAATCGTCGCGACGGATGCGGAGTAGAGAGGCACCTTGGTATCGATATTGACGAAGTCCATCGTCAGCACGCCCTCCTTATATATCCCCGTGATAACCTGGGCGTTGGAGTAGTAGGCCGGATTCCAGTACGGGCCGTAGTTGTAGCGCGGCCACATATAATACGGATAATACGGGCCGTTGTAGGGGAAGTAGCCGGCCGGGGGCATCAGAGGCTCCGTCTGGATTTCCTTCTGCGTGGTGACCGCTATGTTGATCAGCAGCGGAGACTCGGGCGACTCGGTGAAGCCGCGCATAACCATCTCCTCGCGTATCGCGGCCGCGATGTTGTAGTACGTCACCATCTCCATGCCCGGAGGAAGTTTGCCCATCCCCGGAGTGACGATGCGGAAAGTCTTATACTGGGCGAGGTCCGCGTTGTTGTAAACCTCGCTGTTGACCAACTGGAACGGCGAACAGCTATAAAGTAGCGCTACCAAAGCTATAAAGCTGAGAATCTTTTTCATACCCTCGAGATTTTTTTTGTCGTTTTCGCGGCATTTCACGCCGCTTCACAATATATAACGCCTTCCTAAAACCGAAAGTTTGCCCTCGCCCGGCGCGGCTTTTTCGGAGGATTTTCTTTAACTTCGCGTAAAAGAACCCTCAACGATTATGAAGAAAGCACTTTGCGACCTCACGGTTGTCGAAAACCGGCAGCTCGGTCCTCGTTTCTGTATGCTGACGTTCCGCGGCGCCCTGCCAGCCGAGATTCTTCCCGGCCAGTTCGCCCAGGTCAGGATTGACGCCAGCAAGCCGACCTTCCTGCGCCGTCCGATTTCAATCTGCGACGCCGACCCGGCCGCCGGGACGCTCCGGCTTCTCGTGCGCCGTGCCGGAGCCGGTACCGAGGCTCTCTGCTTGGTCTGCAAAGGGGAGGTTGTCAACATGCTGCTCCCGCTGGGCCGTAGTTTCTCCATCCCCGAAAACAAGGATGCCCGCATACTTCTTGCCGGAGGCGGGGTAGGGGTCGCGCCGATGCTCTTCTACGGGAAACAGCTCAAAGCGCTGGGCTACAGCCCCGAATTTCTTACCGGCGCTCGCTCCGAAGCGGAGCTGCTCCTCCGCGACGAGTTCGAGGCGCTCGGCCCGGTACACGTCTCTACCGACGACGGTTCCGCCGGACACCGGGGGCTCGTGACGCTCAACCCGGCGCTCGACCGCCGCTGGGATCTCATTGCCTGCTGCGGCCCCAAGCCGATGATGGTAGGGGTTGCGAAAAAAGCCATCGAAAGCGGCTCGCCCTGCGAGGTGTCGCTTGAAAACATGATGGCGTGCGGCCTCGGCGCGTGCCTCTGCTGTGTCGAGAAGACCGTCAGGGGGAACGTCTGTGTATGCACCGAAGGCCCCGTGTTCAATATTGACGAACTCACTTGGTTTGACTGAATCGTATGGAAAACAATACCGCTGCCGCCCCCTCGCTGGGCGTTGAGATTGGCTCGCTGAAATTGGCAAACCCGGTGATGACCGCCTCCGGGACCTTCGGCTACGGTGAGGAGTTTGCCGACCTGCTCGACATTTCCTCGCTCGGGGCATATATAGTTAAGGGCACGACCCTCCATCCCCGCCAGGGTAACGACTATCCCCGCATGGCCGAAACCCCTTCGGGGATGCTTAACGCTGTCGGCCTCCAGAACAAGGGTGTCGACTACTTCGCCTCCGAAATCTACCCCCGCATACGCCGTCAGGGCTCTAACCTTATTGTGAATATTTCGGGTAACACTCCCGAGGAGTATGCCGAGGCGGCGCGCCGCCTCGCCCTCCTCGACGATGTAGCCGCCCTGGAGGTAAATATCTCCTGCCCGAACGTGAAGCAGGGGGGACTCGCCTTCGGTACGACAACGGAGGGTGCCGGGTCCGTTACCCGCGCCGTGCGCGCCGCCTGGCCCCGCACGCTGATAGTCAAGCTCTCACCCAACGTAACCGATATAACGGAAATCGCCCGTGCCGCAGAGGCCGAGGGAGCTGATGCTGTGTCGCTGATCAACACCCTTATGGGCATGGCGATTGATGTCGAGCGCCGCCGCCCATGCCTCTCGACCGTCACCGGCGGCCTCTCCGGCCCCGCCGTGCGCCCCGTCGCCGTCCGCATGGTATGGCAGACCGCCAAAGCCGTCAAGATACCCGTAATCGGACTCGGTGGCATCGCCTCCGGGCGCGACGCCATGGAGTTCATCCTCGCCGGAGCCACCGCCGTCCAGGTTGGCACCGCCAACTTCCTCAATCCTGCCGTCTGCGCCGAAGTCATCGACTACATCGCCGACTACTGCCGCCGCCACAACGTCCCCTCCGTCGCCTCCCTCATCGGCGCCCTCGACATCTGATGACCCCCAAGCCCATCCCCGCCCCGAGTGGGAAGTAGTCTAAAACTAAATGGGGATGGCGTTGTAAAACAGAATGGTTGTAGGGACGCGGCACGCCGCGTCAGGCGTGAATCCCATCGCGTCGTAACATATTCCTGAACGCCATCCCGCCATCGTATTTATCTGGTCGTGCGTCGCATGGCCCGGCCTGACGCGGCACGCCGCGTCCCTACACCCCAACCGCATCCCTCAGACGAAGATTATGGGGCGGGGCGGTATGTTGGCTGGTCGGTGGGGCGTGGGGGTTATTTGAATTGGGAGAGGAGCCAGCGGTGGATGGCGCGCTCGGTGGTGTCTGAGGTCCAGTGCTCGTTGACTGGTGTCAGGAGAGCTTCCTTGGGGGAGGTGATGACGTTGTAGACGGCGTAGGAGGTTGTCGGGGCGCAGGTATTGTCGTTGTAGCCCCAGGTCATGAATACCGGGCATTTGAGGTTGCGGGCGAAGTTCGCAACGTCGTAGTATGCCATGGTCTCGAGCTTTTCCGGGGTGTCGGAGCCAAAGATACGCGAGAAATGGGGGTAGCCGTCGGCCCTTCCCGCCTTGAACGCCCCCATATCGCTGAGCGCGGGGTGGTTGGCGGCGACCGCCGTCACCCTCGGGTCGAGCGCCGCCGTCACGATTGCCAGCGCGCCACCTTGCGAACCGCCCTGGACCCCGATATTCTTCCCGTCCCATTCGGGAAGCGTAGTCAGGAAGTCAATCGCCCTGACACAGGCGAGGTACACGCGCCTCATATAATAGTTGTCGCGGTTGTCGAGCCCGTTGCTGAGGTAGCCGTTCTCCTTGCCGGAGAACGCCTTTGAAATCTCGGCGAACTGCTCGGGGGTCATTTCGGGGTTAAGTCCGTGAATCTCAATCTCGAAGCGGATGCAGCCGCTCTCGGCGTAATATTTGTGGAGCATCGGGTCCTTGATAGTCTTGATTCCTGCTCCGGGAGGGCACATCACAATCGGGCAGCTCCCCGGTTTCGCCCCCTTGGGCATCGTGAGATAGCCGTAGACCGCCTGGTTCTGGCGGTTTACGATGAGTTTAACGAGATACGCGTCAATCTTGTCAGTCGAATATAGTGGCGCCGGGGTGATGGTGTATTTCAGCGGCGTTTTCGCCAACTCGTCCAGCCCCTTCTGCCAGAACCCGTCGAAGTCGGCCGGCTTCTTCGTGAAGGGTTCGATTTTCTCCGGGGAGAACCCTACCTTGACATGGTGGCGCAGCGTCTGGCCGTCGATTTTAGCCGTCAGCCGCAGGTCGCGGAACCCGGGCTTCTTCATCGGTTTGAGGCGGAGCTTCGCAGCCCCGTTTTTAAGCGTCAGTTTGCCGGAATCGTCGGCCGGCATAAGGTCGTCGCCAGCCTCCCAGGCCACTTCCACGCCGTCCTGCGGTATTCCGTAGCGGTAGAGCCGGATGTCTATTTCAGGCGACTCGCCGACCTTGTACAGCCAGTCGGCGTGGTCGGGCTGCGCGAGCCATAGAGCGTCGGAGCGGTAGGGATAGTTTTCCGCATAGGCCGAAAACATTATCAGGGCGGAGAGGAGGAACAATATTTTCCGGAGCATGTCTTATCTTTAAGGTGAAGGGTGAAGGGTGAAGAGGGGAGGGAATTAACTCCCGGCGCGAAGTTACGAACTTGTTGATTATGCTCCAACTCTTTTCGTTCTTTCGGGGTATTTTCGTATTTTCGCGGTAGGAAAACGCGATACCATGATACAGGAAATTCTTGAACACAACCGCCGCTTCGTGGAAGAGAAGGGCTACGAGCGGTTTATGACAAGCAAATACCCGGATAAGAAAATCGCCATCGTAACCTGTATGGACACCCGACTGGTGGAGCTGCTTCCCGCCGCGCTCGGGTTCCGCAACGGCGACGTAAAGATTATAAAGAACGCCGGAGGGGTTATCACCAACCCGTTCGACTCGACGATGCGCAGCATCCTTGTGGCGGTCTACGAGCTTGGAGTCAGGGAAATCATGGTAATCGGCCACACCAACTGCGGAGTACAGGGAATGGACGCCGACGAGATGCTCTCCTATATGCGCTCACGCGGCATACCCGAAGAGCATATAACGCTGATGACCCATTGCGGCATCGACCTCAAAAGCTGGCTCCACGGCTTCGAGGATACCGACGAGGCGGTAAAGGAGACCGTCGACCTCGTGGCGCGCCACCCGCTGATGCCATCCGACATAGTCGTCAGGGGCTACGTCATTGATACGGTAACCGGCCAGTTGCGTCCCCTGTAATGAGTCGCGTCAGAATATTGGTCCTCTTGTTCGCGGCGGTGGCGGCGGTGTTCGGGGCGATAGCCGCCGACAACTCCGCCGTGACCGACAGCCTGACGCGCGTGCTGCGCCAGACTATCGCCAGCCGCGATGCCTACGCCCTTCAGAAGGAGGACCGCCTGATCAAGCTCCGCAAGGAAATCAGCGCCGCGACCGACGACGTGCGCCGCTTCCACGCCCTCGACGCGCTTCTGAACGAGTACCAGGCTTACAACACCGACTCGGCGTTCGCCATATGCGGCCGCCGCGAGGCCCTCGCCCGGAAAATCGGCGACCCGTACCTGATGCGCAACGCGGCGATGAACTCCGCCAACGTCCTTGCCTACACCGGGATGTACAAGGAAGCTTTCGACATTATGGACACGATTCCCTCCCACCGCGTCCCGGAGTACATGCGCCCCTTCCGCTACCATATACTGCGCACAATCTACGGCCTGATGGACGACTACGCCGTGCGCCCGGAGGACCACGACCGCTACCGGGCGCTGACACGCCATTATCTCGATTCCCTAATGGCTGTCAACGAGCCGGGGTCGCTGGGCTACGTCATGGCCGAGGCCACCCGCGACAACGCCGACGGCAAAGCCGCCGACGCCGTCCGGGTTGTCAGGAAGTATCTGGCCGACAACGAGACAACCACCCACGAGGAGGCTATATGCGCCTTCACCCTCTCGGAATCCTACGACCTGCTCGGCGACCGGGCCAATCAGAAGGAACAGCTCCTGCGGGCCTCTATCGCCGACCTACAGTCAGCCGTCCGCGAATATGTCTCCCTTCGGAAGCTCGCCATGCTTCTCTACGAGGAGGGGGAGGTGGGGCTGGCCTACGAGTTGCTGCGCATCTCGCTCGAGGATGCCGACAAGTGCAACGCCCGTCTGCGCGTCGTCGAGGCCAACAGCTTCTTCCCGATTGTCAACGACATGTATGTTGAAACAATCCGTTCACAGCGCTCCCGCCTGAGAGCCGCGGTCTTCCTTATAAGCCTTCTGGTAGTAGGGCTGTTAGTGGCGATTTTCTATGTCATGCGCCAGATGAAGCGCACCAGCGCCGCGCGCCGCGAGGCGGAGCTGTCGGGCCTCCGCCTCAAGCAGCTTAACGCCGAGCTGAACGCCTCTAACGCCGAGCTGCTCGAAGCCAACCGAACGATTGCCGAAAACTCCTGTATCAAAGAGGAATACATCGCCCGGTATATGGACCAGTGCTCCCTCTACATCGAGAAAATAGACTCCTACCGCAAGCAGCTCGGAAAGCTGATCGCGGCCGGGAAGACCGAGCAGTTGAGCACTACCATCAAGTCGACAGCCTTCCTCGACGAGGAGCTGAAAAACTTCTATGCCGATTTCGACAACACCTTCCTGAGCCTTTTCCCGACATTCGTGGGCGACTTCAACGCCCTCCTACGTCCGGAGGAGGCAATCCAGCCGAAGAAGGCGGGCTCGCTTACCACCGAACTCAGGATTTTTGCCCTCATCCGCCTCGGAATCAACGACAGCGTGAAGATTGCCCAGTTCCTCCGATACTCCGTGACGACCATTTACAACTATCGTACCAAGGCGCGCAACAAGGCTGCCGGCGACCGCGACAAGCTCGAGGAGGAAGTGATGAAAATAGGCCGCGACAACGGCCCCGTTGCCCGCTGAGGAAAGGCGGAAATCACTCCGCGGCAGTCAAAAAATGTGAAAATTCCCCTATTTCGCAGCTACTTATTTAAGGGTGCCTCGTATGAGGCATCCTTTGATTTTCAGTGAGTTAATCGTTGGAAACCGATACTTGGGACTACATTTTTATTCCACACCGGCAATCGCGCTCCCAAATGAATTATTTTTGCATTGGAAAATCCATGGAAACACCAATAGCCGCCGCGGCAGCTACCTCCGTTGGAACATACATTTAACATATTAATAACATACCCCAGTCTTATCATGAAACAATTAAAAGCCAAGGCCCGCAGATTCCTGTTTCTGCTTTTGGCGTTCTGGGCGCTGGCTCCGCTTGCAGTGGCGCAACAGACAATCTCCGTTTCGGGAACAGTCACAGATGAATCGGGCGAGCCGATTATCGGCGCGAGCGTAATCGCCACCTCGACCGGCGCCGGGACCTCTACCGACCTTGACGGAAACTACAAACTCCAGGCCGACCCCCTCTCGTCAATCCGTTTCTCCTATATCGGATACGACAGCAAGACCGTGCAGGTCGACGGCCGCAACACGATTAACGTTACCCTTACCCAGAATACCGCCCTCCTCGACGAGGTAGTCGTCATCGGCTACGGCACTCTGAAAAAGAGCGACCTTACGGGCGCTGTCGGCTCCCTCGGCGCGAAAGATATTAAAGAGGTGCCGGTGAATAATGTCGGACAGGCGATTCAGGGCAAAATCGCCGGTGTGAACATTGTCGGCGGCGCGAAGCCCGGCGACAATGTGACCATCAAGGTGCGCGGCCTCGGCTCGATTATGAACAGCGACCCGCTGATTGTTATCGACGGGGTTCCTACCGACCTCGGGCTTAACAGCATCAACCCGCAGGACATCGAGCGCCTCGACGTGCTCAAGGACGCTTCCGCGACCGCTATCTATGGTTCCCGCGGCGCAAACGGCGTGGTGATGATCACAACCCGCAAGGGCGTGACCGGAACTTCGCGCCTCTCCGTATCGGTCAACGCCGCTTTCTCCAAGGTTTCCAAGAAGATGAAGCTCCTCGACGCAGCCGGATACGCCTCCCTCAGCAACAGCATGCTTTCCGAGGCCGGACACAACACCAACCCCGACTGGGCCGACCCCTCCGCTCTGACCCGCTCGACAAACTGGGTCGACGAGCTGCTGCAGACCGGCGTAATGCAGAACTACAATGTCAGCTACTCCGGCGGTAACGACAAAGCCCACTATTATTTCTCAGCCGGATTCCTCGACCAGACCGGCGTAGTCGAGAACGTAAGCTACCGCCGTTTCACAATCCAGAGCAACAACGACGTCAAGCTCAAAAGCTGGCTCAAGCTCTCCAACAACCTCCTCTTCAGCGCCGACATCAAGAAGTCAGGCTCTTACAGCATGTGGGACGCGATGCAGGCTCTCCCGACATTCCCCGTCAAGGACGAGGACGGCCAGTGGAGCGGCCCCTCGGGCAACTCCGAATGGTACGGCAGCGTCCGCAACCCGGTCGGCACCAACAAGATGAACCGCTCGCGCACCGACGGCTACAACCTCCTCGGCAATATCGCGGCCGACATCACCTTCACCAAGTGGCTCCAGTTCCGCTCCCTCTTCGGCTACGACGCCAAGTTCTTCTTCGACGAGGCTTTCACCCCCAAGTACGACTGGAAGCCGACCCCGGTTGAGGAAAGCACCCAGTACCAGTCCTCGAACCGCAACTTCACCTATCTCTGGGATAACTACTTCACCTTCGATTATACTTTCGCCAAGAAACACTCCCTCAACGTAATGGCCGGTATGTCGGCCCAGTGGAACCACGCCTACTGGATGAACGGCCAGATGAACGGCTTCCTCTTCGACAACGTACACCAGCTTGCCAACGGCGAGAAAATCAACTCGCTCGACGGCTCGCAGAACGAATGGGCGCTCCTCTCCTATATGGCCCGCGCCAACTACTCCTTCGACGACCGCTATCTGCTGACCGCCACCATCCGCCGCGACGGTTCCAGCCGCTTCGGCCCGAAACACCGCTGGGGCACATTCCCCTCCGTATCCGCCGCCTGGCGTATCTCTTCCGAGAGCTTCTTCCCCGAGGACAAGGCCGTAAACGACCTCAAGCTCCGCCTCGGCTACGGTAAGACCGGCAGTCAGGCTTCTGTCGGCAACTACGACCATATCCAGACTCTCGTTACCCTCCTCTATCCCTTCGGTACGACCCTCGAGAACTCCGAGCAGTCGGCCCTCTATTCCCAGGTGCTCGCCAACTCCGCGATCCACTGGGAGGAAATCGAGCAGTTTAACGCCGGTGTCGACATCTCCCTCTTCAAGTCGCGCCTGAACATCAGCCTCGACGGCTACATCAAGAACACCAACGCCATGCTCGTCAAGGCCGCCTTCCCCATCACTACCGGTTTCGAGGATACCTTTGACACCTATACAAACGCCGGCAAGGTGCGCAACATCGGCTGGGAGCTCCAGGCCAACTCCATCAACTTCCAGGGGGACTTCGGATGGGAAACCAACCTCGTCGTTACCTACAACAAGAACAAAATCAAGGACCTAAATAGCGACACCCCCCTCTGGCGCAACCAATTCGGCGGCGCTTACGCGACGATGCTCGACCAGGATTAC
Organism: uncultured Porphyromonadaceae bacterium; assembly: GCA_937969265.1. GTDB lineage: Bacteria > Bacteroidota > Bacteroidia > Bacteroidales > Muribaculaceae > UBA7173. Next base: position 16,981 of record CALBWF010000027.1, read on the forward strand.
CCGATTAACGTATTCTACGGCTACGTTACCGACGGCATCTTCCAGAACCGCCAGGAGGTCGAGGCCCATGCCGTGCAGCCCGGTGCCGAGCCAGGCGACATCCGCTTCCGCGACCTTAACAACGACGGCGTGATCAACGACGACGACCGCACTGTAATCGGCAACCCCAACCCGACCTGGCTCTTCTCGATGAACAACCGCTTCACCTACAAGGGATTCGAGCTTTCAATCTTCCTCCAGGGAGTTGCCGGGAATAAGATTTACAACCGTACCCGTTCGGTAATGGAGAGCATGTCGGCCGCTTACAACCAGTTCGCAACCACCGCCGACCGCTGGAACGGCGAAGGCACGTCCAACAGCATGCCCCGCGCCGTCTGGGCCGACCCCAACGGCAACAACCGTATCAGCGACCGATGGGTCGAGAACGGTTCCTACCTGCGCCTGAAAAACATTACCCTCGCCTACAATTTCCCGGAAAAATGGCTCCGCCGCATCGGTTTCGAGCAGGCGCGCCTGCTCTTCTCTGTTGAGAACGTGGCTACCATTACCGGTTACAAGGGTCTTGACCCCGAGGTCGGCATCGACGGCATCGACTATTCGAGCTTCCCACCCTCGCGCACTTTCAACGTAGGCCTCTCCTTCAATTTCTAAACATCCATACCGAACATCCATCATGAAAAAATTCATATACGGGCTGGCAACCCTCGCTATGGCAGCGACCATCTCTTCTTGCCAGGATTTCCTCGACAAATCCCCATACGACCGCGTCGACCCCGATACGGCGGTCACCGACCAGGTGGCGGTCGCTATGGCCAACGCCTGCTACATACCCCTCCGCTCTTCCAACCTCTACAACCAGCGTATCTGGGGTCTCGACATAGTGGCCGGCAACTCCAACGTCGGGGCTGGCGGCGGCGACGACGGCATCGAGACGATTCAGGCCGCCAATTTCACCACTCTGAGCGACAACGCCATGGCGCTCTACATGTGGCGCTCCCCCTGGATCGGTATCGCCCAGTGCAACAACCTGCTGAAAGCGCTGGAATCGGCAACCGACGTAAGCGACGAAATACGCGACCGCTCCAAAGGGGAGGCCCTCTTCCTCCGCGCCCACTACTATTATCTGCTGGCGCGCCTCTTCGGCGGAGTGCCCTTGCGCACGGAGCCTTACGACCCCGACAAGTCAAGCGCGATCGCCCGCGCGTCGCTCGACAAGACCTATGAGCGTATTATCGACGACTGCAAGGACGCTATCACCCTCCTTCCCCCGAAATACGAATACGACGACCACGAGAAAGGGCGCGCCTGCCAGGAAGCCGCGATGTATATGCTGGCCGATGTATACCTGACCCTCGCTCCTTCGAACCCGGCGCTATACGGGGAGGTGGTTGATCTCTGCGACCAGATTACCGACCTGGGCTATGACCTCGCCAACTGCCCTTACGCCGCTAACTTCAACTGCCCGGTGCGCAACGGCGCCGAGTCGATTTTCGAGGTGCAGTATTCCGGCAGCACAGAGTCTGATTTCTGGGGCAATACCCCCTACGCGTCGTGGCTCTCGACTTTCATGGGACCCCGCGGCTCCAACCTGGTTGCCGGCGGATGGGGCTGGAACCAGCCCACGCAGGAGTTTATGGACGCTTATGAAGAGGGCGACCTCCGCAAGCCGATTTCCGTGTTCTACGAAGGCTGCCCCGACTGGGAGGGGACCCCATACCGCAAACAGTGGTCCAATACAGGCTATAACGTGCGAAAGTTCCTGGTATCTAAGGAGATTTCTCCCGAGACCAACACTTCTCCCGCGAATTTCGTCGTCTACCGCTACGCCGGAGTACTGCTGATGCAGTCCGAGGCTCTCAACGAGATGAGCCTTACTCCCGATGCCCGCGGGCCGCTGAACATCGTGCGCCGCCGCGCCGGGCTCGATCCCGTTCCTTCGACCATCACCAAGGACGCGATGCGCGAGGCTATCATCCACGAGCGCCGCATGGAGCTCTCTTTCGAGGGGCACCGCTGGTTTGACCTGATCCGTATCGACAACGGCGAATATGCCGTGAAGTTCCTCCACTCGATCGGCAAGACCAACGCCACCCGCGAGCGCCTTCTCTTCCCGATTCCCCAGACCGAGATGGATGCCAACCCTCTTATGACTCAGAATCCCGGCTACTAATCAAAATAATCCGAATTTCAGATAAGAAATACCATGCATACGATTAACCATATAAAATACACATTACTGGCATTGTCGGCCGGGGCCGCCGCGCTCTTCTCCTCCTGCACCGACAACGACTATGCCGAGCTGGACATGGGCTACGACGAGCTGAAAATGACTGCTTCAGCGACCGACGTCGTGCTCGAAGAGAAAAACCACGCCCTCGAAGCCATAAAGCTCGAATGGACTACCGGCAACAACCAGGGAACCGGCAAGCGCATCGCCTACACCCTCGAACTCGCCGAGGCCGGTACCGATTTCGCCGACCCTTACGTCGTTAAGGACGCGGAACTGCAGACCTACAACTGGGCGCCCACCGTCGACCAGCTCAACAACCTGCTCCTGCGTAATATCGGTATCCTCCCCGGGGAGACCGTCTCCCTCGATGCGAAGGTTACCGCCCGCGTCGACGGTATCGAGAACGACCAGGTGGCGATGGTATCGTTCACCGCTACTACCTACGAGCCTGTGACCGAGACTCTCTACCTCATCGGCGACGCCACTCCCAACGGATGGAGCGCCGACGACGCTACCGAGATGACCCGTACTGACAACGGGGTGTTCACCTGGACCGGAAACCTCACCGCCGGCAATTTCAAATTTATCACCAACAAGGGCCAATTTCTGCCATCCTATAACAATAATGGCGAGGGCGGACTCGTTTATAGAACCGACGACTCGCAGCCCGACGACCCGTTCACTATCGAGGAAAGCCACTGCTACAAGGTCGATGTCAACCTTCTCGACCTCACCGTAAGCTATACCCAGGTAGAAGGTGTTCAGCCTCCGTATTCTACAATCTTCTTCGTCGGAAACGAGTCCGACTGGAACTTCCTCCAGATGACCCAGGACCCTGTCGATCCCTTCCTATTCCGTATCGGAGTGTTCTTCACCAAGGGTGGGGAATTTAAGTTCGGAACCGCCGAGGGTAGCTGGGAGAACATGTACAAGGCCCCCCGCGAGAATGCCCCCTATACCGACCAGGAGGTGCAGTTCATAAAGGGCTTCGATCCCGACCCGAAATGGGTTCTCAACTCCGACGAGACAAACCTGGCCTATAAGATTTGCCTCGATATCCGCCCCGGAGCCGAACGAATGATGATGAATCTTTATACCCCCTACACAGAGATGTACATGGTAGGCAGCGCGACCCCCAACGGATGGGATCTCGGAAACGCTACCACGATGACCCTCGACGCTTCCGACCCCAACGTGTTCGTATGGAGCGGCCGTCTTGCCGAAGGCGAGCTGAAATTCTCAGCCGACAAGCAGGACGACTGGAACGGCGCGTGGTTCATGGCTACCGCCGAAGGGGAGGCCCCGACCGGCCAGCCGCAGCATGTCCTCTTCATCAACAAGAGCGACGCCGCGTGCCAGGCCCAGTACAAGGATGTCTCCGTAGGTTCCCTCGACTACAAGTGGGTAATCTCCGAGGCAGGAAACTATACCGTCACCCTCAACCAGCTCACGCAGGAGGTGACGTTTGCAAAAAACTGACCTGTTTAATGTGATTTAACACTCTCTCTAACCATGTTAAAGAAAAGAATGACCAAGATGAATCTCATGCTTGCGTGTCTCATGGTGACCACCATGGCATGCAGTGATCCCAAAGAGGAGCCGGGAAAAGGCTCCGGCGATAACAACGGCGGCGGCACCTCGGGTGCCGTCACCGAGGTTACCCCCGTGAAATCCAATCTGATTGTCGACCTCTCTACCGACAAGGCGTGCTACGCCCCCGGCCAGACCGTCAATATCTCCGCTTCCGAGCATGTGGCCGGCGCGAAGGTGCGCTACCGCCGCGGCGCGGAAGTGATAGGGGAGGAGGCCATGAGCGGCTCCTCCTGGCAATGGCAGCCCCCGACGGAGGATTTTACCGGATATATGGTTGAGGTCTACCGTCCCGGTGACGACGGCTCCGTAACCATTCTCGGCACGATAGCTGTCGACGTGTCGAGCGACTGGACCCGCTTCCCCCGCTACGGCTTCGTAGCTACCTTCGACGCCTCGAAGATGGCCGCCGGGGTCATCGAGAAGGAAATGGAATACCTCAACCGGTGCCATATCAACGGCGTGCAGTTCCAGGACTGGCACAACAAGCACCACTGGCCCCTCGGAGGTACCCGCGGAAACCTCGATGCCGTCTACAAGGATATCGCGAACCGCGACGTCTCGACGGAGGTCGTCAAGAAATACATCGAGGTGCAGCACTCCCTGGGAATGAAGTCGATGTTCTACAACCTCTGCTTCGGCGCTCTTGACGACGCCGCTTCCGACGGCGTCAGGGAACAGTGGTACGCCTTCAAGAACAACCGCCACGGCGACAAGGACATGCACCAGCTCCCATCCTCCTGGAAGAGCAGCATTTACCTCCTCGACCCGGCCAACCGCGAATGGCAGGCGTATATCGCCGAGCGCAACGACGAGGTTTACTCCTCGTTTGACTTCGACGGTTACCAGATTGACCAGCTCGGCAGCCGCGGCGACCTCTACGACTATTCCGGCTCGAAGCTGAACCTCCCCAAGGGTTACGCATCCTTCATTGACGCCATGAAGCAGCGTCATCCCGAAAAGCGCCTGGTCATGAACGCCGTCAGCAGTTACGGCGCTTCCCAGATCGCGGGGAGCGGAAAGGTTGATTTCTGCTATAACGAGCTTTGGGGCGCCGAGGCTGACTTCACCCACCTTCATTCCGTAATCAAGGCCAACGACAATTACAGCTCCCACACGCTCCGCACCGTATTCGCCGCCTATATGAACTATGACAAGGCCGGCCGCGAGACAGGGGAGTTCAACACCCCCGGCGTGATTATGGCCGATGCGGTAATGATGGCCCTCGGAGGCTCGCATCTCGAACTTGGCGACCATATGCTCTCGCGCGAGTATTTCCCCGCGTCGCCCCTTGCGATGTCCGAGGAGCTTAAGACGGCGATGATTCGCTACTACGACTTTATGACCGCTTATCAGAACCTCCTGCGCGGTACCTCGACACAGACCGAGTTCGACCCGCAGATGACCTGTTCCGACGCCTCCAAGAAGGTGACTGTCGCGGCGTGGCCCCCGAAAAAGGGCAATGTGACTACCTACTCACGCCAGGTCGGCGACAAGATGGTCATTAGCCTCCTGAACTTCGTTAACATCGACAACCTTAGCTGGCGCGACCTCGACGGCAAACGTCCCGCTCCGCGCCTCCAGCGCGAGATTCCCCTGACGATGAACTGCTCCAGGAAGGTGACCCGCGTATGGACCGCTACTCCCGACGCCCATGCCGGTGCCGTTGTCGAACTTCCCTTCACCCAGAAGAACGGCAAGCTCTCCTTCACCCTCCCCTCGCTCAAATACTGGTCGATGGTAGTTGTTGAATGATGTTGAAAACTAACAGCCAATCAAACCACAACCGATGAATAAGTGTCATTTAATAGCCGCTTTCGCCGCGGTGGCCCTTCCGGCCGCCGCGACGGAAGTCAAATCGCCCGACGGCAAGGTCTCGCTCGATTTCGAGGTCAGGGACGGTGTGCCGACCTATTCCCTTGACTATGGCGACAAGGTAGTCATCAAGCCCTCGAAACTCGGCCTGGAGCTTGTCAACGATACCGACCTTATGGACGGCTTCGAGCTTGTATCGGCCAGTGAGTCGACTTTCGACGAGACCTGGCAGCCCGTATGGGGCGAGACCCGCGACATACGGAACCAGTACAACGAACTGCTCGCCGAGCTGCGCCAGCCTGCTACCGGGCGACTGATGAACCTCCGTTTCCGGGTGTATGACGACGGTATCGGCTTCCGCTACGAGTTCCCGACCCAGCCTAACCTCGTCTACTTCGTGGTGGCTGAGGAGCATACACAGTTCGCCATGAACGGCGACCATATCGCCTGGTGGATTGCCGGCGACTATGACACCCAGGAGTACGACTACACCGAAAGCCGCCTCTCCGAAATCCGCGGAAAGATGCAGGGAGCGATTTCAAGCAATGCCTCGCAGACGCAGTTCTCCCCGACAGGTGTCCAGACCTCCCTCCAGCTCAAGACCGACGACGGCCTGTATATCAACATTCACGAGGCCGCTCTCGTTGATTACTCCTGCATGCACCTTAACCTCGACGACAAGAACATGGTGTTCGAGTCGTGGCTGACCCCAGACGCGGTAGGCAACAAGGCATATATGCAGGCTCCCGCCAAGACCCCCTGGCGCACGGTTATGGTAAGCGACGACGCGCGCCAGATGCTCGCCTCCAACCTGATTCTGAATCTCAACGATCCTTGCGCATACGAGGATACCTCCTGGATCAGGCCGGTGAAGTATGTCGGGGTGTGGTGGGAGATGATCGGCCACGGCAAGCAGTGGAGCTACACCTACGATCTCCCCTCCGTGAAGCTCGACTCCCTGGACTACTCCAAGACCAAGCCTCACGGACAGCACCCCGCAAATACCGAGAATGTCAAGCGTTACATCGACTTCGCCGCCGAGCACGGCTTCGACCAGGTGCTTGTCGAGGGGTGGAACGTCGGCTGGGAGGACTGGTTCGGCCATTCCAAAGACTATGTGTTCGACTTCGTGACCCCGTACCCCGACTTTGACCTCGACGGCCTCAACAAGTATGCCGCCTCTAAGGGGGTAAAGCTGATGATGCACCACGAGACCTCCGGCTCGGTCCGCAACTACGAGCGCCATATGGAGAACGCTTACAACCTTATGAACAAGTACGGCTACAACGCCGTCAAGAGCGGTTATGTCGGCAATATGATTCCCCGCGGTGAACACCACTACGGTCAATGGCTTAACAACCACTACCTCTACGCCGTAACCGAGGCCGCGAAGCATAAGATTATGGTGAACGCCCACGAGGCTGTGCGCCCGACAGGTCTCTGTCGCACATACCCGAACCTTATCGGCAACGAGAGCGCCCGCGGTATGGAATACGAGTCGTTTGCCGGAAACAAGCCTTCGCATACCACCGTGCTCCCCTTCACCCGTCTACAGGGTGGCCCGATGGACTATACCCCCGGTATCTTCGAGATGGATATGAAGAAGGTGAACCCCAACAGCGCCGGTCACGTCAACAGCACTCTCGCGCGCCAGCTTGCCCTGTATGTCACGATGTACAGCCCCTTGCAGATGGCGGCCGACGTCCCTGAATCATACGAGCGCTTCATGGACGCTTTCCAGTTCATTAAGGATGTCGCCGTTGACTGGGACGACAGCCGCTATCTCGAAGCCGAACCGGGCCGCTATATCGTCGTGGCCCGCAAGGCTAAGGGCAAGGACGACTGGTTCGTCGGCTGCACCGCCTCCGAGCACGGCCACGAGACAGTCCTCCCCCTGGACTTCCTCGACAAGGGGCGCAAGTACAAGGCGACCATCTATGCCGACGCTTCCGACGCGCACTATCTCGACAATCCCCAGGCCTACACGATTTCAACCAAAACCGTTAACGCCAAGAGCCGCCTCAAGCTCAAAGCCGCTCCCGGAGGAGGATTCGCGATTTCGATTACTCCCGTCGACTGAAATACACAACTTACCTTAAACACTTACCATTATGCAAAAATCTACTCTGCTGATTTCCGCTCTTCTCCTCGCGTCGAGCGCCTTTGACGTGAAAGCCGACTGCCTGTGGCTCGCGGGCGACGCTCTTTCCTACGGGTGGAGCCTTGACGACGCTACGGCGATTCTTTCAACTCCCGAGGATGCCGCCCTGTTTACCGGGACGGTTTATCTCCAGGGAGGCAAGGACTTCAAATTCCTTACCACTACCGACTTCGGCAACGAGGAATACGGCTCCGCTCCCGACGCGACCCTGGTCGACGGCACAATCGCTATCGCCAAGGGGAAGGGAGATACCGGCTATGGCAAAATCCAGGTTCCCGAGGATGCCAACTACTTGATTACGGTAAACACCACGGCTATGTCGGCCACGATTGTTAAATCCGTTTATCAGGAAAAGCCAGTCAATACCGCCTCGCTCTTCCTCGTCGGCGACGCTACCTCCAACGGATGGGACGTGATGAAAGGCACCCCGCTGTATCAGAACCCCGACGAGCCTTATGTCCTTTCCAATCCCGCGATAGCGATGACCGACGGTTCGTTCAAAATCGCTGCGGAACTTAAAGGAGCTTGCTCCTTTGATGCCAAATACTGGTATTTCCGTAACGCCGAAGACGCCGCGAAAATCGCCCGCGCTCAGGAGGGTGACCTCCAGTGGAGCATCCCCGAAGCCGGTAACTATTCCGTATCGGTAAACCTCAATACCGATGCGATTGATATCGACAAGGTCGTGCCCACCGCTATCGACTCCGTGCTTGCCGGTGAATCCGCTCCCGCCGAATACTACACCCTCGAAGGCATCCGCGTAGAGAATCCCGGCCGCGGCATATACCTCCGCAAATGCGGCTCTACCGTCACCAAGCTCTACGTCAAATAATCCCCGACCTCCATACAGGTAAAATAGATTGTGAAATGGGCTGTGCCGACCTGCGTCCGCACAGCCCATTTTCTACTTTTTTGCCATTATTAGAGGATTCTGACGACCCGGAGGGCCGTTAGGCTGCATCCTCAGGGTACGAGTTCCATGCCGCGGCGGATTGCAGCCTCGTTCGCCGGTATGAGGTGGTGGTGGCGTTCGGGCAGCGCCTTCTTAAGGCCGCGCACTACCGCCTCGACAGGCAGGTCGGGGCGCGCTTTCAGCAGGGCGCCGAGAAGGATCATATTGTAAACCTTGGCCTGTCCGGCGGCGATGGTCGCCTCCATCGCGGGCACAGGGAGCACCCGGATGTCGGTACGTGTAGGTTCGCGGTGGATGTCATAGGGGTCGTAGATGAGCACTCCGCCCGGTTTTACCTTGCTCTCGAACTTGTCGAGACTCTGCTGGTTGAGGATTACGGCGGTGTCGTACGTGTCGAGCACGGGCGAGGAAATCGCCTCGTCCGACAGGATTACGGTTACATTGGCCGTGCCTCCGCGCTGTTCGGGTCCGTAGGAGGGCATCCAGGTGACCTCGAGGTCGTTTTCCAGGGCCGCGTATGCCAGTATCTTACCCATAGAGAGCACTCCCTGGCCGCCGAATCCGGCAATGATGATTTCGTCTTTCATGTGGTTGTGGTTTATGGGTTATTTGGCTTCCTTGGTGGTGTCCTTGATGTCGCCCAGGGGATAGTAGGGTACCATGTTCTCCTCCATCCACTTGTTGGACTTCTCAGGGGTGAGCTTCCAGCCGGAAGAGCAGGTAGATACGATTTCGACGAAGCTGGTGCCCTTCTTCTGGATGGCGTTGGTGAAGGCTTTCTTGATTGCGGCCTTCGCCTTGCGAGCCGCGGCGGCGGTGTGGACTGCCTGGCGGGTGACGTAGCAGGTGCCGTCGAGCAGCGACACTACGTTGGCGACCTTCAGGGGGAAGCCGTTGAGGTCGTGGCGGCGCCCGTAGGGGGTGGTGGCTGTCTTGGCTCCTTCGAGCGTGCAGGGGGACATCTGGCCCCCGGTCATGCCGTAGATTCCGTTGTTGATGAGGATTATGGCGATATTCTCCCCGCGGGTGCAGGCGTGGATGGTCTCGGCGGTGCCGATCGCGGCCAGGTCGCCGTCACCCTGGTAGGTGAACACGAGCTTCGAGGGGTTGAGGCGGCTTGCGGCGGTGGCGAGGGCCGGGGCGCGTCCGTGGGCGGCCTCGATCCAGTCTATGTCGATATAGTTGTAGGCGAACACGGCGCATCCTACCGGCGCGATGCCGATTGAGTCGTGTTCCAGGCCCATTTCGTCGATTACCTCGGCGACCAGCTTGTGTACAACGCCGTGGCTGCACCCGGGGCAGTAGTGCATGTTCTTGTCGAGCAGGAGCTTGGGCCGGGCGTGAACTTTGTTCTCAGGACGTATGATTTCTTCGCGAGTCATTGTTAGTTCCTTTAAATGGTTAACGGTTTGGGCCTAAGCCTTGTCGATAAAATCGCGGCGGAGCGCGTCGAGCACCTCCTGCGGGTTCGGAACGATGCCCCCCATGCGGCCGTAGTGGCAGACGGGGATGTTCTGGTCTACGGCGAGGCGCACGTCTTCTACCATCTGCCCTGCGTTGAGTTCGACGCAGAGCACGCCTTTGACGTTCTTGGAGGCTTTGCGGATGGCTTCGTACGGGAAGGGCCAGAGGGTGATTGGGCGGATGATGCCAACCTTGATTCCATCCTTACGGGCCTCGTCGATCGCCTTGCGGCAGATACGGGCGATGGAGCCGAAGGCCACTATCAGGTATTCAGCGTCCTCGATGCCGTAAGCCTCGTAGCGGACCTCGTTCTTTTCGATTTCGCGGTAGGTCGCCTGGAAGCGCTCGTTGTTCTTCTCCATCAGCGCGGAGTCAAGTTCGAGCGAGGTGATTACGTTGTGAGCGCGGCCGGCTGTCTTGCCGGTGATTGCCCACGGGCACTGCTGGCGGATTTCCTCGTCGGTGCGGCGCGGGCGCTGTTCGGGCAGAACAACCTTTTCCATCATCTGGCCAACGATGCCGTCGGCCAGAATCATCGCCGGGGTGCGGTATTTGAAGGCCAGGTCGAAGCCCAGGCCCACGAAGTCGGCCATCTCCTGAACCGACGACGGAGCGAGCACAATCAGGTGGTAGTCGCCGTGGCCGCCACCCTTGGTGGCCTGGAAGTAATCGGCCTGCGAGGGCTGGATGGTGCCGAGACCGGGACCGCCGCGCATAACGTTGACGATGAGCGCGGGAAGTTCCGATGCGGCGAGGTAGGAGATACCCTCCTGCATCAGGCTGACGCCGGGGGAGGAGGAGGAGGTCATGACCGCCTTGCCGGTGGCAGCTCCGCCGTAGACCATGTTGATCGACGCCACCTCGCTCTCGGCCTGGAGCACTACCATGCCTGTGGTTTCCCAGGGCATTTCTGCCTCAAGGGTCTCGAGGACTTCTGACTGGGGGGTGATCGGGTAGCCGAAATAGCCGTCGGCCCCATAGCGGATAGCCGCGCGGGCAATCGCCTCGTTACCCTTCATAAGTTTTACTTCTTCTTTCATAAGTCTTGCTGTTTAAAGGGTTATTTGACTACCACGCGGTACACCTCGATGCAGGCGTCGGGACATACTACGGCGCAGGCGGCACACCCGATGCACGCCTCTTCGTTGGCCGGAAACGCGAAATGATAGCCGCGGTCGTTCACCTCCTTGGGCTGGAGGGAGAGCACGTCGCAGGGGCAGGCGACTACGCAGAGGTCGCAACCCTTGCAGCGCTCGGAATCGATCGTCACGGCACTGTGGATTTTACTCATCTTGCAACTGATTTAGAGTTTATGGCTGATTTAAGGTGTATCTCTTGTAGTAGAGGGGCTTATTTGAGCTGGGAGGTAACGAGCGACTCGAACTCCGCCTCCTGGAGGAAGCCAAGGGAGGTTGCTGTCTGCCCGTCGGGGCGGATGAACAGCACCATCGGAATCGACTGCACGTTGTAGCGCGCCGCGAGTTCAGGATGCTGGTCAACGTCCACGCTGTAGAACAGGGCCTGTCCGGCATATTTCTCCGCCACAGCCTCGAAGTTGGGCGCGAACTGCTTGCAGGGGCCGCACCAGGTAGCGTTGAAATCGACTACGACGAGTTTCCCAGGTTCGGCAGGGAGCGCGGCGCCCTTTTCAAGTTCGATGACGGCGGGGGCGGTTTCCCCGACCGAGGCCATTTCCTCGGCCTGCTGCTCGGCCGCGGCGGTTTCTGCCTTGGCTTCGGTCTTCGCACCGCAAGAGGCGAGGCATCCCGCGGCGGCAATAACGGCAGCGCTGAGGATTGTTTTGCTGATAATATTCATATTCCGGTGTTGACTGGTTGGAAAACGGGAGACGCTTCCGGGGCTTTCTCGGCCCCGCTGCGCCTCCCGTCTTTATGTTTTGGATTTTAGAGGGCTGCCTTGAGGGCCTCGTTGGTGGTGTGTACGGCCTTGGCGCTTGCCGCGAAGAGGGCTTTTTCTTCTTCGTTGAGGTCGAACTCTACGATCTTCTCGATACCGTTGCGGCCGATCACGCAGGGAACGCCGATGCAGAGGTCCTTTTCGCCGTATTCGCCGTCGAGGAGGGCCGAGCAGGAGATGAGTTTCTTCTGGTCGTGGAGGACGGCGGCTACCATCTGGGCCGATGCGGCGCCGGGAGCGTACCAGGCGGAGGTGCCGAGAAGGCCGGTGAGGGTCGCGCCACCTACCATGGTGTCGGCGGCTACCTTCTTAAGCTGCTCCTCGGGAAGGAGGGTCGAGGCGGGGATGCCGCGGTATGCCGCGTAGCGGGTAAGGGGAATCATGGTCTTGTCGCCGTGGCCGCCGATCACGATGCCTTCAACCTCGGTCGAGTTGGCCTTGAGGGCCTGCGAGAGGTAGTATTTGAAGCGGGCGCTGTCGAGGGCGCCACCCATGCCGATGATGCGGTTCTTGGGCAGACCGGAAATCTTGTGGATCAGGTAGGTCATGGTGTCCATCGGGTTGGCAACACAGATGATGATGGCGTTGGGGGAGTGCTTCAGGACGCTCTCTGTAACGCTGCGCACGATCTTGGCGTTGACGCCGATGAGTTCTTCGCGGGTCATACCGGGTTTGCGGGGAACGCCCGAGGTTATTACCACGACGTCGGAGTTTTCGGTCGCGGCATAGTCGTTTGTAACGCCGATGAGACGGTTCTGCAGCCCCAGGATGTTGGCGGTCTGCATGATATCCATGGCCTTGCCTTCGGATACGCCTTCCTTGATGTCGATAAGAACTACTTCGTCGGCTACCTGGGTGGTAAGCAGAACGTTAGCTGTGGTGGCGCCCACATTGCCGGCGCCTACGACTGTTACTTTTGACATAGCTGTTGAGTGTTGATATGGTTTTGTGTTGGTTTATACTCTGTTTACAACATTGCAAATATAACGAAATATTTTGATATGAAATCGTTTTGAGGAAAATTAGTAAACATTTCCGATTTTTTTACTCTCCTCGGAGCGCTCGGACTGCCTCTTAAAGCGATTCCGAAGTGAAAAGTGGGTTGTTGGAGCACCACAGAAGGCGGTTTCGTCCCGATGACAGGTCGCTTATGATTTTATCGGACGGTATCGCCGGGGCCGGCTTCGCCCCCCGCTCTCCGAGTCTGTCGGGAGAGATTTCAATCCTTAGCGCGTCCCATATCCCCGTCGCGAGTATATGGCTCAGGAATGTCGGGCCTGCTTCCACTAATACCGAGGTTATCCCTTCCCGGAACATCGCGGCGAGGCGGTCCTCCCAGGGGGTGCGGTCGCCGTGGGGGATTATCACCCGTTCGGGCTGGTCGAGTCCCCCCTCCCAGTCGCGCACGTTGAGCCTGGCGTTGTCCGCCTCGACGGTCGTCGCGGTGGAAACAACCGCCTGGTTTTCAGCTCGCAGCCGCATCGTTGAGAGCGTTGAGAGCGGGGTGGAGAAACGATATGCAGGTTCTCCGGGCTGGCGCCGAATGTCCATAAAGCCGTCAGCCGACTGCGCCCATTTCAGTGTCACGAACGGTCGCCGCTGTTCCTGGGAGGTGAAAAAAACGTGGTTGAGCCGTCGGGACTCCGCCGCGAGAACGCCGGTCTTCACTTCTATTCCGGCCTCGCGGAGTATGCCGATTCCTCGGCCGTTGACCTTCGGGTTGGGATCTCTGGCGGCTATGACGACCCGCTTGAAACGGCAGTCGCGGAGCAGGTTGGCGCATGGGGGCGTTTTGCCGTAGTGGGAGCAGGGTTCGAGCGTGACGTAAATCGTGCTTTCGGAGAGGAGGACCCTGTCGGCATCGCTAACGGAGGCCACGGCGTTGACCTCGGCATGCCCCTCGCCGTAGCGGCGGTGCCATCCTTCTCCGATCACGCGTCCGTCGGGCGCGGCGATGACCGCCCCGACCATCGGATTTGAGCGGGTCAGTCCCCGTCCGTTCGCGGCGAGCCGCAACGACCGCCTCATATACTCAATATCGTTCATGGATACTTATTTGACGATTTCGGGATACCATTCGTTGCCATACCGGTCATAGGGGGCTACCGCGTACCAGTAGCCCGACGAGCGGGAGGGGGGGATGGTGAAGTCGTGGGTGTAGGTAACTCCGATTATGTACTCGGGCCTGAAGTTAACTCCGCTGGCAGCGAGAGCGTCAAGCGGGGAGAGTTTCGTCGGGACGGCGTACACGACATAGCGCGTGTCGGGTTGAGGATACCAGTTGAGCCGCTCCCCGTCGCGTCGCAGTCCGCGGAGCGCGCCCGGATTGGGGGCCTCCTTCCAGGTCATCGCGGGCATCAGGGCAGGGCTGGCGAACTGGTTGGCGGCAAGGTAGTCCGTTAGGCCGGAGCATTTCTTTCCGGTCATATATGAAACGGAATACAGCACATGGCCCGATGACGGGGCAATCTCCGTTCCGTAAATAGCGGCGTTATGCCGGCGGTTGGTTTCTACTTCGAGTCCCTGTTCCTTCCAGGCGGCGTTCCCCGCCGGAAGCGCCCCTATGTTCTGGCTGGAGAAGAAATGGCGCCCGAAGCGGAACGCGGTCTCGCTCCACCATTTCGTCAGCGGTTCGTAGGGATTCGTGGCGTGGTCGGAAGCCCAGTAGAGTTGCGGCGACACATAGTCGACCGTCCCTTCGGCGAGCCAGGGGAGGGGGTCGCAGAATATCCTGTCGTACATCCAGTCGTTTCCGACGGGGGGAGGGGTAAGTCCGTATTTCGCCGTGGCCTTTCCGTTGCCCCCCGCAACTCCGGCGGGGGAGATTCCAAACCTGACGTAGGGTTTCTCTTCCTGGACCATGGCGTGGATTTCGCGCACTGTCTGGTGGACGTTCTCGCGCCGCTGGTCTGCCTCGGTCTTCGGGTCTGCTCCGGGGGTGAAGGGGAAACGGTCGGGGTAGAAGTAATCGTCGAAAATCAGGCCGTCGACATCATACTTGCTGATTATCTCGCGGCATACCTCTACGACATGGCGCCGCGCATCGGGATTTCCTGGGTCGAGAATCGCCATGACGGCGGGTTGTGCCGCGGTTGCCGGACGCCGCTTCCGTCCTTTCTTGCCCTTCGCTCTCCTGGGGCGGGCGGGCTTGTCGCGCATGGTCAGCACCCAGCCTTTCTCCATCGGGTTGAACGTTCCCTTGCCCGACGCTATCCGCCGCGGGCGCGGTTCCTCGTTCTTGGTGACGCGGAAGGGGTTGACCCATGCGTGCAGCTCCATCCCGCGGGCGTGGCACTCCCTGACGGCGAACTCCAACGGGTCCCAGGCCGGTTCCCCCTGCGGGTCCTTGCCGGTCAGGAACTCGCTCCACGGCTCGAGGGTAGAGCGGTAGAAGGCGTCGGCCATCGGCCTCACCTGGAAGAAAACGGCGTTGAATCCGGCCCCTTGCAGGAGGTCCAGGATTTCGACAAGTTCCTTCTTCTGCGCTTTCGCCACGGCCTCCCCGGTCCCTGTCTGCGAGGGCCAGTCGATGCCATAGACTGTCGCGAGCCACGCTCCGCGCATTTCGTGTTTAGGTGTCTCGCCGGATGAGGCAAGCCCCGCCCCGGCGGCTATGGCCGGGAGCAGGGCGAGCAAAAGGGTAGTCAGTATGTTGCGTAACATTTACTTAGGAAAGTGGGAGCTTTTTTTCTGTCAATATATTTTTTGAGTGGTTAGTCCTGCGGGGCGATTCGGATTTCCGCTCCGGCCGAATGGGCGGCGATGCGCGGGTTGTACTGGCTCTGGGCCTGTGCCGCGCCCGAGGCGAACTCCCCGGACTGGGCGGCGAACAGCTCGTAGCTCAGGCGGTAGGTGCCCTTCGGCAGGTGGTCGATGAAGATGTTGGTCTGCGAGTCGCGGTTTTCGCGGTAGAAGCAGAGCCCTTCGGCCCATATCGGTTCGGGGAGCTGCGTCGCGGGTTCAAGCCCGGCGGCGCGCTTGTCGGCGATAACTACGTAGTCCATATCCTCCCCGACGGTGAGGGTCAGCTCGACGCGCACGCGGTCCCCTACCTTGAAACTGTCGCCCGGCATCCATTCCGAACCGTTGAATACCGAGAGGGATTTGCCGATCGAGAGCTGGTCGCATGCCGCGGGACGAAGCTCGCTCATCGTTGCCTCGCGCAGGGTCACTACCGCTCCGAACGAGGGGTAGTTGGCCTGGCGGTCGATTGTAAGCTCGGCCGGTTTGGCGAGGTACCGCGCGATGGGGGCGGTGAAGGTGCCGGTCGCGGTCTCCTTGTTGGCAGGTTCGATGATGTTGTCGGCCACGCGGATTACGGTTCCGGCCGGGTTGACTGTCCATTTCGTCCCCGAAGACAGAATCGAAGCGATTACCTGCGAGGTGATTACGGAGTTACCCCAGTCGCAGTTCTGTTTCTGAAGTATCAGCCACTGGCGGATTTTGTCTATGTCGGCGGCGTTAGGTTCTGTCTCGGCAAATGCGTCAAGTATGATGGAGGTCATGCCTACCTTGTCGAGCGACCAGAACCACATGTCGTTGAGCTGCGCCCACCACATTCCCTTTTCAGGGCTTGTCGTGGCGTACTCGCGGAGCGACGAGAGAATCTGCCGGGCGGTGGCGTTGTAGCCGTTGCTGTTGAGAATCAGGGCGTCGACAGCTTTTCCGACAACGTTGTCATCCTTCCATCCGGCGATGCACTTCTGAACCTGCGACTTGGTTACGTTCGCGGCGCCAGCGGAGCGGCGCACATCCTTGAAGCGGTCGCGCAGCAGGACGTAATGCGAGTAGTCGGCCTTGGGGTACTTGGCGAAATCCTTGGCTACCTCGCGGTCCATATAGGCGCACGCGTCGGCTATCATCTTGTCAAGCTCCTTGTTTTCGGGGAGCCATCCGAGGCGCTTGAGGTCGCCGAGCATGCCGATAATATTATAGGTGCACCATTCGGAGACGCGGGGATACTGCGTGGTCCAGTACCATCCTCCATCCGGCGCGGCGGTCTTGCGCAGGTCGGCGATTGCCTTCTTGATTACCCCGGCGGTATTCTTGCTGTTGAGCAGCAGGGTGAGGCGTTGCATGCGCTCCGTGTCGGAGAGCGCCGCCTGGACCCACGGGGTTGAGTTCAGCAGCATCTCTTTCAGTTGCGAGTCCTTGTCGAGTTTCGACACCAGGGCAGAATCCTCGGGATTCTCGGCCCAGCGGCGCAGGGCGCGGGCTATTTCGGGGTTGTCGCGCATCAGTCCGTCGGCGACGGCGGCCGACAGCAGCGCGGCGGCGGCTTCGTTGGAGGAGTTAATCTGCCCCTCGCGGAGTCCCGGAAGCGCCGAGACTACCTCCCAGGCGGGATTCTCGGTGAAACTCAGCATTACCCGCGAACCCTTCCCTGCTTTCGGCAGCGGGAGAGTGAAGCGCGGTTCCCCGGGAGCGATGTAGAACATTTCCGATTCAACGACATTCTGCTCGGAGGGGAGCACGGCGATCAGGCTCTGCTCTCCGTCGGAGAAGTTGCCCGAGGTGGCCATGACGCGGAAAACTACTCCGGGCGCGTTCCCCGGGGCGGTTACCGGTATTGTCAGGGTATGGGAGCCCTTCGGCTCGATGGTGACGGGAGTTTCGGTCTCGGTCAGTATCTCCCCTGTTCCCGACGCGGCTACCGACAGCGCGACGTTGACCGTCAGGACGGAGTCGGTGTCGTTCATGACCGTGGCGGCAATCGCGGCGCGGTCGCCGACGCGCAGGAAGCGGGGCGCGTTACCGCTGACCATCAGCGGCTTGGAGGCCACGATGTCGGCCTGCGTTGTCGCCGAGAGCATCTCCCGGTTGTAGGCCAGGGCGCGGAGGAGCCAGGTAGTGTTCGCGTCGGGCACGGTGTATTCCGCCGTCAGCGAGCCGTCAGGCTCTGTCGTGAGCATCGGGCGGAAGAACGCCAGCGGGATTTCCGACGGTCTGTAAGTCTCGGCGCGTTTCTCCGGCTCATCCCCGGCTCCGGCTTCGGTTGACGCCTCTTCGGCAAGTTCCATATCGCTACCAAGGTCGGCGGTGGCTCCCGCGGCCATTGCGGGGGCAGCCATCTTCTGCTCGTTGGTAACCACGGAATCGTAGAGAACCATGTCGTCTGCGGCTTCCTCTTCGACCGACTCGGCCTTCATCATCCGCGCTGTCGTTCGCATGCCGCGGACCATTATGTTCGGCCAGCCGAACCGCCGTCCGTAGGTGTTGAACTCGGGAGCGTCTATGCGGGAAGTCGGCAGGCGTTTGAAGCTCGACGTGTGGTTGAACCACGAGCTGTCAAACTCAAACCCGCTGAACGACGGTACTCGCGGATACGAGTAGAAGGAGCAGAACGTCAGGGGATTGCTTTGCAACACATCGATTGCCTTGTTGCTCATATCGAGGATGACGGCGCTCTGCGTCTCTGCCCCGTTTTCGGGAATCACTCGGAGGGTGAGTTTCTCGGTATCGCCGGGAGTGACCTTGTCGCGGAAGGTCTCGATTTTGACTTTGATGGCCTTGGTGGAGGCGGGGGACGCTACCGCAACCCGGCTGGAATAGCTCTTGCAGTCGCGAACGCAGTCAAGCCGGATGTTGAGCGAAGGCTCGTTGACGGGAAGTATTACGCTGACGGGGTGAACCCCCTGTTTCGGGGTAATCCACCGCTGTTCCATAATCCTCCCTTTCACGTCGGTTAGGGTCAGCAGCACGTTGGCGTCAGCCGTGTTGCTCCCCAGGAGGAAGGAGGCTTCTCCCCCCGCGGCGGCAACGACGTTGTTCTCCGGCACCCACAGCGGCATGTCAACCGGGCATATGGGGGAGTCCGAACGGTAAAGTGTCACTTCGAGATTCTCTACCGGGTCGGCTGTCGCGGGGTTGACGGTCGCGAACGCGATTTTGTAGCGCCCCGCGGGGAGCGGTTTCAGCACCCCGGCAAGCAAGCCGGTCGGGGTAACGCCGGTTACCGGCTTGAAGCCGGAAGTAGAGTCGGCGGCACTGATTGTGTAGCGCAGCGAGTCGGGCCTCGCCTCGCCGAGCGCGTCGAGCAGCTCAACCTTGGCGGCGATAGGCTTGTCGAGGTTGATCTGGCGCGGTATGCTGGTGCTGATGGCGTAGGATTTGCCTTTGGTGAACGAGGCATCGGCGGTCTGCGTCTCCCCGTTGGCCGAGGTTACTGCGATATCGCAGAGGAACAGCCCGTTAGGCGCGGGAGAGCTCTTTATGACGTTCGCCGGAATCTCGATTGTGAAATTCCCGTCCGCGTCGGTCGCGGCCTCGATGGAGCTGAAAACGGGGGATGTCCGGCTCCAGAACCATACCCCGGTGCGCACGCGGAGGTCTGTCTTTACTGTCGCGTCGGCTACGGGGAATCCGGCGAATGTAAGCGCCTTACCCTTTATTACCGCCGGCTGCGAGAGGTCCGCGGGGGGCGTTACCGAGGTCACTTCCGCCGTGAAGGTCGGGAGCTTGTAGTCGCTGACGGTGAACGATTCGGTAGCGATATGCTCGGTATCGGTTTCCGCCACGATTGTGAAGTTGCCGGTCAGTCCTTCTGCGGGGATGGAGAACGCGCCCTGCGCGCGGCCCCAATCGTCGGTGGTGAAGGTCTGCTTGTCACATTGCTGATAGTTGGTGTCGTTCAGTCTGACTTTCAGCGTGATTCCGGCCGCGGGACGTTTCTGCCCGGCTTTGTCGCGCTGGAATACGGCGATGACGAAATCCACCGTGTCTCCGGGCCGATAGAGACGGAGCGCCGTGTTGATGGTGCCTGTCAGGCGGCTCTCATCCTCCGATTCCGAGAATGAGGTTAGGTTGAACACCGGGGAATAGCGGTCGTCCCCACGGCGGAGCATTATGTTGCCGTATTCAGTCGACTTTATGTCGAGCACTCCGAGCGTGTCGGTAGCGCCCGGCTGCCGGACGTAACCGGTGCGGCGGCTCCAGGGTCGGTACCACGCCTCAACCCCGCTCTGCGGCTTGCCGCTGACGGCGTCAACGGCTACCACCTCGCGCCTCCCGGCTGTCGCGACGGAGGCTCCCGAAAGGTTGGTGCAGCGCATGACGCGCACGTTGTTCTCGAGCGTCATACCGTCGTAAACGGCCACGACGACATATCTCCCGACCTTGTCGAACTTATGGCTCGCCTTGACGGTCTGGCGGAACGGCACCTCCCCGGTGAAGGAGACCTCTATCGTGCCTGTCGGGGTACCCAACGCCCGGTAATTCATATAGTTGTCATCCTCTTTTCCCGCCATGGCTCTCGTCACGTCGTAGAATTTCAGGGTCGCTTTTTTCAAGTTGCGGCCGCTGACCTCGATTTCAAACGGACGCCCCGGGGCGCATACCTCCGGGTAGCTCAGGCTGATGGACTTCTGCTCGATTTCGTTGAGGCGGTTCTTGGCCGCGTTGATGTCGTAATAACCGGGATGTGCGGCGACAAACGCTTTCAGCTCTGTGTAATAGTCGGCGCTCTCCGCGCTTCCGTAGTCGGGATAGGAGGCCGCGAGCAGGTATGCTCCGGCATATTCCGAAGCCTTGTTCTCGCGGTAGAGGGCCATAAACTTGCCGTTCAGCGGGTTGTCGGAATCCTCCGAGTCATCCCCGAAGAGGTGGCGCCCGATATATTTCAGCAGGTCTACCTGCGTCATGGCGCGCACAGCCTCGTCTGTCGGGTGCGATTCCGTCCAGGCGCGGTAGATGTTTAGTATGCTGTTCAGCGGCGAGTTGGGCAGGGAGGGATAGAGCGCCCCGTCGAACGGATGCTCCAAAAGCGACGGGTTGAGGACGCTCTCCCCGTTGTCAAACGGCATCAGGTTCTCTACCCCCTCGCTGGCCGCGAAGTCGAACAGGGTGGGGTAGAAGCGCGTCGCGGTCTTGCCGTATGTGAGCGTAGTCGAGTAGTCGGCCAAAGGCACGGCGAGCAGCGCCTCGCGGCTCGCAAGTGCCTCGTTGGTAAGGGTTTCTACTTTTTTGAGGAACTGGTCGCGGCTCCAGAGCGTGAAGTCCCCCGCGGGCTCCCCGCCGATTGTCGGGCGGCGGTCGTATTTGTACTTGTCAGCAGTGTACGCGCTTCGGTAAAGCGTGGCCTCAAGTGTTTTCAGCATCCCCTTGGCTGAGGGGTCGGAGATTGCCTCTCCCGCTTCTGCGACCCGCTTGATAGCCGGGGCAAGCGAGTCGGTGGCAATGGCCGTCTTGGCCAGGGCCAGGCGCACCAGGGCGTTGACCGCCAACGGGCCGTTGTCGGCTTTGAGTGCCTTCTGCAGGTCGGCCTGCGCGGTTTTCTCTACTTTCTGCGGGAAAGCGAAGTCGGGCTTCGCGACCTGCGCCGGTAAATGGGTGCTCATCAGGAGGAGAAAGATTACGGTAAGAAACAGTTTTTTTGCCATAGCGTTTGCTCTGCTTTTGGGTCAATTGGTTCCCGGATGGGGAAGACGCTATCAGAACGGTCCTTCAAGCGACGACTCGGATGGGCCGTTATGATACGCCTTCTTACAAAACTTCGCGGGGATTCCGGGGGTAACATCCCGGAATCCCCGCTGGTCTTGATGATTTTTGAATATACTGTTTTATTATTGTTCTCTAATCGGTATAACGGCAGTGGGAGGCGAATGTTTACTGCTGGGCCTTCTCGCCTGCCGCGCGGGCGTTCCCGCGGAGGCGGTTGTGCTGGCGCATCATTGTGCGGGCGAACTTGCGGTCGGCATCCTTCAGGCGGAACAACTGCTTGGGTGTGAGCACCTCCTTGAATTTAGCGGCGTACTCCCGCTCGATTTCGGCCTGTTTTACCTTCGTGTCGTACATCGCCTCGGTAGCCTTTTCGTATTCGAGGTCGGAAGCGTCGGCGACCTGCGATATGCGGCGCTCCATCTGGCGGGTATCCTCGTCAAGGGAAGCGCACTCGTCCTCCATCGCCTCGTACAGCGGGAAGAACTTGTTTTGCTGCTCCTTGGTCAGTTCAAGCTCCTTCGCGAGGTAGTTGCGCTTGTACTGGCGCATCTCAGTCATCCATTGCTCGCGCGACGCCTTCCCCTGGGCCTCGGCCGAGGGAGCGGCGGTCGCCGCGGCGACCATCATCAGCGCTATGAGAATCAGCTTTTTCATCTGTGTCAAACTTCTGCTGTTTGTCCTTTTTGCTATTCGTTGGCGGCAGTCAGTCGTCCGTCGCTGCTGCCTGGCCGGCTTCATCCGGGACTATCTCCTCGGAGATTACCTCCTCGACATCGATCGAGTCCTCGTACATCTCCTCCCATACCTCGCGGCTCGAAATGTCGTCGTTGATATAGTCGTAGATGAAGTGCTCGTCGCTCAGGGCGCTTGACAGCACCTTGTTATTGTCGATTGACAGGTCAACGCCCGCCGAGGGGGTCATCATCGTGAACATCTTGAGCATGCACCATATCCCCGCGAACATCGCCGCCATATATACATATGGTCTCAGGCGCTGCCACGTTGTCTTCGGGCGCAGCACGACAGGCCGCTCCGCCTCCGGGTTTTCCGGAAGCCTTCCGGCCATCTCCTCGGCGAAAGACTCAAAGAAGCCCTCCGGGACCGTCATCCCGTCGCGCCTCCCGGCCTTCTCCAATATGTCGCTTTCTTTTCTCATCTCATTGTCTTTGAAGCATAAGCGGCCATCCCTTCATCAGTACGTTCCGCTCCGTTACATCCATTTGACTACAACCCCTCCCAAAGGTTTAGCTCCCCCTCAAAAAATCTTCATCAAAAAAGATTCTTGTTTCCCATTGTCCCTTTTTCCAGCCTCTCTTGGTGCGCGAGGCGTAAGCCGAGCGAAGATTAACCTTTTCCGCACAGCCTGTCGGGTGGAGCGAGCTTTAGCGAGCGGCGCTGCCGCCCCTCCCGTTATTCCCTCGCTGCGAAGTAGGATTCGATTTTGCGGACCGCCAGGTGGTAGGAGGCCTTGAGGGCGCCGACGCTGGTGCCGAGGATTTCGGAAATCTGCTCGTACTTCATGTCGTCGAAGTATTTCATGTTGAACACCAGCCGCTGTTTCTCGGGGAGGGAGGCGACAGCCTTTCGCAGCTCTTTGGAGAGGGCCTCCCCGTCGGTCCATTCGTCGGCCTCGATAAGGTCGGCCATACGCCCCTCTTCGTCGTCAAGACTGACGCTCAACCGCTTGCGTTCGCGGGCGAGGTGCGTCAGGCTCTCGTTGATGGCGATTTTGTACAGCCAGGTCGAGAGGCGCGCATCGCCGCGGAACTGCTCGATTGACTGCCAGGCTTTCAGGAACGTGTTCTGGAGGATGTCGGAGGCGTCGTCGTGGTTTTGCACCATACGTCGGATTTGCCAGTAGAGAGGCTCGGAATAGATTTTCATCACCTCGTTGAACGCGGCGCGACAGGTTGACGGCTCGCGCAACCTGCCGATAAGTTCCTGGTTCTCCTGAGGTGTTTCTTTCGACATCCCTGTTTGTTTGATTTCGGGTTTAGGGTTAGGACGGACTTAAAATAAATTCGCCCGAATACATAATATGCCTCAAATTTAACAATTTCCCAGCTAACGGCAAAGCCGCCGCCCCTTTTTTATATTTTATTAAGGTGCGACGGCTTTATCGGTTATTCTTTCTTTGGTATTGTGAGGGCGCTGTCATGGCGACCCGGATGAGCCGCATCCTGATACCAGCCGGAGGGTAGGGCGCTGTCAGAACGGTTCAGATGGTAGGAGCTTGGAGGCGAGGCCGATGGGAGCAATCTAAGGATTGTGACCGAGGCCGAGCCTTCAAGCGACGACCCAGATGAGCCGCTATGACATGTCCTAAAGCCCTAAAGGCGGGTGAGGGACAACTGGTCGATCAGCGCGTGATTAGTCGTCCCGTTCATGTTCGCGTCAAGCGGCGTATAGCGCACGCTGATATTGTGGCGCCCCGCCGACAGATTGAGCCGGAGCACGTTCGTCGTTCCCCAGTCGTTCCAGTTGCCGACTCCGCGCTGCGGCATCACGATGGTTCCCTGGCGTTTGCCGTCGACATATACCGAGCGGATGGCGCATTTGTTCTCCGTGTTGACCGGGCCGTTGCCGTTGGAGTAGCGGAAGGTCAGGGCGTAGGTGCCTGCCTGCTTGACGTCGACCGGCACGGTAATGTCGCGGGTCGTCTTGTCGGTCTCCGCGAATCCCTGGCCGCGGAACCCGAGTACCGGGCTTTTCGGCAGGTTGCACGCCTCGGCCGACGCTATGCGGGTTGTTTCCGACGGCATCTGTTCGACGATTGACGGACGGTTGGAGCGCGGTTCGGAAGCGAAACTCTCGACCCCGTCGCCGCTAACACCGACCACGAGGTATTCTCCCGGAACAGTCGCGTTGTAGCTCGTCTGACGCGTCTCCGCTACCTTCTTGCCGTCGCGGTAGATGTCGTAATGGCCGATATATTCGATCGGGTTCCATTGCAGGAGGTTGTTCACCGGGATTCCCTCGCCGTCGAGCGCCGGGTCGTTTGATAGCCATGCGACCGGGGTCAGCGGCGCCTTCACGTTGGGCGTCTCGTTGACCCTGGCGGGAAGGGGATTGTTGTTGTCCATCACGATGCGGATGTTGTTCACTCCCCGGATGTCGGCGGGGATGAACGGAGCGTGCTCCTTCCCGTTGAGTATGAATTGTTTGATGCGGTCGCCGTATCCCTCGACGGTGATGTTGAGTATTGCGTCGCGGTAGTGGAGGCCCGTCAGCGAGCGCGTGTCCTCCATCTCCTTGGGTATGAAGGGGCTGAAACGGATGCCTTCGGTCTCGTACTGGACTCCGAAGAGCATTTTGAGGGTCAGCGCGATGTTGCCCGACAGGCACCACAGCATGTTCGACGAGTTAAGTTCGGTCGCTATGTCGCCGTTGTCGAGCACGAAGTTCTCCTTGTTCGTGGCGAATAGCGCCGCGGGGCGGAATATCGAGCCGATGCCCTGCATCACCCCCTCGCTGTTCCCGGCCTTGGCGTTGGCGAGCGTCCAGTAAGCAGCCACCCACGGCCACAGCGAGTTGTTGTGGTACGGGGGCATGTCGGCGATTTGCGGGAAGAAAATGCCGGGGCCGAAAGGCGTGGTAGGGTTCTTCTGCGTGATCACGCGGGCGCGCCCCGGGTCGGCCACGTCGTATAGGATTGCCAGCGCCTCTCCGAGGGTCTCCGCCCGCGGGTTGAGAATCGGGAACTCGCGGCCGTAGACGTACATCGCGTAATAACCCTTGTCCTCCATCCACAGCTCCCGGTTTATGGCCTCGGCGAGCTTGTCGGCGCGGCGGTTGTAGGTCGCCGCGTCCCCCTTGTGGCCGAGAATCGAGGCGATTTCGGCGAGCGTGCGCCACGCCTGGGCGTGTACGACGCTGGTGCCCAGGGCTTCGCTCTGGTATATGTCGGCCGTCTGCATCCATTTCGGATAGCTTTGCTCGCGCCAGTCGATAAAGGAGGTCTCT
Source organism: uncultured Porphyromonadaceae bacterium (assembly GCA_937969265.1). Taxonomy (GTDB): domain Bacteria; phylum Bacteroidota; class Bacteroidia; order Bacteroidales; family Muribaculaceae; genus UBA7173. The sequence continues at coordinate 42,472 of CALBWF010000027.1, forward strand.
CCGCGTACAAGCCCTGTCTCAGGGTCGTAAATCGTCTGGTAATCGTCTTCGAGAGAGTTCTTTATCACGGGGTAAATCTTTTCGAGCCATTGCTTGTCGCCCGTGCTCTTGTAGACCTCGAACGCGGCTATGCCCCATATCTCGCGGTCGGAGCTGACGGGCCACGCGCCACCCGAACCGGTGTCCTGGATGATGCGACCCGTCGGGGAAATCTTGTGTTCCAGCGAAATCCGCGACACCTCCGGCTGAAGGGCCGCCATGGCGAGGATGATCGAGTAGGACACGTCGCGGGTCCACACGCCCGGCCACTCCTTGCCCGTGCGCAGCGTCGAGTCTGGCTCGATCGCGTTCACCATCTCGTCAAGCCCCATCGTGTAGATGGCGTCGTGAAGGGTGTTCGACGAGCGCAGCCGCGGATACGCCGAAAGGTCGTTGCGGCGCTTCCACGTTTTCTCGACCGGCATGAAATAGCCCGGTTGCGCCGAATAGTCCGAAATAATCTCCTCGTCGTTGGGGGCATAAGCCTTGAACGGCCCCTGGAATATCGTGTCAGCCTCCCAGCGGTATGCCGGAGTCTCAACGATAACCCCTTCGGTCATCGAAGCCCCCGCCATCGGCGCGGCTAAAGCCGCCGCCACTGCCGCCGCTCCGAGCCTTCCGGCCGCGGCCACCCTGGCACCGATGCCGCGGCGACTTTTTTCCATATCTCGTCTCATCTGATGAAAACTTGTCGGTTTGTGTTAATCGTTATGGTATATGTAATTCGTTGTCCAATAAAATTTTGCCTAATTATCGGACAACACGTCCCCGCGGCTGCCGACCTTCCTGTATGGCCCATTCCATACCAGTCCGGCAAACCCGCCAGTCCGCTCCCAACAAAGTTACAACAAATAATCGAAATATCCCCTTCTCCCCCTCCCCCAAACCGCCCCCGATTATCCAAATAATAGTTAAAACCGCTCCCCCCTGCTGTAATACAGACTAAAATTTATCGCAAAGTATCTCTTTGCAGCCGGGTATGGGCGCGTTCGATGGCTTGTTGCAATTTATGCTCGAGCAATTTGCGGTCAGGGAGTTTCGTCAGGTAGTCAGCCACGCGGATATTGCTGTCGTCGAGATGCATAAGCTCGATGTGCTCCTCGTTCTTCCCGGCGCAAAGTATCAGTCCGATGGGCTTGTTTTCTCCATCTGCCATATCATATTTTTCGAGCCAGCGCAGATACAGCTCCATCTGACCCTTATATGCGGCCTTAAACCGTCCAAGTTTCAAATCGATGGCGACAAGGCAGCGCAAGCGTCGGTGATAAAACAGTAGGTCGATATAGTAGTCCTCGTCGTCGACCGTTATGCGCTTCTGACGGGCCAAGAAGGCAAAATCGGTCCCCAACTCTGTTATGAAACGTTGGAGTTCAGCCACAATAGCGCTTTCAAGGTCTTTTTCCGAGTAATCATCGTGCATTCCGAGAAAATCAAGAACGTAAGGGTCCTGAAAAACAAGGTCTGCCGACATTTTGCGCTCGTCGCGCAATTCCTCCAAATCGCGTATTATAACCTCGTCAGGTCGTTTGGCTATGGCGGTACGCTCATAAAGCATACCGTCGATCTTTGCTTTCAGTGTGCGTTTCGACCACCGCTGGTCAGCCGCCATTGTAAGATAGAAATTGCGCGCTAAGTTATCGTCAATAGGAATAACTTGCAGAAAATGAGACCAAGACAATTTTCCCACCAGTGGTGCGACAATTTGAATATCTGGAAACACCGATGCGAATTGCATCATCCGGCGAAGGCTCTTGACATCAAAACCTTTACCAAATTCTGCTGATAATTTGAACGCCAGATTTTCTACTATCTGCTTGCCGTAAGCCGCACGTTCGCCGCCAAGGACTTCGCGGTTTATGCGGTCTCCGATATGCCAATACATCAGAGTCATTGCCGAATTGACCGTTGAGGCGACCTGTGTTTTAGTGGCCTCAATCATTTGCCTTATATCGGCAAAGAGTTTGTTGTCTGTATGTTTGATTACCTCCATATTGATGGTATAGTTAATGTATGGATTCCTGCCGGTTTGTCCGTTACTAATTTCGCTATGCGCGATACAGGCGTCCGCGATTATATCTCGGTGGAGAGGAACATGTCTATGAGGTTGAACCGTACTTTGCGGTAGAGCATCATACCCCTTAGGCCGAGGTTGTTATCGTTCATATAATAGTCCCCGTCATGCTCGGTCTGGACTTCGATAGTGGGGATTGTTACGGAATTGCCCCCGAGGGTCAGCACCGCGTCAGGAAGTTTATAGCATAAGACGGACCAAACGCCTCCGACACCCCCTTGCCGGATGGTGTCGCTCCGGCAGTTCTCCGTGAGATACGCCTTGTTCCGCTCGAAAAACGCCTTGTTGAGCATCCCGTAGGATGCGTCCCCGGAGTCGAGTTTTATCAATAACGGTTGCCGGTTGATTTCGGCGGTTGTCAGGAGATTCATCCCTGATGAGAAGCACATATTGGGCCGGACATCGGAGGGCGCGGCCGTTATCTGCGGAATCTGGATTTCTTTTGCTGAAAAGTCAAGGGTGACATCTTTCAGTTGCAGCATCAGCTCGCTTCCGACAATAAATTCCAATACACCGATGTATTTGTCCGCCTCCTCGTTATGGCTCCTAATATCAATCACATAGAAAGGCACATCGTTGACCGTAATGTTCCCTAACCTTAATTCCCTGGCGAACGCATAGCGCCCGGCGGACGCTTTTACGCCTGTCGCTTCGGCATTCGCGTCCAGCAGCTCCAGCCCATATGCGGTTGCCAGGGAGTCGGTTATGACGTTGACCCCGGCACCGGTGTCAAACGTTATCTTCGCAGGATTACCGTTTATCGCCGCTTCGGAAATCCGCATCATGCATTGTCCGCTCTCAGGTTTGCCCGCCGCGACAATTTCAAAAGGAATCACCCCTTTTTCCCCATTGATAGAAACGCGGTAGGGCGAGTATTTTGTCAAAGCCTTGTATCGCGCCGCCATATCGGCATATGGCCTGAGGCTCGCCGAGTCGACCGCCTGGTACGCGGCAGTCAGGACGGATGACAACAGCTCATAGGCTTCCTCATTCCTCCCCGTGCGGCTCAGGTCCATCGAATACATTACCGAGCTTTGCAGCAGCAGGTTCAGGTCAAGGTTCTCCGACTGGGTCTTTAGAAGTTCGTCAAAAGCCGGGATGGAGATGTCGGGCCGGTTGAACCGATTCCCGATCAGACAGCGGGAGAAAACTTCCAGGAACGGGTTTATGGAGTCCTTGGGCGCGCTGTGGTATGTGTCATACAGGCCGAAATTGTCCGACGAGTTCATTGCCGCGCCGATGCGTTCGTCGTAGCTCTCCGCGCTCGCCGAAATAACCCAAACGACGGCCGCGATAAAGAAAAGGAGTTTCTTCATATAGTTGTTTTGATAAACACAAAGTTACAGAAAAAATTCGTAAGTTCGCGGTATGAAAATCAGAATTTTATTGGCGGCGGTGGCGGTAGTTGCCGCGGCGGTGGCCGGATGGGCGAGGGATGCCCGCGGCGCTCAGGGAGAGGCGCAGAACGAGGGGTTCCGGGCCGAGGAGGTAACGGTGCGGAGCGGAGGTGTGACGCTCGGTGGGACGCTGACGCGGCCCGAGGGTACGCCGAAAGCCGCCCTCGTGCTTGCGTCGGGAAGCGGAGCGCAGGACCGCGACGAGGAGGTGCTCGGCCATCGTCCGTTCAAGGCGATTGCCGAATATCTTGCCGGGAAGGGTTATGCCGTAATTCGCATGGACGACCGCGGCGTCGGGGAGAGCGGCGGCGATGCTTCAAAGATGACTATAAGTGATTATGCATCTGACATATCCGCCGCCATTGGCGCGCTTGATTCAATATTCCCGGCGGGGTTGCCGAAGGGGGTGCTGGGTCATTCCGAAGGGGGAAACGCCGCCGTTAAGACCGCTCTCGGGGACTTGCATTGCCGTTTCATAATAACCCTTGCGGCTCCCGCATGGCCCGGCGACTCGGTCATTATGTCGCAGGCCCGGGCGATGGCTACGGCGATGACGGGCAAATGGGACGGCGAGGCAGCCCAGCGCCGCATCCTGGAGCTTGTGAAGTCGCCGCTGCCGACTGTCGCACTCGCTCCGACGCTGTATTCCGAGCTGGGCCGCATGCTGGGCTCCGCCGCCGAGCTGCCGCAGGTGAAGAAACAGATTCAGCAGCAGGTCGATGTGCTCGTCTCTCCGGCTTACCGCTCCCTGGTGCGCTATAACCCGGCGGAGGATATGCGAAAGGTCGCCGTTCCCTGGCTCGCCCTTAATGGCGACAAGGATTTCCAGGTGCTACCTGAAAACCTGTCGGCCATCGCGGAACTGAACCCGCGTGCGCAAACCCGTCTCCTCCCGGGCCATAACCATCTTTTCCTGGAATGTCATTCCGGCTTCCCGACGGAATACTCATCCCTCCCCGGCGACATATCCCCTGAAACACTGGAAGCTATAGCCTCCTGGCTCGACGAGCTTACCGCCGCCGGAGGAATCAGCGCTGCCCGCTGACAGTCAGCCGATAATGTGGCGACTGAACGGGAGAAACGAAATCAGTTTCGCCAGCACGCAGCAGACGACGAACGTTATCGTCCCAACGGTCAGGATCGTCCATTGCGTGGGAAGGAATCCCGCGACTACCGAATAGACCGCCCCGAGGATGAATATGTGCATCAGATACACTCCGTAGCTCAGCACGGAAACCTCCTTAACGATTTTGTAACCATCTATCTGTCTGCTGAAAAGCGCCCGGATAATGATGAATGCTCCGAAACTCATCGCGATTACGTTCGGGGTGCAGAAACGCCAGCTCAGTTCGAGCTCCCGGAGGGTTTCGGCTGTCGGAATCCGGTCATACCAGATTGTGGCGGTGAAATAATAGCCAACCAGGTAGAGCAGCGAACCGGCAATGATGCTCCGTTTCGTGCTCCATTCGACGTAATGCTTTGTGTAATGGGCCAGTACGACATATCCGAGGAAGCCGGAGAAGTACCAGAGCATGTTGAACTCGTTCCAGTAACATTCGCCGTAGACGTCGCCGACAACGCTTCTGAGGTACGGGAAGAAGGAGGATAGAAACCAAAGGCAAAGAAACGCCTCTTCCCCTCGCCGTCCGGCTTTCTCAAGCCAGGGGGAGATGACCGGTATGAAGAGATACAGCCCTATGAGCATGTATATGAACCACATATGTCCGCTGGCGGCGTTGAAGTTGTAGGTCAGTCTGAGCAGTGAGGCTCCTACTTCCGAAAGCTCCGCCCCTCCCCACAGATACGGAAGCGCGGCGTACAGCAGCGACCATACCGCGAACGGGATAACCACTCTCGTAAGGCGTCGTTTGAAAAACAGCGCCGCGCTCCCTTTCAGCGGGACAAGCAGAAAGGCCGAAATCATAACGAACAGCGGCACGGAGCATCGGAAGGCGCTGTCAATCAGGCTCACCCAAAAGCCGTCGTTCAGATTGCGGATTCCTATGCTGTCGCCGTCGATGAAGAAAAACTCGCAGGAGTGTACCATGATAACCATAAAGCAGGCAATCACGCGCATATAGTCGAGAAATACGATTCTTTTCCCCATTTTGTTGTTGGTGTTCGCGTTATGATGATTAACTTTGCAAAGTTAGAATTAAACCGCAATTGCGGAAATACTGAAAAATAACCATATCGAACCTGTATGGACATATTACGCAAGGAACTGAACCAGGTCTATGCCTCTCAGAATCTCGGCGCGGAGAGGCTTGACTGCGGCGAGCTTGAGCGATGCAAGGCGTTGGCCGAGAACCTGGTGGCCGTGACCGATGGGGCGGCGGTGATAACCGATGTGTCGAACGACAGCAGCTTCCTCTGCACCGGGGCCCTCTGCCGCCTCTTAGGGCTCGCGCCGTGCGACGGGATGGTGTGCGAGCTGGATTCGAGCGATGAGGATGTGATTTACGAGCGGCTCCATCCCGAGGACTTGGTGGAGAAGCGCATGCTTGAATACGAGCTGTTCAAGCTGGTTGACGCGCTCCCGCCCGAAGAAAAACGTAACTATAAGGCGACCTGCACGATACGCATCCTCGACGGCGAGGGGCGCTTCCGGCTGATTGACAACAGCACGCAGGTGCTCCGCCTCTCTCCGGCGGGGAAGATGTGGCTTGTGCTGTGCCGCTACGATGTCTCTCCGAGGGAGTCATACGACGAGGCGGTCGGCATCGACGCGCGGATTTTGAATAACCATACGGGGGAGAGCCGCGCCCTGGAACTTGCCGAACGCCGGACGCGGGTGCTGACCGACCGCGAAAAGGAGGTGCTGACCCTGATTCGCGACGGACTTCCGAGCAAGCAGATCGCGGACGAGCTTGATATAAGCATACATACGGTAAACCGCCATCGGCAGAACATTCTGGAGAAACTAAGCGTCGGAAACTCCGTGGAGGCGGTGTTCGCCGCCACAGCTATGCGTCTTATATAGGCGCCTATGGTTATTAATCAGTATTGCGGGGGCCGGAGCGACAGGGTAATTTCGCGGTAAATTAACCTGTTATGAAAAAGATTATGATTCCGGTCCTGGCGGCTTGTATGGTTAGCCATATGGCGGCCGTTGAGAAGGCAAATGATTTTGACTGGGGGAACGCGACGGTATATTTCGTGATTACCGACCGGTTCTGCAACGGCGATTCGACAAACGATGTCAACTACGGACGCATCGTCGACTACGGGTCGGAGCGGCTGAACGCCGCGACATTCCACGGCGGCGATTTCAAAGGGATGACCCGAAAGGCCGAAGAGGGGTATTTCAGAGAGTTGGGGGTGGATGTAGTCTGGATGACAGATGTTTACGAGCAGATTCACGGCTGGATGACGGGGAGCGGCGCTGTCAACGACTTTCCGCATTACGGTTACCACGGTTACTATCCCCTTGATTATACGCAGATTGACAAGAATTATGGCACGGTGGCCGAGTTCCGCGAGCTGGTCGACACGCTGCATGCCCAGGGTATCCGGGTGATGCTCGGGGCGAATCTCAACGACCCCGGTTATCCGACCCTGCTTGACGCGGTTCAGCTCGGATTCGCCGAAACCGGGCTGACCGAGGAGGAGGCCGTCCGCCATATCCGGGAGTGGAGCTACGACAAGTTTTTCGAGGGGCGCGCCGGTTGGAGCGGATGGTACGACCGGGGATGGATCCGTATGCCCGACGAGGGATGGGATGAGAACGACCCTCTTCAAGCTACTCTTTACGGGATGCCTGATTTTAAGGACGAGAGCGAGGAACCGGTCGCAATCCCCGTTTTCCTGACCCGCAAATGGGAGAAGGAGGGGCGGAGCAATGACGCGTGGGTCAACCCCTCGGCGCTCCCGCTCCGCGAGAGCCGCGACTGGTCGCCGGCGCGTTACGTCATAGCCTGGATCGCATCGTGGGTCGAGGAGTTCGGCATCGACGGCTTCCGCTGCGACATAGTCGAAAATGTGCGGCTCTCCCGCTGGAAGGAGCTGAACGCCGCCTGTAACGAGGCGTTGGGGAAATGGAGGAGGAAGCACGCCGGAGAGCCCGCCGCCGACTGGAACGACCGGTTCTATATGACGGGGGATTTCGATTGCGCGTCGATTGATTACAAGCCAGAGTACGCCGCTGCCGGGTTCTCGAGCCTGGTCAACTTCTACCTGCCGAAACGTGGTGACCTCGACGGTATAGTTTATACCTGGCAGGCGTATGCCGACAGCGTGCAGACCCATCCCGGCTGGCATCCGTTCAGCTATCTCAACAATTCCTACCACCGCGACGCCGATATGGGGAACCTCGCCGCTTGCGCGACGTCGCTGCTGCTCGCTCCCGGGGTGGCGCAGATTTTCTATGGCGATGAAACGGGACGCGGGCTGAGCGATGCCCGGCTGAACGTCGACAGCGACCAGGCGTTCAGGTCGGATATGAACTGGAACGATATCGATACCACCGCTCTCGCCCATTTCCGCAAGTTGGGCAAAATCAGGCGCTCACACCCCGCGATAGGGAAGGGGCGGCAGACCATCCTCGACACCCACACCTGCTTCCGCGAATACGGGGATGACAAAGTCCTGATTTCGCTGATGCCCGGAGAGAGCGGCGGCATCCCCGCCCGTGGAGCGTTCCCCGACGGCACCCGCGTTGTCGACCTCTACTCCGGCGAGGAGGCCGTCGTCACCGCCGGCCGCGTCCGCCTCCCCTCCGCCACCCCGGTCGCTGTTCTTGTCAGCAGCCAGGAATAGGACACCCGCCTTCCGGCGGGCGCACTGAACAGGGATTACTTTCGGATGGGGAAGGCGGACAGGGAGGAGAAAAGCGATAGGCCGGGATAAAGGATAACGGGAAGACGGGAGGGGATTAGGAGGGGGAGAGGTCGGAGCGGCTTTTGCTTTTGGTGACGAGGAAGACGCCGGTGAAGACCAGGGCGATGGCGATGGCGTTGGGGAGGGTGAAGCGGCCTACGCCGGCGATTACGGCGGCGATGGTGGCGACAATCGGCTGCACGTAGTTGTACATCGCGGTGACGGTCGGGCGAAGGTTTTTCTGCCCGAGGGGGAGCAGGAGGTAGCTGATGAATGTCGGGCCGACGACGAAAAAGAGGATTCCCCATAAAGCCGCCGGGGCGACGGCCTCCCAGTCGGTCGAAATCCATTCGTTGTATGTGAAGGGGATGACGCAGATGCTCGCATAGGTGAACATCCATTTCATCAGCGTTATCGGGCGGTATTTGGAAATTAGTCCTTTATAAAAAACGAGGTAGCAACTGAAGCTTGTCTGGGCGACAATCACAATCAGGTCCCCGGCCCATGAGCCGGCGCTTCCGCCTGTGTGGCTTCCGAGGATGAGGGTCAGAGCGCCGATCGCGCCGAGGAATACTCCGCCGACTTTCAGCTTCGTTACGGGCTCGCGGAGGATGATGGCGGCAAGCACCATGGTGATAATCGGCATGCTGGTAGCGATGATGGAGGTGTTGATCGGGGATGTCAGGCTCAGTCCCCATACGAAGCAACACTGGTTGATGACAATCCCGAGCAACGAGGCGAAAAACATCGAGAGGAGGTCCCGGGGGCTGACCTTCTCCGGTTTTGTAAACAGGGACAGCGCCCAGAAAAGAATCGCGGCGCCGATCATCCGGCTGTCGCTCAGAAGAATGGGGGAAATACCTCCCATCAGGATTATCTTGCCCACGGGGGCGCTGACGCCCCACATAATCTCGGCCCCTAACATGGCCGAGTGGCCTTTTAACTTGCCGTATTTTTCCATAAGAAAACGCTATTGGAAACTTCGGCGCGAAGTTACTGCAAAAATCGGGAACAGCAAAAAGGGGGAGCGGAGTGGGGTTGGAGGGAATTTTGGGAGCTCGCCTTACGGCTCGCCACGGTAAGGGAGCGAACAAAGGGAGGGGGCAGGGCGTATTATTGTTGATGGCGGAAGGTTCCGTCAACGCAACTGATACGATTATGAGAGACAGAAAGATTTTAAGAGGGTTAATCAAAAGTTTTCGTCGGGGCGCGGCCGGAGCGGCGCTGGTGGCGTTCGTCGGGATGGCGCAGGATGGCGCGGCCCAGAGCTTTTCGTTCGGGTTCAGTACGCCGGAAGGGGTGTCGTTCAATATCGGGAAAGGTATGCCGGGTTGGCAGAGTGCGCCGCTGTGGATGGCTCCCGCGGTAGTGCCAGCCGTGGTGGCGGCTCCCGCTGTGGTAGCGTCACCGGCTGTTATCGCGGCCCCGGTCTATTACGGAGAGTCGCCTAAACATTACCGCAAGCGCGTCAAGAAGATGCGCAAGGCGATGCGTCGCGCAGGAGCGGGAGCGTGGGGGAGCGTCGCGCTGCCCGGGGGTGTCGTTCTGAATGTCGGCGCTCCGATTGATTATGATGATGACGACTGGTATGACGATGACGACTGGGACGACCACCACCATCATCACAAGTACTACAAGAAGCTATACAAGCACCACAAGAAGTATTACAAAAAGCATCATAAGCACCACAAGCATCATCACGACGACGATGACGACGACTGAGACCGGGTTTTATGCCGGGCCGAGAGTCAGGGTCGAGGGGACGGTGAGGTAGGAGGCGGCGCGGAGAATGTCGTCGGGAGTCAGGGCCTCGATTCGGGCTGCGCGTTCGGCGTCCGAGGCTACAGAGCCGAAGTAGAGCATCGAGCGGGCGGCTGAGAGTATGCTCTGCTCCGAGCTGTCTGCGCTGACCTGCAACTGGCCGAGGTATTGCTTTTTTGCGGCGCGGAGGGCGCGGGGCGTCATCGGTTCGCGGGCGAGGCGTTGGAGCTCGGAGAGCACGAGGTCTCGGCATTTGGCGTTGTCGTCGGGGTCGCATCCGTAGTAAACGGCGAAGAGACCGCAGTCAGTCATAAGGTTGGCCGACGCTTCGACGGAGTAGACGAGTCCGCGCCTTTCACGGAGGGCGACGTTCAGCCGGGAGTTCATTCCGGGTCCTCCGAGGATGTTCGCAGCCAGGCCTATGGCGTGGCGCTCTTCGGAATAAACCGAGGGAACGGGGGCTCCGATGACGGTATGGCTCTGGTGGGAGTCGATTTCTTTCAGTTCGTTAAACGCCGGATGGGAAACCGGGGCGACGCGGGAGAGTGGGGTCCCCGCTGCGGGGTATGCCTCGAAGTATCGCCCGACCATGGCGGCAACCTTCGCGGGATTCGCAGGGCCGTAGTAGAAGGCGACTGTGCGGGGCGCGGTATAGCAGCCGGAGAGCCATCTGCGGCATTTTTCGGGGGTGAAGAGGGGGAGGTTGGCCGCGTGGCCGAGAATGTTATGGCCAAGCTGCGAACCGCGGAAGAAAATATCCTCGAAATCGTCGAACACCGCCTCTGAGGGGGAGTCAAGGTAGGAGTCTATCTCGTCGCTTACAACCTCGCGTTCCTTTTCGAGCTCGCGGGCGGGGAAGAGGGAGTTTGTCGCGAGGTCGGCCACCAGTTCCACCGCGCGGCTGAGGTTCCCGCGGGGAAATACGGTATATATGGCGGTTTCTTCCTTGGTTGTGAAGGCGTTCAGGTCGCCGCCGACAGCCTCCATGCGTCCGTTGATATGGCATGCGCGGCGTTTGGAGGTGCCTTTGAACACGGTATGCTCTACAAAATGGGCGAGACCGTAGAGGCCGGGAGCCTCGTCGCGGCTCCCGGCGCTCATCGTTATTCCGAAATACTCGACGGCGGAGGGGGCCTGTATGGCGGCGAAGCCCATCCCGTCGCGGAGTATCATTGTCGTTATTTCCGGTTCTCTCATTCCTTGTCAGGCTTTGGCGGTAGCCGTTTCCGGCTCGCGCCATTTGCCGTCGGCGCGGATAATCTCGATCAGACGGCCCACTGCCTCGTCGGAGGAAATGTTCTTTTCGACACATTCCTTTCCGCGGTAGAGGCTGATTTTTCCGGCCGCGGCGCCGACATAACCGTAGTCCGCGTCGGCCATTTCGCCGGGGCCGTTTACCACGCACCCCATGACGGCGATTTTCAGGCCTTTGAGATGGGATGTGGCTTCCTTGACCCGTTTGACGGTCTGCTGGAGGTCGAACATCGTGCGGCCGCAGCCGGGGCATGAGACAAATTCCGTCTTGCTGATTCTGCGGCGTGTGGCTTGCAGAATCGAGAGCGAGAGGCGGTTCAGTTCGTCGCGGGAGAGAGCGTCGGCGACGATTTCCATACCGTCAATCAGACCGTTCAGCAGCAGCGCGCCGAAATCAGCCGAGGCGCGTATCACTACCTGTTCGGCGGTCGCGCCGGGATAGGGGATTCGGGCAATAACCGGGCGGCGGTCGCCGTCGGCGGTCATGCGGTGGATGCGGGCGGATATGTCACCGAGCGGGTTGGGATGTGTGGTTTCGAGAACAGCTATCCCCTCGGCGGGAATCTCATCGAGCCCTACCACCACCGGCACGTTGCTTCCGCCGACGTTGCCGACAGGGTCGGTTACGCGGCGGAGGGGGCGGAGAGGGTCATAACCCGGGGCGAACTCCCCTTCGATCGAGGGGGCTGACCCGCGGGAGGCGATGTATCCGGCGAGCTCGCGGGCTACGGGAATCTCGGCCTCCGGCTCCTCGCTCAGGGAGACGCGGATTGTGTCGCCGATACCTTCGGCGAGGAGGGTGCCGATTCCGGCCGCTGAGCGCACGCGGCCATCCTCGCCGTCTCCGGCCTCGGTCACTCCGAGGTGGAGGGGGAAAGCCATCCCCTCGCGGTTCATCTCGCTGACGAGGAGGCGCACCGTCTCGACCATTACCACCGTGTTGGAGGCTTTGATCGAAATCACAATGTCGTTAAAGTTCTCTTTGACGGCGACGCGGAGAAACTCCATCGCGCTCTCGACCATCCCGGCGGGAGTGTCACCGTAGCGGCTCATGATACGGTCGGAGAGGGAGCCGTGATTGACCCCGATACGGATCGCGGTCCCGTGCTCGCGGCAGAGGCGCAGGAACGGGACGAAGGTTTCGGCGATTTTGTCGAGCTCGCGGGCATACTCCTCGTCGGTGTATTCGAGCTTGACGAAAGTGCGGCCCGGATCGACGAAATTGCCGGGGTTGATGCGCACCTTCTCGACCTCCTCGGCGGCGGCGAAGGCGGCCTTGGGGTTGAAATGGATGTCGGCGACGAGGGGCATGGCGCACCCTTGCGCGCGGAGTCGGCGACGAATCTCCCCCATGTTGCGGGCTTCGCGCACCCCCTGCGCGGTCAGGCGGTCAATGTCCGCGCCGGCCTGCGCGATACGGGCAGCCTGGGCCACGGAGCCTTCGGTGTCCATAGTCGAAGTATTGTTCATCGACTGGACGCGGACCGGGTATCCGCTGCCGATTTTAACGGAACCGACAGTGGTGGTTGTTGTTTTCCGGCGGTTATAGTCAAATACGCTCATCAAAACCAGAATTTAGAAAACGGCGTCCGGGTCGGAAACCTTGTACTCATACTCGATACGGTCAAGCTCGGCGTTGGCCTTTACGATTTTCTGGCGGAGGGTTGTCACCCAGCCGTCGTAGCGGGCGGCGAGCTTTCCGTCGGCCAGAGCGAGGATGCGCACGGCGAGCACGGCCGCGTTCATCGCGCCGTCGATGGCGGTAGTGGCGACGGGTATGCCCGGAGGCATCTGGGCGATCGAGAGGAGCGCGTCGCGCCCTTCGAGGGTAGCCGACAGGGGCACGCCGATCACGGGGAGGGGGGTGAGGGCGGAAATCACGCCCGGAAGGGCTGCCGCCATTCCGGCCCCGGCGATGATTACCTTCACTCCGCGGCCTTTCGCCCCGCGGGCGAAGTCGGCGACCTCTTCGGGCGTGCGGTGGGCCGAGAGAGCGAGCATTTCAAACGGAACCGCCATGTTGTTGAGGAAGTCGGCGGCTTTTTTCATCACGGGCAGGTCGGAGGTGCTGCCCATTATTATGCTGACGGTGGGTGTCATAACTATGGTGATAAATGGATTTTCTAATCAGTTGGCGGAGAAGAGGGGCGCGAGCCACCAGGCCGCGGCGAAGATGCAGATGAAGCCGTTGAGGAAACCGGCTGCCACTTGCCCGAGGGTGTGGCGCCGGAGAATCAGGCGGGCGGTGCAAACCATTCCCGAAAGGATTATGGCGGCGATGAACTCCGGCTCGAGGTCTATCACGCTGTTTCCGCTGAACATCAGGAAGAAGATGATGGCCGTCAGTCCCCCCATTCCGGTCGCGTGGCCGGAGATTTTCCAACGGGTGTTGACTATCGTCAGAATCACCAGGGAGAGCGCTCCGCCGATGAGGAACATCGTCAGCCACATCGGGGCGTTGACGAAGCGGGTATAGACGGCTGTCCCGACATAGCAGGCGGTCGCGATGAGGTAAGGTACCGGGCGGTCCTCGCGGTTGTTGAGGCCGGGTTCCTTGACAGCGCCGCTTTTATGGAGCGTGTAAATCGCGATTACGGGAATCGCGCAGGTGGCGGCAAAGGTGACGGCCGTGACGATAAGCCGGGCTTTCAGCGGGCTGAAACAGAGGTAGGAGAGGAGCATGGCGAGGGCCACTCCGTAGGTGGCGGTCAGCATCGGGGAGAAGATAACTGACAGGAATCGCGAAATGCCGGTTAGAAATTTCATATCGTTGTCGGGGGGTATGGTTTTTAGTTGCGGTATGTTTGCGTGGTCAGGCTTGCTTGCGAAGCCTTGCGACGGGGAATCCGAGGCGCTCGCGGTATTTCGCTACTGTCCGCCTCGCTATGTCGAGGCCCCGCTCGCGCAGCAGGGCGGTCAACTGCTCGTCGCTCAGCGGGCGGGACTTGTCCTCGGACTGAATGAGTTCGGTAAGGAAGGCAGAGATTCGGGGAGAGGTTGTCGCGTCGTCGTTCTCCTTCGAGCGTTCGTTGAAAAGCATTTTGAGGGGATACAGGCCGCGGGGTGTCGCGACGTATTTCCCCTGGGTTGCCCTGGAAACGACGGAGAGGTCGTAGCCCGTCATGGAGGCAATGTCGCGGAGTACCATCGGGCGCAGCGTCGAGGGGTCCTCGGTGAGGAAGAATTCGCGCTGAACCGACATAATGGCGGCCATCACGCGGTAAAGCGCTTCCTGGCGCATGGAAATCAGGCGTATGAAGCCCTGCGCGTCGTCGCGTCGGCTCTTGATGAAAAGGCGGGCGGCTGCGGTCTCGCGGCGGGAAGCGGGGGGAAGCGGGGTGTCCTCGGCGAAAGTTGCTGCGACGCTCAGTTCCGGGATGCGGTTGAGGAGCGTCAGGGTAAGGTTGCCGTCAGGGTCCGGCTCCACGAGGAAGTCGGGCGAGATATGGTGCGAGCGGTCCTCGAGTCCCGAAGAGGCGAAAGCCGCGCCCGGTTTGGGGTTGAGGCGCGCCACCAGGGCGAGGGCTTCGTCGAGAGCTTCGCGGGAAATTCCGAGCGAGGAGGCGATTTTGTCGAAATGGCGTTTGGAAAAGAGGTCGAAGTAGTCGCGGAGCGCCTCGCGGGCGGTCAGTTGGGGGGTCGAGCGGGGCATGCGGTCGAGCTGCAGGAGGAGGCAGTCGCGGAGGTCGGCGGCTCCGACTCCGGCGGGATCGAGGGAGCGCACCATCTGCCAGACGCGCTTAACGGTATCGGCAGGGATGTCAACCCCTTCGGCCATAAGGATGTCATCGGCTATGGCCCGGAGGTCGCGGGTGATATACCCGTTGTCGTCGAGATTGCCGATAATGTGTTTCGCGGCCAGACGTTCCTCGTCTGTTAGTTCCATCTGCTGTCCGAGTTGGCGTGAAAGGGCCTCGAAGAGGGATTCGCCGTAGGAGTCGGGGGAGGCTGACGGCTCGGGCAAAGAAAAGTCGCGGCGCGCCGAAAACGCGCCGCGGGGTATGTAGTTGTCGGGAATGTCGTCGTCGGAGGCGAAGTCGGCGCGGCTCATCTGCTCCGGGGTTTCGGAGAATGTGGAGCCGTCCTCGGTCAGGGGGGGCGCCTGATGGTCGGCCGGGTCGGAAGCCTCCAGGGCGGGCATATCCTCTACTGCCCTGCGCACCTCTTCCTCGATTTCAGGGCCGTTCATCTCCAGCAGGCGCACGAACTGCACCTGCTGCGGAGTCAGCTTCTGCCGAAGTCCCTGGGTCTGGTTGAGTTGCTGGGAAGATGCCATAGAGGAGACGCTTCGCGAAAAATAACGGGTGTCAGTTGGCGCCCATCGCGACAGTCATCTTGCGGAGAATGTCGGCGTTGATGGCGAGGGCGCTCTCGGTATCGATGGCGACAGTAAAGGCTCCGCCGCAGTTGAACGAGCCGTCGAGCGAGCGGCAGGGATTCAGCACGAGGTCGAGGTTGGAGACCTTCCAGTTGGGGTAGGGGGTGTTGTTGTTCATCGGGTCGAACCCTTCGGGAACGTTGATTATGATGCCTTCGTCGCCGACGGTGAAGGGCTGAGAGAGGAAGTCCATATCGAGCGGGCGGGGCATCGCCTGGGCGAACTTGGCGTCGTAGAGGAGGATTTTGGCCTTCTTGTCCTTATGGTTGAGAATGAGGAAGTAGACGATGTCCTTGTTCTCGTAAGGCTCGATGGCGGGAGTGGCGGCGGTGATGGTGGTCTTGCCGGTAAAGGCGTTGTATTTCATTACGCCGCGGATTTTGTAGGCGTTGTCGAGGGTGTACTCAATGCGCACTATCTCCGGGGCGCGGCCCGTGGAGAAGATGTAGGCGTTGAAGCCGGTGATTTCGTGGTCGTTGCCGTCGGTGTCGCGGACAACGAGGGGGTTGCGGTTGGTAATCGTCCAGGCGTTGTTCTGGGGATCGACGGTCAGCAGGAGATTCTCGAGGGTGAAGCTGATTGTCTTCCCTTCGGCGTAGTTTAGCTTGACGGTCTCGAGGCTGACGTTATAGGTCTGCGTGTTGATTTTGAAGTTGTATGTAGGCGCGTCGTAGATAGCCCAGGAGTTGTCGGCGAGATTCTTCGCGGTAGTGAAGGAGACGTTGGGGTTCAGTACGAGGTTGACGACGGGATCCACATCGATGTCGTTGCTGTTGTCGCAGGCGGTAGCTCCTGCGAGGAGGAGCATCGCGGCGGCTAAGGTCTTGAAGATTTTCATATTGCCGGTAGTGTTACTTATCAGTTTGGTTTTAAAATTCGAGGTTCCATCGGGCGGTCAGGCCGAAGCTCGCGCGGGGGCCGCGCTGGAGGAACGCGTTCCCAATAGAAACGAAATAAAAAGTATCATATTGCGTGGCGGTTATGTTGTCGGCCCATAATTCGGCGGAGAAGTCGCCGAAGCGGGCGGTAGCCGAAGCTGCGAGGGTGCAGTAGAAAGGCTGGGAGACGGTGTTCGCCTCGTCCCACCAGATTTTCCCCACGCCGCGTGCGTTGGCCTGGAGTGTCAGCGAGGAGAGGGGTATCCCCTTGAAGTCGCGGGTCCATACGGCTCCGAGGAACATCGTGTTGGAGGGGGCGTAGGGGACGGTGTTGCCTGAATAGTCGGCCCGGCCGTTGTCGAAGTCGCGGAAACGGGCGTCGGTGTAGCCGTAGGAAGCGCGGAATTCCCAGTTGTCGGTCGGGGCGTAGGTCGCGGATAGCTCTATACCCTGCGACCGGGAGCGGCCTGCGTTTGTCATCATGCGCCCGGTCGTGTTTCCGTCGGGGAAGACGGTGAGTTGCTGGTCGGCGCACTCGATCCAGAAGAAAGCGTAGTCGGCGCGGAGGCGTCCGTCGAGTAGGTTGAGGTGCGTCCCGGCCTCGAAAGTCCAGTTTTTCTCAGGGTCATAGCTGATTGTTTTCTCCAGGTCGAGGGAGGAATTGAGGCCCATTATCTCCATCACGTTCTGCTGGAGGACTTCGGAGAACATCTGGGTGTTGTAGCCTCCGGCCTTGTACCCTTTTGTGGCCGAGGCGTAGATGTTGCCCGCGCCGGAGGGGAGGGTGTAGCTGACTGAGAGCTTCGGAAGGAGCTGGCAGAAGTCCTTCGACAGCTTTCCGCGGTTGTCGATTCTGACGGGGTCGGTGCGGTAGACTACGCCGTCGGCGGGGTCGCCGCGGTAGATTGTGTAGGAGGAGTTGCAATGGCTGTGGTAGGAAATGGCGGCGTGCTCCCAGTCGAATCGCAGGCCGAGGGTGAAGACCCAGTCGCCGAGGGAGAGGGAACTTTCGTGGTAGGCCGACGCGCCGCCGGAGGGGAGGGTGAAGTCGCTTCCGAGGAGGAATGAGCGCTCGTCCCAGCGGACGGGGAATCCGGGGTTTATTTCGTTGCGGTTATGCTCGATAAGCGAGGAGATTCCGAAGTCGCCGAAGGTGACGGGGGCGTTCATCGTGCCGCGCTTTCCGAAGCCGAACACGCCCGCGAGCCAGCGGTAGCGCCCCTTGTTGCCGCGGACGACGAAGTCGGCGGTTATCCCCCATTCCTTGCGGGCCTGGGTAAGGGTGAAGTAGTCGACGGGGAGAAAGTCCTGGTCGAGGGTCATATCGTCGTCGATATACTGGAAGCTGATAATCGAGGAAAAGTCGATGTCGCGGAAGCGGTGCTTGACGGTCAGGCCGTCGGTGAAGGAGGTGCGGCGGTAATAGCAGGTATCGTTATAGGCGATTTTGCCGGTCGCGACCGACTGGTACGGGTAGCCGTTCTGGCGGGCGATGGAGAGGGTAGCGGCGTTTTCCACCAGGACGTTCTCGGCCGGTCGCCAGGCGGTTTTCCAGCGTGCTGACCAGTTGCGCTCGCGGCCGACGGGGGTGTTGTTGTATTCGTTTCGGTAGAAGCCGTCGGTACCGGTCGCGAGGAGGTTCAGCCCCATTCCGAGGCCGGGGGCGAGGCGGCCGTAGATGGCGGCGGAGGCTTTGTAGGCGTTGGGGTTGCCGTATGTAGCCCGGAGGCGGACCCCCTGCCAGGCGAGAGGGGAGAGGGTATAGATGTTGACGAGGCCCCCCATCGTGTTTCTGCCGTAGAGGATGTTCTGGGGGCCTCGGAGGATTTCGAGGCGTGCGATGTCGGTGAGGTCGAAGTCGAAGTTGTCCTTGTTGAGGATAGGGACGTTGTCGATATTCAGGCCGACGACTGGCTGGTCGATGCGGGCGCCGAGCCCCCGGACGTAAACGGTGGAGGTCATTCTGGAACCGTAGGCGGGGATGTAGAAGTTGGGGGCTATCTCGCTGGCCTGTTTGAGGTTCACCACGTCGAGCCGCCGGAGGGATTTCTCTCCGAGGGATGTGACGGCCTCGTCGTGGTTGGCGAACGAGCCTCCCTTGATGGCGGTTACCGAGACCTCTTTCAGGGTAAGGAGTGTGTCGGCCTCGGCTGCGGGGACTTTTTCGGCGGCAACGGACACGGGTATGAGCGCTGCGGCAACGGCGAGAGCCGACTGCCTGGGGTTCAGGGATTTGCGACCTGCGACTGATGTACGGGTAAAGAACTGGTATAACACCCCGCGAAGTTAGCAATTTTTTCCTTCCCGCGGGAAAATCGGGGAGGGGAAAAAGAGGGGCGGGAGTAAGGGAAAGAAAAGGGGAAACCGCTCGCTAAAGCTCGCTCCACCCGACAGCCCGCGCATTGGGGCTTTGGCTTTTAGCGAGAAAGGGGTATCAGAGGGTTACGCGGCGGGTTGTGGAGCCGGCCTGGAGTATGTAGATGCCGCGGGAGGTAAGGCGGAGGCGGTGGAGGCCGGGCTGGAGGTTCTCGGAGGATATGAGCTGGCCGAGGATGGAGAAAATCTTGACATTGGTGGGTTTGGCTACCCAGAGGTAGATTGCCCCGTCGCGCACGACGATTTCTGTCTGCGAGTCCATTTCCATCTCCTGCACGATCTCAGGGCGCGGCGCGTTTACCCCCTCCCAGGCGGGAGGAGCGGCGGCGGCGATTACGGCGGCGAGCGCTAATGTGCAGGAAATAAGGAACTTTCGCATTGTGGTCTTTTTTCAATCCACAAATTTAGCCAATCCCATCCAATTCCCCAAAAATATCCCCCAAAAACCTTATTTCTGAAGCCGAGGGGCGGAATCGTTTGAGTTATTTAACGTGAGTTCGACGAAATTAAGTGATTGAAAATTTGGTGATTAGCGATAAAA
>CALBWF010000028.1:0-21598 GCA_937969265.1 uncultured Porphyromonadaceae bacterium
ATAAAATAACAGGCTTTTCGGAAGCACAGGACTTTTTTAAATGAAAGAGCCGTGGACATAGTGTTAAACTTGCGTCCCCGGTGTTGGTATATTTCCAAAAAAAATGTAACTTCGCGGCTTCTTAAATAGTTCATCCTATGGGAGGTTTTTTTGGCGCTGTTTCGCGCAGGCCTTGTGCAAATGAGGTTTTCTATGGTACAGATTATAATTCCCATCTTGGCACCAAACGTGCCGGAATGGTCACTTTCGACCGGGAATTAGGGTTTAATCGCAAGATTCACAGTATCGAACGTGACTATTTCCGTTCAAAATTCGAAGACGAACTCGAAGGCTTTGCCGGAAACGAGGGAATCGGCGTGATAAGCGACACCGACCCGCAGCCGATACTCGTCAACTCCCATCTCGGGCGCTACGCGGTAGCCACCGTTGCCAAAATCGGCAACCTTCGCGCGCTCGCCGACGAGCTTCTTGAGCAGAAAATGCACTTGAGCGAACTGTCGGCAAACAATATCAACCAGACCGAGGTAGTGGCCCTGATGATAAACATGGGGGCGGATTTTGTCGAGGGTGTCAATCTCGTTTTCAGTAAAATCGAGGGCTCTTGTTCGATGATTGTCCTGACTGAGGACGGCATCATCGCGGCCCGCGACTATCTCGGACGCACCCCTATCGTTATCGGACGCAATGACGACGGCTATGCAGTCACGGGCGAGAGTGGCGCGTTTGAGAATCTCGGATATACCGTTGTCCGCGATCTCGGGCCCGGCGAAATCGTCCGCCTGCGTCCCGAAGGTATGGAAGTGCTTCAGGAACCTGCGGGCCGGGAGCAGATTTGTTCTTTCCTTTGGGTTTATTACGGCTTCCCCACCAGTACCTACGACGGCATCAACGTGGAGGCGATGCGCGAGGCGGTCGGCAAGGCTATGGGGCGCAAGGACAAGACCGAGGCCGACAGCGTATGCGGTATCCCCGATTCCGGAGTCGGATGCGCTCTCGGTTATGCGGAAGGCCACGGAGTGCCCTACCGTCGCGCGGTGCTCAAATATACCCCCACGTGGCCCCGCAGCTTTACCCCCGGCAACCAGTCGCGCCGCGATCTCGTTGCCCGCATGAAGCTGATTCCGAACGCCGCGCTGCTAAAAGGCCAGCGAGTTGTGTTCTGCGACGACTCGATTGTGCGCGGCACGCAGCTTCGCGACAACGTCAAGACCTTCTTCGATGCCGGCGCGACTGAGGTGCATGCCCGTATATCCTGCCCGCCGCTTGTCTACGGATGTCCTTTCATCGGCTTCACGTCGTCGAAAAGCGACCTCGAACTTATCACCCGCCGTATAATCCAGGATTTCGAGGGGGACCATGCCGCCAAGCTCGACCAATATTCGACAGCCGGCACCCCCGAATATGAGCGGATGGTCAAGGAGATAGCCCGCCAGTTGGGCCTGAGCACATTGCAGTTCAATACGATGGAGGATCTCATCGCGTCTATCGGCCTTCCCAAGGAACGTGTCTGCACCCACTGCTTCGACGGCAGCAGTTGCCATCCCTGCCACGCCTACTGCGAAAAATCGAAATAACCGGGAGGGCGGGTGTATCATAACGGCGCGTTCGGGCGGTTGCGACCGTTCGTTAGATATTGCGTGTATGTTTTTGGGTTATTTTGCGAAAAATGGTTAACTTTGCCGGAAATTGCAAACCTGATCTAAAACCGTATTCACTTTTTTCTAATGACCCGAAGTAGGATTCACTATCTGCTCGCGGCGGCTGTTCCGGCTGTGGCGGCGTTGGCTGCCTGTAAGTCGGAGTCGGGCGCTATCGACCGCGTCGCTCTGCTTGAACGCAACAATCCGAGAATCACAGAAATCGACACCTTGGCATCTCTGACTGTCGGCAACGGCGGTTTCGCGTTCACGGTTGACGTGACCGGCCTTCAGACCTTCCCGGAACTGTACAGCAAGGGTGTGCCCCTGGGCACGCAGAGCCATTGGGGCTGGCACTCTTTCCCGAATCCCGAGAAATTCACCCATGACGAAACCCTCAAGGATTACGATTTCGGGCGCGGCCGCCAGGAACCTTACTCGGTGCAGTTCAACGAGGCGGGTCGCAACAAGGATGCCGCCAACTGGTACCGCGTGAATCCCCACCGTCTCCATCTCGGTGCCCTCGGGTTCGCCGACCTCGATACCTCCCGCATAAACGACATAGACCAGACTCTCGACCTGATGAAGGGGGAAATCCGTTCCAACTTCACCGTTGACGGCAAGCCGGTATCGGTAAGCACCACCTGCCATCCCGACGCGGACATGGTAGCCGCGAGCATCTCCTCCGAGGCGCTTCTGCCGGTACGTCTCCGCCTGCCGTACCCGACCGGGGGGCATAGCGACGACGCGTGCGCCTGGGACAAGGACTCGCTCCACACAACTGAAATTCTGGAGGCTGATGCCAGCCATACGCTGATTCGCCATAACCTCGATTCCACTTCCTATTACATCAACCTCGCATACACTAACGCCGCGGTTCCGCAGCTTACTGGAGCTAACGCCGTGACTGTCACTCCGACAGCGAAAGAGTGGACGATAACCGCTACATTCTCACCCGAAAAGCCGACTTCTGCCACCCCCTCCGCGAAGGAGACCGCCGAGGCATCAGCCGAATATTGGACCAATTTCTGGAACAAGGGGGGAGTGGTCGACTTCAGCCATTGCACCGATCCCCGCGCCAAGGAGCTGGAACGCAGGGTCGTTCTGTCGCAGTATCTTCTCGCGACACAGTGCGCGGCCCCGACCCCTCCGCAGGAAACGGGCCTGACCTATAACTCCTGGTTCGGGAAGTTCCATCTTGAAATGATATGGTGGCACCAGGCGCAGTTCGCCCTTTACGGCCACGAGGACCTTCTCGCCCGCACTCTACCCTGGTATGAGTCTGTGGCACCCGTCGCCGCCGAAATCGCCGGCCGCCAGGGATTCGAGGGTCTTCGCTGGATGAAGATGACCGACCCCTCCGGGACTGAAGCCCCCTCCAAAGTCGGCTCGTTCCTGATCTGGCAGCAGCCTCATCTGATTTATCTCGCCGAGCTGCTTTACCGCGCCAACCCGACAGATTCCGTAATAAACAAGTATTACGACCTCGTGCAGGGAACCGCCAAATTCATGACCTCTTTCGCCGAATACGACGGCATGGGTAACCGCTACGTTCTCCGCGGCGCTATCCCGGCCCAGGAAACCCTCCGTGCCGCTGAGACGGTAAACCCGCCGTTCGAGCTGTCGTACTGGCATTTCGCGCTTTCGACCGCGCAGAAGTGGCGCGAGCGCAAGGGTGAGGGGCGCAACCTCGAATGGGATGAGATAATCGACAAGATGTCGCCTCTCGCGGCACAGGATTCCCTCTATCTCGCCGCAGAAACCGCCCTCGAGACTTACAAGGACACCCGCTTCACCTCCGACCATATGGCCGTTCTGGCCGCTCTCGGCGTGCTCCCGAAGTCGCCCCTGGTGCGCGAGGACCTGATGCTGAATACTTTTGACTGGATTTATGACAACTGGCAGTGGGGCCGCACCTGGGGCTGGGACTATCCCACGACTGCTATGAACGCCGTTCGTCTGGGACAGCCCGAACGCGCCCTGAACGCCCTTCTGATGGACAAGCGCACCAACACCTATCTCCCCAACGGCCACAACTACCAGGACAAGCGCCTGCGCTGCTATCTGCCGGGTAACGGCGGACTGCTGACGGCTGTCGCCCTGATGACCGCCGGATGGGACGGCTGCGAGGAGAAGAATCCCGGCTTCCCCAAAGATGGCACATGGGATGTGCGCTGGGAGGGTATCAAGCCCCTTCCCTAAGGTCGCTTCTCTGTTCTCTTTCTCCGATAATCTAACCAAACCATTGAAAATCACGGCTGATGAAACAATTCAGTTGCAAATACGTCATATCTGCCGCCACGGGTATTCTGTTCTCCGCGGCGGTTTTTGCCGCTCCAGCTCCCCGCGAGCTGCATTACCGGCCTGACGGCGGAGGCGCTGTCGTGGCGATGAACGGCAAGGAGAAATTCAACAGGGCGCTATACGGCGCGCATTCCGGATTCAGAATGGAGTGTAGCGACATGCCCGAATTCGGCATCTACCTGCCGAGAATGGGTGGCAACCTGATGCTTACCCTCCCGAAAGGTGACTGCGTGGCCCGCTATACCCCCGGACGGATGGACTATTCCCAGGGAGGTGTCGAGGTCGAGGCGCAGGTGCTCCGCTCGGATGACGCGGCTCTATGGGCGCTTCATAACACGACCGACAAGCCTGTTTCCGTAGGGTTCCGTTTCGGCGGTGTTGCCGAGAAGAAATTCTGGCGCGAAGGCGATCTCGGCGTTGACGACCCAACCTGCTTTGACCTGAAGCCGGAATACTGCAAGGGGAACACCTTCGCGGTCAGCGGAGACACCATCCGTGTAGGCTATGGGGCGAAAGAGCGCAAGACGCTGACGATTGTAGCCCCGGTGAAGGATTTGAAAGTAAACGAGTTGCCGGCAATAGAGGGAGTTATCGAGATTCCCGCCGGAGAGACGCGTCGCATAGCGCTGTTCCCTCCGACTTCAAAAGCCGCGGCGCGCAATGCCGCTGAGCTGATGGAAAAAGCTGAGGCGGAGCGTTCGGAACTCGCGTCTGGCTTTGGCATGTCAACTCCCGACCCGTGGCTTAACCCGCTCGGCGGAGCGCTCGCCGTGGCCGCCGACGGAATATGGAGCGGGCAGGCGTGGCTCCATGGCGCGATCGGGTGGCGCACGCCGCACCTCGGCTGGCGCGGGGCCTACGTCGGCGACGCGATCGGCTGGCATGACCGCGCCCGTACCCATTTCAATACCTACGCATCCAATCAGGTGACGACCATCCCGCCGGTACTTCCGCAGCCCAACCAGGATTCCATACTGAATCTCGCGAGAGCCGAAAAGCGGTGGGGCACATCGTTTTACAGCGACGGATATATCTGCCGCCGCCCAGGAAAGATGGAGGAGATGTCGCATTACGATATGAATATGGTTTACGCTGACGCTCTGCTCCGCCATTTCCGGCATACGGGGGACACTGCCGCGATGCGCGCCTTCTGGCCCGTGATAAAACGCCATCTTGCCTGGGAAAAGCGTAATTTCGACCCGGACGGCGACCATCTCTACGACGCGTATTGCTGCATTTGGGCCAGCGACGCTCTTTACTACAACGGAGGTGCCGTCACACATTCCTCGGCATACAACCATTTCGCCAACAAGCTGGCGGCGGAAATTGCTGAAACGATAGGGGAGGACCCGACACCTTACCGCGATGAGGCGGAGGGGATACGGAAAGCCATAGAATCGGTGCTTTGGCTTGACGATAAAGGGCATTGGGCCGAGTACAAGGACCTTATGGGGCTGCAACGAGTTCACGACAATGCCGCGTTGTGGACTATCTACCACGCGATTGACTCCGAGGTTGCCGACCCGCTGAAGAATTATGCGGCCACCTGCTACGTCGACAGTTGCATACCGCATATCCCCGTGATGACCGACCGGGACGGCAGCGAATATTATACTATTTCCACTACCAACTGGAAACCATACTCCTGGAGTATCAACAACGTCGCCATCGCCGAGGTAATGCATACGGCTTTGGCCTACTGGCAGGCAGGCAGGCCCGAAGAGGCGTACCGATTGATGAAAGGTGTAATGATGGATAATATGTACACCGGCGCTTCCCCCTTGAATTTCGGGCAGATCAGCCATTTCGATGCCGAGCGCAACGAATGCTACCGCGACTTCGCGGACCCCATCGGGGTATGGAGCCGCGCTCTGACCGAGGGACTTTGGGGTATCCGTCCCGACTTGCTTAAGAAGCAGGTCGAAATCATTCCCGGCTTCCCGGCCGACTGGAACGAGGCCTCCGTAACCCTCCCCGATATCGCGTACAGCTTCAAGCGCGGCGCCGATACGGTGGCATACCATATCGAGAACCGCTACCCGGCTGGCACGTCAGTCAGGATGGTGCTTCCGGGTGCCGGAGTGAAGTCGGTGACGGTCAACGGCAAGCCTGTCGAGTTTGCAGGGGTTGCCAATTCTGTAGGTTTTTCCCGCATAGAGTTTGTCGCCGGGGACGCTCCGCGGCTTGATGTCAGGCTTGTAACCGGGGATGCCCCGAAATTCACGGCTACCGGGAAGACCCGCCGGGAAGGAGCTGTGAAGTTCGAAGAATACGCCGGGGGAAACCTCGCGTACTGGAAGCCCGAAGTCGCCTCAATGGAGCGTCCGCGTTTCGCCGAGAACGGTTTCGGCAATATTGTACCGAAGAAGTGCGAGACGCTTGATATATCGAAGAGTTACAACTCCAATGTCTCCGATATTTTCAAGAACGAGTATCTGTCGCCGAGGCCCGCGGTTACTACGCTCCAGATTCCCAAACAGGGGATAGGGGAGTGGTGCCATCCGAAGCTCACGGCTGAGATTAACGATTCCCTGCTCCGCGAGGTGCTGAAAGCCAACAAGGGGATTCTTCGTACTGAAATAGGGATTCCGTTCCGTATGGCTCCCGAGGGACGCAACGTGATGTTCACCTCTTTATGGGATAACTTCCCCGATTCAGCGTCGGTAAAGCTGTCGGGGAAGGCGTCGAACATTTATGTCGTGCTCGCAGGAACCACCAACCATATGCAGACCGACATCGAGAACGGAATACTCCGCGTCAGATATGCCGACGGCGGTTGTTCTGAGCAGCCGCTGGTGAACCCCGACAACTGGGCTCCGATCGAGCAGGATTTCTATTATGACGATTACGCTTTCGCCCTCAAGCCAGGACAGCTTCCGCCGTACCGGCTACATCTGATGAGCGGTAAGGTGAGCCGCAATTTGAGCGAGGAGCTGCGTATGCTGCGCAAGAGCGGCAAGCTGCTTGACGGGGGTACCGGGGAGCCGGAGCGCGCGATACATGGCGGAGCGGGCGTTGTCCTTGACATACCCGTGGACCCGAAGCGCAAGCTCGCGTCACTTGAGGTAGTAACCCGGTCGAATGACGTTATTGTCGGACTTATGGCTGTCACACTACAGCGCCCGTGATTATGAAACATCTGAAATCAAAATATATGTTTTGCGCCCTACTGGGCGCTTCCATCGCGGCATCCGCGGCGGCTCCGACCGACTGGTATGAACCGACTGTCGAGAACCGGCCATTCGTCCGCTGGTGGTGGCTGGGCAGCGCCGTCGACCCCGAGGGGCTGACCTACAATCTTGAAGAGTTCGCCGCCAAAGGTCTCGGCGGTGTCGAAATCACCCCGATTTACGGCGTGAAGGGGAACGAGGCCAACGACATACCGTATCTGTCGGACAAGTGGATGGAGATGCTCACCCATACCACCCGCGAGGCTGGCCGTCTCGGGCTCCAGGTAGATATGAACAACGGGACCGGCTGGCCTTTCGGGGGCCCGGACGTGACGCCCGATTTCAGTGCCCGCAAGCGCGTTGTCGAGCGGTTTTCAGTCGAAGGTGGGAAGAAGATCAAACTGAAAATCATTCCTTCCGATGCCAAGCAGCGCCCGGTGGCCCGCTTGCAACGGGTTGTCGCCGTTTCAGACAAGGGGAAGCGGCTGAACCTTACGGACAAAGTGAAAAACGACTCCGTTCTTGACTGCAAGCTCCCCAAGGGTGGATGGGAAATCTACGCCGTTTTCAGCGGCCGGACTTTCCAGAAAGTGAAGCGCGCGGCTCCCGGCGGCGAAGGGCTTGTACTCAACCATTACGACAGCATAGCGGTAAAGCGCTACCTCGGCAAATTCGACCGGGGTTTCGCCAAAAGCGGCGCGCCTGTGCCTGACAGTTTCTTTAACGACAGCTACGAGGTCTACGGTTCCGACTGGGCCGACAACATCTTTGAGGAGTTCGCGGCTGACCACGGTTACGCGCTTGAAAATTACATACCCGAGTTTGTCAATGAGAAGGACACGTCGGATATCCGCCGCAGGGTTGTGCGCGACTACCGGTTCACGCTTGCCCGTATGCTCGAAGATAATTTTACGCGCCCCTGGATTGATTGGGCGCATGCCAAAGGGGCCCGCATCCGCAACCAGTCGCACGGGTCTCCCGCCAATATAATCGACATTTACGCCGATGTCGATATACCCGAGTGTGAGTCTTTCGGACAGACGGACTTCGACATACCCGGGCTTGTGCGCAACGGGGACTCCCGTCCGAGCGACGCCGATCCGGCTGTACTGAAATTCGCTTCCTCCGCCGCGCATCTGACCGGGAAGCGGCTGACATCTTCGGAGACCCTTACCTGGCTCACGGAACATTTCCATACGTCGCTTGCCCGCTGCAAACCCGAACTCGACCAGATGCTCTGCTCGGGCGTTAACCACGTTTATTTCCATGGAGCGCCTTACTCTCCGAAAGGGGTGGAGTTTCCTGGGTGGATGTTCTACGCGTCAATCAACATGTCGCCGACAAACTCGATATGGAAGGATGCGGGAGGTCTTATGAAATACCTTGAAAGAACCCAGGCGTTTCTTTCCGCGGGTGAACCCGACAACGACTTCCTGCTATATTTCCCGATCGAGGATGTATGGTACGAGCAGACGGGCAATCCGTATCTGATGTTCGACATACATAAGATGGATCGCCGCATGCCTGACGTGAAGCGGGCCGTCAACGAGATTATATCGGCGGGATATGATTGCGATTATATCTCGGACCGCTTCGTCGAAACCCTGACTGTCGAGCCTGACGGACGCCTCCGCACGGAAGGGGGAACGGTTTACCGCGGGCTTGTTGTTCCTGACGCGAAACTGATGGAGCCGCGGATTGTTGAAAAGCTGGCCGCACTCGCCGCGCGGGGCGCCTCGGTAGTTTTTGCAGGAGGAATGCCGTCGGATGTTCCCGGCCTGTCGCGGCTTGAAGCTCGCCGAGCGGAAATGGCAACCGCGCTGTCGCATCTGAAACACGCCAAGGGTGTTATTGTGGCTCCGAACATCCCAGAGGGGCTGTCGCGCGTGGGTGTCGCACCCGAACTTATGCGGCGCGACGAGGGCCTGCGCATGGTGCGCCGCAAGAACGAGGCCGGTGGCCATAACTATTTTATAGCCAATCTTTCCGACAAGGAGGTGAATGGTTTTATGCCATTGGCTCATTCCGCCGTTTCCGCCATGATTTTCGACCCTCTGACAGGCTTGAAAGGGCGTGCGGAGGATCAGACGGATAATTCCGGCTGTTACCGGGTCCGTCTGCAGCTTGCTCCGGGAGAGTCACTGCTGTTAAAGACATTTCCCGGAGAGGCCGGAGCTGAGGCGTGGAAATATGTCGAACGAAAAGGTGACCCGATAGAAATCGGCCGGGGATGGAGTATATCATTCCCTGAATCGGAGCCTCCAATCGAGGAAACCTTCATGACTGATACCCTGACGCAATGGTGCGCGCTTCCGGATTCCCTGGCGAGCGTGAATGTGGCGACAGGCCGTTACACTGTTAAATTCAACCTCGACAATCCGGCGGATGCCGACGACTGGGAGCTCGACCTCGGCGATGTCCGCGAGTCGGCGAGAGTCAAGGTCAATGGCCGTGAGGCGCCTACGGTGTGGGCGGTTCCTTTCCGAGTCCGTATCGGAGAGCTCCTGCTGCCCGGAGAGAATCAGCTTGAAATCGATGTGACAAACCTCCAGGCCAACAGAATCGCCGACTATGAACGCCGCGGAATCGAATGGCGCAAATTCAAGGACGCGAATATCGCCTCGGTAACGAACGCCAGGAAGTTTGATTTCGGAACGTGGCCCGTGGCTCCTTCCGGGCTTAATACCAAAGTCACCCTTACCCCGCTCTATCTCTCGGGAAGAAGCGGAAAGTAATTCCATCTAAAATAATAACCTAAACCAATCATAATCATGAAGAAAACGATGCTCGCCCTGCTGGGTGCCCTCTGTCTCTTACCTGCCGGAGCGGCCGAACAGCTCCCACCGCGCGAACAGACCCTCAAAACCCTCGTCAAGGTTAACGACCACTATCTCAAGAAACATCCCGACCCGGGAGTGACAATCCCCTACTATTCCCGCAAAAAGGTCTACGAGGCCAATATCTGGACCCGCGGCGTCTATTTCGAGGGGCTTATGGCGCTCTATTCGATTTATCCCGACAACCGCTACTACGATTACGCCTACGACTGGGGCGAGAAACATAACTGGGGTTTCCGCCGCGACGACACCACGACCCGCAACGCCGACAACTATTGCGCCGGGCAGACGTATGTCGACCTTTACCGCCTCACTCCCGAGCCCAAGATGCTGACAAAGACGAAGGCCAACATGAACATGCTCATCAATACTCCCCAGGTTGAAGACTGGACCTGGATCGACGCGATACAGATGGGGATGCCTCTCCTGGCAAAGATGGGGCATGATACCGGCGACCGCCGCTATTACGAAAAGGCATGGGATATGTACAACTGGTCGCGTAACACCCTTGCCGGAGGCCTTTACAACGAGAAAGAGGGCTTGTGGTGGCGCGACAAGGATTTCGTGCCCCCCTACAAGGAGCCTAACGGTAAGAACTGCTATTGGAGCCGCGGCAACGGATGGGTTGTCGCAGCGCTCGTCAAGGTGCTCGAGGAGAGCCCTGTCGACGACCCCCACCGCGCCGCGTACATCAAGGACCTCAAGGCGATGTGTGACGCTCTCGTAAAATGCCAGCGCGAGGATGGTTTCTGGAATGTCTCGCTCCACGACCCGGACCATTTCGGGGGCAAGGAGGTTACCGGCACCGCGCTCTTCGTCTACGGTATGGCGTGGGGTATCAACAACGGCATCCTTGACCGTGAAAAATACCTCCCCGTTGTTACCAAGGCCTGGAACGCCATTGTCAACGATGCGATACACCCCGACGGCTACATAGGCTTCGTTCAGGGAACCGGCAAGGAGCCCAAGGACGGCCAGCCTGTCGCTTACGACTCCAAGCCCGACTTTGACGATTACGGCACCGGCTGCGTCCTCCTCGCCGGTACCGAGGTCTACAAACTCAAATAATCGCAGTCAATTAACTGCCATTTACTAATTTAGCGAAAGAGGATTAATTTTAGTCATATTCACCTCTGCTTTAAAGCCGCGTCTTAAATTTTTAAGTCGCGGCTTTCTATTCTCGGATAATAATTGTATATTTGCGGCTGATTCGGATTGATTCCGAATCAGACATTTCAGAGAAGCGTTTTTGCTTAATCCTTGATTCGAAAATCGCCAGTTCTTGAATACGCAGGGATAAGCAGTCAGAACGCTCATGCTTGTCGTATATCCGCTCCCCGACAAGGGGGTATCGATATTCGATTAGGCGTGGGAGCGGACTGTTTATTTGCGTATTGGGCGTTTGGCGATGCCTCGAATCAGATAATCAGTGAAACACCGTCCTACGCTTTTCTTATATCCCTATGAATGTCAGCGAGTGAGGGCGGTCGCCGACACAAATTTAATTTCTCTATGAGAAAAATACTACTTATGGCGCTACCGCTTCTGGCCGGATTCGGCGCCATGCCGGCCTCTGCGCAGCAGCCGGTGATCAAGGTCGGGGATGGTGCTGTGGATATCTGTCCCAGGCCTTATGTTGACAATGAAGGTGAAGGTAGCTGTCTGCTATCAGTTGTCGATGGCAATAACGTGAGGATTTATTCTCCGGCCCTCAGTGAAATTTGCCAATTTCCTCTTAAAGGCCAGCCGTTACGGATTAAATTCAAAGAGTCCGATTCGGAAATGGAGTTTCGGTTCACGCAATATCTCTTCAATGATGATGAGAAGTTTGAATACCTTGTCACTTCGGAAGACTCTAAGAAAATAGAACTCTATGATGAGAGCGGCGTGAAGAAAGGTGAGTTTGACTTCGGCGGCGGCAAGTTTGACGATAAAGAAGTGACGCTTCTCCGTCTTAGCTCTGAAGACAGGTACCTTATGTTCGTTATACGCGATGAGAACTATTCATACCAGTCATGGATATACTCCATCGATAAGTTGACTGCGGGGGTACAAAAAGTGGCTGAAAATGTCTCAGGGTTGAGCGTCCATCCCACTGTTACGGATGGTTCCGAGCCTGTGAATATCGATTTCGGCAGCTCGACCAGTGACGATCTGGCGGTGTATGTAGTCGCGGCAAACGGCTCTCAGGCTATGACCGAGACTATCAAGGCTGGAGAGACCGGCATATCCTTGAACGTAGGGGGTCTCGCCAAGGGGGTCTATGTTGTCAGCGTGTCAGGCTACGAATCCGCCAAACTTGTAATCCGCTAATCAGCCTTAACGATAATACATAAGGAAAGTCTGATACTTGTGAGACAAACAAAAAGCGAGGGTGCGCCGAAGTCGGCGCGCCCTCGTGGATTTTATGAGAATCAGTGTCAGGTGATGGTGATTGCCGGATTTTTTTTGCGGAGGTGGGCGATGAAGCCGTCACGGTCGGCGGGAGAGATTTCGAGGGGAATGGAGCTTCTCAGGACGGAGCGGTCGGCGAATTTGATGGAGACTCTGCGTGACGACATCCCGGCTGTTGCGAGATAGCCTGTCGTTTTGCGTACCTCCTTGATTTTCTTAATCGGAAGTCTGTGGGGCATGAAGAATCGGTAGACAACGAGGGTGTCACCGTCAATCTCGTACCAGCAGCCGAGAATCAGCACAGCGAACATCGCCGCCATACTGCCGGCAAGCACCGCGGTAACCCACCACGCGCTTCCGATGCCGGCAGCAATCGTAACCGTCAGGGCAAACGCGACGGTGCACCATACCCACCAGTCAATTTTTGAGCGGTATATCTTTTTCTTCATTGGGAGGGGTGGGAGGGGTGGGAGTGGTGGGAGGAGTGGGATTAATGGGAGTTGTGGGAGGGGTGGGAGTGATGGGAGGAGTGGGAGGAGGTGGTGGGAGAGGGGTGGCGCGGTAGGAGCGGCGGGCGCGGGACATCTCTTCGCGGATGCCGCCATTATGCAGGAAATCTCTTTTAGCCCGGCTCATAAGTTTGATAAGGAGCGTGATTTCCTGATGGAGCATCGTTATGCAGAGGTTCGCTAACGTTGAATCATCCCGTTGAGGAGCGATTTCCCGATAGAGGGCTGAATCATTGTGTGTTCTGCAAAACTGGCGTACTTTTTGTGTCTTTTCCTCATCCCACAACTCTTTGCCTCGAACCCGGAGGTAATCTTCGTAATCAGCGAGTAATTCCTCGAAGCTCGATTTAGCCACATTGAATAGCTTTATCTCTGTTTCGCGGGATGTTGCTGAGGCAGAGGACCCTTCAATTATGTTCTGCTTTCCCGATCTTGCTGCCTGAATCATCTGGTCATTCGTCCTGTCGCTATAGCTCAGATAGGTCTTGACGAAATGAAATGTGATGTCGTAGAGACACTCGGCCTTCTTGTAAACTATCAGGTTGCGATAATTGCCCTTGGGTCGCAGGAATTGGTCGGGAGTCATAGGGCGGTCAAATTTGAGAAATGGGAAGTAATGGGAGTTTTGGGAGGACTGGGAGGGATGGGAGAGATCGGAGGAATGGAAGGGATGGGAAAGGATAATATTCCAATAGCTCCCATCCTTCCCATAACTCCCAATAATCCCATCTTTCCCATCCCTCCCATCATTCTCAGTCTTTCAGCTTCCCTTGGGTTACTTGGGGAGGTTGAAGGCGGCGGTCATTTCCTTCATCTGCGCGTCGGTCATGCCGTCGGGTACGAAGCCCATGGCGCGGGCATCCATGTAGATGGTGGCGCTCTTCGTCAGCACGTCGATCATGTCGAAGGCTTCGAGCACGTCGTCGGCAACGGAGAATACGCCGTGCTTTTCCCACATCACAACGTCATAGTCGTCGTCAATCGCCTTGATTGTGGCATCGGCGAGTTCGTTTGACGAGGGGAGCATGTAAGGCACGATGCCGAGTCCGCGGGGGCAGAACGCCTTGGTTTCGGGAATCATGCTCCAGAGGATGTTGGAGAGCACGTCCTTTTTCAGGAACTCGGGGTTATGGCTCATCGCCACGAGTTCGATGGGATGAGTGTGGACGGAAGCCTTGTAGGTAGAGCCCTTACCGATAAGGTAGTTGTGGACTGCCAGATGGGAGGGGAGTTCGGAAGTGGGCTTCACCACGTCGTCGGCGATGATTTCGTAGTGGGCGCAGTCGTCGCAGATACGGATTACGGAGCCGTTCTGCATCGGCCAGCGGGCGAGGTCGCGCATGCGGCGGTTCGTACCCTTGCAGTAGAAGTAGCACCCCTTGAGGTTGGGGAGGGTGAGGCCGATGGGGGTCTTTGGGCCAATCGCGGGAAGGGCGCGGATCGCGTCGTCAACATGCTCTGTGATGTTCACCGTGATGTTGCCGCCGTTACGTTCGGCCCACCCCTTCTGCCAGAGGTATCCGGCAACTTCGGCAACGTCGCCAACCTGTTTGGCGAGACCGGGGCGGTTATCAAGAATAGACATATATTAATTTCTAAATGATTGGTTTGTTATACAAGCTGCGGAAGGAAGCAGGAGATGACGAGCACTACGATACCGGTAATCAGTACGGCAATCGTCTTGCGGGAACACCCCTTCCATTCCTTGAGGATAATGCCCCATACGTTGGAGAACACCACGTTGAGCGCCATAAGGATGCAGAACGAAAGGGTCATCAGCGTGGGGGATGAGGTCAGGAATCCTTTGCCGAGGCTCAGTCCGAAGAACTGGCTGTACCATAATGCTCCGGCCAGGGCGCAGAACAGGAGGTTGTTGCCCCAGACGGCACCTTTGCGGTAGTCGCCCCAGGTATGGTTCTTGCTGTTCTGGTAGAAACAGTAGACCGCGTTGGTGACGAATCCGCCGAGCGTCACGAGGAGTGTCGCCGGAAGGGTCTGGTACATCGCGGGGGTCAGCGAGCCGAAGTTGATGTCGGCCCCGAAGGTAAGCCCGACATTGAAACATCCGCTCATGAAGCCGGCCAGGAGTGCGATCGCGAGTCCCTTGGGGAAATTGAAGTCCTTTACGGCGGCGCGCTTTTCCTCTTCGGAGAGCGACGCGGATTTCATAGACCCGGCGATGCCGATGATCGCGATACCTATAAGGGTCACTACTACGCCGAGTATCACTGAGGCTGTCAGCGACGAGAGGGCGTCAAGCTCCGGGAAGAAGATGTTGAGCAGTACGGGACCCATGATGGTGCCCAGCCCGGCGCAGGTGCCGAGGGCGATTGACTGGCCGAGGGCAACTCCGAGATAGCGCATCGACAGGCCGAAGGTGAGGCCGCCGACACCCCACAGAGCGCCGAACAGGATTGTCATCCATACGTTGAAGGGGTCGCTTGCCGCAAGCAGCTCGCCGAGGGAGTGGCCTGCCGGAACCGCGAGAAACGCGCCGAGCAGGGGGAACAGAAGCCAGGCGAACACGCCCTGCACAATCCAGTAGGATTCCCAGCTCCAATCTTTTATCTTGTTGATGGGAACGTAGCAACTCGACTGGCAGAACGCGCCGACGGCTATAATCAGAAGACCAATGAGAATTTCCATCAGTGCTATCAGAGTTCAACAGGGGGATTAGCGCTTGGAGGTTACCTCGCGCTCGTATTTCTCGACTTCGGGGATGAAGGATTCTCCAACGGGCACGTCGTTCATCTGGCAGAACATGTCGTAAACGGCGTTCCAGGGGAGGTTCTTGCACTCCTCGAGGAGGGCGAGGCGCTGGAACTTCTTGTCGTCAAGCTCGTACTTGCGGAGAGTCTCGGTCGGTTCGAGCAGCGCGCGGAGCATGCACTTCTGGGCGGCGCGGGAGCCGATGACGTAAGCGCCGATGCGGTTGAGGGTACCGTCGAAGTAGTCGAGGCCGTAGTGTACGCGGTTGAGGGCGCCGGCGCGGACGATTTCGCTGAAGAGGTCCATAGTGGGGTCGTCCATAATTGTCACATGGTCGGAGTCCCAGCGGATTGGGCGGCTGACGTGGAGCATCAGTTCGGGAACAAACAGGAGCATGGCGGAAACCTTGTCGGCGACGCTTTCAGTGGGGTGAAAGTGGCCGGTGTCAAGGGTGATCATCATGTCGTTCTTGGCGGCGTAAGATGTGTAGAAGTCGTTTGAGCCGACGGTGTAGCTCTCGAGGCCGATACCGAACACTTTGGATTCGACGCAATCCTTCATCCAGTCATACTTGTGCTCGAAAATCTGGTCGAGGGAGTCCTTGAGGAGTTCGCGGTACATCAGCCGGTTTACGGTTATGTCCTTCGAGCCGTCGTGTACCCAGGTGTTCATGATACAGGGGTCCTGCTGGGCCTCGCCGATAGCCTGGGAGATTGCGCGGCAGCGCTTCGAGTGCTCGATCCAGAAGTCGCGGATTCCCTTGTCGGGGTTGGAGAGGCTGAGGTCGCCGCTCTTGGGATGGGAGAAGGAGGTCGAGTTGAAGTCGAGCTTGATTCCGTTGGCCAGACCCCAGTCGATCCAGCTCTGGAAGTGCTCCACGGAGCACTGGTCGCGGTCGACGAACTTGTCGCCGAAGTCGCCGTAGATTTCGTGGAGGTTGAGGCGGTGCTTGCCGGGGATGAGGCTCATGGCGTAGAGCACGTCGGCGCGCAGCTCGTCGATATTGCGGGCTTTACCGGGATAGTTGCCGTTTACCTGGATGCCGCCGGTAAGGGAACCGCCGCGGTTTTCAAAACCGGCGACGTCGTCGGCCTGCCAGCAGTGCATGCTCAGGTGGAAGTCCTGCATCTGTTTGAGCACTTTGTCAGTGTCGACGCCGATGGCGGCATAGCGCTCTTTGGCAATCTCGTAAGCCTTTGTGATGGATTCTTTTGTCATGGGTAATGTGAATAGATAGTTAAGTAACTGTTCGGGATTATTTCTTTTTAAGGTTTTTGAATCGGTTGGCCGGTTCGTCCCACAACTGCGGGTCTACTGGTTCGAAGCGTGTTGTCTCGACATTCTTAGCGACGATTTCGCGGAGCGCGTCGAGGGAATCGACATAACCCGCGGCGCGGGCCTGCATCAGGATGTTGCCCAAGGCGGTACATTCTACCGGTCCGGCTATTACGGGGAGGTTGATGGCGGAGGCGGTGAACTGGTTCAGCAGGGCGTTGCGCGAGCCGCCGCCGATGACGTGCAGCTTGTCGACCGGCTGTCCAGAGACTTCCCGGAAGAGGCCGAGGACGGCCCGGTATTTCAGCGCGAGGCTCTCGAATATGCATCTTACCATCTCGGCGTGCCCTTCGGGAGCGGGCTGTCCCGTGGCCTTGCAGAACTCGATGATCGCTGTCGGCATGTCGGCCGGCGCCACGAAACCGGGGTCGTCTGGGTCGATAAAGCATTTGAACGGCTCGGAAGCGGCGGCCATGGCCACGAGTTCGGGGTATGTATGTTCCGTTCCCTGGCGTTTCCAGCTCTTCAGACACTCCTCGAGAATCCACATGCCGGTGATGTTCTTCAACACTCGGATTGTTCCTTCGACTCCACCTTCGTTCGTTATGTTATAAGCGGCTGATTTTTCGGTAACGACAGGCTCGGCGCTTTCGATGCCCATAAGTGACCAGGTGCCGCTGCTGAGGTACGCCCAGTTGCTTCCCTTGGCGGGGATAGCGGCGACCGCGGAGGCCGTGTCGTGACCTCCGACAGCTATTACCGGGACCGGCTCGATTCCGGTCTGTTCGCATATTTCGGGACGGAGGATGCCGATTTCGGTTCCGGGAGCCACCATCGGGCCGAATTTAGCGGGGTCAGCCCCGGCGGCCTCAATGATTTCAGGGGCGAGCTGGCGGGTACGGGCGTTGACGATAGCGCCGGTCGACGCGATGGTGTATTCCGTAACGAGCTTGCCGGTCAGCAGGTAGGATAAGATGTCGGGCACAAAGCCGATTTTCTCGGCGTGCTTCATCGCCGAGGTTTCCTTCAGCGCGTTAAGCTGGAAAACAGTGTTGAAGTTGATTACCTGTATGCCCGTGACGGAGTAGAGCTTGTCGGCGTCCATCGCGTTGGCGAAGAATTCGGCGGTGTTCTCGTCGCGGAAACGCTTGTCGCGGTAAGCGACCGGGAGCCCGAGCAGCGAGCCGTCGGCGGCCACGCAGGCGATGTCGACGCCCCAGGTGTCTACCGCGACGGATACGGGGCGTATCCCCCGTCGTGCTACCAGGCGCAAGCCGTCCTTGATATGCTCGAAAAGAGAGTAGATATTCCAGTGTGACGAGCCGTTGACGTTGATTATGGCGTTGGGGAAGCGGTTGATTTCCTCGGTGGTAAGTTTCCCGTCGTTATGGAGCGCCGCGAGAATCGTGCGGCCGCTTGTCGCGCCCAGGTCAAAGGCGACAAAGTAAGCAGGATAAGTCATGGATCAGATGTTACTCAGTGTTTCGTGTCATGTTGTGATGCAAAATTAGGCATTATTATCGGCAAAAGCAAACTTTTCAAACTCCGGGTTGTGCCGGTGGCGTTGTTTTCGCTATCTTTTTCGTATCTTCGCGGCGATACCTAATCTTTATAGTTCAACTAACCTAATCTGAAACCTGATCTGACCATGCGTAAATTCTTACTGGCCGCGTCTGCCTTTATTATGGCGTTGGCAGCGGCCGCGCAGGATCCGGCGACAGCCTGGACGACCATCTATCCGCAGGTTGAAAAGGCTGTCAAGGCGCCTGAATTCCGTGACAAGGAGTACAAGCTGTTTGACTACGGCAAGCCGTCCAAAAAAGATGGATTTTTATATACCAAATTGATTAACAGCGTGATTGAGCGCTGTTCGTCGGAAGGAGGAGGCCGGGTTGTCATCCCCGCCGGCACATGGCTGACGGGCCCGATAACCCTTAAAAGCAACGTCGACCTGCATCTCGATGAGGGCGCGACGCTTCTCTTTACCGACGACCTGAAGGAATATCCGCTCGTGCTCACCCGCTGGGAGGGGATGGACTGCTGGAACTACCAGCCGATGATTTACGCCTACGGGGAGGAAAATATCGCCATCTCCGGCAAGGGCACGATTGACGGAGGGGCTCGCAACGAGAACTGGTGGCGCATGTGCGGCGCGAAGAAGTTCGGATGGGAGGAAGGTGTCATCTCCCAGCGCATCGGGCGCCCGAAACTGATGGAATGGAACGAG
Source organism: uncultured Porphyromonadaceae bacterium (assembly GCA_937969265.1). Lineage (GTDB taxonomy): Bacteria > Bacteroidota > Bacteroidia > Bacteroidales > Muribaculaceae > UBA7173. The sequence continues at coordinate 19,063 of CALBWF010000028.1, forward strand.
GCCGGTGTTCCCGTCGACCAGCGCAAGATGGGGGACGGGTACGGTATGAGGCCCCAGCTCGTAAATCCGGTGAAGTGCAAGAACGTGCTTATCGAGGACGTGACGCTGCTCCGTTCGCCGTTCTGGGTAATCCATCCCCTGCTGTGCGACAATCTGACGGTGCGCGGCGTGCATATCCAGAACGCCGGGCCCAACGGCGACGGATGCGACCCGGAATCCTGCAACAACGTGCTGATTGAGAACTGCTACTTTGATACTGGGGATGACTGCATCGCGATCAAGAGCGGGCGTAACCGCGACGGCCGTACCTGGAACATCCCTTCGCAGAATATCATCGTCAGAAACTGCCGGATGAAAAACGGCCACGGCGGAGTGGTGATCGGGAGCGAGATTTCCGGCGGCTACCGCAACCTGTTCGTCGAGAACTGCGTTATGGACTCACCCGACCTGGACCGCGTAATACGCATAAAGACCAACTCCTGCCGCGGCGGCATTATCGAGAATGTGTTTGTCCGCAACCTCGAGGTAGGCCAGTGCCGCGAGGCCGTGTTGAAAATCAACCTGGTCTACGAGTCAAAGGAGGCATGCCGCCGCGACTTCGCCCCGACGGTGCGCAACGTGTTCCTGGAGAACGTCAATTGCAAGAAGAGCAAATACGGCGTCAAAATCGACGCGTTCGAGGACATATGCAATGTCTATAACATAGAGGTGAAAAACTGCCGTTTCGACGGCGTGGCTACCGGCGCCAATTCGATCAACGGCAAAACGGCCGACGTGCGCCTCGAAAACCTGTTCATAAACGGACAGCCGACGATTGAGAACCTCCCGCTCTCGATGAAGATGACCCTTTCGGAAATGCGTCGTAACCCGCTGAGCTGGCAGGTAGACCATTCCAAACGTCTGAACTGGTCTTATTCGGTAGGTACGGAACTTGACGCTTTCTTCGATGTGGCGAAGCGATACAAGGTTGATTCGATAAACGCTTACGCGCTCTCTTACATGGACTCCTGCGTTATGGCCGACGGAACAATCCGCCGTTTCAAGCCGGAGGATTTCAAGCTCGACGACATCAAGAACGGTACCCTCCTTCTCGAGGCATACCGTCAGACGGGGGAAGAAAGATACAAGAAAGCCGCTGACCAGCTTTTCGCCCAGTTCGGGAAGCAGCCGCGCACGAAGGAGGGCGGTTTCTGGCACAAGCGGATTTATCCGAGCCAGATGTGGCTCGACGGCCTTTTCATGGGAACTCCGTTTTATCTTGAATACGCCAACGGGTATCTTTCCGGGAAGGAGCAGAAGAAGGCTTACGACGATATAGCGAAGCAGTTCCTTACCGTTGCCAAGCACACATACGACCCCGCGACGGGGCTTTACCGCCACGCCTGGGACGAATCGAAAAAGATGTTCTGGGCGGATAAGAAGAGCGGTCAGTCGGCCCATGCCTGGGGGCGCGCCGAAGGCTGGTTCTTCTGGGCGCTGGTAGACGTGCTCGAACAGATGCCGCAGGACCATAAGCAGCGCCCTGAACTTGTGAAACTCCTTCATTCCGTGGCTGACGGTCTGCTGAAATACCAGGATGTTCCGACAGGACTATGGTTCCAGGTACTCGACTCTCCCGACCGGGAGGGGAACTACCTCGAAGCTACGGCTTCCGCGATGTTCTGCTACAACCTTCTCCGCGCGACGCGTCTCGGACTTCTCGAACCTTACTACCGCGACTCGGGCCTCAAGGCTTACAAGGGAATCGTTGATAACTTTGTGACTACGAATCCCGACGGAACTATCTCGCTGACGAAATGCTGCGCGGTGGCCGGACTCGGGGGCGGGAAATCGGAGCGCCGCAACGGTTCGTTTGAGTATTACATTTCCGAACCTGTCCGCGACAACGACGCCAAGGGTGTCGGCCCGTTCATTCTCGCGTCGCTTGAACTCGAATAAACTCATTCGCATAACACATCAAAAGAGGTTGTCGCACAGTTTGCGACAACCTCTTTTGATGTTACCCCGAGACTGTATTGTCATTCCGGTTTCTCGGCCCTTCTTGCGCGGTCGAGGCGTAGACAATACACGAGCAAGATCGTTATAGCGGCTATGACGGCGAAATCTCGCCACCAATGAGAGGGATTGTTGATTGTCCCGGCAATCAGGCAGTATATAAGGTATATGCCGGAAATTTCAGATAGGAAATGGTCGGTCGCGATTGTTTTTGCTTTGCCAATCCAGAACCAAAGGGAGTATGAAATAAATATAACGGCGAATATCCCCGTGCAAATCAGCGGCAAATAAGAATCCTTATCGAATCTCGCGAGAATCATGGAGAGGCTGAGCCCGATGAGAAAGAAATTCAAAAGCGTGCTTTCGTAGAACAGATTTAGCCTTGCGTGTCTGATCTTGATCGCGGGTTTGGCATTGCCGACCTTGAGTTCGTTCATTAGAGAAGCGCTTGTGAGTTGGTTTGTGGTGATAATTATTCGTTATATCTAAGTAACTGTTCAAAATTATTTTATACTAACGGGTCTGATTATTTCAATATTTC
>CALBWF010000029.1:0-16338 GCA_937969265.1 uncultured Porphyromonadaceae bacterium
TGCGGAGGGGGCGGGGCGGGAGGCGACAAGGCGCGTCCACCAGTTCTTCCAGCGGAAATGGAGGTAGAGGTGGCGGACGATGAGGAGGAGGAAGAGGGTGCCGGCGGCCATATGGAGCCAGACCCAGAGTGGGGTGGCGCCCCCGGTGATTTCGAGCTGGAGGCTTGAGGCGAGGATGACGAGGAGGAGGGCGAGAAGCGCCCAGTCGCAGATTCTCAAGGGTTTCAGTTTGCTGCCCTTTGCTTTGGTAGTGGTTGTATGGTTGTGTCTCATGCTCTTTCTTTTTGTCGCGAAGTTACGGCGGAAAGAGCGAGCGGGGAATGGCCGGATTTAGGAATTGCTTGTGTTTTTCAAGGTTTTTCGGTATTGTGTCGGCGACAGGCCGGTTTCTTTCCTGAACATGCGGGAGAAGTAGGCGTAGTCGTCATATCCGAGACCGAAGGCGATTTCCTGGGCCGAAAGCGAGGTGTAGACGAGTTGACGTTTCGCGCGGAGGACAATCTGTCCGCGGATGAAGCTCCCGGCGCTTTTGCCGGTTACGGCCCGCACGGCCTCGTTGAGGTAGACGGGGGAAAGGTTTAGCATCGCGGCGTAGGCTGACGGCTTTTTCTCTCGGACGAGGTTCCCGGCGAGCAGCTCCTTGAGGCGCACGACGATTGAGACGTAGCGGTCGTCGCGCCTCGCGGCCCCGGCGCTGAGCGAATGGAGTATGATCCGCTTTATTGACTCCGCGAGGGGGATTGCGACCGGGTAGCTGCCGGAGTGCCGCGTCAGTATGTCGAAGAGGGTTTCCGCATCCGCCGCGTCGTCGCGGGAGAGGCGTACAGCCGCGGGGTTAAGGGAGTATCGGGCCGCGAGTTCAGCTTCCTGTTCTGAAAAATGTTCGGAGGCTATCGCGAGTAGCCACCCTTCGACCCCGCCGGTCGCGGCCGATGGGGCGTGGACTTGCGCCGGGGACACGAGCAGGGCTTCTCCGGCAGATATGACAAAGTCCTTGAAATCAACCGATACCGTTGCCTCTCCCGCGGTTATGAGGACAATCATATAATAGTCATCGCGGTGGGGGTAGCTCCGCATTTCCGAGCGGCCGTCGCTGAGGATTCTCTTCACGAACAGCCAGGGCACCGGGGTATCGCCGAGCGCGTGGAGCGGTATCCGCCGCGGGTCGCCGTGTCGCGTGTCTTCTTTCAACGCCTTGCGTATGTGCGGTTTACAGGAGTATCGTCATTTCCGACAGGGAGGGGTCGGCGGCGTTGGCGAAGCGGACGCGCAGGGCGGTGTAGGCCGGGGCCTCCTGCCCGTCGGCGGGATGGAGGAGCGGGGCGAGGGAGAAGGCCGTGTAGTATTGCGAGGTGTAGTTGGGCGCCGGATTGTCGCGGCGGTGGTAGATGTAGGCTGTCGGCACTTGGTCGGCGAGCGTTGCCTCGTCGATGAGGAGCCCGAAATAGCGCGGGGACTCGTCGGCTGTCAGCAGGCAGCGGAGGATGATTTTCTCCCCGGCGCGCCATAGGGCCAGGAGCCGTATCGGTTCCGCGTCCCATCCGCGCAGCTCCTCCTCAGTCGCGATTTTCGCCTGGGTGTTCAGAATCCGCGCCACCGACTTCACGGCGACGGGAACCCCATCCTCCCCCGGCTCCCCTGTCTCGGTGTAGCCGAGGAAGACGCACTCTCCCGGCTCGGCATCTACCGCCGACCGGGTCTTGGCCACGAGCGCCTGCGGGACATTTCCCGGCGCCGGGTAATAGTGGAAGACGGTGCCGGATTCGTCGCGCGACGCCAGCTCGACGATGTTGTAGACCGTCGGGTTGTGGGTGTGCTGGTCCGAGTCGTCGCAGGAGGGGAGGAGCGCCGCGGCGATGGCGGCGAGTATGATGGCGAAACGTATTTTCATGGCATTGATGAGATTGAGGTTACGCGTCCGTCGGCCATGTGGACAATCCGGTCGGAGCGGTCGGCGAGCGACTCGTCGTGGGTGACGATGACGAAGGTTGTGCCCGTTTTCGCCCGCAGGTCGATGAACAGGTCGTGGAGCTCCCGGCGGTTGCGGCTGTCGAGGCTCCCGGAAGGCTCGTCGGCGAGAATCACCGACGGCTTGTTGACCAGCGCGCGGGCCACGGCGGCGCGCTGCCGCTCGCCTCCCGATAGCTGCGCGGGACGGTGGCCGAGGCGCTCCCCAAGCCCCAGGTCGCGCAGCAGCCCCTCGGCGCGGGCGAAGGCTTCGGCGCGGCTCTCCCCTCCGATCAGTGCGGGGAGGGCGGCGTTTTCCAGGGTCGTGAACTCCGGCAGCAGTTGGTGGAACTGGAACACGAACCCGATGTTGCGGTTGCGGAACCGCGCCAGGCGGTTGTCGGGCAGGTCGAGCACCATCTGCCCGTCGTAGCTGACCGTCCCGCTGTCGGGGCGGTCGAGGGTGCCGAGAATCTGCAGCAGCGTGGTCTTTCCCGCGCCGCTGGGGCCGACGATTGATACGATTTCGGCCGGGCTGATGTCGAGGTCGATGCCGTCGAGAACCGTCAGGTTGCCGTAGGATTTCCTTATTCCGCGGAGAGAGATCATAGCCGGCGCGTTATGAAAGCTGGTTGGCGATCCGCGAAATCGCGTACTCGGGGCGCACGCGGCGGTACAGGATGTCGTAGACCGCCTCGGCGATAGGCATGTAGACCTCGTATTCGAGGTTGATTTCGTGGATGCACTTCGAGCCGTAGTACCCCTCGGCGGTCTGCTCCATCTCCATCTTGGCGGCCTTTACGGAGTAGCCTTTCCCGATCATGGAGCCGAAGTTGTGGTTGCGCGAGAAGCGGGAGTAGGAGGTCACAAGGAGATCCCCCAGGTAGACGGAGTCGCAGATCTGGCGCGGGCGCGGGTTTACCGCGTCGAGGAAGTGCTCCATCTCCCGGATGGCGTTGCTGACGAGCATCGCCAGGAAGTTGTCCCCCTTCTTCATGCCGTGGACTATTCCGGCGGCGATGGCGTAGATGTTCTTCATCACCCCGGCGTACTCCACGCCGTTGAGGTCGGTGGTCGGAATCGCGTGGCAGTTCTTTCCCCCGCAGAGCGCCTGGCCGAACCGCTGTGCAGCCTCGATGTCGCTGCACGCGACCGTCAGGTAGGAGGGGCGTTCGAGGGCCACCTCTTCGGCGTGGCACGGGCCGGAAACAGCCATGAGCCGGTCGTCAGAAATACCGAACCGCTGCTGCATGTAGTCGGTGACGAGCATGTTCTCGTCCGGCACAATGCCCTTTACGGCCGACACGATGTGCTTGCCGCTGATGTCTACCGAGAGTTTCTCAAGATGGCTTTTGAAATAGGGGGAGGGCATTACCAGCAGCAGAGTGTCGGCCTCCGTAGCGACGAAGTTTATGTCCGACGAGAACTCGATGCGCTGCACGTCGAACGCCACGTCGGTAAGGTACGCGGGGTTGTGGCCCAGGCGCTGGAACTCCTCGATGCGGTCGTCGCGGCGCATGTACCACATAATCGTCTCGTTGGTCTTCAACAGGAGCTTGGCCAGGGCGGTGGCCCAGGAGCCGCCACCCATCACGGCCACTTTTCCGGGAAAGTTTTCGGGAAGCATAGGCTTGCGCGTGATGGGTTATTCCTCTTTCTGTTCCGGGGCGGGAGCGGCGGCGATCCAGGCCGCGAGCTGTTCCTGCGAGGGGTTTTTGAGGCCGAGTTTGAATTTCTTGTTGATGCCGCAGAGGTCCTGGAAGAGCTTGCCGGGGTTCGCGGCCGCGAGGGCCTCGACGGTCAGTATGCCGGCCTTCTGAAGGGGCGCGACCCATTCGGCGTCGATGCCCAGGGCGGTGTAGGCCTCCTCCTTGTCGCGGCGGGCAGTCTTTTCGGGGCGCATCTGCGGGAAGAAGAGTACCTCCTGGATGGTCGTCTGCCCGGTCATGAGCATCACCAGGCGGTCCATGCCGATACCCATGCCCGACGTCGGGGGCATGCCGTATTCGAGGGCGCGGATGAAGTCGTGGTCGATGATCATCGCCTCGTCGTCCCCCTTCTCCGAGAGGCGCATCTGCTCTACGAAGCGCTCGTACTGGTCGATCGGGTCGTTAAGCTCCGAGTAAGCGTTGGCCAGCTCCTTGCCGTTGACCATCAGCTCGAAGCGCTCGGTCAGCTCCGGGTTCTCGCGGTGGCGCTTGGTAAGGGGCGACATCTCTATGGGATAGTCGGTTATGAAGGTCGGCTGGATGTACGAGCCCTCGCACTTCTCGCCGAAAATCTCGTCGATCAGCTTTCCCTTGCCCATCGAATCGTCGACCTCCACGTCCATCGAGCGCGCGGCCTCGCGGAGCTCCTGCTCGCTCTTGCCGTCGATGTCGAAGCCGGTGTGCTCCAGGATTGCCTCCCGCATGGTGACGCGGCGGAACGGGGCCTTGAACGAAATCGTGTTCTCCCCGACCTTTACCTCCGTCGTGCCGTTAACCTCCGTCGAGATGCGCTCCAGCAGCCGCTCGGTGAAGTTCATCATCCAGTTGTAGTCCTTGTAGGAAACGTAGATTTCCATGCAGGTGAACTCCGGGTTGTGGGTGCGGTCCATACCCTCGTTGCGGAAGTTCTTCGAGAACTCGTAGACCCCCTCGAAGCCCCCGACGATCAGGCGCTTGAGGTACAGCTCGTCGGCGATGCGCAGGTAGAGGGGTATGTCGAGCGCGTTGTGGTGGGTGATGAAGGGGCGGGCGGCGGCTCCTCCGGGAATCGACTGGAGGATGGGGGTCTCGACCTCCATGTAGCCGTGCTCGTTGAAGAAGTCGCGCATCGAGTTGAAAACCTTGGTGCGCTTCATGAAGATTTCCTTTACCCCGTCGTTGACAACCAGGTCGACGTAGCGGCGGCGGTAGCGCAGCTCGGGATCGTCGAACGCGTCGTAGGTGACCCCGTCCTTTACCTTTACGATCGGCAGGGGGCGCAGAGCCTTGGAGAGGACCGTCAGCTTGCGGGCGTGGACGGAAATTTCCCCCGTCTGGGTGCGGAACACGAAGCCCTCGACCCCGACGAAGTCGCCGATGTCGAGCAGCTTCTTGAATACGGTGTTATACAGCTCTTTGTCCTCGCCCGGGCAGATTTCGTCGCGGTTGACATACACCTGGATGCGGCCCGTCGAGTCCTGAAGCTCCATGAAGGAGGCTTTCCCCATGACGCGGCGCCCCATGACGCGGCCGGCGACGCTCACCTCCCGGGGAGCCTCCCCCTCGGCGGGGTCGGTGAATGTTTCCTTTATCTCTCTGGCATGGCCGCTGACGGGAAATTCCGCTGCGGGATATGGGTCGATGCCCAGGTCGCGCATCTGCTGCAGGGAGCCGCGGCGCACGATTTCTTGCTCGCTAAGTTCGAGGATGTTCATATGCTGAGGTTTCTGTTTCGGGTTGTAATCACCCCCGTTTCGGGGCGGGAGTGCTGAAAATTACCGCAAAGTTACTCAAAAAAGCTTTTTTGCCCAAGGAAATAGCCGCTTATTGCGGCGGCTTTTGTAACTTTGCGTATCTTAAACTACAATACCCCGTAAAAATGAACCTTACCGAACGCTTCCTGAAATACGTCAAGTACGACACCCAGAGCGACGAGGAGACCAACCTCACACCCTCAACCCCGGGCCAGTACAAGTTCGCCCAGGTGCTTGAGAAAGAACTCCGCGACCTGGGGCTTGAGGAAATATCCCTCGACGAGAACGGATACCTCATGGCGACCCTCCCCGCGAACACCGACCGCCCCGACCTCCCGACAATCGGATTCATCGCCCACCTCGACACATCCCCCGACATGTCGGGCCGAAACGTCAGCCCCCGCGTCGTCGCCAACTACGACGGTAACCCCATAACCCTCAATGCCGAAAAGGGAATCGTACTCTCCCCCGACGAGTTCCCCGAGCTCCTCAGCCACGTCGGCGAAGACCTGATTGTGACTGACGGCAACACCCTCCTCGGAGCCGACGACAAGGCCGGCATCGCCGAAATCATCTCCGCAGTCGAGTACCTGATGGCCCATCCCGAAATCAAGCACGGAAAAATCCGCATAGCCTTCAACCCCGACGAGGAAATCGGCCAGGGCGCCCATAAGTTCGACGTCGCCCGCTTCGGAGCTGACTGGGCCTACACGATGGACGGCGGCGAGGTCGGCGAGCTGGAATACGAGAACTTCAACGCCGCCGTCGCCAAGGTATCCTTCGCCGGCCGCAACGTCCATCCCGGCTACGCCAAACACAAGATGGTCAACTCCATCCGCATCGCCAACCAGTTCATACTCATGCTCCCCCGCTGGGAGACACCCGAGCATACCGAGGGCTATGAGGGATTCTACCACCTGGTCCACATCGACGGCTCCGTAGAGCAGACGACCCTCACATATATCATCCGCGACCACGACCGCGACCGCTTCGAGCGCCGCAAGAAAGAGCTGGAGCACCTCGTGCGAAAGACCAACAACGAGTTCCCCGGCTGCGCCACAATCGAAATCAAGGACCAGTATTACAACATGCGCGAGAAGGTCGAGCCCCTGATGCACATCGTCGAAATCGCCGAGCAGGCAATGCGCGACGCCGGGGTGACCCCCAAGGTGCAGCCCATCCGCGGCGGAACGGACGGCGCGCAGCTCTCCTTCAAGGGGCTCCCCTGCCCGAACATCTTCGCCGGAGGCCTCAACTTCCACGGCCGCTACGAGTTCGTGCCCGTGCAGTCAATGGAGAAGGCCCGCGACGTAATCGTCCAGATCGCCCGCATCGTCGGCGAAAGATAACCCGGCCCGCTTGGACTCCGAAAAGAAAGAAAAGACACTCGTGGTCGTTACCGGGCCTACCGCGTCCGGCAAGACCGCGCTCGCCGTACAGCTCGCCCGGGCCCTCCGCTGCGGAATAATCTCCGCCGACTCCCGCCAACTGTACCGCGACATACCGATAGGCACCGCCGCCCCCGGCTCTGAAGAGCTGGAGGCGGCGCGCCATTATCTTGTCCGGTTCCTCCCCCTCGACGCCTATTATTCAGCCGCCCGCTTCGAGGAGGACGCGCTCCGGATCGCCGCCGACGAGTTCTCCCGCGGCGACTACGCCGTTGTCTGCGGCGGCTCGATGATGTACATCGACGCCCTCTGCGAGGGGATTGACCTCCTGCCGACAATCAGCGAACCAGTGCGCGAAAGCTGCAGCGCGCTCCTCGAGAACGAAGGGCTCGAAGCCGTCGTCGGCCGCCTCCGCCGCCTCGACCCGGAGTATTGCCAGACGGGCGACCTGCGCAACCCGCGCCGGGCCGTCCACGCCCTCGAGATATGCCTCGAGGCCGGGGTTCCGTACTCATCCCTCCGTACCGGCCGCGCCAAGGAGCGCCCCTTCCGCATCGTCAAGTTCTACATCGACCTCCCCCGAGAAGAGCTGTTCGGCCGCGTGAACCTCCGCGTCGGGAAAATGATGGAGGCCGGATTCCTCGACGAGGCCCGCCGCGTCTACCCCCTCCGCCATCTGAACTCCCTCAACACCGTGGGCTACAAGGAACTCTTCGCCTACCTCGACGGCGCGTGGGACCTCCCGACCGCCGTCGCACGCATCCGGAAAAACACCCGCGTCTACGCCAAAAAGCAACTCACCTGGCTCAAGAAGCACCCCGCCATCCCCCTCTCACCCTCCGCCGGCCCCCTCCTCCCCCAGCTCCTCCGCCACCTCTCCTGACGGCCGGCCTCCCCCCTCGGACAAGTCGGACAGGTCGGACAAGTCAGACGAGTCCGACTTCCAATAGCGCGCATCGCGTCCGACCCGTCCGAAAAGTCCGACGGAACCTCGCGAAGCTCCCTCCTCGCGAAGCTCCCTCCTCGCGAAGCTCCCTCCTCGCGAAGCTCCCTCCCCGCGAAGCTCCCTGTCCGCGAAGCTCCCTGTCCGCGAAGCTCCCTGTCCGCGAAGCCTTTCCCCGGCTCTTGCGAAGCGCCCTGTTTAATTGTTCTCCTTACCAAAGCGGGCGCGGCGCGCCCTGCTCATCTGCTCCCTGATCCCTCCGTTGGCGAGGAACTGTCGCTGCTGGGCTTCCATCAGTCGGCGCAGCATATATGTGGCTTGGTTAATGAGTGTTATGGCGAGATTGCAGTATTCTTCCTGACTCATTCGGTCAACGGTTTCCAAAGGATTGTCAAGAAATCGTTTGGAGCGCAGGTACTCGCGTAACTTTAATGTCCGGGGATGGGACTTGTCCCATCGAGGCAACCCGTGTTGCCTGAGGAAATCCTCATAGTCAAGTTCAAGTTCTACCAAAGAGGCTTTTGCTACATTGGTAAGCTTAATTTCTGTTTCGCGGGAAGTTGTGGAGGCAGCGCTTCCTTCGGCTATATTCTGTTTGCCTGAGCGGGCAGCCTGTTCCATTTGGTCGCGGGTGCGGCTTTTCACAGGGATGTGTCTTTCAATAAAAATGACGCTCAGGTCGCATATTATTTCAGTCAGCCGAAACACTTTCAGGCGCCGGAATCCCCCTTGCGCTTTCAAAAATCCTCCCTCCATAACATTCGGTATTAGTAAATTAACCAAAAGTACGTTGAGGATTTAAAAGCGCAAAACCTTCCGCTGCAATTTAACTAACTTTAACGATGAACCGCCTCCGCGCGGTTCCGTCGGACAGGTCGGACAGGTCGGACAAGTCGGACAGGTCGGACAGGTCAGACAAGTCCGACTTCCAATAGCGCGCATCACGTCCGACCCGTCCGACCTGTCCGACCCGTCCGAAAAGTCCGACGGAACCCCGCGAAGCTCTTTGTCAGAGGCCGGTGAAGCCGTAGCGGGCGGCGAGTTTGGCGAGCGCCTGGCGGGAGTTCAGGAGTACGGGGTAGCAGACGCCGTCGGAGCACTCGCCGCCGTAGCGTTTCAGGCTCTCGGCATAAGCGTCCCAGTCGGTAATCGGGCGTCGGGCGACTCCTGTCTCCATAGCGGCGCGGGCTACCGCCGGCGACACGGCGACGAGCAGCCGCGGGTCCATCGGTTTCGGCAGGATATAGTCCGGCCCGAACGTCAGAACTGCGTCGGGGTATGCCTCCCGGATTCTCTCGGGAACATCCTCCCGGGCGATTTTCGCGATGGCGCGGGCAGCCGCGAGCTTCATCGGCTCGTTGATTTCCGTCGCGCCGCAGTCCAGCGCCCCGCGGAATATATAGGGGAACCCTAAGACGTTGTTAATCTGGTTGGGATAGTCGGAGCGCCCTGTCGCGAAGATGAGGTCGGGGCGCGACTCCATCGCCTTCTCGCGGGAGATTTCCGGGTCGGGGTTCGCCAGGGCGAACACAATCGGCCGCTCCGCCATGGACCGCACCATCTCCTGCGTCACGACATCCTTAACCGAGAGCCCCAGGAACACGTCGGCACCCCGCATAGCGTCCTCGAGGGTGTGCAGGTCGCGGGTGGTAGCGAACGGCCGTTTCTGCTCGGCAAGTCCCGGCCGGTCGGCGCGGATTACCCCCCTGGAGTCGACCATCACGACATTCTCCGGCTTGACTCCCAACTCCTCGTAGATTTTCGTGCAACTGATGGCGGCGGCTCCCGCCCCGTTGACTACCAGGCGTATCTCGCCGATTTTCTTCCCCTGTATGTCGAGGGCGTTGAGGAGCGCGGCGGCCGAGATTATGGCCGTCCCGTGCTGGTCGTCGTGCATCACCGGGATGTCGCACTCGGCCTTCAGCCGCTGCTCGATTTCAAAACATTCCGGCGACTTTATATCCTCCAGGTTGATGCCCCCGAACGACGGCGCGATCGCCTTGACTATCTCAACGAACTTCTCCGGGTCCTTCTCGTCGACCTCGATGTCGACCCCGTTAAGCCCGGCGAAAATCTTGAACAGCACGACCTTCCCCTCCATAACCGGCTTCGAGGCCCGGGCGCCTATGTCCCCCAGGCCGAGCACCGCCGTGCCGTTGGAAATAACGGCAACGAGGTTCGACTTTCCGGTGTACTTGTATATGTCGTCGGGGTGGTCCTTGATTTCGAGGCACGGGTACGCGACCCCGGGCGAGTAGGCCAGCGACAGGTCGCCGGGAGAGTTATACGGTTTCGTCGGCACAACTTCCAGTTTTCCCGGGCGCGGCTCCCTGTGGTAAGCGAGCGCCATTTCTTTAAGCATCTTTTCCATTATCCTTGAAGCTATTTTTCTCCAATAATAACGCCCCGCCTCCCCCCGAAGTTTAACCCAACATAGACAGCGCGGGTGCGCCCCGCGGAGAGGCGCGCCCGGAAAATAGTTTAGGCGAAAGTTGCATTATCGCATACGCCCGGTGTCAAGGGAGCGGTAATTTCGCGTCAGAGGTCTTTGACGCGGCGGGTGAAGGCTACCATCTTGATGGCGGCTTCCGCGGCCTCGCGGCCCTTGTGGCCGAACGGGCCCCCGCAGCGGTCGAGAGCGTCCTGTTCCGTATCGACTGTCAGAACCCCGAAGATTACCGGGATGTCGCAATCGGCGTTAAGAGAGGTAACGCCCTGCGTGACGCTCTGGCAGACGTAGTCGAAGTGGGGCGTGCCCCCGCGGATGACGCAGCCGAAGACTATTACCGCGTCGTAGAGGCTCGCCTCGATCAGTTGGGAGGCGGCGAAGGTGAGCTCTACGGCTCCGGGAACGTCGAAGCGGTCGACCTGGTCGTCGGCGAAGCCCTGTTCCTTGAAAACGGCCATGGCCCCTTCGGCCAGGCGCGACGTTACGTTTCCGTTCCATTCGGCGGCGACAATCGCCACTCTCATATTCTCCACCTTCGGCAGCGGAGCGTTCGGGGTGTTGGTTGACATTGTTCTGAGTGAAAAGGTTTAGGCTAGGCTTACGCCTCGCCACGGTTTAGAGGGATGGGTGAAGGGTGAAGGAGATTCCGGGGCTTCCTCCCGAAGGCTTGTGTTCCGGGTGCGAGCCGCCGCGGCGGCGAAGGGTGCGGCGGTTATTTTGCGAAGCCGCGGGCGGCATGGCCCAGATACCCCCCGTGGTGGCGCAGGGCGTATTCCTCGGCGGTGAAGCCGGTAAGCCGCATAACGTTGACTACCAGCACGTCCCCGATGACGGTCATCATCGTCGTGGAGGTCGTCGGCGTCAGGCCCAGGGGGCAGACTTCCGGCGCGCCCCCGGTGAAGAGGGTGGCGTCGGCCAGGAGGGCGAGCGGGCTGTCGGCGTTCCCCGTGATCACGATTACGGGAAGCTCCGGGTAGAGGCGGCGAGCAAGCTCGACAAGCTCCAGGATCTCGCGGGTCTTCCCCGAGTTGGAAATCAGGAGCATGACGTCGTCGGGCTGGAGGATGCCCAAGTCGCCGTGCTGCGCCTCTGCGGGGTGCAGGTTGACGGCCGGGATGCCGGTGGAGCAGAAGGTGGTCGCTATGTTCATCGCGATCTGGCCCGCCTTACCCATCCCGGAGGTGACGAGTTTTCCGCGGCGTACCTTGACATGGTTGATAATCAGCTCAACAGCCTTGCGGTAGTCGTCCGTCACGGGAATGTTAAGTATCGCGTCGCTCTCCGCGCGGAGAATCTCACGCATTGATTCTTTTATATCCATGAAACATATTCCCGCGCCGCGGGGATAAGGGGTTGCGGCAGATCGCCCCGGCGCGGTTATCGCGAAGTTAGCTTATTCCTCCCAATTCTCAAAATCTTTAAGGCTCTCGGCCCATTCGCGGGGAATCGGCGCCCCGGTGGCTGTCGCGGGGTCGAATCCGGCCATGACGGTCTGCCCGACGCATTTCGTGTCGCCGCTCTCGGGGTTGACGACCCGCTGCTCGAGCACGAAGCTGTGTTCCGAGATTTTGACGCAGGCGGTAAGCACCTCCAGCGGCTCGTCGAAGTAGGCCGGGGAGTAGAAGGAACAGTTGATGTTGACGACCACGACCGTTACCTTGTGCCAGTCGACAGGCTTGCCGTTGACGGCCTCGAAATATTTCACCTTCCCCAGGTCGAGGAGCTGGAGGTAGGCCCCGTTGTTCAGGTGGCCGAACATGTCGAAATCGTTGAAGCGGGTCTGCGCCGTCAGGCGGTGGTGGAACGGTGCGATCGGTTCGGGTACTCTCATATGGTGTTAAGTCTTTTGTCAGTGTATCGCGATGTCTTTCAGTACCTCCTGGCCCAGGGCCTCGTTGATGGCGTCGCGGATCGCGCCGCGCTGGAAGCCGAGCTCCTGTTTCAGGGGGGCGGAGGAGAGGTAGACGTGGAGGACGCCGTCGCGGACATAGCGCCGCGTGGTCTGCCGGTTGATGCCCTGCCCGACGATGTCGGGCCAAAGGCGCGAGGCGCGCTCTTCCAGGTAGCGCCCCGAAATCGCCGCGCGGTCGAATACGGCGTCGATAATCTGGCGTACGGTCTGCGGTTCGGTTCTCTTCATCGGCTTAGAGATTGTCTAAAATTATTTCCGAATGATTTTCAGAGCTATTTTTGAGGGAATTTTCATATTTGAAGAGGGAGCGATGCGGGCATCGTGACCGATGAGAAGCTGAAAATTCGCCAAAAAGAGCCTGAAAATCAGAAGAAAATTCCATTTGAAAAAATTTTATGACAATCTCTTAACGATTGGGGGTGAAGGTGCCGTTCTCGACCAGCCAGGAGCGGTGGTCCCCCCCGGCGCGTTCCATGATCGCGTCGAGGTGGCCGCGGTTGGTGTCGGTGATGAATATCTGGCCGAAGCGGTCGCCGGAGACCATCTCCATCAGACGCTCTACGCGCCGGGCGTCGAGCTTGTCGAAGATGTCGTCGAGCAGCAGCAGCGGCTTGAATCCCGCGACGCGCTCCAGGAAGGTCCACTGCGCCAGGCGCAACGCGACGGTGTAGCTCTTGCACTGCCCCTGCGACGCGGCGCGGCGCACCGGCAGTTGGTTGAGCCACAGCGCGAGGTCGTCGCGGTGAGGCCCGACAGACGTGTGCCCGACGATTTCGTCGTGGCGGCGGCACTGGTCGAGCTGTTCCGGCAACCCCTCCGGGTCCGCCGCCAGATGCCCTTTCAGCTCCAGGACCGGAACCTCCCCGTCGGCCGCGATCGCAGCGTAGATGGGGCGGAAGATTTCCGTCAGTTCCCCGACCCACCGGAGCCGGGCGCGGGTTATGTAGGAGGCCGACCGGGCGAGCGTCAGTTCGACTGCCTCGTAGAGGTGGTGGTCTACGACATGGTCGCGGAGCATCTTGTTGCGCTGCGTAAGGGCCCGTTCGTAGCGGATTAGGTGGTCGAGGTAGAGCGCGTCGGCCTGCGAGATTACCTGGTCCATGAAGCGCCGGCGTTCCTCCCCCGAGCCCCCGACAAGCTCTTGGTCGGAGGGGGAGACCATCACCAGGGGGAACACCCCGATATGCGACGAGAGGCGGTCATATTCCTTCCCTCCCCGGCGCACCGACTTGCGCCGCCCGGGCTGCAGCCCGACCGTCACCTCCTCGTCGGTCCCGCGGCGAAGGTATGTGCCCCGCAGGGTCATGAACTCCTCGCCGAGCTTCACGACGGCGTTGTCCGGCAGCCCCGAGAAGCTCTTGCAGAAGCTCAGGTAGTAGACCGCGTCGAGCAGGTTGCTCTTCCCCATGCCGTTGTCCCCCAGGAAGCAGTTCGCTTTCGAGGAGAACTCCAGCCGGGCGTCGGCTATGTTCTTGAAATTCGTCGCCGCGAGGCTCTTGATCTGCATCTCTAAACTCGTTTATTAACTATTGTTATCTCTGTCTCAGGTAGGTAGCCCGTCCGGGGTAGGGACGCGGCGTGCCGCGTTATATTGGGGCAAACTTATATTATAAGGCCGCGCACAGAGCGAACGACACCGCGAAGAACAGCAGCGTCAGGGCCGTTTTCCCCAGGGCCGGATTGAGGGCGGCCCCGTCGTGGGTCCCCAGGTAGCGCCACAGCGCTGTCGCCGCGCAGAGCGTCAGCGCCGGAAACACGAGCGTCCAGGGTCCCAGCCGCCACCACAGCGCGAGCGTCATCACCACCCCCGCGACGGCGCGGGCCAGGTAGAGGGCGCGCGTGGCCGAGGGGCCTATTTTCGTGGCCTCCGTGACCTTTCCCGCGGCGCGGTCGTCGTCTATGTCGCGGTAGTTATTGACCGCCAGGATGTTGGCCGTCAGCAGCCCCGTGGCGAGGCTCATCACGAAAACCGACAGCGAGTAGCCCCCGGTCTGTATGTAATACGTCAGGCCTACAGGAACAATGCCGAAGAACACCTCGACGGCAACCTCCCCCAGGCCGTGGCGCGACAGCGGGTAAGGGCCGGCCGAATAGGCTACCGCCGCGAGCATGATCACCACCCCTGCCGCAAGCAGCCACCATCCACCCCAGTAAATCAGGGAGCACCCGACAGCCGCCGCCGCCATAAGCGTAACTAACAGCACGTTGCGCATCGCGGCGGGGGTGATGTCCCCCTCCGTGACCCCCCGGCGAGGGCCGACGCGGCCCGGGCGGTCGATGCCCGCCTTGAAGTCGAAATACTCATTGGCGAAATTCGAAGCCACCTGCGCCAGCAGGGCGAAGAGGGCACACAGCAGCGCCGGGGCCGCTTTCAGCCCGGCCCCCGAGGACAGCGTCATACCGACACCCGCGGCCACTCCCGCCAACGAGCACGGCAGCGTCCGCGGCCTGGCCGCCTCCACCCAGCATTTAATCTTATTCACCGCCATTTGCTCTTGTTCCTCTAATTCCTGAGTTTGATTCCAAAATCTGATTCTAAGTCACAAAGTTACTAATTTTTCGCGAATCTCCCCGAAAAACCGCCCTTCCTCCCCCCTTGTAGGGACGCGGCGTGCCGCGTCAGGCTTGTCGCCCCCCTATTCAGTTGGCATACCGTCAAGGCAATTCTGACGCGCCTCGCCACCTCCCTCCGCAGCTTCCGCTCCGTGATATCCTCGGAGCGCCCGGAAGGCGCGGACCCGTGAGTAACACCGTGTGTCCTCCGGATGCTCCACCAGGAGAGGATATGGAGGGCTTCCTTATGCAGACGTAATTCGAGAAAGTCTGTTTGTCGGATGTTCTTTAGGTGCTTTTTGGGGTGATGATTCGAGGTAGCATTATAAAATGCGTTATGGATAGAGGAAAATTTCGTATTTTCGCGGAAAATTTAGCTTTACTATGACATTAACAAAAATTAACACGGGGGGGGTAAACCCCGTATCGAATTTATTGACTTAGCGAAAGGGGTATGTATCATACTGGTAATGTTGACACATTGCTGTGGAGAAGAAGTCTATCTGTTCCCTGGATTGGTCGAACTCAGGATGCCTCTCTACTTTGTGCTTTCGGGGCTATTCTTTAAGACCTATGGGGGATTCGGCAATTTCGGTGTTAAGAAGGCGAACAAGCTACTGATACCGATGGCTTTTTTCCTCTTGACGGGGTATTTCTTTGAATACCTGTACCATGCTTACGAAAAAATACAGGGGGTAAATTCGACGGTTTACTATAATATATTTGACAATTTAACGCTGGATTATGAATGGTGGTGCAAGCCGTTATGGCCTAACAACCCGATCTGGTTCTTGTTATGTCTGTTTTGGGACAATCTGATATTTTATGGGATAATGAGTGTGTTCAACACTCGTAAGTCACAGTCGTTCGCTGTGATGATATTGGGATTGTCAGGGTATATTCTTGCCTATAACGA
Organism: uncultured Porphyromonadaceae bacterium; assembly: GCA_937969265.1. GTDB lineage: Bacteria > Bacteroidota > Bacteroidia > Bacteroidales > Muribaculaceae > UBA7173. The sequence goes on from CALBWF010000029.1 coordinate 15,551, forward strand.
AGTTAAAATTCCGTTGTATTTTGTCGCATCGTTGTCAAGTCTGCCCTTTTTCTATCTGGGTTATGTGTTGAAAAATTCCGGCATTTTATATCCTAACGGGAATGCGAAAAAAGAGTTGGCATTAGGCTTGGGGCTTGTCGCGATCGCTATGACAGCTTCATATTTCAACAAGTCATATTTTGAATTTTATCTTAATTTGGTGCATGGCGATGTGTTCTCGGTATATGTGGTCGCGGCTTCAATGGTTGTCGGCGTGCTACTTATTTGCAAGCAGATAAAGCATATCCCTTATGTGTCATACCTTGGGCGATACTCTGTGATTGCTTTGGGCTTCCATATGAGTATGATTCCGTATCTCTCGCATCTTCAAAACAAAATCGGCACCTCTTCGGACGTGATTAGTTTTGTGTTGCTTCTCGTGATAATGCCCCTGTTCATTTGGTTTTCGCGAAAATATCTTCCTTATGTAACGGCGCAAAAAGATCTTATTGGCAGTGTGTTGTTTTTGAGGCGCCGTTCGGAGGCTTAAAAAAGATATAATTTGGTTATCCCCGAATCAACGCCCTCGTAATGCCGCTCCCAGTCAGTTGTGCAAAGCCCTCAAGCGTGATTCCAGCTTCAATGCCGCACCCTCCGGGCGCTCCGAGGGTGCGGCGGACGTGCGGAGGGTGTCGGTGGCGAGCGGTTTGCGTGCGTCAAATGGGGGGGTCTGGAGGCCCGGAAACGGCGTTTTGACACGGCTCTTTCATTTAAACTAAAATAAAGAGCACATCCTCCCTTACCCGCTT
>CALBWF010000030.1:0-54329 GCA_937969265.1 uncultured Porphyromonadaceae bacterium
AGAAAGTTATCTTCGACTGCGAGATACGCGACAAGGGCTTCTACAAGTTCGGCTCTATCACTATCACCGAAATATCCGAAACCGAGGTCAAGACGCAGTTCTTGGAGGGTAGGAGTGAGCAGAACTTTGACAAGACTTTCGACAAGGTCTTTATCAATGAACTTGACCTCGGAGCGCCGCCGACTACATCGAAAACGCAGATTACTCCGGCCAACGCATGGTACCCCGAAAACTCCGGCTGCAAGTGCGTGGCCCTCCCGTGGGTCAACGACTATTCGGGCAATATTCAGAACAAGGCGGAGCATATCGTCGATGATGCGGTGCAGCACAAATCTCATTTCGAGTGGAGCGAGGACACCACCGGCTTGTCGTGGCAGCCGTATCTTCTTTACATCACGAAGAAGATATGCGAGGCCGTCGGCTATGCCGCCGACTTCTCCAAATGGGAGGAAGTGGAGGAATACAGGTATCTCCTTATCTGCAATACGCTCCCTCATGCGTGGTATATGCCCGCTTTTGCCAACGCTCTGCCGCACTGGACGGTCGAGGAATATTTTGAGAAACTTGAATTGTTCCTCGGCGGTGAGTTCGACTTCGACCACCGGGGCAAGAGAATTACTTTCGCTTTCACTCAGGCGACTTTGGCCGCGAAGCGTCCCGTCTGCCTTGAAGACGTGGTCGAGGAACACTCCACCGAGGTTAAGGTGGACGATGACCGCTGCGAGTATCTGGAATCGAAGAATCTTGTATACAAGGACTGCGACCACGAAATGTGGAAGTTCTACTCCTGCGACTGGTTCATCAAGGGCTGGCAGAACAGAGTTGTCCGATACAATTCAATGCGCGAGCTGCTTGCGGCCAATCAGGGTTACAGGACATGGAACGGTCAGCACCACCGCGACAACCGCATCGACAAGCTGCTCTATGCCGCCGACTGTGACGCTTACTTCGTTATCCGGACTATAAGCCGTCAGCAGGTAGTGGAATGGAGGGGCAAGATTATCTATGTCTATTATCTTTACAAGTGCCGTCTACAGCCGGTCAATCTCTTTGGAGGGCGCATAGTCAGCGAGGACGAGGACGCCGAGCAGGTAGAGATTGAGTTTGTTCCGGCATGGGTGGACGATACCGATAATAAGTATGGTCGTGTGCTGTTCCTTTCCTTCTCCGGCTATGATGAAGACACCAACACCACGAGCGAGGACGACAAAGACCATCCGTTTCAGAAGACCCATACCGTATCGTCGCTTGAAGCCGGGGAAAAGGAGAAGAAATCGGAATATTACGACTGCATTTATATTGGCTGGTACGATGGCTCGAACTACTATCAGGGAAGCCACCTGCCTTACCCCAATGTCGAGAACATCGTTATCGCCGACGACTGGAGCAATTTCAGCTACGCCCATTTCTCCCTGCGCATCAACGACCGGCAAGTGCGGCGCGGTCAGATTATCCACAACATCGAGCCGAAGATGAAAACGACCTTTAAGTTTATCGCCGACAACATCCCCGATGTCCGCTCCGTTTTCCTCATTCGAGGCAAGCGCTACGTCTGCGAAAAAATAACTGCGACATTCACCGAGAACGGAATGTCGCAGCTCCTCAAAGGCATCTTCTACCCGATAACCGACTAAAAGCCTTTGCCTTTCGTGCGCTCGTAGACAATCTCACGCCCTGAGTCGCAATTCTTTATCCTGAACTGCACCTCGCATTTAGGCGGTATCGTGGAGGGGAGTTTGGCGGCGAGTGCGGCGATGACTGCCTCGACGGTGCCGAACCCTATGTCGGTCAGCTCGGCCACCACTTCACCCTTGAAGTAGGCCCGGCCATAGACCATCATCTTCTTGGAGAGTCGGAAGAGCTTGTCTTCCGGCTCTTCAACGTCTTTGGCCTTTCCCTGCTTGCTTCGCTCATTGGAGAAGAACACGAAGTCTATCACCTTCGCGTTGAGCCGCCACGCAGGGGAGTAGTCGAGCTTCACATACCCGCGTGTCACTTTCAGGCCGTGGCTGTGGTTCATGCCGAATGCGACCTCGTACAAGTTCGCGTCGCAGTCGTTCTGCGCTATCGTTCCCCATGTATGGCGGAAAGTATAGACGCAGTAGTAGTCCTCTTTCTGCATCCCCATATCCTTACAGATTTTGCGGATGCCGTTGTTCACGTTGGCGCAGAAACTGTCGGAGTCGCAGTAACGCTGATGGAACGTGAACAGGTACTTGTCATCGGGGTCGGAGAGGTACTTCTCGAATGTGGACTGGATGAACGGCTCGACGCGCATCTCCATGTATGCGTCATCGCTCCGGCTGTGCTTGGTTTTGGCGCGGTTGTAGCACAACACGCCGTTGCGGTAGTTCTCCTTACGCATCTCGAAAAGGTCAACGGTGTTGATACCTCCGAGGCACAGCACCAGTTTTGCCACGTCGCGGCCCAGTTCGGGCAGCGAGGAAATCATCTTTGACTCCGGCAGGGGGCGGTTGAAGAACTCGCGGCAAGCCTCCGCGCTGATGGCGCGTTGCTCGGCTCGGTCGGCCTTCGGTATCTGTACCTTCAGCCACGGATTGAACTTGATGCGGCAGATGCCGCGCTCATCGTCGTTCAACTCCACCAATGCGGCCTTATATATCTGACGGACGCATACGGGGTACATCTCCTTTGCCCGCTTCAACTGCGCCATCGTGCCTATCCAACGGAGAAGGACGGCGGAGGTCAGGTAGGAGAACATTACCTGAGTCGTGCCGAGGTAACGTTCAAGGTGTGCCACCGCGAGCTGATAGTTCTTGGCGTTGCGCTCGTGGCCGTCGTTGATCATCCGCGAGATGTGCAACTTGGCGTAGTCGCTGAAACTTGCATCTGTCTCCTCAGTTTGGAGAAAAGATACCACTTCTTTTATACTCCACTGCGACGTGTCCTGACGATTGAGACGCTGATTGTAGTACTCAATCAGCTCAGTGCAGTAGCGGAGAACGGCATTGTCGCGTATCTCCTTGTTTTTGTTGACTGACTTACGGTCTACGACCTTATCAGTCTTGATGAAGGCAGTACGCCTATCATGTGTCACTCGGATGTAGACGGGGAAAAACCCGTCGGAGCGTTGCTTTTGAACGCTTGGCTTCATCGTTGTCATAATGTTTTATTACTAATTGATTGATGTTTAATCCACGTGGGCTTTTTTTTATCAATCAGTCAGTTACGACAACTTTTATACTCTAAACTTCACTCTAAACACGCTCTAAACAAGGGGGCTGAAAACTCTAAACAATGTCTAAACATTAGCGTTCATTCTGCCCGATTAGTGACTCAAAGTGAGCGAATGATTTAAGAGTAAATTAGGTCGCAACCTCTGATTTTACAGAACGTTACGACCTAATTCAATGATTGTCAGGAACTATCTCTTAGTCCTCTATCGCGGCCTGCGCCGCGGCTACGCGGGCGATGGGCACGCGGTAGGGGGAGCAGGAGACGTAGTTCATGCCGAGTTTCGCGCAGAACTTCACGGAGGAGGGCTCGCCGCCGTGCTCACCGCAGATGCCTACCTTGAGGTCGGGACGGGTCGAGCGGCCTTTCTTGACACCCATTTCCACGAGCTGCCCGACGCCTTCCTGGTCGAGGACTTCGAAGGGATCGGTCTTGATGATGCCGTGCTCCTTGTAGTATTTGAGGAACTTGGGCGCGTCGTCACGCGAGAAGCCGAAGGTCATCTGGGTGAGGTCGTTGGTGCCGAACGAGAAGAACTCGGCAACTTCCGCGATCTGGTTGGCCACGAGCGCGGCGCGGGGTACCTCGATCATCGTGCCTACGAGGTAGGGGAGGGACTTGCCCTGCTCCTCAAATACCTTGGCCGCAGTGGTGTTGATGATGTCGGCCTGGTTTTGGATTTCCTTCAGCGAGCCTACGAGAGGAATCATGATTTCGGGCTTGACATCGATACCGCGGGCCTTGACGGCGAGAGCGGCCTCGATAATCGCTCGGGTCTGCATCTCGGTGATTTCGGGGTAGGTGATGCCGAGACGGCAGCCGCGGTGTCCGAGCATGGGGTTGAACTCCTCGAGAGCGTCAACCTTTGCCTTGACTTCGGCGAGAGTGATACCCATTTCGTCGGCGAGTTCCTTCTGTGTAGCGGTCTGATGCGGTACGAACTCGTGCAGAGGGGGATCGAGCAGGCGGATAGTAACGCCGAAGCCGTCCATTGCCTCGAAGATACCTTCGAAGTCGCCGCGTTGCATCGGGAGCAGTTTGGCGAGAGCGTGGCGACGCCCTTCAACGTCGGAGGCCAGAATCATCTCGCGGACAGCCTTGATACGGTCGCCTTCGAAGAACATATGCTCGGTACGGCAGAGGCCGATACCCTGGGCGCCGAAGTTGCGGGCCTGGCGGGCGTCGCGGGGAGTGTCGGCGTTTGTGCGGACGAGGGTCTTGGTGAACTTGGCGGCGAGGTTCATGATCGCGCCGAAGTCGCCGTCGAGTTCCGGCTCAACGGTGGGAACCTGTCCGTCGTAAACGTCGCCGGTAGAACCGTTGAGGGAAATCCAGTCACCTTCCTTGTAGACCTTGCCACCCATTTCAACGGTGCGGGCCTCGTAGTCGACCTTGATTTCGCCGGCACCGGAAACGCAGCACTTGCCCATGCCGCGGGCAACGACAGCAGCGTGGCTGGTCATACCGCCGCGCATGGTCAGGATGCCCTGTGCGACAGCCATACCGCGGAGGTCTTCGGGAGAGGTCTCGATACGGACGAGTACGACTTTCTTTTTCTTTTCAGCCCAGCTTTCGGCATCGTCGGCGAAGAACACGATCTGGCCGGTCGCGGCACCCGGAGACGCGGGAAGGCCCTTGGCCATAACGTTGGCGCGCTTGAGCGCCGCTTTGTCGAATACGGGGTGGAGAAGTTCGTCGAGCTTCTGCGGTTCCATGCGGAGCAGGGTGGTCTTTTCGTCAATTTCGCCGGCGCGGAGGAGGTCCATGGCGATTTTAACCATTGCTGCGCCGGTACGCTTGCCGTTACGGGTCTGCAGCATCCAGAGCTTGCCGTCCTGGATTGTGAACTCCATATCCTGCATGTCCTTGTAGTGGTCCTCGAGCTTGTGCGCGATGGCGATAAGCTCTGCGGCACAGGTCGGCATAGATTCCTCAAGCGAGGGATATTTCTCTGCGCGGACCTCTTCGGAGATACCCTGGAGGGCGGCCCAGCGGCGTGACCCCTCGACGGTGATCTGCTGCGGGGTACGGATGCCGGCTACGACGTCCTCGCCCTGGGCGTTAATCAGGTATTCGCCGTTAAAGATATTCTCGCCGGTTGCGGCGTCGCGGGAGAAGGCAACGCCGGTGGCGGAGTTGTTGCCCATGTTGCCGTAAACCATCGCCTGCACGTTGACAGCCGTTCCCCATTCCTCGGGAATCTGGTTCATGCGGCGGTAGATGATGGCGCGTTCGTTCATCCAACTGTCGAAAACGGCGCAGATGCCGCCCCAGAGCTGGTCCCACGCGCTGTCGGGGAAGTCCTTGCCGGTGTGTTCCTTTACGGCGCCCTTGAAGAGAGCTACGAGCTTCTGGAGGTCTTCGACGGTCAGCTCGGTGTCGAACTTCACGCCCTTTTCTTCCTTGAGCTTGTCGATGATGGCTTCGAAGGGATCTATGTCGGTTTTCGATTTGGGCTTCATGCCGAGTACTACGTCGCCGTACATCTGTACGAAGCGGCGATAGCTGTCCCATGCGAAACGGGGATTGCCGCTCTTTTCAGCGAGTGCGTTTACGGTAGCGTCGTTCATGCCGAGGTTGAGGACGGTATCCATCATACCGGGCATAGAGGCGCGGGCGCCGGAACGCACGGAAACGAGCAGCGGGTTCTGGGGGTCGTTGAATTTCTTTCCGGTGAGGGCCTCGACATGCGCGATAGCTTTCTCAACGTCGTTCTTGATGTCCTTCACGACCTGGTCGCGGCCGTACTGGGTGTACTCGGTGCAGACTTCGGTAGTGATGGTGAAGCCCGGGGGCACAGGCATGCCCAGCTTGTTCATCTCGGCCAGGTTGGCGCCTTTGCCGCCGAGAAGGTTTCGCATTGAAGCGTCGCCCTCAGCCTTGCCGTCGCCGAACGTGTAGATTTTCTTTGACATTTGGGTGGGTTGATTTGATTTAACTATTGTATTTTGATGTATTCTTATATTGTCTGTGTCTGTGTTTTGGCAAAGGTACGATTTTAAGGCGGATTTTTCGCATTCCGGGATGCTAAAATGCCATATTTGGCGTTAAAAAATTCAATTTGCCATATTGGCGGGGCCATAAAATAGCGATAATGCTTAACTTCGCGGACAGGAACCGCTGAAAAGAGGTCCCCCGGCACGCGGAAGCGTTCGCCGGATTCATCACTAACATTACACGTTACAATATATTTTTAATTATGGCTCGCAAACGCAAGGAGCTCCCCCTGCTCGAAGGGATCGAAATAACGGGTGTCGCCGCCGAAGGAAACGCTATAGCCCGAGTCGACGATATGGTGGTCTTCATTCCCTACGGGGCGCCGGGCGATGTTGCCGATATAAAGATTGACCGCAAGAAACATTCCTATGCCGAAGGCCATATCGAGCGTCTCTTGAAACCGTCCGACATCAGGGTTGAACCCCGGTGCGCCCATTTCGGAACCTGCGGCGGCTGCCGCTGGCAGCATCTGCCCTATGAAAAGCAGCTTGAATGCAAGCGCCAGCAGGTAATCGACGCCCTCGACCGCATCGCGAAGATTCCGCATCCGGAAGTCGAGCCGATTCTCGGCTCGGAAAACATATGGGCCTACCGCAACAAGATGGAATACACCTTCTCCAACCGTAAATGGCTGTCATGGGAGCAGATGCGTTCCGGCGAGGTGGTCGACAACCGCGACGGAGCCGGATTCCATATCCCCGGAGCGTTCGACAAGGTGCTCGACATATCGGAGTGCCATTTGCAGGACTCCCTTGGCGACCGACTGCGTATGTTTGTCAAGGAGTACGGCAAGACACACGCCCTGACATTTTTTGACCTGAAGGCCCAGACGGGATTGCTGCGCACGCTGATGATACGCATCGCTTCGACGGGCGAGACAATGGCAGTGATGAGCTTCGGAGAGGACAATCCCCAGGCTATCGCATCAGTGCTTGACGCTGTGCGGGCTGAATTTCCAGATCTTACTTCCCTGATGTACGTCGTCAACACAAAGGCCAACGACACAATTGCCGACCTTGACATACAGCTCCATTCCGGCCGCGCGTACATCGAGGAGGAGATGGAAGGGCTGCGGTTCCGCATCGGTCCCAAATCGTTCTATCAGACAAATTCCCGGCAGGCTCACAGGCTTTACAGCGTGGCCCGCGAATTCGCGGCCCTTACCGGCGACGAGCTGGTTTACGACCTCTATACCGGAACAGGGACAATCGCGAACTTCATAGCGAGAAAGGCGAGAAAGGTCATCGGTATCGAGTACGTGCCGGAGGCGATTGCCGACGCCAAAATCAACGCGCAGGCCAACGGGCTCGACAACACTGATTTCTACGCCGGGGATATGAAGGACGTGCTGACCGACGCGTTCATAGCCGAACACGGACGCCCCGATGTGATGATTGTCGATCCCCCCCGAGCCGGGATGCACCAGGATGTAGTAAACGTGATTCTGAACGCCGCCCCCAAGCGTATAGTGTATGTTAGCTGTAATCCGGCCACGCAGGCGCGCGACCTGGCGCTCCTCCACGAAAAATACGACATCGGGCGGATTCGCCCGGTTGATATGTTCCCCCATACCCACCACGTCGAAAATGTCGTTCTGCTGACTTTGCGCTCATAAATATTATTAGTCGTGAAACTCATGACCAAACACTTTATCCCCTGTCTGAGGTTAATCGCCGCAACCGGCTGCGTAACCGCTCCTTCAGCCGTCGCGTACGGCAATACTGATTTCTATCTCATTCCCCAGCCAAAGCATATAGAGATTGTCGCAGAAGGGAATGTGCTTCCGTCCCACCCGGAGCCGGCTGTGTCGTTTGCCGCTGCCGCTGCGGGATGGAGGCCTGAACAATACTCCGTCTCGATAACCCCGGACAGTATTCTGATAACGGCAGCGGACAAACAGGGAGCGGTATGGGCCTCCAGGACGCTCGCGCAGTTGCGGCGTCCCGACGGGAGGTACCCCCAGGTTAGGATTACAGACTACCCGGAGTTCCCCTTCAGGGGCTTCCTGTATGACGACGGGCGCAATTTCGCCGGTGTTGACAGAATCAAGGAATATCTTGACCTTATGTCGGAGTACAAGCTGAATGTCTTTCAGTGGCATCTTACCGACAAACCCGCCTGGCGCATCGAAAGCCGTTGTCATCCGATTCTTAACGACGGCCGATTCCAACGGCCTGGGCGAGACCAGGGGTGTTATTATACCTATGACCAGATAAGGGAGATATTTGACTATGCCGCACAGCGCGGAATCCAGGTCATTCCTGAAATCGATATGCCGGGCCACAGCGACTTTTTCCGTACGGCATTCGGTTTCACGATGGAAACCGAGGAGGGACGTAAGGTCCTTGAAGAGTGTCTGTCGGAATTTTTCGATGAAATACCGCGGTCGATTTGTCCCTATGTCCATATCGGTTCCGACGAGGTTCATATCTCCAATCCCAAGGAATTTATGGATTGGGCGCAGACATTTGTGAGAAAGAATGGACGCCGGACCTTATGCTGGGATCCCGGATTGGACGCCGACAGCCTTACCATCCGGCAGTTCTGGCGCGACGGCAATCCGGGCAAGATTGAGTATCCCAAGGAGGTGCCTTTTGTGGATTCAGGGATGGGATATTTAAACTACTATGATCCCCTTCTGATGCCTGCGAAAATCTATTTTCATACTCCCTGTGGCAAAGGTTATGCCGACGATTGCGCTCTCGGAGGAATAATCTGCCTTTGGAACGATGTGCGCGTCTCGGACAAAGACCTTGTCGCCCCTCATAGCGGGATGGCGGGGGGCATCATGGCCTTTGCCGAAAGATTCTGGAACGGGGGAGCGACTTCTGACAAATGGGTCGGAACTATCCTGCCGGAAGCTGGCAGCGATGCGATGAGTGGCTTCGAGGAATTTCAGAGAAGGATGTCGGCGCATAAGGATAGATGGCTGGGCCGGGAACTGTCGTACTGGGATCCCGTACGCGCTACTCCGTGGCAGTTGGAAATATCGGCTGATTCAGTGAAAGCATCATTTGAAGTGTACGGAGATGTCCTGGACTTAAACGAGCTGTGCGCCCGCCGCGGTATAGGACCCGACATAATGGCGGAATGTCGCCTGACCCGCACTATTGAGTGTGCCGCGGATACGGTTGCGCGTTACCGCATAGGATTTGATGCTCCCGCGCGTTCAAACCGCATATCCGACGGGATACCGCAGCAGGGAAAATGGGAAAATTTCGGGGTAATAAAAGTCAACGGGCAGGAGGTGCTTCCTCCCGTATGGCGCGAACCCGGACTGTACAGATACCACTACAATACCTGGGCCAAGCCGGAAGAGGAACTCCCGTATACCGATGAACAGCTCTACTGGATGCGCGAGCCGATAATGATACCCTTGAAGAAAGGGAGCAACACCGTAGAGGTTACGCTGAGCCGCCACTTCAAAGGGCAGCGTTTCCAGTTCGGATTTGTTGAAGCGACCGTGCGTTAAGGCTAATCTTTCCGCGCCTCGCGCATCGTCATATAGTCGCCAAGCCACAAGCCGCCGATAATCATCACGCAGCCGGCGCAACTCAGCAGCGTGATCGGGTCGTGGAGCGAGGGGAGCACCGCGGCGATAATCATTGTGACAATCGGCTGGATGTAAAGATAGTTGTTTGTCGTAATGGCTCCGAGTTTCCCCATGACGTATGCCCACAGGATATAGCTGAGCATCGAGCATAGAATACCGAGGAACGCGATGTTAAGAAGCACCTCGGGCCGGAGCAGGTTTTCCAGCGTGGTTGCCGGCTCGTTGGAAATCAGCCAGAAGGGCAGGGCGGTTATCAATCCGTAGAAGAAAGTTTTCCGGGTTATGAACTGGGCGGTGTACAGAGCGTTGAGCTTCCTCAGCACCAGGGAATAGACAGCCCATGAAACAGACGCGCTAAGGGCGAGCATATTGCCTATGAAAGCGTACACGGCGGACCCGGAGCTTTCATCGCTCTCCGGCAGGCCGTCCTTAAAGACGATACATCCGACTCCGCAGAGGGCGATAATCGAACCGAGGTACACCCATTTGCCGGGGCGTTCCGTTCGGTAAAGCGCGCCAATCAGGAGGGTTGTGAGGAGCGGGGACAGCGAGGTAATCATCGATACGTCGGAAACCCGTGTGTACTCGACAGCCGTGTTTTCAGCGATAAAATAAATTGAGCTTCCGCACAGGCCGCAGACTGCGAAAAGCAGTTCGTCGCGCCAGTTGCGGGCCCATAGCCTGTCGTGGCAGATTATGAGGAGGAGGATATATGCGAGAATGAAACGGTATATGTATATTTCTATCGGACCGAGCGCGTGGTTGATCAGCACTTTGGTGGCTACGAACGAACCGCCCCACATAGTTACAACCAAAAGAGCGCCGAGATGGCACAACAGCAAGGTCTTTTTCGATGGACCGACTTTACCTGGAGACAAAGATGACATACAGATTCGCGGTTATAGTGATTCGCGATGGTGAATAATCGCGTTTAAACTTGTTGCGAATTTACGAAATATCCGCCAAATTTCCGCAAACCGCTTAACAATTTTTTCCAATGATTGTTTCTATAAATATGGTGTACGCTGTATTTGAGGCAGTCTCCCGCGATAATTTGTCGCGGATTAACAATATTCAAAAAAAAGTGTTAACTTTGCATTCAGCCAGTTTCGCGCAAGCGTTATTAATATGGCTTCAACGCGATAAACTTGACATAAATAACAATAACAACTAAAACGCAATGAAATCAGCTAAGACTCTAATGATTGGCGCATTATGCGCCGGGATGTTACTGACGGGATGTAACTCGATGACAAATACCGGCAAAGGCGCCCTCATCGGCGGTGGCGGCGGCGGCGCCCTCGGTGCCGGTATCGGCGCTCTCATCGGAGGCGGCAAGGGTGCCGCGATTGGCGCTGCTGTCGGGGCCGCTGTCGGAACCGGTGCGGGAGCCCTCATCGGCAAGAAGATGGACAAGCAGAAAGCAGAACTTGAGAAACAGCTCAAAGACGCCCAGGTGCAGACTGTCGAAGACCAGAACGGTCTCACGGCAATCCGCGTGACCTTCCCCGGGGGTATTCTTTTCCCCACCAACGGCACTTCTCTGAACCAGTCCGCCAAGACCGACCTTTCCCAGTTCGCCGCGTCGCTTCGCCAGAATCCCGATACAAACGTGCAGATTTACGGCTTCACCGACAACACCGGCTCGATGGAGGTCAATACCCGCGTAGCTAACGGCCGCGCCGCCGCTGTGCTGAGCTACCTGTCAAATGCCGGAGTGTCTCCCACGCGTCTGACCTCGCAGGGTATTCCTATGGCCGACTACGTTGCCTCCAACGATACCGCCGCTGGCCGCGCGCAGAACCGCCGCGTTGAAATCTACATCACCGCTGACAAGAACATGATCCAGCAGGCCGAGGCCGGCACCCTCCAGTAATCCTGCTGGCGGATACCGGCTTAAAATGAAAGGCCGCTCTGCAAAGAGCGGCCTTTCATTTTCGCCATGTTCAATTGTGATTAATCGCCGGTAACTCGTTTAGATGAGATACTGCGACGAGATTGATTCATTGTTGTGGACGCGGCGGATTGTGTCGGCGAACATCTTCGCTACCGAAAGGATTGTAGCCTTGGGGCAGTCCTTATGGAAGGGGATAGAGTTCGTGAAGATTATTTCCTCCAACGCGCAATTGTTGACGCGCTCGGTAGCGGGGTCGCTCATGATAGCGTGAGACGCGAGGGCGCGCACGCTCTTCGCTCCGTTTTCCATCATCAGGTCCGCCGCCTTGGTGATAGTGCCGGCAGTGTCGACCATGTCGTCGATAAGTATGACGTTTTTGTCCTTGACATCACCAATGACTGTCATCGAAGCGACCACGTTGGCTTTAGCGCGCTGTTTGTGGCAAAGCACAAGGGGGACGTTCAGATATTTGGCGTAATTGTTAGCTCGCTTGGCACCTCCGACATCCGGGGTGGCAATCACGAGGTTGTCGAGATGGAGGCTCTCGATATACGGGAGGAACACACTGGAACCATACAGGTGGTCGACGGGCACATTGAAGAACCCCTGAATCTGGTCGGCGTGGAGGTCCATCGTAATCACGCGGTCGACACCGGCGGCAACCAGCAGGTCGCTGACGAGTTTGGCCGCGATGGAAACGCGGGGCTTGTCCTTACGGTCCTGGCGCGCCCACCCGAAATAGGGCATCACCGCGATAACCGATTTGGCCGAAGCTCGCTTGGCCGCGTCAATCATCAGCAACAGTTCCATAAGATTGTCGCAGTTGGGAAAGGTTGACTGCACGAGGTACACCTCGCAGCCGCGGATGGATTCCTCAAACGACACCTCGAACTCGCCGTCGGCGAAATGCTGGATGTTCATCTTGCCCAGCTCGATGCCGAGTTCCTTGCAGATTTCCTCACCCATGTAGCGCGACTTCGTGCCGGCAAAGACTTTGATAGGGGGTAACAGAGCGTTCATATATAGTTTTGAAAATGGTAGTGCAAAGTTAGACATTATTATCGGAACAAACCTTGGGAAACGCCAAGATTTTCTCAACAATTATTCTTCTGCCGTTTTGTCTTTCTCCGGAATATTGAGAGCCGCCGGGGCAGCCTTGAATTTCCAGACAACCGCTCCCCAGGGGCCGAGATGGACCTTGAAAGGGTGTTCTGCGGTAACAGTCTTGCGCGCTTTCTTGCCGGAAATCAGCTCAGTGCACGACCGGGCGCCCTCCCTGATGCCGTACATATCCAAAGCGAGCTCAGGTATACGGATTTTCTGCTCGCGGGCCTCGGCTGAGAAATTGACGGCAATAAGCAGAACCTCGTCGCCATGGCGGCGCAGGAAGGCGTAACAGGTATGTGGATTGAAATCTTCGGGACAGTCCATATTGACATACATCAGGTCGAAGAACTCTCCCTGGCTTAGCGCCTTTTCCGAATTAAGGAGCCGCAGGATATGGCCGTAGAGATCGCGCAGGCTTTTCTCGTGGGGGGCGAGCTGTCCGCCGTCGGCAGCCCCTCCGTTGAGCCACCGGCGCAGAGAGGGGATGCTCCAATAATCGAAAATCGTGGTACGGCCGTCGCGTCCGCTGAATCCTTCGGCATCCTCGGCCTTCTCTCCGACTTCCTGCCCGGCGTAGATCATGAACGGGGCGTTGGAAATCATCGAACTGACAACCAGCGAGGGGAGCACCCTGGCGGCATCTCCGGCATACTGCCGGGATGCGAAGCGCTGTTCGTCGTGATTCTCAAGGAAGTTCAGCATACGGTGGCCGATGTCGTCGATGCGCTGCCAGCAGTCGGTTATGCGCGCCGCCGAATGGTTCCAGCATTGCACGGCCCTGAGAGTATCGTAGAGATTTACCTTGTCATAAAGGTAGTCGAAACAGCCGCGCTCAAGGAAATCGCGGTATTGGCCGACATCGTAAATCTCAGCGATAAATATGAGGTCAGGGTTGACTTCCTTAACTTGCGGTATGGCCCAGTTCCAGAACTCGACCGGCACCATAAACACCATGTCGCAGCGGAAACCGTCAATCCCTTTCGACGCCCAGTAACGTAGGATATGGAGCATCTTGAACCAGGTGGGGGGAATCGGGTCGAAATGGCGGCTCCCATCACCGTAGTCGACCCCGTAGTTCAGCTTCACCGTCTCATACCAGTCGTTGCGGCCGGGAAACGCGTTGAAACAATCGTTGCCTGAAGCCTTCGCCGGGAACTCCACGTACCCGTCGAGCGGAAACTGCGGCTCGAACTGTTGACGCGGAATATAGTAGTAGTTATTCGTCCGGGAGAAAAATTTAGTACTATCATCTCCCTTTCCGAGGTCCTCGATTCCGGTGGGTGCGGCATCGGAGTGGTACCTTCGCGCGACGTGGTTCGGGACAAAGTCGATAATGACCTTCATTCCGGCCTTGTGGGTGCGCTTGACAAGGTCCTCAAATTCCTTCATACGGGCGGGAACGTCAACCGCTATGTCCGGGTCAATGTCGTAATAATCGGAAATCGCATACGGCGAGCCGGCTTTGCCCTTGACTACCGAGGGGTTGTCCGGGATAATGCCGAACCGCGAGTAGTCCGTAGTATGGGCGTGCTCTATTACGCCGGTATACCATATATGAGTGACACCTAACCCTCGTATCTCGTCGAGAACTCGGGGGGTAATATCGTTTATTTTGCCGCAGCCGTTGGTTTCCATATCTCCGTCGGGCACACAACTGTCGCAGGTGTTGCCGAACAGGCGCGGAAGCATCTGATAGATAACGGGCTTTTTGGCAGTCTTTGTTCTGGTGGTTTTTGAGGCCATTGGTCGAGTGATAGTGATTGGTTAGAGGGAGAGAGGAGTGATGGGAGAGGGTCAGAGAGGAGGGGGGGTATGTGCGAGCCAGTCCTTTATCGCCTTGTGGGCGGCCGCATAGCCGCTCAGGTAGACTTTTTGAATGTCCTTAAGATTGAAAACCTGATAATTGGCTATGCTCGGAGTCTCGATTACGAGGTCGCACATATCCATATCAAGCCGCTGGTTGGACTTCGCCATCAGCGCGTAGGTGCGCATCGCGACATCAAATACGGATTTCTTATATCTGTATGGGGTCATCGGCGAACAGTTGACGCCGATCAGCACATCGCACTGCTCGCGGATGATCCACGCGGGAAGGTTTCGCAGCACTCCTCCATCTACATAATTGATGCCGTCAATCTTAACAGGCTGGAACACAATGGGGATGGAGCACGATGCCATTACGCGGTCGCCGAGTGGGCCGGAATGGAACTCAGCAGGCACGCCGTGGTCAAGGTCGGTAGCACCGACGAACATCGGGATCGAAAGTTCTTCGAGGTTTTCGACTCCGGCATGCTTTACCATGAATTTCTTAAGATTGTTTATGGAGAACAGGCCCCCTCCGTCGCGGATAGCAAGTTTGCAGAAATCGGTGAATTTAGCTTTGGAGAAAAGAGGCACAAGCTCAGTCGGCGGAACTCCGGCCGCATAAAGCACACCGGCAATCGAACCGGCAGAGACGCCGGCAATCACGTCGGGTTTGAGACCTGCCTCTTCTATGGCCTGCAGGGCTCCGGCGTGGGCAAAGCCCCTGGCACCACCACCGGAAAGGGCGATGCCGAGCCGAAACGGGCGTTTTATTGGTCTGATATCAGTCACAACCTAAAACTTTTACGCGAAGTTATGAAAAAATTCTTATACAACAAGGCCGCTCATTTCATTGTTTCCCGGCCAAAATCGGTTACAGGGGCAATCCTACGGGGAGAATCAATGCCAACGGAGCCGCGTCATACTGTTATGGCGCGGCTCCGAAAGATTGTGTCGGCGGCAAAAGCCGCTTATGTGCAAGCGATTAGTTCTTGTCTTTAATCAGACCGCTGACAGTCTGCGTCTCAGGCTGGGAGGGCAGGTCCTCGGCACTCTCGACAACCCTCATCTTGTAGCTGAAGAACCCGTAGCATATTGGGTAGTCAACGACATAAATCGGGGTCGATATTTCCAGAAGATAGTCGCCGGGAGTCAGATTCGTGGGAATCTCGAACTCATAAGGACGGGTGTAGGACTGGCCGATCAACGCACCGTTGATATAGTAGGTGACAACACCCATTCCGCCATCTTTGCCGGAATTGTTGACAAGGGTAAGCTGGTTAACCTTGAGTTCTTCACCTTGGACGACATAGATAATGCCGTCTTCGATAGTGGCCCCGGAGAAAGTTGCCTGGATGCCGACATCGGGAACCTTGTTATCGTCATCGTCGCAAGAGGCGCAGAGCGCCAGCAGCGGCAACATCAGCAAGCAATAGATAATCTTTTTCATAATCCCTTAGAATATAAGTAACTGTTCAAAATTATTTTATACTAACAGGTCTGATTATTTCAATATTTCTCCGGCACAATTTTTGAATCTTTTCCTCTCATCATCAGTCTTTCTCGTCAAGCTCGAAAGCGCTTCGCGATAACGTGTAGCTCGCTACACTCCTTCTTGTTCTTTGGACATCCGTCCAAAGCGCTTCGCGATAACGAGAAAAATCTTCTAAAAATTTTCCTCGGACAAATATTAAAATAATTTCGACCAGTTACTTAGTTGATAAATACCGCGTTTTCAATCCCTTAATCAGCGTTTTCAAGCGCGTCTTTATTGATTTCCGATACTTCCATGACGCCTCGAAATGATGTATGGCTGCCGCTCCCGGGCGTACGCTTATTTCACCGGTTCTGTAATCTTTGCAACTGAGATAACCCTTTTCAAACACAACCGGATAGTCCTCGTCAGATACACTCGGTAGAATCTTAAGCGTCAATATTTTAGCGTTGGCAGTACGGACCGGATGGCCGAACAGGTTCACAAAGTGGCGGCGCTTGTAATAATCGAGAAACCGGTTAATCCAGTTCAGCGATGGCTCGGCACCGATTACCGCCGTGCCGACAAACTCCGATTCCCGTCCTACGAACGACTCGCAACCGAGATAGGAATCAAAATTATTAATCAGCTCCACATCGGTATCGAGATATATGCCACCTTCCATAAAAAGAGCATGGAGACGCGCGACATCCGACACAAAAGCGAAATCCCCCATAGCATATGCCTCGCAGGCATAACGGTACTCACCAATAGGGAAATTACTTTCGTTCCACTCCCTGATTTCAAAGTCAGGCAGATATTTTTTCCAAGTTGCGAGATATGCGCTGAATGACGCTGGCTTCTCCTTCCCGCCGAACCAGCAGTAATGTATGATTTTCGGTATCATCTCATGCGTAATAACTTCTTGATTTTTAACTTCCGTTCATGTGCCGCGTCATGCCGTTGTTTCGCCACGATGGCGTCCTGTCTAAGCGTTCTGTCAAGATTCCTTGTTTCGAGATAATAGTCTATGAAAGAATAAAATTGTTCATCGAGGCAGGAAAACCTGGTAATATTGTCAAAAGATTCCTTCAGGCCAACAGGCGTGCCTTCGGGACGGAAGCTCATCCGGTTAAGGTCAATCAGACTGAATGACAGGTGCCCGTCTTTTTCTCGCACCCTGACGTTCGTATTGTTTAAATCCTTATGTACGATTCCGGCGAGATGCAGACTCACCACAAATTCCGCGAACGCTTTAATGGCTATATCGCCATAAGATTTTACAGCATCGGCAAGTGGCATTGACACATCGTCGTATCCTGATATGTAATAGGCTGTCTTTATAGCCCCGACCATCCTCCGACGGATGATAACAGCAAGCGGCTCGGGAGTATAGAAACCCCGACGTATTAGCTCTTCCGCATTACGTTTTGACAAAG
This sequence comes from uncultured Porphyromonadaceae bacterium, assembly GCA_937969265.1. Classification (GTDB taxonomy): domain Bacteria; phylum Bacteroidota; class Bacteroidia; order Bacteroidales; family Muribaculaceae; genus UBA7173. Next base: position 17,466 of record CALBWF010000030.1, read on the forward strand.
TCGCCTTATCGGCTTTAAACAGGTATAACAGGGAGCGGGCGATTCCGGGAGAAAACTGCTTAACCGCGACTGTCTTGCCGTCAAATTCATCAATCCAAACTCGATTCCTACCCTCATGCAGAATCCGGTCGGGAAATTCAACGGGGAACACCGGGTCATGGCCGGATACCGACTCCTGCCGTTCTATTACTTTCGCCATGACAAGCAACTGGTAAAACGCTGTTAGTTCCGCCCTGATAATTCCTCTCCATCCGTCCCTGAATCCACCTCTCAAAAAGAGCGTGCGAAAAAACGACCAGAACGGGCGGAACAGGAGGCTGCCGCAATGAAAGGTCCTGTTCAGCCGTTTCTCCACCTCTTGCGAGGAATAGTTGTTAAGTTTACTCACACGTTCCGCTATCGTCGGATTATCAAGGTGTATTAGGTAAAGGTCCTTTCTACCGGCGGCCATTTTTTCGACTTTCCCTTCGATTTCCGGACGGCTGTGAATAGTCGGAGGCCAATACACTCTGTCCTTACGGAAAAACCTTAGCTGGCGGTCACATCCCTCAGTCGCCGCCTTGCCCATAAAGCGGTTTCGGCGGCATATGTCAAGGGCAGGAGCATCGGGATTACCCTCAATATGCCGGTATAGGAACCGGGACAGAGAAGCAGGTATTATCTCGTCGGCATCGACAAGAAGAACCCAGGGATATGAGGCGGCCTGGATGGCGGTGTTACGGGCAGGTTCACAGATAGATACATCGCCTTTTGGAAATACCACTACCTTGCAGCCGAACTCATTGGCAATATCTACCGTCAAATCAGTACTTTCCATATCACATACGACAATCTCGTCAAACGCACGCGCGCTTGCCAACACCTCGCGCAGATGCCGCTCCGCGTTATAGGTGTTTATTACGACTGATATTTTATCCATAATCAGTCGAAAAGTCGTTGTTCCGAGGAGTGGCGCTTATGGAATTTCTCGCTAAGTCTCGCCCAAGCGATAAAGAGCTTCGGTGAGGATTCCGCAAGCCTCAAACCAAACCGCATTTTCAAGTCAAGACTTCCACGATTTTTAACCGCGGCTCTGAACAGGTCAGACGCGAGGGATGACAATTCCGCGACCATACCGGCTATCTCACTATCCGGCATATCATTTTTGTTATCTACCAGGCGCCGTCGCGCGATGCTCATCATCGCCCGCTCTATGCCGAACACGCAGTTCGCCGCCTCGTCAGGCGTTATCTCGCAACCGCGGTCAAGGAAGTGCCGGAGCCGAAGTTTGACAGCATCGTAGTAAGCCAACGCCTTAATCCGGCTTTTCATGCCAAGAATACTCGATTTTCGCTGGCGATAGTGATACCCTGCGCACTCACTGACATATACAACCTTGGACGCTTTCAGAATCCATGCTATCGTGAACGCGATGTCTTCAAAATATCTTATATCGTCCGGAGTGTACGTTATCAGGCTGCGATGGTACAGCTTGTTCCACATATAGTTGTGGAACTCGCGGTCTTTACACATCAGCGATGCGAATACCATTGAATCAAAAGTCCGGGAGGGGAAACGGGACTTATCAGCCTGCGAAGCACCCACATACTCTATTGTCATCCGTCCGATTGCGACCTGGCATCCGCTACTGCGTATAGCGGAGTAGAGCTTCGACAGACAAGAGGAAGAAATCCAGTCATCGGAATCAAGGAAATAAACATATTCTCCCTTGCAAGCATCAAGGCCGGAATTACGGGCACCCGCAAGTCCGCTGTTCGCCTGGTGGAATACTTTAAATCTGGGGTCACGGGCCGTATACTCATCGCATATCTCGCCTGAACGGTCAGTCGATCCGTCATCAACAAGTATGGCTTCCCAATCATCAAATTCCTGGGCCAGAATGGATTCAAGACACTGGCGCAGGTAAAGTTCCACATTGTACACCGGCACAATGACGGAAATAGCAGGATTATTTTCGGGCATTAGTTCATAGTGATAATGTCAACCTTCGCTCAGGAACGGTTCACAAGGAACCCGTTCCCGATGGAAGGCATCTATTACCGCGTTCTAAGGCTTTGATGTATTTGAATTTGCGAGATTCTGATGTGTCAAAGATAGAACTATGCGTATAGATTTTGCGAATTACTGGCTTCAATACCCCCTGAAGCCGGATATGTCCATTTACGAAAAATGCGTGGGGTAAAATGCTGCATGTCCCACACATCAAGGCTCTCGCAATGGCCTATCTAAGCCGGACAGACAACAAAGACATCCACGCATTACAAACTATGAGAAATATCCCGCGCATTGCGAAGCAGGCAAAGCGCAGGTATCTTATGTGTATACGATAAAGTGCCTTTATTGATGCTTACCCTCTGACTTAGATAAAGAATTTGCGAGATTCTGATGTGTCAGAACAAAAGCGTCATAAACGCATTAAAAAAGATTGGATTAACCAAACCCGTATCCTCCGATACGGGCAAAGGAAACTCCTTACATCAATTAATCCGCTGCAAAGGTAAGTGTTTTTCTTATTATACGCAAATCGGCATAATTTGCATAATGAGGGTAAAACACAAACAGAGCTGCCGCGATTACTGCGACAGCTCTGTTACGCATTTGCTTATGAGGCACATACCTGGCTGTTATGCCTGGTAGGAGGCCATGTCGGCGGGGGTGACGGTGTTGATGAAGGTCGAGTGGCGGGCAACTTCGGCCTGGGCGAGGTTGCAGTAGACGCAGGCGCTCTTGGCGAGGCTCTCAGCGGCTGCCTTAACCTCGGCATCTTCCGAAGCCATGTTGCGGGACGCATCGGTAACGAGCAGATAGCCCATGAACACGTTTCCTGCGATTTCAACGAGGTGGCGCGCCATGAAGTCGGTGTAGGCGGGGTCGTTGATTTCGTGAACCTTGGCAACGACCTCCCTGTATGTCTCAAACATCTTGTCGAGCATAGCCTTCTGAGGAGCGAGGCAGTCGCACACGGGCACCGCGGCGCACTGTTCAATCAACTGGGCGTAGGTGCCGGTGAAGACGTGGCGGATTGCGGCGACAACCTGGAGCTGAGTCGTTCCCTCGTAAATCGAGGTGATGCGGGCGTCGCGGTAAAGACGTTCGCAGGCGTAGTCCTTCATGAAACCGGAACCGCCGTGAATCTGGATGCAGTCGTAGGCGTTCTGGTTGCAGTATTCGCTGGAGAGACCCTTCGCGAGCGGAGTGCAGGCATCGGCGAGCTTGTTGTAAAGTTTCATTTCCTGACGCTCCTCGGGGGTAAGGCTGCGCTCGCGGGCGATGTCCTCGTAAGCCTTGTAGAGATCGACGTAGCGGGCAGTCTCGTAAAGGAGGCAGCGCGAAGCGTCGAGTTTCGCCTTCATTACAGAAAGAATCTCGCGAACGGCAGGGAACTCGACAATGGCTTTGCCGAACTGCTTGCGGTCATTGGCGTAAGCCACGGCCTCGCGGTAGGCGAGTTCACTGACACCGACGCTCTGCGCGGCGATACCGAGACGTGCGCCGTTCATCAGGGCCATGACGTACTTGATCAGGCCGAGGCGACGGGAGCCGCAGAGTTCAGCCTTGGCGTTCTTGTAAACCAGCTCGCATGTCGGAGAGCCTTTGATGCCGAGCTTGTTCTCGATACGGCGAACGTTGACGCCACCCTGACGCTTGTCGTAGATAAGCATCGAGAGGCCGCGGCCGTCCTTGGTGCCCTCCTCGGTGCGGGCGAGCACCAGGTGGATGTCGGCATCGCCGTTGGTGATGAAGCGCTTCACGCCGTTGAGAAGGTAGGTTCCGTCGGGCTGCTCGGTGGCCTTGAGCATAACGGCCTGGAGGTCGGAACCAGCGTCAGGCTCGGTAAGGTCCATCGACATGGTTTCCCCGGCGCATACGCGGGGGATGTAGCGCTCGCGCTGGTCCTCGGAACCGAATTCGTAGAGGGTTTCGGCGCAATCCTGCAGACCCCACAGGTTTTCAAAACCTGTATCGGCGCGCGATACGATGTCGGCAGCCATGATATAGGGGGTAATCGGGAAGTTGAGACCTCCGTAACGGCGGGGCATAGCCATACCCATCAGACCGGCTTTGCGGCAGGCATCGAGGTTTTCCCGGGTGCCGGAAGCGTAGGTCACGCGGCCGTTGGCAACGGAGGGACCTTCGTGGTCAACACTTTCCGCATTGTCGGCGATAGTTGTTCCGCACAGCTCACCGACAATGTCGAGAACCCGGTAGTAGTTATCCATCGCGTCGTCGAAATTCACGGGAGCATAGTCGAATTTCGCGGCATCAGCGAAGTCCCGTTCCTTGAGCGCCACGATTTTGCGCATCAGGGGGTGCTGCAGGTGCAGCTTCAAGTCGGGATTATCTGTATAGAAGTTAGCCATAGCTCTTACTTAGCTTATTTAGAGTTCTTCTTGTAGTATTTGATGAGCTTGGGAAGCACATCCTCGTAATTTCCGGTAATCACGTAGTCGGCAATCGCGTTGATAGGAGCGTTCTCATCGGGGTTGATCGAGATGATAATCGAACTGTCCTGCATGCCGGCGATGTGCTGAATCTGGCCGGAGATGCCACACGCGATGTACAGTTTGGGACGCACGGTGACACCGGTCTGGCCGATCTGGCGGGCGTGGTCGGTAAAGCCGGCGTCAACCGCGGCGCGGGTAGCGCCTACTTCCGCACCGAGCACGTTCGCAAGCTCGTGGACAAGTTCGAAACCTTCCTTTGAACCGATACCGTAACCTCCGGCAACGATGATGGGAGCGTTCTTGATGTTGATTTTCGACTTCTCGATATGGCGGTCGATGATTTCAACCACGAAATCGGAATCGCTAACATACTTGGAAGCATCGAGGTTAACGACTTCGCCTTTGTGGTTAGCGTCGTATACCTCTTTCTTCATCACACCCTCGCGGACGGTAGCCATCTGGGGACGGCAGTCGGGGTTCACGATCGTTGCCACGATATTGCCGCCGAAGGCCGGGCGAATCTGATAGAGCAGGTTCTGGTAATCCTTGCCGGTTTTCGGGTCCTTGTGGTCGCCGATTACAAGCGAGGTGCAGTCGGCGGTAAGGCCGCTGTGGAGCGCGGAAGAGACGCGGGGACCGAGGTCACGGCCGATGCAGGTAGCGCCCATGAGGCAGATTTGCGGCTTGATTTCCTTGAAGAGGTTAATCAGCACGGAGGCGTGGGGATTGGAGGTGTAGGGGTAGAGGCGCTTGTCGGCGACCTTGTAGACTACGTCAGCCCCGTACGGGAAAATCTGGTCTTCTACGCCTTCGAGATTGTCGCCAATCACGAGAGCTTCGAGCTTGACGCCCAGCTCGGAAGCGAGCTGGCGCCCCTTGGTGAGCAGTTCGAGGCTCACATCGGCCACTTTGCCATCCTCGAACTCGCAATATACGATAAGATTGTTCTGGTCCATATATGCAAAAGTTAACCGATAGTGTGATTCTTGATGAGTTCCTTGACAAGCTCTTCGATCTGGTTGTCGTCAGCTCCGTTAAGGCAGAGGCTCTCCTTTGCGGTAAACACGACGTTCTCGATAGCCTTTACCTTTGTGGGGGAACCGGCCATGCCGATCTGCTCGGGATCAGCCTCAACGAAAGCTGCGCCCCATTCCTTGATTTCGAGTTCGTCGCGGCCTTCTACGAGGGCAGCGGCCTCGGGAGCGAGAGCTGCGCGCTCGGAGGGGGACACGGCGCGTTTGAACTTCATGACACGCTTCGCGTTACGCGGGCGGCACTCTGCAGCGGAACCGTTGACCGTCACAACGCAGGGGAGGGGAGCTTTAACAGTCTCGACGCCGGACTCAAGACGGCGCTTAACCGTGATATGCCCGTCGGACAGGTCAAGAACCTCTTCAGCGTATGTAACCTGGGGGATGCCGAGCTTTTCAGCGATCTGCGGGCCTACCTGGGCCGTGTCGCCGTCGATTGCCTGACGGCCGCAAATCACAACGTCGTAGTCGCCGATTTTCTTCACGGCCTGAGCGAGGGAATAAGAGGTGGCGAGAGTGTCAGCGCCACCGAGGGCGCGGTCGGTCAGAACGATGCCGCCGTCAGCGCCGCGGAACATACCTTCGCGCACGACTTCGGCAGCTCGGGGAAGGCCCATGGTAAGCATCGTCACCTTGGAGCCGGGATGTTTCTCTTTCAGTCGGAGTGCCTGTTCAAGCGCGTTGAGGTCTTCCGGGTTGAAGATGGCCGGAAGGGCGGCGCGGTTGATGGTACCATCCTCTTTCATAGCATCTTTTCCTACGTTGCGGGTGTCGGGCACCTGCTTTGCAAGGACAATGATGTTTAAACTCATAAGTTAAGCTATTAAGAATGATTTATTATATTTTCACGGCAAAGGAATATGCTTAATAAACACAATCAATCATATTCCAAAGTACAAATTCGGTACAAAGTTAGCAAATTTTTGGCAAAAACCGCTAAATATCACCGAAAAAAGCCATTTTCCGACAATTAAGACACCTTTCACGCAGCGTCGGGGAGAAGCCTCAGATTAGCGTAACAAAAGAGAAGCGCCCCCTTATTCAGGAAGCGCTTCACAGAGATTCGGAATGTTTCAGCCGCGGTGGAATTCGACCCAGCGGCGGGCGTTGACAAACGCGTCAAGCCAGGGGGTCACATCCTCGCTTCGGCGGGCAGCGGGATAGAAGGCGCACTGCCAGGGGAAGATGGCGCGCTCGGGGTGGGGCATCATCGCGAGATGACGACCATCGGCTGAGGCGATGGCCGCGACAGCGCCACGCGAGCCGTTGGGGTTGGCGGGATAAGCGGCGTAATTGTATTTCGCCGCTATGTTGTAGTCGCCGAGCGAGCCGGGAAGGTTGAAGCGTCCCTCGCCGTGGGCAACCCACACGCCGAGCTTCATCCCGGCCAGCGAACCGAGCATGACGCTGTTGTTCTTCGGAATGGTCAGGCCGATGAACTGAGACTCGAACTTATGGCTGATATTGTGTTCCATCTTCGGCATCTTAGCGGTTTCCGAGTAATTGTCGCTCAGGAAGGAGGTCTCAGGGGCAATGAGGCCAAGCTCGACCATGAGCTGGCAACCGTTACATATACCGAGGGAAAGCGTGTCGGGGCGGTAGTAGAAACGGCGGAGGGCTGCCTTGGCCGTATCGTTCCAGCGGAAGCCGGAAGCCCATCCCTTGGCGGAGCCGAGCACGTCGGAGTTGGAGAATCCGCCGCAGAACACGATCATGTTAACGTCGTCGAGCGTCTCGCGGCCGCTCATGAGGTCGGTCATATGAACATCCTTCACGTCAAATCCCGCAAGGAACAGCGTGTAGGCCATTTCGCGGTCGCCATTCACGCCCTTCTCGCGGATGATGGCCGCGCGCACGCCGGTTTTGCCGCCGCGGGTATAGCTCAAACTGCGGGACGACAGCGAGCCGTTGAAAGAGGAGGGGATAGCGATGCGAAGCGGCTGGCGGCTGTAATTTTCAAAGCGCTTAAGGGCGCAGTCGGCTCCGCTCTGCATAGTGTCGAGCAGATAAGATGGCTTGAACCATACGTCGCGGAGGTTGTCGATGCCGAGGAGGCGTTCTGCCCCGTTATGCTCGAGCATCAGTACGCGCTCCTGCGTCGGACGGCCCAGAATCCAGAAGCGGGCACCCGCTTCGGAAAGAGCCTTTTCAACAGCGGCGCGCTTTCCGTCCTCGACCTGGATAACCAGCGCGGGATTCTCAGCGAAGAGGATTTTGACGAGGTCGGTTTCTCCGGCAGCGACAAAGCCTTCGGTAGAAATATCAAGACCTCCGTCGGTATTGGGGAAGACCATTTCAAGGAGAGTCGTCACTAAACCTCCGGCCGAAACGTCATGGGCGGCGAGCAACTTCTTGTCGCGTACGAGTTTCTGGACCGCGTCAAACGTGCGCTTGAACTGGGCGGCATCCTTCACGGTCGGAGCATCGGAACCGATTCTGTTAAGGCTCTGCGCGAGCGCCGAGCCGCCGAGCCGCAGGGTGTCGGAAGAGAAGTCGATATAGTAGAGCTCGGAGTTCTTGCGTTTCTGAACGACAGGAGTCATAGTGCGACGCACGTCGGCGGTTTCTCCGGCGGCGGAAATAATCACGGTTCCGGGAGCGAACACCTTGTCGGCGCCATACTTCTGAGTCATCGACAGGGAGTCCTTGCCGGTAGGGATATTGATGCCGAGGGCACAGGCAAAATCGCTGCAAGCCTCGACAGCCTTATACAGGGCGGCATCCTCTCCGGGATTCTTGCAGGGCCACATCCAGTTGGCGGACAAAGAGACGCTTTTCAGACCATCCTTCAACGGGGCGCCGACGATGTTTGTCAGAGCCTCCGCGACAGCCATCACGGAACCCTTGGCCGAGTCGGCCAGCGCCACCTGCGGGGCATGGCCGATGGAGGTTGCGATACCGTGGGAGCCGGTGTAGTCAAGCGCCATCACGCCGCAGTCGCTGACGGGAAGCTGAATTTCGCCCTGGCACTGCTGTCGGGCGACTTTGCCGGTAACGGAGCGGTCAACCTTGTTGGTCAGCCAGTCCTTGCAGGCTACGGCCTCGAGGGAGAGCACACCGGAGACGTATTCGGCAATCTTGGCCTCGTCGTATTCGGCCTCCTTATAAGTGAGCTCGACAGTGTTGTCGCGCATTACGGTCTTGGGGGAATTGCCGAACATATCGGCCATCTCGAGGTCAATCGGACGGGAACCGTCTTTTTCCTCGAAAACGAAACGGTCGTCGCCGGTGGTTTCGCCGACAACATACATCGGGGCGCGCTCGCGCTGGGCGACACGCTCGACATAGGGAATATCCTCGGCCTTTATCACCATACCCATACGCTCCTGGCTCTCGTTGCCCACAATCTCCTTCGCGGAGAGGGTGGGGTCGCCGACAGGAAGCGCGTCAATGTTTATTTTTCCGCCTGTCTCCTCGACGAGTTCGGAAAGAGCGTTGAGGTGGCCACCCGCGCCATGGTCGTGGATTGACACGACAGGGTTGACATCGCTTTCGGCGAGGGCGCGGATTACGTTCGACACGCGTTTCTGCATCTCCGGGTTGGCGCGCTGAACAGCGTTCAGTTCGATAGAATTGTCGTACTGGCCGGTCTCAACGGAGCTGACGGCGCCGCCGCCCATGCCGATGCGGTAGTTGTCGCCACCCATCACAACGACCTTTTCGCCGGGCTGGGGATGCCCCTTGATCGCGTCTTTCTTTGCGGCGAAGCCCACACCTCCGGCGAGCATTATGACCTTGTCGTAGGCGTACAAGCGCCCGTTTTCGTCATGCTCGAAGGTCAGGAGGGAGCCGCAGATCAGAGGCTGCCCGAACTTGTTGCCGAAGTCAGAGGCTCCGTTGGATGCCTTGATGAGTATTTCTGCCGGGGTCTGGTAAAGCCATACGCGGGGATTCATCATCAGCTCCCATCTGTGCTCCTCGCTTAGACGGGGGTAAGAGGTCATGTAGACGGCGGTTCCCGCGAGGGGGAGCGACGCGCGGCCTCCGCCGAGACGGTCGCGGATTTCGCCGCCGGTGCCGGTAGCGGCCCCGTTGAACGGCTCGACTGTCGTCGGGAAATTATGGGTTTCAGCCTTGAGGGAAATCACGGTGTCAATCTCCTTGGTCTCGAAATAGTCGGGACGGTCGGGGTTGGCTGGAGCGAACTGCCAGACCTTCGGGCCCTCGCAGAACGCCACGTTATCCTTGTAGGCCGACACGAGGGTGTTGGGATTCTCCTGGGATGTTTTCTTGATGAGTTTGAAAAGCGATGTCGGTTTCTCCTTGCCGTCAATCACGAATGTGCCGTTGAAAATCTTATGGCGGCAGTGTTCCGAGTTGACCTGCGAAAAGCCGAACACCTCGGAATCGGTCAGAGGACGGCCGAGTTTCGCGGCGAGAGAGCGGAGGTACTCCTCTTCTTCGGGACTCAGGGCGAGCCCTTCGCGAAGATTATACTCGTGGATGTCGGCGATATGCTCTACAGGAGCCGGCTTGTTGTCGACCGTCAGCGAACGGCTGTTAAGGCCGTCGTAGACGCGGGAGAGCATTTTGTCGAACTTAGGCTCTTCGCCCTGCGGCACGCGTGTAAACTCCTCGATACGAGAAATGCCGCTGAGGCCCATGTTCTGGGCAATCTCTACGGCATTCGTGCTCCAAGGCGTAATCATTTCGCGGCGGGGCCCCACAAAGGTGCCCTTTACAGAGGTCGCGGCCATCGGTCGGGCCCCGGAAAAGGCCCATGACAGCTTGTCGAGTTCGTCGGGTTGCAACCGGTGGTCGGTTACCACGGCGTAGATTTTGGCCGTGCCTTGCTTGAAAAATTGAAGCATCGTGTGGAAATGTGGTATGGTGTGAGAGGTTGTGATGGATTTCTAAAACTCGTAGTCGACACACCCGCGGTCCTCCTTGTGGCCGGCGAGCAGCCCCGCGGCGGCGATATGGGCGGGATGGTTGGCATAGACGGCGACATCGGCCATTGTCGGGACAACGGCTGTCAGCACCACGTCCCATTTCTCAGCCGGATTCTCGTTGATTCCGACTTCCATAGAACGGAGCACGTCTATCTGACCGGGAAGCGCGAGAAGCGCTTCCTTGAATTTTCCGGCGACTTCAAGGCGCTCCTGCGGGGTGCCTGAAAGTTTGAACATTACAATGTGCTTTACCATATCGGGAAATGTGAGGCGGGATTGTTGTATGTGTTTCAGGCGGGAGCGTAGAGACGCTCGCGGGCGGCTGCCACTTTCTCGTCGGTGATATAATCGTCGTACTCGGTCATCTTGTCGATGATGCCGTTGGGGGTCAGCTCGATGATGCGGTTGCAGACGGTCTGGATAAACTCGTGGTCGTGGCTTGACATCAGGATGTTCCCCTTGAAGGCCTGGAGGGTGTTGTTGAAGGCCTGGATAGATTCGAGGTCAAGATGGTTGGTGGGCGAGTCGAGCACCATGGTGTTGGCGTTGCGGAGCATCATGCGGGCAATCATGCAGCGCATCTTCTCGCCACCGGAGAGGACGGATGCCTTTTTCAGCACTTCCTCGCCGGAGAACAGCATCTTGCCGAGGAACCCTTTGAGATAAATCTCGGAAGAGTCGTTGGAGAACTGGCAGAGCCAGTCGACAAGGTTCATATCGGTATTGAAGAACGCGTTGTTGTCGAGGGGAAGATACGCGGTAGTGATAGTCTGGCCCCAGTCGAAGGTGCCGGCGTCAGCCTTGCGGTTGCCGCAGATGATTTCAAACAGGGCGGTCATCGCGCGGGGGTCGCGGCTGAGGAAGCAGACCTTATCACCCTTCTCGACCTGGAAATTGACATCCTTGAAAAGGAGTTCGCCATCGACGGAGGCGGTCAGCCCGTGTACTTCGAGAATCTTGTTGCCCGGCTCGCGCTCGGGAGTGAAGATTATGCCCGGGTAGCGGCGCGAGGAGGGCTGGATTTCCTCGATATTGAGTTTCTCCAGCATCTTCTTGCGGGATGTGGTCTGCTTCGACTTGGCGACATTGGCGGAGAATCGCTGGATAAACTCCAACAGTTCCTTGCGCTTTTCCTCGGCCTTCTTGTTCTGCTGCTGTTGCTGGCGAAGGGCGAGCTGCGACGACTCGTACCAGAAAGAGTAGTTTCCGGCGAAGAGCGTCACCTTGTTATAATCTATGTCGAGGGTATGGGTGCAGACGGAGTCGAGGAAGTGGCGGTCGTGGCTGACCACGAGCACAGTGTTCTCGAATTTAGACAGGTAGTCTTCGAGCCACGCGACGGTATCGAGGTCGAGGTCGTTGGTAGGCTCGTCGAGCAGCAGGTTGTCGGGGTTGCCGAAAAGCGCCTTTGCAAGAAGGACGCGCACCTTCTCGTTACCCGAAAGGTCGCGCATCAGCATCTGGTGGCGGTCCTCCTTGATTCCGAGGCCTGAAAGGAGCGCGGCCGCGTCCGCTTCGGCGTTCCACCCTTCGAGTTCGGCGAAACGCTCTTCGAGCTCCGAAGCACGGATGCCGTCGGCATCGTTGAAATCGGGCTTGGCATACAGCGCGTCCTTTTCCTCCATAATGTCCCAAAGAACCGTATGGCCGCGGAGCACCGTGCTCAGCACCGTGCAGTCGTCAAACTTGAAGTGGTCCTGCTCCAACACGCTCATTCGCTCGCCGGGCCCCATCGAAACGGAGCCGTGGGTCGGGGAGAGCTGGTCGGAAAGGATGCGCATCAGCGTCGATTTACCAGCGCCGTTGGCTCCTATTATCCCATAGCAGTTGCCGGGCGTGAATTTCAGGTTAACATCCTGAAACAAAACCCTTTTACCAAATTGTATGCCTAAATTGCTTACCGAAATCATTCTTTATATCCTGTTTAATGCCGCGAAGTTAGCAAATTTTCGCGACATTCCCGCCAAATGCCGAACAATCCGGTTGCGGATGCGGACAACGACTTGACTACATTCAAGGCTCGACATTCTGCCGTTCGTCCGTTTTCTCGACATTAGCCTTCCGGGGGGCCTTCGGCTTCTTAACCTGGCGCTGCTTCCCGTTAATCTGCTTCATCATATTGCGCTCAAGCTCGTAAACGCGGTTTATCTGACGCGGGGTGAGGAATTTCCTGTACTCTTCATAGTAGCGGCGACGGGTGTCAAGCATGCGCTGGGAATGGTCGAAACGGGCGCGAATCAGGCTGTCTGCCTGTTCCTCGGTCAGAGACGCGGCTTTTTTATCCTTTCGGTTCCCTTTGTGGAGACTCCAGATTTCCTGCTGGCAGTTGACAAAAGTAGCGATGAAGCGGTCGCGGGTCTCGTCTGTTATCTCGAGAATATCGGCGATACGGATTGCCTGCTTCTGGGCCATTTCGGTTTTCGACGGCTTCGGTTTTCCGGCCTTGTTTCCCTGCGCGACGAGATGCGACGGCGAAAGTAGGACAGCGAGCACAAATAGTACCCTTACTACAGCTCTCATAAGTCGTTGGTGGTTATTCATTCATAAATATGTCATCCTGATAGGACTCGAGCATGGAGTTCTGGTCGTCGGGGGAAAGCTGCTGGAACAGACGGGCGATTTCATCAAAGTTCTCAGGGCTGCTTGCCGGAGAATCATACAGAGCGGCTGTCCCAATCACCAGAGCGACCACGGCAGCGGCAGCCGCATAACGCAGACGGCGCGTCATGAGATGGGTCTGCGGAAAGCGGATCGACGCGGCCCGCATGGCGAGCCTGTCCTCCATCTGCTCGAAAAAGCCTTCGGGGACAGTATAGGGAGACGCGAGCGTCCGTTTTTCAAAGTCAAAGTTTGTCATAGGCTATATATTAATCATTGACAACTGCTTATGTATTTCTTGATTTTCTCTTTGGCGAAATGGTAATTCGCTTTCGCCGTCGGTTCGGAACATTGGAGAATCTCGGCGATTTCGCTGTATTCAAGCTCGTCAAAATAGCGGAGGTTGAACGTCGCCTGCTGTTTGGGGGGGAGCGAGAGCACGGCGTCGCGGAGTTTGACCGCCTCCAGATCCGAGTAATCCACATACTCCTCCGACATAACCCTGGCGGCCTCCTCTCCCGCATCGTCGCCGGAGGCAAGGACCAGACGGCTGCGTTGCTCTATATGTCGCAGCGCCTCGTTGGTCGCAATCCGGTAAAGCCAGGGGCCGAGGGTCGAGCCGTCGCGGAGAGAGGGCAACGAGCGGTAGGCGCGGAGGAGCGTCTCCTGGAGCACGTCCTCCGCGTCGTGGTGCGAGACCACGAGGCGTCGGATATGCCAGTAGAGCGGGCGCATGGCCTGCCGGGTCAGCATCCTGAAGCCGCGCTCAGCGTCGACAGCGAAAGCCCTGAGTATGTCGTTTCCCTGGATAATCATTGGTCTACGTTATTTATACCCCAGAAAACTATAAAAGTAAAATCGAGGCAGAACAAATTTCGATATTTTAATAGTCAGCATCCCATATGGAGCGCACCGGCGTAACCACTATGTAACTACGGCAACTTGCGTATTGGGGAGGGATTTTGTAACTTCGCGGTGGAATCACGGCGTTAAAAATATCTAAAATCGCCGAGATGAGCCAACCTTGCGATGGAAGAAAACGCTGAGCGTCAGCCAGAGGCAGACGAGCTGAGGGATGCGGCGGAAACCTCCGGGCCGGACATAGGAAATCCGGGACGGGGGAATATAAGTATATGTTCTACCGACGCAAAGGTATATTTCGACCTCCCTGAAACCGAACAGACACTCCTTTCGTTATTTGTGGAACTATCGGCGACAATCGGTAACCAAAACACCCGCAAGGACGCCGCGAAGTTTGTCTCAGCATTCAGAGCCTTTGACGGCGGAAGGGGAATAAGGGCGGAGAATACCGACGCGGCTCTCGTCAACTCATTCCGGGATTATCTCGCAGACAGGGGGCATACTGCCTCGTATATCGCCAAACGGCTGCAGAACTTCCGCTCGATGTACCGCAGACTTGAGAAAGAGGGTAGGGTGCCACAAAGCGCCCCCGGCAGTTTCGACATAGTCAGCTCGGACCATCCCTCCGGCAACCCCTCGGCAAGGAGAACGAACTGCAAGGAGGGCGTTCTGCCAGCGCTTGGCACATTAGCGCGTATGAGGATAAACAATCTGGCCCTGGCCGCGGCGCGGGACCGGCTCCTCCGCTCGATTCTCTCAGGAGGGAGCGGCGAAGCCGCCGAAACTCATAGGGGGGGATTAACCCCTGAGTATCAGCTACTTCTGCGTAGCTGTGGCCTTAATGCGGAATCATTCGGGGCATCAATGGCGACCGAATTATGGATCCGGGCGGCGAGAGAATGCGGCATTTCCGCATCGGCCATCGCCGCCATATGCCCGGATGTGCCGGAAGGATTCGCGGAACACAGTGTTAACGGACGCTCCGCGGAAACGGAACGCGACGAGGTCCTGCGCAAAGTCGCCGCCGCCATCCTTGGAAACGACCACGCATGGTACGCAGTAAGAATACATCCGGGAAACGACTCGGAAACAGTCCGCAAACTACTGGCGGCAGATCCGCGCCTCGCGGACATTCGGCCATTCGCCCCGGTAGAACGGCTGATGGTACGGCATGGCAAACGGCTGAAAGCCACCATCGTCGAACGCATCCGCCGCGTCATGTTCCTCGAAGCGGAACCGGCCCTGATTGCCGATGCGGCGAAAGCCATCGCTCCGGCTGCGTCAGTCTACCGCCAGTCGCGGGCCGCTAACGCACCCTATGCCCGCATCCCCCGCCGCGAGATGGATAACTTCCGCATCCTCCTGGACGCTACCACGGCCGACGACCTCGACCTCGTTGACACCTCCGACCTGACCCACCTCCCCGAAGGCACCCCTGTCGAAGTGACCGACGGCCCCTTCGCCGGCTACCGCGGCCTCATCCAATCCCGCGGCACCCGCCGCCTCCTGACCGTCTCCCTCACCTCCGACTTCGGCCTCCGAGTCACAGCCTCCATCCCCGCCCCCTACCTCCGCAGCATATAGATTTGAATATAATTAAACGGAATAATAGTATGAGTAAATACTCAATAGCCGTTGCCGGCACAGGTTATGTCGGGTTAAGTATAGCAACTCTCTTAGCCCAGCATAACAAAGTGGTTGCAGTCGATGTAATCCCAGAAAAGGTTGAAAAAATCAACAAACGAATTTCTCCGATAAAGGATGAGTATATCGAAAAATTCCTAGCGGAAAAAGATCTTGATTTGTATGCAACATTAGACGGAGAAACATCCTATGCCAATGCGGATTTCGTTGTTATCGCTGCCCCAACGAATTATGATCCGGTAAAGAATTATTTCGACACGCACTGCATTGAAGACGTCATCGATATCGTTCTTAAAGTTAACCCGGACGCTGTAATTGTCATAAAATCCACGATACCTGTTGGTTATTGCCGCAGCCTGTATGTTCGATACGCTCGCAAAGGATACCACAAATTAAACCTGCTGTTTTCTCCTGAATTTCTTCGGGAAAGCAAGGCCCTATATGACAATTTGTATCCCTCTCGCATAATCGTTGGCTATCCGCTTCTAATAGACCTTGACGAATATAATGAAGAAAACGAAGCCATAAAAAGCCTCACTGATGTTGATTCTCTTAAAGAAAAGGCAGCGGTTTTCGCATCTCTATTACAACAGGGTGCCATCAAGCAGGAAATTCCAACGCTGTTTATGGGTATGAAAGAGGCTGAAGCGGTTAAACTATTTGCCAATACATATCTCGCATTGCGAGTTAGCTATTTCAATGAGCTCGACACATATGCGGAAATGAAAGGCTTGGATCCCAAGGCCATAATAGAGGGAATCGGCTTGGATCCGCGAATCGGGACTCATTACAACAATCCGTCATTCGGATATGGAGGTTACTGTCTGCCCAAAGACACGAAACAGCTTTTAGCAAACTATGCCGACGTGCCGCAACAGATGATGACAGCCATCGTTGAAAGCAACCGTACCCGCAAAGACTTCATCGCCGACCAGGTATTGAAGAAAGCCGGATGGTATGACTACACGACGGATAACACTTATGTCCGAGAGTCCGAAGGCAAATGCGTCATCGGCGTTTATCGCCTGACCATGAAAGCAAATAGCGACAATTTCCGCCAGTCGAGCATCCAGGGCGTAATGAAACGCATAAAGGCAAAAGGAGCCGAGGTTATTATCTATGAACCAACGCTTGAAGACGGAACGACATTCTTCGGAAGTCATGTAGTCAATGACCTTACCAAGTTCAAACATGAGTGTGCCGCTATCATCGCCAATCGATACGATACAGCCCTCGACGATGTCGCCGACAAGGTTTACTCCCGAGATTTATTCAGAAGAGACTGATTTGAATACGTCCGCCAACAATAAGAGAATAGCGAAGAATACATTGCTGTTATACTTGCGGCAACTTATAACACTTTCGCTTTCTCTCTACACGTCTCGTTTGATTCTCCAAATTCTTGGGGAAACAGATTTTGGAGTATATGCAGCTGTTGGAGGCGTAACTTCTCTATTGTCGGTTCTGATAACTGCGATGTCGTCTAGCACGCAACGATTTATCGCTTTTGAGATTGGTCGAAATAATATCCACGGTGTTTGCAATGTGTTCTCCACAAGTAAACATATTCATTATTTGCTTGCTATAATTGTATTATTTTTGGGTGAAACAATTGGATCTTGGTTTGTTCATAATTATCTTAATGTTGAGACATCCAAACTCCATATAGCCATTATAGTATACCAAATTTCCCTCATAAATTGTTTGTTCGCCGTTGTTTCTGTACCATACAATGCCTTAATAATAGCAAACGAACGTATGGGGGCTTTCGCCTTGTTTGCCATAGGCGATACACTTTTAAAATTCATAGGAGTTATTGTTATTCCATTCATACCGATTAATCATCTAATAGCATACGCATCATTGATTTGCATAGTGCAGGTACTATCTCGCATTCTGATGTTTTGTTATTGTAAATTTAAATTCCCAACCATACGCTCCAACAATCAATTTCAACCAGATCTTTTCAAGCGAATGTTTGGAATTGCAGGATGGTCTTCAATGGGAAGTATCTCACAAGCAGTATATTTGCAAGGATCTATTATCACCCTCAATTATTTTTTCGGTCCTATAATTAATGCCGCATATAGTGTGGCTATGCAAGCATATTCCGGGTTAAGGCAATTTTGCAGCAGTTTTCAAAGCGCATCAGCACCCCAGATAGTCAAATATTACGCAGCAGGAGAACTTTTAGAAATGCATAGGTTGCTACAAGTCGTCTGCAAGTATTCTTTTTTTCTTATTCTTACCCTGACACTCCCGTTTATCATTACTGCGAAACAAATAATCGGTTTTTGGCTTGTTGAGACACCTCCCTATGCCCCGATTTATTTTATTTGGATGGTAATATATTCATATTTTGATGTTTTTATATACCCTCTTGATGTAGCAGCTCAGGCATCGGGAACTAAGCTTGCAAAATATAGCATTATCAGTTCTATTATTACACTTGCAATAGTACCAATTGCCTACGTATTGTATAAAGTTAATTTTCCGCCTGAAACAATAGTGTGTGTTGCAGTGCTCTTCTCTTTGATTGGATGCTTATCACGAATAATCCTCCTATCAAATCTTATAGCTCTTGATGTTAGAAAGTTTATCCGTAACAGTATGGCAATTTGCATTGTGACAGGCCTGATTAGTGCGATATTACCAGTATGCTGCTCTCTTTATTTGCCAATATTCCCATATCGTTTTTTCGCACTAATACTGATCTCGGTTTTGAGCAGTTCTATTAGCATTTGGCTATTTGGATTTAATAAATCTGAACGCCGCATTGTTAAACATAAGATATTTTTGTTTAAGGACAAAACAATAAATGCATTTATATGATCTATCTTGTTAATTTCGCCAACGAAGATTATCGTCAACAACAGAAAGACTGTACACGAACGGCTCTCAAATATGGCAAAGTTGACAAAGTAATTGAGTATACCGAGCATGATCTAGATAGCGAATACATTAATAGTAATATCCGTATTGCATATATAAAACGAGGGTTTGGATTATGGCTTTGGAAACCGTATTTAATATTGAAAACCATAGATAGTTTGCATCCCGGAGACATTATCGTGTACGCTGATGCGGGCATTTCATTCGTCAATAGTATAACACATTTGATTCCTTTCCTTGATAAAGCAAACAACGATATATTAGTATTTGATTATCCATTGCTTAACGTTGATTGGACTAAGGCTGAGGCATTTAAGTATGCGAATTTCACCCCGGAATCAAATACTCGCCAAATTTATGGTGGATTCATAATCCTAAAAGTGAGCGATAAATCTCGCACTATTGTTTCTGAATGGTATGAGTTATGCAGAGATGAGAGAATACTGTCTCCAAAGATATTTGATAAATCACTGTCTGAACAACCTTTTTTCAAAGCACATCGAGAAGACCAATCTGTTCTAACGATTGTCGCATATAAAAATGGAGTTTCGGCATTGCCCGACCCTAGCGATTATGGCCTTTTCGATTTTTGTTTCAAGCAAATGGGACGGTGCAATTTGCGTCCCGAACATAGCCGACCATATCCAACAATAATTTTAATAAATCGCAAGGTAAAGTCATCATTATATCGCAGACGATATCGAATTAAACAGATTTTGCATAATTTGGGATTATACAACAACTGCACGCTAACTTTAAAAAACAAACTGAAGTCGATAATCGCAATTGCTAATTGAAATGACTAATAGAATAGATTGGCTTGATACGGCAAAAGGAATCGCAATGTTGATGGTTGTTTTGCAACACACAACAGGAATTGATGGCTACCGTATCGGGTTGATTAATGCGCATATATCTCTCCCCTTGTTTTTTTTAATTTCAGGTTACTTTTTCAAGCCCAAGCAATGTTTTTCTGAGTTTATTAAGAACAAGATAACAACATTACTCATACCTGCTGTTTTCTTTTATTGGTTGGGATGCTTTTTGTTTTTAACAATGCAGTCTGTAGGAGTCCGAGTTGTTATCCCATTTGAATGGCTTCGGTTTCTTGATATATTTCTTGATACAGAGAATCTGTATTGCAACGGAGTAGTGTGGTTCCTTATCGCATTATTTTGGATTTGTTGCATATGTTATGTGTTACAAAAGGCCAAGCCCATATCATTGATTTGTATATCATTATTAATCAGCGTATTATCAGCAAATGGGGGGGGTATCTGCCAGCATATGCAGATTCAGCTCTTTCATGCCTGATTTTTTATGTTATCGGAATGGTATTGCGATCTAAAAATATTCTAAATACCCTTCAAATTAATAAAATGACAATCGGTTTAGCTTTTGTTGGCGGGTGTATTATTACGTTGTTTTCTCACAGAATATTTATTGCCCACAATTACTATGAACATCCACTTTTATTCCATGCCGCATCATTTGGAGGGATAACTTTTCTTTTGACACTCTGTCGAATTATTGGACGGATTCCATTAATTACAAGTATATATGGCAGGTATTCTCTCATAGTGCTAGGAACACACGCACTCCTAATTTATCCCGTACGGAGATTCTCAATAACCTTCATAACTGGTGATATAGGTTCAATCGTAACTTTTATAGTTGTCGCTATGGCTGAGATAGCTGTTGTTCCACTATTCATCCGACTTTTTCCATATGTCTGCGCCCAAAAGTCAATATTTGATTACTTAAAGTCAAAAAATAGTACCTTGATTTCCTAAAATGAGAACTCTTATATTCGATACTGCTCTATCAGGTCATCATTTGGAGTATATACACCATTATTATATGGAGGCACTTGCATCAGATGGTTTCTTTATTTTTGCCATTCCCGAACAATTCAATTCACTTAAAGACAAATATGACTGGCCAGTATCTGATAGAATATCATTCAACTTCATACCGCAAAATGAAGTAAACAATGTCCGACAAGGTAATATATATAGGCAAGGGGTCAAAAATTGTTTGTTGCTTAGGCGATATGTTAAAAATACTAAGTGTGACAATGTGATTCTAACTATGCTTATGCAATTTATTCCATTCATATGCTTCCTTCTACCATCTCATGTAAGAGTTAGAGGCATAATGTATAAAATATATCTATATGATCAACATCATATGTCCAAGGTTCGAGCATTTGCTGAAAGAATTCGTTTTCAAATACTTTCTAAGTCAAAAATAATTTCCAAGGTTTTCGTACTTAACGATCAGGAAAGCGCAAAAGTATTTAACAAGAAATTCCATACTGATAAATTCAAATTTCTACCAGATCCCACACCTCAACCTGACTTCTCGGTTGTTAGAAATATACGTCGAGATTTAAACTTATCTAAAAATGATAAACTCTTCATACACTTCGGCGGTCTTGACGCAAGAAAAGGATCTCTTGATATACTTAAAGCAATAGCAAGTAGCAAACCGGGCGAATTAGATGGATGCTCGTTCATATTCGCAGGTAAGCAGAACGATAAGTTTGCCATAGAGTTCAACAAAATTCTCACTTTGGCACAAAAACGAGCGACCATACTGGTTTTTAACGAATATTGCGACTATGAATTTTTATATAACCTGTGCTATTCCTGTGATGCGATACTTATGCCATATTACATTACAAATTTAAGTAGCGGATTACTTGGTTATAGCGCTACGTTTAAACGACCTGTTATTGGGCCAAAATCCGGCTTGATTGGCAAGATTATCAAGGATTATCATCTTGGAATAACGATTGATATTCCGTTTACTGATTTATCTGTATTAAAATCCGATTTAGCTATATGCGGAAGATACGAAGATTATTGTAAAGCGAATAAGGCTGACATCTTCCGCAAATCAATTTTCGCATGATGTTGAGAAAGTTTTTTCCTTACTATTTTATATGTTTTCTATTTATTGACAACCTATTCCCTTTTATATGCTTTTACTTAGACATACCGCGTGAAGGCAGTTTGTTTCGAGCTTATATTGGTTCGTTCGGAGTAATGAGCACTCTGTTCTATCTTGGATGTTATCGTGGCAATAAAATCAAGTGCTATCCTCTTTTTATTGGTCTACTATTGTTTGGTTGCCTATATTTGCTGACCTCTACTTTTTATGATTACAGTAATAAGTATTATTTCGGACAATTTTTAAGATGGGGGGCCTCATGTGTGCCAGCTACTTTAATGGGACTTTGCATTGTATATGATCAGAATAGAGCAAAGATAGATAAATCTCTTCCTTTTATACTATTTATTTTCACACCATTTGTGGCTCTCTCTTCCTTGAAAGGGTCTCAGATGTATGGCCAATTCTCAGATGACGAAGCGGGACTTAATTACCAGCTCATAGCTTATATGATGGCTCTTTTTTTCGCTATCAGTCTTTATTGTTTGGTTTTTGCTCCTCATCTAATAAAAAATAGAATTATAAGATTGGGGCTATGGGCTTGTTTGGGAGTTGACGCGTTTATCTGCCTCACCGCCGGAGGGCGAGGGGGAGTGATTCTGTTTGGGGTATATATTTTCATATTCGCATGGCTTCTCAGAGCAAAAGGAATTGTCTCAACAGTTAAGCTTATAAAGATTATTATTATAGCAGCTTTATTATTCCTTGTAGTCGCAGAAATTTCTAATATTTGGGAATATGCTGGATTTCAACGTGCGATACATCCATTAAATCAACAGGTAGGTCGTAAAGATGATTGGCAGGAGGTCTTATCTTATTACTATAAAAGTCCAATATTTGGAAACGGACTTGGTTCCGACTTCTATACTTGGGGGTTCTACTCACATAACATTTTTGTAGACTTCCTTGCGGAAACGGGTCTTATTGGTTTCGTGATTTTATCCAGTATCTTTATTTGGATATTTCGGCAATTTTATTTGGCGATAAGAAGAGATAACTTTTATGTTCTATTGTTCCTATTCTTTATAAATGGATTTGTTATGAACTGTTTTAGCGGTTATTGGATTAGTGCATGGCAGAATTGGTTCGCATTAGGCATTGCATACGGCCTAAGTCAAACCAGGCATAAATCATCCATCAAAAACCATAACAAGCATCAGCTTCTTGAATGATAGTATATTACAATAATTTCCGATATTATTACTAATAACTATCGATTAATACGATAGTTGCATTATGACTAACAAAGTTTGCTGCATTTTCAACACGCCATCGCACTATCGCGAACGTATTTACAGACGCATCGAAGAGGCCTTTGACTGTGACTGGTATTTCGAGGACACCGACAACAACGTAAACGAGTTCGACACCGGATGCCTTGAAAACGTTAAGCGGCTTCACTCGACCGCACACGGACGATTCTACTCGGTCAAAGGGTTGGCATCCCTCATCAAGAATCCGAACTATACCCATTATATTGTTGCCGGCCTCTCCCGCAACTTTTCGACGATGATGTTCATGCTGTTAAAGGGTCTGTTTTACCGCGACAAGAAAGTGTTCCTATGGACACACGGATTCTACGGCAAGGAATCCTCGTTCGAGGCAATGTGGAAAAAATTGCTTTACAAATATGCGGACGGACTACTAATCTACGGAGACTATGCGTGCGACATCATGAAACGCAGAGGATTTGATGAGTGCAAACTTCATCCAATTCACAACTCACTGGATTATGATGCGCAATTGAAGATACGGAAGCGTATATCCCCCGAACCCATTTATGGCGAACATTTTGGGAACAACAATCCGACATTAGTTTTTATCGGGCGGCTATCAAAGGTAAAGCGGCTGGATATGCTCATTCAATCGGTAGCCGACCTAAAGATATCAGGCAGAGAGATTAATCTAACTCTTGTCGGCGGCGGAAGCGAGAGTGATTTGCTTAAAACACTTTCAACTCAACTCGGAATCGAAAAGCAAGTGTGGTTTTATGGTCCATGTTATGACGAGCTAACCAATGCCAGACTTATATATAACGCTGATTTGTGTGTGGCCCCGGGCAATATTGGTTTGACGGCAATGCATGTTATGATGTTTGGATGTCCGGCTATCTCCCATAATGACTTTGCAAATCAAATGCCCGAATTTGAAGCAATTAAAGATGGCAAAACCGGGACTTTCTTCCGTCGTGATAGTCAAAAGTCACTTAATAACGCCATAGAACGATGGTTTAGCCAAGAGAGTTATAACAGGGAATCAATCCGCCAATTCTGTTTCGATGAAATTGATAGGAACTGGACACCAAACTACCAAATTAACATTCTAAAATCTCTAATACCCGAAGCATAACAGTGTTTGACGCGAGGCGGACAGTGAAAGGGGCGGCGTGGTCAGCCGTGGAGAGGCTATCGGTGCAGGGGGTGCAGTTCGCGACCCTGGTAGTGATGGCGCGCCTGCTGACACCGACCGATTACGGCCTCGTCGGGATGCTCGCCATATTCATAACGATAGGGCAGTTGATAGCCGACGGCGGATTCTCCCAGGCTATAATCCGGCTCGGGCGGCATACGGAGGAGGATGTCTCGACCGCCTTCATTTTCAACATCGGGGTAGGGGCACTGCTCTATATCGCTCTGTATGTTGCAGCCCCCTGGATTGCCGACTTCTACGGCGAGTCGAAACTGACGGATCTCGCTCGCGTGCTTAGCCTGAGCGTATTGATTAACTCGACTCTGGTCGTCCACCGCGCAATACTGACTTCCCGCATCGACTTCAAGACCCAGGCCAAAACGACATTGGCCGGAGCGCTCTCTTCGGGAGTTGTAGGTGTTTGGATGGCTTATTCCGGTTACGGAGTATGGGCAATAGCGGGGCTTCAACTGACAAACCACGCGGTGACGGGGATAGCGCTGTGGATCCTGTCGCCCTGGCGGCCGAGAATGAGATTCGCAAAGGAGTCGTTCAGCCGTCTCTTCGGCTTCGGTTCAAGAATTATGGCGAGCGATATTTTTGAAACGTTCTACAACAACGTCTATATGATGACAATCGGCAAGGTGTTCACCGCTTACAGCCTCGGCTGCTACACGCGCGCCGACCAGCTCGGGGAGTTCGCTTCCGCCAACGTGACCCGAATCGTTAAACGCGCCACGTTTCCCGCCCTGTGCTCCCTGCGGGAATATCCCGACAGGCTTACCGAGGCATTTTCCCGCCATATCAGGTATTACGCTTTTATAATCCTCCCCCTTATGGCCGGACTTTCGGCTGTCGCGGTACCATTCGTCGAACTGCTTCTTGGCCATCAATGGCTCTACGCGGCGAGGCTGCTGCGTATTCTTGCCTTCGCCATGATGCTGTTCCCGCTGATTTCCGTCAACCTGATGGTCCTCGAGGTGCTGGGCGACTCCAAAAGATACTTGCGCTTGCAGCTCGCAAGCAAGAGCGTCGGGATTCTTATGCTTGTCGTAATGCTCCCGTTCGGGCTGTCAGCCGTATGCTGCGGCCTCGTGGTGACCGCCGCGGTCAGCCTGTTAATAGCTATCATCGGGGGCGGTCGCCGCATCGGCCTGGGGCTTATGGTGCAGCTTAAAGCCGTAATGCCCAGCCTGTTGTTCTCAGCCGCCATGTACGGAGCGATCACATTACTGCTGTATGTGCTGCCGTCCGACGACAACGCTGTGCGGGTAGTGCTCGGAATCATAGCCGGAATCCTCGTCTACCTCGGGCTCGCCCTCGCGTTCCGTTCCCGCGACCTTCGCGACCTCATAGCCCTGATTTTGAAGTAGCAGTACTGTTCCTAATTTATTGAAGTGTCTGTCTTAGAAAACATACGGTTTCAAAGGACATTCGGCAGTGCCGGAATAGCGCTCGGCCTGTTGCTGACTTTGCGTCACATCGACTGCATAAACGGGACTACCCCGATAATTATCGGCTTATGCCTGTTGGCGGTATGCTCCGTAGTGGCGGTCTGCATTAAATACAGATACAAATTCGGCTTTAATTATACCCTGTTGCTGTTCATCGCGGCATGCGCCTTCTCATTAATTATCGAACGGCCTGAACCATTAAAATACTGCTGGTTGCGCCTTGCCGGATTCACAATCGCGCTCGCTGCCTTTTCCCCCCTGATTTCCTCGCGGTTGTTAAGCTCCTTACGCCGGGGAATATGGAAAGGTTGGTGGATAGGTGCCGTCATTCTGACCGCGGCATCATTCATGACGCTGTTAACGGCTGTCGCGACTTCAAGCACTGCTGAGTTTCATTATTTCGGATTCAGAGGAATTATGACAATGGGTATGACGTTGTCCCCCGTCGCCGCGCTGACTGCGATATTCGCCCTGTACCGCCTCCAGGGCGAAATACCCATCAGAATGAAAAGAATCGCTTGGTTGGCATTGTTTTGCGCTGGCGCCATCACGGCGGTAGCGGCCGGCTCGAGAATCGCGGTTATCGGACTGATAGCCGGATCTGCTGTAATTTTAGTGTTCGGCTGGCGTGACGGACGACGAAAAACCGTTATTGGATTGTTATGCGCCCTTATGGCAGTCGGGGCCGTTTGCTTGTCAGTCCCGTCAATCAGCAATTCGATAAAGCACAAAACCGCATTGGCCGTGGAGGACGGATCGCCCATATCATCACGTCAGGAGAAATGGAAGGGCAGAGTGACAGAGTTTAGGATCGCTCCGCTGACCGGCGTTGGTTTCTGCGCCCAGACTGTGTTCAACTCCCCCTACGATAACGAAACCGAAATACTAGACGGGAAGTCGCCCGAACCGGGTTCCTCCTGGCTGTCGCTCCCGGCACAGACCGGCATTCTCGGCACCGGCGCGTTCCTCGCGTTTCTGATACCGGTAATCGCCAAGCTTTTGCGCAAACCGCGACCGCTCCTGTCAGCCGTGTTCGTATTCCTGCTGCTTAACGGCATAAGTGAGGGTTGGCTGCTATATTCCAGCGCCTTATTGTTCCCACTGTTCTGGCTGTCAACGTCGTTTGCTTATGAATGAATATCTGAGCCGCAAGCTGAAGCTATTGTCAGCATTCTCGATAGTGATGGTTATATACATACATATGTATTATACCGAAGGCGCTCATATGCCGACACTCAATCTGATAGAGACCTCCGTCAGCGGCTTTTGCCGCTCGGCTGTTCCCTTGTTTTATATCATATCCGGCTATTTTTTTTTCCTGAAAGTGCCTGACGGTATTCGTTCGATCGAAGGAAAAATGAGGAAACGCGTCAGGACTCTGCTTATCCCTTACATAATCGCCAACATATTTACATTTTTCTTTTATTGCCTCATAAATGCTATCGCGCTTAAATTCGGGGGGGTAAGCAATGCGTTAAATTTTAAGATATTCGACGATATGGCCAATCTCGGTGTTTGGGGCACACTGAACATGGTATTTATCAATCCGCCAATTGCCTTCCAGCTTTGGTTTGTCCGCGACCTGATGGTCATGGTGCTGTTCTCTCCCCTGATTTGGATAGCGCTGAAATGGCTGGTCGCATTGAAACGAAACAGATTCGGCTACCTCCCGCCGATATTTTTAGCAGCGATCTACATTAGCGGTTATTTTTCCGGCTATCTTATCGCTTTGTTTTGGTTTATGACCGGCGGTTACATCGCGATGGCTGACGTCGATATAAAAACCGCCAAGAGAAGCCCGTTAGTGATATTTCTCACCGGCGCGGCGGTAGTAGGTTCTATCATATGGCTTATTGCCGGGGATTGTCAGAGACTCTCCGGGTTTATGATACCAGTGTTTGGAATCCCGTTCCTATGGTACTCATACGATATCGCGGCTGACAGATTGCGGGCACCGATTGTTGACTGGCTCGCCAGGTTCACGTTCTTCGTGTACCTCATCCACGAACCGTTTCTGAACATCTTCAAAAAGATACCTTTGTTGTTTTCCCGGGCAGAACCGACACTGATTCTCAGCTATATTGTAATTCCGCCGCTATTCTATTTGATTGCCTGTTGGGTCGGCTCCATTTTTTCAAAACGCTACCCCGGGATTTATAAAGTATATACAGGCGGTCGTTAAGGATTTATCATGAAAGTACTGCATACAATAGCTTCTCTCGGGGCAAAATCTGGCGGGACGTCAACCGCTACATTCGATTTGCTCTCTGCACTTAACAAGCTCGAACTACCGGGCCGGGATTGCGTTAACCTACTTGCGTCGGGGGTTGCTGACGAAAATAACGACCGCAGTCTCGCCGCAGGATGCCGATGGTACAAGGAAGTCCCGTATGATTGCGAAACGCCGTATCTGTATTCTCGAAATATCAGCAGGTTCCTCCGCGCAAACCCTTACGATGTGTACCATACGAACGGGATGTGGCTCCATGTGAACCATAAAACTTGCGCCACTGCCCGCCTATTCGGCAAGCCGTACGTTATAACTCCCCACGGCATGTTATACCCGGAAGCGCTTAAACGCAGTGCCTGGAAAAAATGGCCGCTTCGCAAGCTGTATTTCGACAAAGACATAAGGAAAGCGTCGTGCATTCATGCCACTTGCGAGGCGGAAATGCGCCATATCAGGGATTTAGGGTACTGCGGCCCGATTGCCATAATAGGCAATCCCGTAGTCTGCCCGACCGTAACCGAAAACCTACTAACACAAAGGAAACCGTTCAAAGCCGACAACACAATTACAATCGGATTCCTCGGACGCCTCCACCCAAGAAAGGCTGTTGAAAATATCATACGGGCGATGGCGTTAAGGCCCAAACTTAGCATCAAACTGCGCATAATCGGCAGCGGCGACCACGGTTATGGAACTTTCTTGGAATCAGAATCCGAACGGCTTGGGGTTAAAGAAAAGATTCAATTCCTTGGTTTCATTACCGGTGACGAGAAATTCCGGCAACTGGCCCAGCTTGACGCGCTTTTCGTGCCAAGCGATATGGAGAATTTCGGTATGATAATCCCGGAGGCCCTTCTCGTGGGAACACCCGTCATGGCATCGCTCGGCACCCCGTGGGAAACCTTGAACACAGAGCGCTGCGGGTGGTGGGTCGACAATTCACCGGAATCCATCGCCAAGGTGATTGACGAAATCAACCAATCGACGCCGGACCGGCTTCGCGAAATGGGATTGCGAGGCCGGGAATTAGTGCTTAGCCGCTTCGAAGCGTCAACAGTGGCTTCATCTATGTACCGGCTCTACAAATGGCTCAACGGCGAGGCCGGAAAACCCGAATTTGTCTACGATGGAAAGTAAATATGTAAACCACCTTGGCAGAAAGCACCAAGTCGTCCGCCTGATTTGGAGCTGCACCTGGACATTGTGCTGCCGATGGCTCCCGCGTTGGGTCGGTTCCGGATGGAAACGTTTCATCCTTCGGTTATTCGGCGCGCAAATCGCCCCTACTGCCATAGTATATTCGTCTGCAAAAGTCTATTATCCGGCTAACCTGATTATGGATGATTACGCTTGCATTGCATCCGATGTAGACTGCTATAACGTTGCGCCAGTTTCAATAGGTCGCTTCTCAACAGTAAGTCAATATGCGATGCTTTGTACCGCGTCTCACAATATAGACTCAGTTAACCACGAACTAATCACTGCTCCAATCAACATTGGAGCCAACGCTTGGATTGGAGCAAGAGCCTATGTCGGAATGGGTGTCACAATAGGAGAGGGTGCAGTTGTCGGCGCAACCGCCTCAGTTTACAAATCTGTCGAGCCTTGGACTGTCGTTGGCGGTAATCCCGCGAAATTTCTCAAAAAAAGAATCATAACAGATGCTTGATCTATCCGTAATAATCCTGACCTTCAATGAGGAACTCCACATACGCCGCTGTCTTGACAACGTCGCGCCGATAGCCAAGGAGGTTTTCGTCATTGACAGTTTCTCGACCGACCGCACGCTTGACATAGCGAGGGAATACCCCAACGTTCAGATTCTGCAGCACAAGTGGGAGAACAACTACGCCAAGCAGTTCAACTGGGGTCTGGAAAACGCTCCGATTTCCGGCAAATGGGTCCTCCGGCTCGACGCTGACGAATATTTGACCAAAGAGTTAAAAAACGAACTTCTATCAAAACTACCCAATCTATCGCCAGATGTCACAGGCATAGTATTACCATTACGACGTGTTTTCCTCGGCCGCGTCATCAAACACGGAATGCCCAAAATCAAATTACTTCGTATGTTCCAATACGGGAAAGCTCAAAGTGAGGTAAGGTTGATGGACGAGCATATTCAATTAAACGAGGGTGTAACGGTAGAATTTGAAAATGAATTTGCTGACGATAATCTGAACAACCTTAGCTGGTGGACTCAGAAACACGTCGGCTATGCCATCCGGGAAGCTGTAGACATGCTTGACATAGAGTTGAATATCACAGGAGCAGCGACAGAAGACGCGACCAGGCACATCAGTCCCCAGGCCGCACATAAAAGAATGAAAAAACATTCTTATGCCCAAAAGCCTTTGTTTTGGCGTTCATTCGCTTATTTTTGCTATCGGTATTTTCTAAAAGGAGGTTTTCTTGATGGGAAGGAAGGCTTTTTGTGGCACTTTTTGCAGGGTTGGTGGTACAGGACCTTGGTTGACGCCAAAATACTTGAAATCAAGCGCGCCTGTGGCAGCGACCCTGACAAAATCCGTCGGCATCTTAGCGATGTCTACGGCGTAACGATTTGAATCAAAAGAATTATGAAGATTACTGTTGTGACAGCGACAAGGAACTCGGCGGCAACTATCGAGGGAACTCTGGAGAGCGTGCTGTTCCAGAGCTACCGCGATGTCGAGCATATTATTGTCGACGGCCAATCGGAGGATGGAACGATTGGCCTTGTCAGCAAATACGAAGCCCTCTATCGGGAGGCCGGTAAAGAGCTGCGCTGGTTGTCCGAGCCGGACAGCGGCCTCTACGACGCCATGAACAAAGGCATCGGCATGGCGACAGGCGACGTGATCGGCATACTTAACTCGGACGATTTCTATACCGCCGACGACGTCCTCGGCCGCGTCGCCCGGGAAATAGCGGGAGTAGACGCCGTCTATGCCGATATCCATTATGTAAATCCTTCAGACCTGACCAGGTGCGTACGCTATTACAGTTCGCGTGACTGCACGCGCGCTAAGATGCGGATGGGATACATGCCGGCCCATCCCTCGTTCTATTGCCGCCGCGAGGTGTTCAACAAATACGGCAATTTCGACCTGGATTTCAAAATAGCCGCCGATTTCGAATGGTTATTCCGCATAATTTACATCCACGGCATACGGACTCGCTACATCCCCGCCGACTTCGTGACGATGCGCACCGGCGGCAATTCCACCGCCGGTCTGGCATCCCACAAACAAATCATCAAAGACCATCTTAACACTTACTCCAAGAACATACCCGACAGGCCATTCGCGATCCGGGCGCTGAAGCCGCTCAACGCATTCCTGAATATCTGCCTCGACGTGACGCGCTACCTGCCGAAAGTCGCAGCCTTGGCCTATTATAAGCTCGCCCGCAAGCGAACGCCGCATCCTATTGTCTCGATAAGATAGTCTCATCCTTCAACACGACCATTATAAAGCGGGCTTTTTATAGAAATTTTCAAAATATCCTGAAAATTATTTGGCGCATAACATAATTTCGCATACCTTTGTCAGATAAGTGAGATAATATCCAAATCAACCAGCCACAACGCGATCAACAACCTCAAATCCATCCATGAATCAGAAAAGAGTCCTCAAGGGCATACTTACCGCACTCATTTGTCTAACCGCCCCAATATCAGCATCTGCCGAAGACACACAAGCGCCACAGGTAATCGATTTCGCTGGCGGCATCGAAACCATCGACAAACTGGACCTTAACACCGACCCGACGCTGATGTCCTCCATGACAACCGACTGGGAGGTCGCCCTTGACTCTCCGGCAGACGCAAACGAAAACGGCCACGCACTTCTCTACCACGATGGCAAACTCTACGTCTATATGAATAAATATGTTCAAGGAGGCAAGTCGGAACATATAATGTGTTCATATAATGCATTTGACGGAAGTCCACTTGAAAAGAAAGTCATACCACTCGCCTCTATCAGCAAGATATGGGTAGGAAATAGCATTCTGGGCCACACAATCACTGTTGACGATGATGGGAATTTTCTTTTTGTCTTCGGGAACAATTCTAATTCGCCGAGTTTAACTCTACTTTCATACTCATATGAGACCAACACTGTCAATGTCATAAACGGCAATCTCGCACTCTCCAACCCCGGAGCTTTAAATTGCAATCTTTCCGATTCGAGCTTGTCTTTCAGCAAAGGGTCACTGTCAGGAAACATCTTTGGGGACTTCACGCTGTCAATGAATCTGTTCACCACCGACTATAACACACCTATATCGCATTGCATAGCTGACATCTCTTTAAGTCAGACCATAAATAATACTGATAATTCCCTGTCATATACCGCGCTGATTTCCAAACGATATGACTATAAGGACAATTTTAATATCGCAAATGTCATTGACATATGCGATATTGATGATAACCATATGTTTATTTCTCATTTCCCTTCGTCGTTCACTAAGACCAACGGCATCGACAAGTTTTCATTATTGGAGAAGGGGAGCGGAGACTATTCTCTCAAAGATAACTGGGCTGACGAGAACCTGATGCCAGCCAACGGCGATTATTGCCTCGGGATGTACGTCGTCAGGCATGACGGACATAATATCCTTGTGTACGCTAAATCGTATGTTGACAATTGCCTGTATAACGTTGTGCTTTGGGACGATCCCTCTTCTTTCGCAAATATGAAGCTATTGGGGCAGATTAAAGTCCAGGGCAAAATTAGTGTCTCCAACATATATAAAGAAGGCATCCGCCAGATGGTCGTCCAGGAGCCGAAAGCTGTCGCCCCTTCCGAACCATCCTCAGCACCACGCACATATCCGACCAAGGACTATTACGAACACACGACGTTTTACACATACGCCCCCGGCGCTGCCCTTGCCAGGCACAGCATTGTGACCGAGGAAGACAAAATCTATACCTCCATCACAGAAATCAAAGCTGAATCACCGCTTCGCTTGAACGGGAAAACACTTCTCGGCTGCGAATACTCGCCGGTTGCCGTTCACACCTCCTCCGGCTCTCTCGTCGCCGAATATCCCGCCGCTACCGCCATCGACCTCTCCTTATTACCCTCCGGAATATACATCATCAAGTCCGGCAAGTCTGCGATAAAAGCCGCGCTGTAAAACTCGGCAGACATACTGTTCCATAACCTCTTGAAACAACTTTCCCGACCAGGGTGCGCCCTGGGTCGGGGAAAATATTATGATCTAAAACAAAGAAAGCCAGCCGCCTCAAAGTGGGGCGGCTGGCTTTATGGGGTGAAATGTGGGTCTCGAACCCACGACCTTCGGAACCACAATCCGACGCTCTAACCAACTGAGCTAATCTCACCATTTCTGCAATTCCGGAGGCTTTCCCTCTCAATTGCGGTGCAAAGTTAGGAACTTTTTTTGAAACCGCCAAATCTTTGCGCGTCTTTTTTAACACTAAATATTTTTGTTTATCTCGCGTTTTTGTCTAAATTTGTTTTTGAAACGAGTTTGCGTAATACATTAAAGTTCTTTAACGCGTTATGCGGCTCATATCACCCATCTACCATGAAATATTATGGATGAACTTATTGAACTGTTCCAGGATGTCATAAAGCAGGCAGGCTCGATAGATGTCGCAGAAGCCGAATTCAAGAAGATGATCGCCGACGATGACCAGCTTCGGGCCCGTTACCGCGAATGGTGTCACGAGGTCGGCAGTTCCGAGCGCAACGGGTTCCTCGACTATTGCGAGGAATATATGGAATCGCAGGACTCTATTTGGGAAACCCTTAACGATTACGACGAATGAAGCCGGAAGAAACTGCTGACGGCCGCGGACAGAAGTTTTGTCTCGCGGCGGAATGGAATCCGAGGTTCGACGCCGTTATCCTCTCATGGCCTCACGCCGGAACCGACTGGGCGTATATGCTTGACGAGGTCACGGAGTGTTATATCGAGATGCTTCGAGCGTTTCTCGCAAACGGGGTGCGAACCGTCGTGCTATCTCCCGAAGCGGAACGTCTTTGTTCTCTGTTCCGAGGCATCCCCGCGGAACGTCTGAGCGTCATCGAAGTCCCGACCAACGACACCTGGGTGCGTGATTACGGGCCGCTGACCTCTTTTGGAATTGGAGAAGAGCCGCTTTTGTCCGATTTCCAGTTCAACGGATGGGGGCTGAAATTCGCCGCCGACCGCGACAATCTTGTCAACAGCAGGCTTAAAAACCGCAGTACAATCGTCAGTCCGATGCTCGACAACCTCGACTTCGTCCTCGAAGGGGGATCGGTCGAATCCGACGGAGAGGGCACAATCCTCACCACCACGCGGTGTCTGCTCTCCCCTAACCGCAACAACCTCCGTTCAAAACAG
The DNA here is from genome assembly GCA_937969265.1 of uncultured Porphyromonadaceae bacterium. Taxonomy (GTDB): domain Bacteria; phylum Bacteroidota; class Bacteroidia; order Bacteroidales; family Muribaculaceae; genus UBA7173. The sequence continues at coordinate 51,225 of CALBWF010000030.1, forward strand.
CAGGTTGAGGAACAGCTTCGCGAACGCCTTGGCGCCAATCGGGTCTTATGGCTTGACCACGGAGCGCTCGAAGGGGATGACACCGACAGCCATGTCGATACTCTCGCCCGTCTCGCGGGACGCGACACCATAATATATACGGAGTGTACCGATTCTTCCGATTCGCATTTCGAGGAGCTGGCTAAGATGAAAGAGGAGATTTCCCGCCTTCGAACGGCGGAGGGGAATCCCTACCATCTTATCGGCCTTCCTTTGCCCGACGCGGTTTATGACGCGGACGGTACGCGTCTCCCCGCCACTTACGCCAATTTCCTGATCACCCCGAGGGCCGTATTCCTCCCGACATACGCCCAACCGCGCAAAGACCGTATGGCGGCCGATATGCTTTCAATGGTATTTATCGACCGTCCTGTCGTACCTGTTGACTGCCGGGCGTTAATCCGGCAGCACGGCTCCCTCCATTGTGCTACAATGCAGATTCCATCATCAGCAATACCCTTATGAGCAGAATATTACGAACCGCACTCATCCAGCTATCCAACACAGGCGATATAGAGGCGAACCGCCGCGCTACCGCGGCTGCGATTCGCCGTGCCGCCTCCGAAGGTGCGCGCCTGATTGTAAACCGCGAACTCCACGATTCCCTCTATTTCTGCCAGACTGAGAACGTCGATTTATGCTCGCTCGCTATCGACCTTGACGGCGAAAGCGCGAAATTCTATGCTGACCTCGCCGCGGAAACGGGCACAGTCATCGTATGTTCGTTTTTCGAGCGCAGGGCGCCGGGGCTATACCATAACACCGCGGTTGTCTATGACGCTGACGGCACTGAGGCAGGACGCTATCGCAAGATGCATATCCCTGACGATCCGGCATATTACGAAAAGTTTTACTTTACCCCCGGCGATATGGGGTTTGAGCCGATTCAGACCTCTGTCGGGAAGCTCGGAGTGCTTGTCTGCTGGGACCAGTGGTACCCGGAGGCAGCCCGGCTTATGGCTCTCGCCGGTGCGGAGATTCTGATTTATCCTACCGCGATTGGATTCGAGAGCAGCGATACGCCGGAAGAGCAGGCCCGGCAGCGCGAGGCGTGGCTGACGGTGCAGCGCGGCCATGCCGTGGCGAACGGCCTCCCCGTAGTGTCGGTCAACAGGGTAGGGTATGAGCCTGACCCCTCCGGCCAGACGAACGGAATAACATTCTGGGGGTCGAGTTTCGCCGCCGGACCGCAGGGCGAGTGGCTTTACCAAGCCTCTCAGACTGATGAAGAGGTCGGAATTGTCGATGTCGATCTCGAACGGTCGGAGAGTGTTCGCCGCTGGTGGCCGTTCCTTCGCGACCGCCGCATCGACGCCTATGGCGACCTCGTCAAGCGTTTCCGAGACTAACCACAACCCGCTCAGTTATGTCTGTCAACCTCCCAAAGTCAGTGTCCGGGCAGCCGGTAGTTCTGCCTGACACATTGCGATGCCTTACGATAATCGGAGCGAACGGCTCCGGCAAGTCGCGTTTCACCGACGCGATAGCCAACCTGCATAATGCCGCCGAAGTTTTTCGCCTGTCGGCTCTGGAGGCCATTTACGGCTCCGGCAGCCGTAACGAGGCATCGAGGGAGGCTGTCGCAGGGGTGTTTGCCAGGCGGGCATCCTCCGCTTCCTTTCTGCATAATAATCCCGCGACAGGATTTGAGAAGCTGATTGCCCTTATGCTCAACGAGGAAATAGCGAACCTTGTCGAATTCAAGATGACGCTCCTCGACAATGACGGCGGAAAGCAGGGTAGGACCGACCGGCAGATTCCTCCTCCGACCAAACTTGACAAAGTGCTGAGGCTGTGGCGCGAGATTTTCCCTGACAACCAGGTGTTGAGGCAGGGCGGCCGACTGTTGTTCACGCGGGAAGGGTCAGACGACACCTACTCTCAATTGCGCCTTTCCGATGGCGAGAAGACGGTGCTGTACTATTTCGGCTCGGTACTGTACGCGCCTGACAACAGCCGGGTGTTTGTCGACGCGCCTGAAATGTTCCTGCACCCGTCGGTTTTGAAGCGCGTATGGGACATGGTTGAGGAGCTTCGGCCCGACTGCCGATTCATATATACGACCCACGACCTCGATTTCCCCGGCTCGCGGACACGCAACGCCATACTGTGGGTAAAGGGTTATTCGGCGGCAACTGAAAGCTGGGACTACGAACTGTTACCCCGCGACACCGGAATCTCCGATGAGATTTATATGGCGATAATCGGTTCCCGCAAGCCGGTGCTATTCATCGAAGGGGACACAATCCATTCGATTGACGCCAAGCTCTATCCTCTCGTGTTCAAGGATTTTACCATCAAGCCGCTCGGCAGTTGCGACAAAGTAATAGAGGCGACCCGCGCGTTCAACGACCTGCGGGGTTTCCACCATCTCGAAAGCCGCGGAATCGTTGACCGCGACCGCCGCGACGACCACGAAGTGGAGTATCTCCGTGGCAAGCGCGTCTTTGTCCCGGAAGTGGCCGAAGTGGAGAATATCCTTATGCTCGAAGAGGTGGTAAAGGCCGTGGCATCGTACTGCGGGAAGAACGAGGCAAAAGTATTCGAGAGCGTGAAACGCTCTATTATCAACCAGTTCAAGAAGGACCTTCATCAGCAGGCGATGCAGCACACGCGCCACCGCGTGAAGCGCCTTATGGAATATCGTACAGACGGAAAGTTCACGAACATAAACGCGTTTGAGAGCCACCTCCATACCCTCGTGCGGGAGATAAACGCCCGGGGCATGTACGAACAGATGTGCCGCGATTTCTCCCTTGCGGCGCAGTCAGGCGACTACGCCGAGGTGCTGAAGGTCTATAATCAGAAATCAATGGTGCCCGGCTCCAACGTCGCCAATCTCTGCGGCCTCAACGGCTCCAAGCGCGCCTATATAGACACCATCCTCACCATTCTACGCACCAACGCTCCCCAGGCCCACCGCATCCGCTCCGCCATAATCCGCTGCTTCGGCCTCCCGACCGCAGAATAACGCCTCAATAGCAATCTGCCTGCTTTCTCAAAGACGCCGACACGGCTCTTTCATTTAAACTAAAATAAAGAGCACATCCTCCCTTACCCGCTTCA
>CALBWF010000031.1:0-74988 GCA_937969265.1 uncultured Porphyromonadaceae bacterium
TCACCTCCAAGCTCCTACCATCTGAACCGTTCTGACAGCGCCCTCCCATCCGGGTACAAGAGAGTCTGTGCCGGAGTGGATACAATGGTTTATACAAATCAAGTATTCTCTTCACCTTTCACCCTCCACTTTCCACCTTAAAAAAGACAACCTATTGATTCAACTATCTATTTATGGACAAACTTGCTTCACATCTCCGTGAGGAGACTACCGGCGTCTTTTATGCCGCCACGCAGGCGATACGCCGCCACGCGTCGGGCAGCACGGTGCTGATTATAGCTACCGTCGCCGCGCTCGTCGTAGCCAACATTCCGCAGTTCAACCATCTTTATTTCGAGTTCTGGGAGCAGGAAGTGCGCCTTCAGATCGGATCCTTCAACCTCTTCTCCCATTCCGGCCATCCGATGAGCCTCATAGCGTTTATCAACGACGCTCTTATGGCCGTGTTCTTCTTCTCGATCGGTCTTGAAATCAAGCGCGAGATTCTCGTCGGCGAGCTGTCGTCGTTTCGTCAGGCGCTTTTGCCGATTATAGGAGCGTGCGGGGGAATGATTGTTCCCGTGGTGATTTTCACCTGCTTCGGGCGCGGCACGGACTACGCCCAGGGAGCCGCCATCCCTATGGCGACCGACATAGCGTTCTCGCTCGGAATCCTGTCGATACTCGGCAGCCGCGTCCCGATCGCGCTGAAAGTGTTTCTGACCACGCTCGCCGTTGTCGACGACATAGGGGGCATTATCGTTATAGCTACCTGCTATTCGACAGGGATTGAGTACGTTCCGCTGTTAGTGGCAGTCGGTGTGCTGGCGATTCTTGTCTTAGGGCAGTTTATGAGAATCCAGAGTAAGATATTCTACCTCACACTGGGTGGGGTCGTATGGTTCCTGTTCCTCAACTCTGGGCTGCATCCGACAATTGCGGGAGTGCTTGTCGCCTTCTGCGTCCCCGCGAAGCCGGTGTTCAATCCGAAGAAATATATCCAGCTAATCCGCGAGTCAATCGGCCATTTCCGCGCCGAGGACGACGAGACGCTCAACCGCCGCTCCATCCTCAGCCACCAGCAGATGGACTGGCTGAAGCAGGTCGAGCACGCTTCCGACAAGGTGATTTCCCCGCTTCAGGAGCTTGAAGACTCGCTGCATCCGATTGTGAACTACTTCATCATCCCCCTCTTCGCCTTCGCCAACGCGGGTATATTCCTGCTTGACATGGATCCGGCGAGCATCGTCGAGGGTGTTTCCCTGGCGGTAATCGTCAGTCTCGTGGCGGGCAAGTTCCTCGGCATCTTCTCCTTCTCCTGGCTCGCCATAAAGCTCGGCATCGCGCCCAAACCCCAGGGTGCCAACTGGATCATGATGGCTGGGGCCGCCATGCTCGGCGGTATCGGATTCACCGTCTCCCTGTTTATCGCCAACCTCTCGTTCGGCACTCCCGAACAGCTTGACCTACTCAACCACGCCAAACTCGGCATCGTCGGCGGCTCCCTGATTGCCGGCATCCTCGGCTTCCTTATCCTTGCCCGTTCTCTTCCCGCCAACGCCCCCCAGTCCCGCGAGGACGTTCCCCAGCCCTCTCCAGCCGCTCCCGTCAAACGCTGAATATGATACGGAATATTGTTTTTGACTTTGACGGGACGCTGGTTGATACGGCTCCGCTGATTGTGGCCACGATGCGGGCCGCGATCGCAGAGCTGGGACTTCCGGCGAGGACTGAGGCGGAATGCAGGGCGACTATCGGGCTTCGGCTGGAGGAGATTCCAGCCGCGTTGTGGCCGGAAAGGAACGAAATCAGCGCGCTGTATGCGGCGACATACCGGCGAATTTTCGAGGAGCTGAAACGCCCGTTGAGCGTGAGCTGTTTTCCGGGGGTGGTCGAGACTGTGCGCAAGCTGCGCGCGTCGGGTTTCGGCATGGCGATAGCGAGCAGCCGGAGCCATAAGTCGCTTGACGAATATATCGGTCTGTTCGGGCTGGCTGGCTGTTTTGAGATGGTTATCGGAGGCGACGATGTTGCGAATGGCAAACCCGCGCCCGACCCCGTACTGGCTATAACGGACAATCTCGGATGGAACGTCGGCGAGACTCTTGTTGTCGGCGATGCGGTTTATGATATAGAAATGGGGCGCGACGCCGGGGCGAGGACGTGCGCCGTAACCTATGGCAACGGCTCTCTTGCGGAACTGCGTTCCGTCGCCCCGGACGCTATAATCGACACCTTCTCAGCTCTCCCCGACATAGCTGCGGAACTCTGAGAGCGTGATTTGTTCTCGTAGCCGGGGTTAGCGGAGGGGCTGGCCGTGGCGATAGGAGTGCCAGGTGTCGCGGGCGTAGCCGTGGTCGTCGCAGCGGAAGGATTCGGGGGAGGCCCCGTCGATTTTCTTGCCGCGGAAGTAGACGTTCCAGGTATCCTTGGCATACCCGTCACGCAAGAGCTGGAAGCTGTCGGAAGAGGCTCCTTTGATTTTCTTTCCATCGAAATAGACATTCCAGGTGTCTTTGGCGTAACCCCATCCAAGCGTTGTAAAGGAATCCGCGGATGCCCCCTTTATCATGCGGCCGAGATAGTATACGTTCCAGGAATCCTTGGCATACCCTTCTCTCAGAATCCTGAAGGAGGAGGCCGATGCGCCTTTTATCTTCTGCCCGTCGAAGAATACGTCGTTGTCCCCTATAAAATATGGCGACTTGCGGCAGTCGCGGTAATCCCGGCACGCGTCGTCGCCGCAATTATACTCGTGGCGGCATCCCCCGCATCGTTCAGCGGCGTCGCCGCGCCCGCAGTGTCTTTGCGCTGTCGCAGTCAGGGCTGATGCCAGTGCCGCGCAAAGAATGATTATCGCTGTCATATGTTTCATAAACTCCGATTTTAATGGTTAGACGTAAATCCGACACAAAAGTCAATTTGAGACATTATTATCGGGCGGTCAGTCGAGGAGGAGGTTGGTGACCCCTTCGCCCCGGATTATGGGCTCGGAGGGGGTGGTGATGGCGACGTCGCGGAGGGTCAGGCTGTCGGTGTTGGCGAGGTGGAACCCGCTTTCGGCGGTAAACCGAGAGGAGGTTACGGAGATGTTTTTGAGGGGCATTTCGGGGAGGCCGTTGAAAAGGGCGGCCCGGCGCGCCGAACGGCAGTTGATGTTAGTCAAACGTATGTCGCGGAAGCATGGGGTCTCCTCGGTAACTGGCGGGACGGGAGCACCGGGCTTGATGCCGTAATACAGGTCGAAAATCAGTGCTTCTCCGGCGATGTCGGTCATTTTCACGTTGTCGACGTGGATATTCTCCACTACGCCTCCGCGGCCGCGGGTCGACTTGAAACGGAGCCCCACGTCGGTGCCGATAAACAGGCAGTCGCGGGCCACTATGTCGCGGCATCCGCCAGACATTTCCGAGCCGATGACGAAACCGCCATGGCCGTGGTAAACGGTACATCCCTCAATCAGCACGTCGCGGCACGGCACGCCCCGGTCGCGTCCCTCCTTGTCGCGCCCCGATTTGATACAGATCGCGTCGTCGCCGACATCGAAGCGGCTGTTGACGACAAGCACCCGGTTGCACGACTCGACGTCGAGCCCGTCGCCGTTCTGCGCGTACCAGGGATTGCGGATGTTTACGTTGTCGATAATCAGGTTCTCGCACAGCAGCGGATGGATGTTCCAGGCCGGGGAGTTCTCGAAAGTGGCGTCGCGGAGCAGGACGTTCTCGCATTCTATGAATGACAGAAGGACCGGGCGCAGGAAGTCGTGGAAATATTCCAGTTCGGCGCTGTCGGCGTTGTGAATGCGGGCAATGAGCGATTTGTCTTCGTGAATTTCGCGGATTCGCTCGTTGGGGAACCATACGTCCCCTTTCTTGCCGACACACCCCTTGGCTGTTAGCGCGGTCCATTGCGGCGCGGTTGTTTTCGCCTTTTTGACCGGGCGCCAGCACTGGCCGTTGCCGTTGAATGTGCCGAAGCCGGTAATCGCGATGTCGTGCTTGCCGCGGGCCGAGAGTGGTGATACTGTGCGGTAGGTCGGGACTCCTTCCCAGTCGGAACGGGAAACCGGGTAATCGGCGAGGTTGTCGCTGAACAGCACGAGCGCCCCGCGGTCGAGGTGCAGCTCGACGTTGCTCTCGAAGCGGATGGGACCTGTATACCATATGCCCCCCGGAACGTTCAGCCGGCCACCCCCTTTTTCGGCGAGATGGGCCATCGCCCTGGCGAACGCTTCGGTATTCATCGTTATGCCGTCGCCGACACCCCCGAAATCAGTCAGGGAAATCTCGTAATCGGGAATCGAAGGCTCGGCGACCGGCGTGAGCGCGACGGGGAGCTCGCGCTGGTAATATTTCGAGTAGTCTTCGGCGTTTACGGCTTGGGGTATAGCCGCAAGGCAAAGGACTGCCGCCGCGCATCCGAGAGAAGCGAGAATGGAACGATATTTCCTCATGGTATGTCAGAGTGCTTGCAAAAATAGTGAATCGATAGATATGCAAAAATACCCAACGCGCTCCAACATGGCAACCCCTCGCCGCCGAAACGTCAGAAATCACCCCGTTTCCCCCTAATTCCTCCCCCCCAATTAAGACAGCGACAGCGTACGAGTTATATGGCTCGCACGCTGTCGCTGTCGTTCGGCGGTGTGGGGGCAAAGCCCGATTCACCGAGTATGATGGGTTTAGTTTTTCGCGGGGGTGAGGTCCTTGGGGGCGGGGGCGGGGAGGATGCCGTCGCGGATCAGGAGGGCGTCGATTGTCGGATCCTGGCCGCGGAAGCGCTTGTAAAGGACGGAGGGGTTCTCCGTGCCGCCGCGCTCGAGGATGTTGGCGCGGAAGGAGTCGGCCGTCGCGCGGTCGAAGATGCCGTTCTCTTTGAATTTGGCGAAAGCGTCGGCGTCAAGCACCTCGGCCCATTTGTAGGAGTAGTATCCGGCGGCGTATCCCCCGGAGAAGATGTGGCTGAACTGGGGCGAGTGCATCGATCCTTCGACATCGGGGAATATGCGCACCTGCTCGATCGCGGCGCTCTCGAAGGCCGCGGGGTCGTCGACCGGGGCGGTGATGGTGTGCCAGGCCATGTCGGTGTATCCGAATCCGAGCTGTCGCATGCAGGCATAGGCGGCTCCGAACTGCGAGGATTTCACGATTTTCTCAACGAGGTTGGCGGGAATTTTCTCGCCGGTCTGGTAATGCTTCGCGAACGAATCGAGGAACTGCTGTTCCGTCAGGTAGTTTTCGTTGAACTGCGAGGGGAGTTCCACGAAGTCGCGGTAGACGCTGGTGCCGGAGAGTGAGCCGTAGTTGCAGCGGGTCAGCAGGCCGTGGAGGGCGTGGCCGAACTCATGGAGGAAGGTCTCGACTTCGTAGGGGGTCAGCAGGGAGGGCTTGTCGGCGGTCGGTTTGGTGAAGTTCATCACGATGGAGACGTGGGGGCGCTCGTCAACACCCTGCGCGTTGACGCACTGGCCCTTGAACTCGGTCATCCACGCACCGGGACGCTTTGACGCGCGGGGGAAGAAGTCAGTGTAGATAACGCCGATAAAGTTCCCTTTCTCGTCGGTCACGTCGAACGCCTTCACGTCGGGATGGTATGGCTGGATTGCGTCGTTCTGGGTGAACTTGAGGCCGTAGAGCTTTGTCGCGAGGCCGAAAACGCCGTCAATGACGTTGTCAAGCTCGAAGTAGGGGCGCAGCTCCTCTTCGTCGAACGAATAGCGGGCGTTCTTGAGCTTGTTGGCCCAGAAGCTGTAATCCCAGGCGTTGATTGTCACCGGTTTCCCTTCGGTCTGGGAGGCGAACTCCGTCAGTTCCGCCAGTTCCTTGTCGAGGGCGGGGCGGTATGCGTCGCGGAGCTGGTCGAGGAGCTTGTAGACGCTCTCGGGGTTCTGCGCCATCGTGCGGCGGAGGGAGTGCTCGGCGTAAGTCTTGGCTCCGAGGAGGTTGGCTATTTTCAGGCGAAGTTCGGAAATGCGCTTGATGTTTTCCATGTTGGAGAACTCACCCTTGGTGTTGCGGCCGGTATAGAGGCGGTAGAAGCGTTCGCGGAGGTCGGGGCGCTCGCTGTATTTCATGAACGCCATATAGGTAGGCTGCGCGAGGGTGAAGAGGAACTCTCCCTTGCGCCCTTTCTGTTCGGCGAGCTGGGCGGCTTCGGCCACGATGCCTTCGGGAAGCCCCGCGAGGTCGTCGGCTGTGAGCCAAATCTCATATGTGTTCAGTTCTTTGAGTACGTTCTGCCCGAACTTGGTGGTCAGTTCCGACAGTTCCGAGCTGAGTTTGCGGTACTCCTCGCGGTCGGCTCCCTCGAGATTGGCTCCGGAGAGTGCGAAGCTGTCGTAGGTCTTTTGCAGGAGGGTCTGCTGCTCGGGGGTGAGCTTCAGGGCGTCGCGCCCGTCGTAAACAGCTTTGACGCGCTTCCAGAGGTCCTGGTTCAGGATTATGGAGGTGGAGTAGTCGGAGAGTTTCGGAGTCACGCGCATCGAAATCTCCATCATCTCGTCGTCGCTGTCGGCTTCGAGGAGGTTGAAGAAGATATTGAGCACGCGGTCGAGGTCTTCGCCGGAACGGTCGAGCGCCACGATGGTGTTCTCGAAGGTGGGAGCCTCGGGATTCTTGGCGATAGCGTCTATTTCCTTGCGGGCGAGCTCGATGCCGCGGTCGATAGCCGGCTCATAGTCGGCGTTGGTAATCTGGGAGAACGGGGCCGTGCCGTGGACGGTCTCGGTAAACGGCTTGGCGAACACCGCCCCCGGGGCGGAGGCCGCCTGAATGGGCGAGGTCTGGGTCATGATAGCGATGGCGGCGGTAAGCGCCGGAATTACTTTTTTCATATATTCTTGTGAGACTTATATATACAAAGTTAGTGCTTTCGCGGGGGTTATTCAAGAAAATGAAGTGAAAGATTGCTAAATCACTTCATAAACACCAGGTAAACGGCTCCGACAAGCAGCAGCATAGCCGCGAAGTGGTTCCATCGCAACTGGAAGTCGTTAAACGCTATGACGCTGAAAACCACGAACACTACCAGCGTTATAACCTCCTGCATTACTTTTAGTTGCATTAGCGAGAACGGTCCTCCGTTCCCCTCAAATCCGAGGCGGTTGGCCGGCACCTGGAAGCAATATTCAATCAGGGCGATGCCCCACGACACGAGTATCACTACGAAAACGGGCCAGTTGGCCGAGATTCCGCTGCTTTGCAGTTTGAGATGGCCGTACCAGGCGATGGTCATGAAGATGTTGGCTATGACGAGGAGGCCGATTGTTAATAATGACGGGTTCATTTTTTCTTATGTGGTTTAGGGGCGGCCGGATGCCGCTTACCGTATTCAGCGAGCGCTTTCCTGCGGCAGGCGTCAATATGTTTTCTTATAATGTCGAGGTTGAAACTGCGTTGTTTCCCATTTTTAATTGTCGCTTTCGCACGGAGGGAGTTGGCCAGGTCGCATTGGGTAGAGCGCCCGTTCGAGGCGGCTTTCAGCGGAGCCGGGATGGAGTCGATGGTCGCGGGGAGAACGCTTGAGAAGGCCGGGAATCCGATGGCAGTCCACATGACGATGCCCTTCCCGGAAGTGTCGCCGGGGAGGGGTCCTTCGATGACAACGGAAGCTGTGGAATTGCCGCGGGCTATGCAGCGCCCTTTGTCGGGCATCGAGACCCTTCCGCGGGTCAGTGGGTCGGAGCCGTCGGGGAGTCGGAATGAGCGCGACAAGGTTTCGGTGAAATGCCAGGGCGCGAGTTTCCACTTGGCGGTGATGGTGTCAATGATGTAGCGCTCGTTGTCGAAGCGTTCCGTCCCCAGTCGGTTGGCCGGCCCTCCGCTGAAAGAGAAGTTTGTGCGGAGCAGCATGCCGTCGGGTGCGTCAGATAGGTTGTAGCGTACGAATCCGTTGTCGTGCGTTTCAAAGAAAGCGCCGTTGCCTGAGGCGTCGACAGCTCCGAAATTGGCCTGGACCCCGAGGGGACGGGGCAGGGCGCTGAGCAGCGAGTCGAAATCTTCCAGTGTGCGGCAGACGCCAAGCGCCCGGCTCATAAGGAACCCTTCGCGGTCTTTCAGCCGCGCCGTGTCGGGGGCGAGGTTGTAGCTTGCCGTGTTCATTACCGCGAATCCCGCCGAGTTGAACCCGATCCAGGCCTCCTCGCGGCGGGTGTCCCCGGCGTTGAAGAGCGCGACATAGGCCATCGTGGAGTCTGTCGCCTCAACGCGGTCGACGATGTTGTCCTTGTGGCCGGAATCGCGGTGCTTCCAAAGCATCCAGCGCCCCGTGGCCGACGCGTCGGCGCTGACAAGAGCCGAAGTGCAGGCCATGGCGGCTACCGTCGCCATTAGAGCGGCCAGCAGGGCCGTCGTTCTCGATGCTTTGTGGGAGATATTCATATTTGACGCGAAATTACGAATTTTGTTTTGAAGATTCCCCGAAAACCCCTAACTTTGAGTTTGACATTCACTCGACATATGGCCCAGGAATCTGTATATACATTTGAAATGCCGATAAAGGTGCGCGACTACGAGGTTGACTCGCAGGGAATTGTTAATAACGCCAACTACCTGCACTACCTGGAGCACACGCGCCACGAGTTCTGCGAAAGCCGCGGGGTCAGTTTCCGCGACATGCAGCGCCGCGGGGTAGACCCCGTGGTCAGCAAGATAGAAATCAGCTATCTGCGTCCGCTGCGCCTGGCCGAGAGTATGCGTAGCTGTCTGTGGCTCGAACGCAGGGGCGCGCGGTACGTGTTCCATCAGGATATATTCAACGAGGCCGGCCAGCAGGTCGTGAAGGCGCTCGTTACGATTGTCTCCACCTCTAACGGCCGTCTGAGCCGCGGCGAGGAGCTCGCCCAGGCATTCGCCGGTTCGATAACCAACACGGAAACAGCGAAATGATTATCCAGCCTTCCCGCCAGCCGCAGTCCGAACTGTTTTACCGGGTGGCCTTCTCGCAACTCCGCGGGATGAACACCGGGCGTGGCGAACGTATGCTTGAACTGTTCGGCTCTGAGCGGGCGCTGTTCGAAAACGGCGAGGAGGCGTTCCGCGAAGTCGGTACCGGGCGCAGGATTTCCCTGTCGCGCTCCGACCTTGACGCGGCTCTCGCTGTCGCGAGGGAGGAGCTGCCGTTTATCGAAAAGAACGGCATCCGGTGTCTGTATTTTACCGATGAGGATTATCCGCGGCGTCTGCTCGCTTGCGATGACGCTCCCGCGATGCTTTATGTGAAGGGTGACTGCGACCTCGACGCGAGGCATGTAGTCGCTGTTGTCGGCACCCGCAACGCTACGGTCTATGGGGCGAAGTTTATTGACAAGCTCGTGGGCGACTTGGCCGATAGGCTTGACGACCTGCTGATAATCAGCGGGCTGGCTGTAGGATGTGATATTATGGGGCATCGGCGGTCGATGGCTCTCGGAGTACCGACGGCTGCGGTAGTGGCCCACGGGCTTGACACGATTTATCCCGCCGAACACCGCAACGACGCTGCCAGGATGGTCCGGGGAGCGGGCGCGATTGTTACCGACTACGTCCACGGCACGCGGCCCCACCGCGGCAACTTCCTGGCCCGCAACCGAATCGTGGCGGGGCTGTCAGACGCGGTTGTGGTCGTGGAATCGGCATCTGACCGGGGCGGCGCGCTGAACACGGCCCATGTCGCCAGGGCCTATGACCGGGAGGTGTTCGCCCTCCCCGGCCGCACCTCCGACCGTTACAGCGCCGGATGCAATATGCTGATACGCGAGCAGACGGCTGCCCTGATCGAGACCGCCGCCGACCTGATACAAGCTATGGGATGGACTCCGCGCCCGGCGGAGGGCGCCCAGGCTGAGCTCTTCTCCCCGCTGCCCGAAAGCCAGCAGAAGATTGTCGATTACCTGACCCACAACGGCGAGGCTACCGCCGACACGTTACAGGCCGCTCTCGGAATCCCCACGGGGCAACTGATGGCGATGCTCGTCGAAATGGAGTTTGACGACCTGATAATGGCCCTCCCCGGGGCTCGTTACCGCGTTAACTGAACTTTCCGCCTTCCGGAGGCGTAACTATAAGAGTAAGAAATTCAACAACAAAACACCATGGAAAAGAAAATCATAGCACCCTCCGAGCTGATTATCAACCCCGACGGCTCGGTGTTCCACCTCCACCTCCTCCCCCAGCAGCTTACCGACCGCATTATCCTCGTCGGAGACCCTGCCCGCGTCAACATCGTCGCCGAGCACTTTGATACCCGTGACTTCGAGGTATCTTCCCGCGAGTTCCATACCATCGGAGGCACATATAAAGGTAAGCCGATTATGTGCCTCAGCCACGGTATCGGTCCTGACAATATCGACATCGTGATCAACGAGCTTGACGCGCTCGCCAACATCGACTTCAATACGCGCGAAGTCAAGGACTCCCACCGGGAACTGACGATGGTGAGAATCGGAACCTCGGGCGCTCTCCAGCCAGAACTGAAGCTCGGAACTCCCGTGATTGCCGAGAAGGCTATCGGATTTGACGGCGTGCTTAACTACTATGCGGGCCGTAACGAGGTGGCCGACCTGGAGTTCGAGCGCGCTTTCTGCGAGCATACGGGATGGAATCCCCTCTGGGCCAAGCCTTATGTCGTCGACGCCCACAGCGCCCTGGTCGACCAGATCGGACGCGACGACATGGTTCGCGGCAACACTATCTCCGCCGTCGGATTCTACGGGCCGCAGGGCCGCGAGCTGCGCCTCCCCCTGGCCAATCCCGACCTCAACCGCCGCATCGAGGAGTTCCGTTTCGGCGACCGCAAGGTGACCAACTACGAGATGGAGTCAGCCCCCCTTCAGGGCCTCAGCCGCCTGATGGGCCACCGCGCCATGACCGTCTGCTCCATCATCGCCAACCGCATGCGCCACGACGCCACCCCCAACTACAAGACCGCCATCCGCGACCTCATCGCGACCGTCCTCGACCGCATTTAACCGCCCAATAATATAAAACTGAGCGGGATGCCAGTCTTCCGGCATCCCGCTTTTTATGAGTTTTGATTGCTGAAAGGGGTCAGGCGTCGCGCTTGGTGGTGTTGCCCTCGTAGAAGTTGATGTAGGCGAGGTTAACCAGGCGGATGCCGCCGGGGGTGGGGTAGTCGCCGGAGAAGTACCAGTCGCCGGGGCAGCCGGGTACGGAGGCGTGTAGCCCCTCGATTGTCTGGTAGACGATTTCGACTTCGGCCTTTGTGCCGGCGGGGGTAAGCATCTCTACCATTTTGCGCGAGATTTCGGCATCGGAGAAAGGCGCGTATATCGCTTTTACGCAGTTGACCTGCTGCTCGGCGGGGAGCAGGGCCTGTTCCTTGCACCGCTGATAGGTCTCGTCGAGGACGTTGGCCATCCCGCGGTCTTTCAGCAGCTCTACAGCCGCGCGGAACGCGATAAACTCGGCCATTCGCGACATGTCTATACCGTAGTAGTCGGGATAGCGCACTTGCGGCGACGAGCTGACGATGACGATTTTCTTGGGATGCAGCCGGTCAAGCATGCCGATAATCGACTGCTTGAGGGTGGTGCCTCTGACGATAGAGTCGTCGATTACGACCAGGTTGTCGACATCGTTGGCGATGCACCCGTAGGTCACGTCGTAGACGTGGGCCGCAAGGTCGTTGCGCGACTCACCCTCGGCTATGAATGTGCGCAGCTTTATATCCTTGATCGCTACTTTCTCGACCCGGAGTTTGCGGTTCATAATTTCGCGCACGGTGCCGGCCGAAAGGGTCCCGCGCCGGTTCAGCTCCATAATCTGCTTTACCTTCAGGTCGTTGAGGTAATTCTCGAATCCCTCGACCATTCCGATGAAGGCTACTTCGGCTGTGTTCGGGATGAAGGAGAGCACGGTGTGGTTTATGTCGTTGTTGACGGCCCGGAGCACTTCGGGTGCTATGCGGCGCCCGAGTTCCTTGCGCTCCTTGTAGATGTCGGCGTCGGAGCCGCGGGAGAAGTAGATGCGTTCGAAGGAGCAGCGCGCGTTGTCCCCTTTGCCAAGGATGTCGGTAATCCGGATTTCGCCGTTCTTGCTGACGATGAGGGCGGAGCCGGGCTCGAGTTCCTTGACTTCGGCGCGGCGCACGTTGAACACGGTCTGTATGACGGGACGCTCGGAGGTCAGCACCACGACCTCGTCGTCGATATAGTAGAAGGCCGGGCGTATGCCGTTCTTGTCGCGGAGGGCGAACATGTCGCCAGAGCCGGTGGCTCCGCAAATCACGAAGCCGCCGTCCCATTGGGGCGACGCGTTGGCGAGCACGCGGGGGATGTCGATATTGTCCTCAATCGCGATGCCGAGTTCGGGATCCTGCAGCTTGTCGCGGAACTCGCGGTAGAGCCGGTGATTTTCGCTGTCGAGCGCGTAGCCGAGCTGTTCGAGGAGCACTACCGTGTCGGAGTAGATTCGCGGATGCTGCCCCTTCTCGACAATCGAGCGGAATACCTCGTCGACATTCGTCATGTTGAAGTTGCCGCACATAATCAGGTTGCGCGACCGCCAGTTGTTGCGGCGCAGGAAGGGGTGGACGTATGAAATGCCGGACTTCCCTGTTGTCGAGTAGCGCAGATGCCCCATATAGATTTCACCCAGGAAGGGGGTGTAGGCCTCGGCTTCCGCAGCGGGTTTCGAGTCGACATTGTCGGCTTTCAGCGCCGGAAGCACCGAGGAGAAGATTTCGGAAATCGCTCCGGCTCCGAGGGCACGTTCGCGGAATATGTATTCGTGGCCAGGGACGCTGTGGAGTTTCACAACGCCGATTCCGGCGCCCTCCTGGCCGCGGTTGTGCTGTTTCTCCATCAGCAGGTAGAGGCGGTTGAGGGCGTAGGCGTAAGTCCCGTATTTCTGCCGGTAGTACTCTAAAGGCTTGCGCAGGCGGATCATTGCGACGCCGCACTCGTGTTTGAGTTGCTCCATTGAAATGGTGCTTCTTGGTGTTAGGTTCTCTTCGGGAGAAGTGGAAAGAGAGTGGTGATCTGATTTAATATTTTTAAGATGGGGTCGCCGAATGGCTGTAGGGATGCGGCGTGCCGCGTCAGGCTGTGAGTATCAATTATTTGTCAGCAAGGTAAACGCGGCACGCCGCGTCCCTACACATATTCGGTTCAGCAACATCCGCGGACGTTTTAGCGGATGAAGAGCATTTCGCGGTACTTGGGGAGGGGCCACATCTCGTTGTCGACCATCAGCTCCAGCTTGTCGATATGATAGCGGATGGAGTCCATGGCGGGCACGACGTTGTCGTGGTAGGCGACTGCCTTTTCGCGCTCGCTCTCGATACGGTTGGCGGCCTTGCGGGCGTCGGTCATGCGCTTCACTTCGGTACGGATGGCGGCGATGTGCTTCGAAATCGCTTCGATGGCGTCGCGGTCGCAGGCGGTCATTTCCTTTGCCTTGTCAGCGTCGAAGAGGCTCTGGAGCTTCACCAGGTTGTCTACCAGGATTGACTGGTAGCGGGTGGCGACGGGGACGATATGGTTCAGGGCGAGGTCGCCGAGCACGCGGGCCTCAATCTGGATTTTCTTGGTGTACATCTCCCATTTGACCTCGTTGCGGGCGCGGAGCTCTAACTCGGTCAGGACCCCTGTCTTCGCGAACATTTCGACAGACTCGGGACGCAGGTAGGCGTCGAAGATGACAGGCACGGAGGTCTCGCAGTCGAGACCGCGTTTCTCGGCTTCGGCCTTCCATTCGTCGGAATAGCCGTTGCCGTCGAAGTGAATCGCCTTCGACTGGATGATGAGCGCCTTGGCCTCTTCGAGAATCGCATGGTAGAGGGATTCCTCTCGCTCGACGCGGGCGTCAACTTTGGCCTTGAAGTCGGCGAGCTGCTCAGCGACGGCGGCATTGAGGGCGATCATAGCGGAGGCGCAGTTGGCCGACGAGCCAACGGCGCGGAACTCGAAGCGGTTGCCGGTGAAGGCGAAGGGGGAGGTACGGTTGCGGTCGGTGTTGTCGAGCATGATTTCGGGAATCTGCGCGACCCCGACGGTGATACCCTCCTTGGCGGAAATCTCGATCAGCTCGTCCTCGGTGCTCTTTTCGAGACGCTCGAATATGTCGGCGATCTGCGAGCCGGTGAAAATCGAGATGATGGCTGGGGGTGCCTCGTTGGCTCCGAGACGGTGGGCGTTGGTGGCCGACGAGATGGAGGCCTTCAGCAGCCCGTTGTGGCGGTGGACGGCGGCCATGACGTTGGCCACGAACGCTATGAAGCGGAGGTTCTCGCGGGGTGTCTTGCCCGGGGCGAAGAGGAGGGAGCCGGTATCCGTGCCGAGGCTCCAGTTGTTATGCTTGCCGGAGCCGTTGATGCCCGAGAAGGGTTTCTCGTGGAGGAGCACGCGGAAGTTATGTCGCTTTGCGACTTCCGACATTATGCTCATCAACAGCAGGTTGTGGTCGTTTGCCAGGTTGCATTCCTCGAATACCGGCGCCAGCTCGAACTGGTTGGGCGCTACCTCGTTGTGGCGGGTGTGTGCCGGGATTCCGAGGCGGTGGCATTCAAGCTCCAGGTCGAGCATGAAGGCCTCTACGCGGGAGGGGATTGAGCCGAAATAGTGGTCTTCGAGCTGCTGGTTCTTGGCGCTCTCGTGTCCCATGAGGGTGCGGCCGGTCATCACCAGGTCGGGACGGGCGGCATACAGGGCCTCGTCGACGAGGAAGTACTCCTGCTCCCAACCGAGGTAGCAGTTGACGTGGTTCACGTCCTTGTCGAAGTAGCGTGCCACGCCGGTAGCGGCTTTGTCGACCGCGTTGAGGGCGCGGAGAAGCGGGGTCTTGAAGTCGAGCGACTCGCCGGTATAGGAGATGAAGATGGTCGGTATGCAGAGGGTCTTGTTGAGGATGAACACCGGGGAGGAGATGTCCCAGGCCGAGTATCCGCGGGCCTCGAACGTGTTTCTTATGCCGCCGTTGGGGAAGCTGGAAGCGTCAGGCTCCTGCTGCACGAGGAGCTTGCCTGAAAATTCCTCGACTACGCCCCCCTTGCCGTCGTGCTCGATAAAGGCGTCGTGTTTCTCGGCGGTGCCTCCCGTCAGGGGCGCGAACCAGTGGGTGTAATGGCGCACCCCGTTGTCAAGCGCCCACTGCTTCATCCCGGCTGCCACGCTGTCGGCGAGCTTGAGGGAGATGGGTTGCTTGTTGTCGATGGCGTTTACCAGTTCGTCGTAGACCTTCTTGGGAAGATATTCAAACATTTTCTGGCGGTTAAACACCAGTTCGCCGTAGTACTTCTCGGGGCGTTCTGCCGGAGTTTCCACGCCAACGGCTTTGCGGCCGGAGGCTTCGCGGACCGCTTCAAATCTTAATAACGACATAAGAATAACTTATTAGAAACCTATGGAGATAGATAGAATTGCCAAACCTTGGAGGAAAGAGAGGGTAGGGCTCGCTGTCCGTTCAACCGAAGCGCTCTACGATGCGGCGCAGGGCTTCGCGGGTGTTCTCGCGGGTATTGAAAGCTGTCAGGCGGAAATATCCCTCGCCGGCGGGACCGAAGCCGGAGCCGGGGGTGCCGGCTACCTGGCATTCCTTCAGAAGCAGGTCGAAGAATGTCCAGGAGTCCATCCCGTCGGGGGTCTTGAGCCATACATAGGGGGCGTTTTCGCCGCCGAACACCTCGAACCCGGCCTTGCGCAGCTCGGAAAGCATCATCGCGGCGTTGGCCATATAGTAGTCGACCGCCTCGCGGGCCTGTCGTCGTCCTTCGGGGGTATATATGGCGGCGGCTCCGCGCTGGGAGATGTATGACGCGCCGTTGAACTTCGTGCACTGGCGGCGGTTCCAGAGGTGGTTGAGGCCAACCTCGCGCCCTTCGGAGTCGGTGCCTTTCAGCTCTTTCGGAACGACTGTATAGCCGCAGCGCACCCCGGTGAACCCGGCGGTTTTGGAGAAGCTGCGGAACTCGATCGCTACCTTTTTAGCCCCCTCGATTTCGTAAATCGAATGGGGCACGTCCTCCTGGCGGATAAACGCCTCGTAGGCCGAATCATAAAGAATCAGCGAGCCGTTGGCCGCGGCGTAGTCTACCCACGCCTTCAACTGCCCGCGGGTAAGGGCCGTACCGGTCGGGTTGTTGGGGTAGCAGAGATAGATTATGTCTACCTTCTCAGCCGGTAGGGCGGGTACGAATCCGTTCTCGGCCGTTACAGGGAGATAGACTACTCGGCTGAAACTCCCCTGCGGGGTCTGCTCCCCTGCGCGGCCCGCCATGACGTTCGTGTCGACGTAGACGGGATATACGGGGTCGGTCACCGCCACCCTGTTCGTGACGGAGAGGATGTCGCCGATATTGCCGGTGTCGCTTTTCGCTCCGTCGCTGACGAATATCTCGTCGGGGGCGATTTCGACGCCGCGGGCGCGGTAGTCGTGTTGCGCGATCGCGTCGCGGAGGAATGGGTAGCCCTGTTCCGGTCCGTAGCCGCGGAATGTGGCGGCAGCGGCCTCGTCGTCAACCGCGGCGTGCATCGCCTCTATGGCTGCGGGGCAGAGGGGTATGGTTACGTCGCCGATTCCGAGGCGGATTACGTCCGCGTCGGGGTTCGCTTCCTTGAAGGCCGCGATGCGGCGTGCGACTTCCGAGAACAGGTAGCTCTCGGCGAGTTTGCAGAAATTATCGTTGATTTTGAACATTTTGCGAAAGGATTACAGATAATATTCGCCGTCGAAGACAATTGTGGCCGGACCGGTCATAAAGACGTGGTTCGACTTCTCGTCCCAGCGTATGCGGAGGTCCCCTCCCAGCAGGCGGATAGTAGCCTCGCGCCCGGCGCGGCCTGTAACGGCGGCAGCAACGGCAGTGGCGCACGCGCCTGTGCCGCAGGCCATCGTCTCGCCGCTTCCGCGCTCCCAGACGCGCATCCTGATTTCAGAAGGGGATAAGACCTGGGCGAACTCGATATTGGCTCTGTCGGGCCACATCGGATGGTTCTCCAGCGCCGGGCCGGCGGTCAGAACCCGGTCGCCGAAAGCGTCGAGGTCGTCGACAAACACTACGCCGTGGGGATTCCCCATCGATACCGCGTTGACTTCCAGGATTTCCCCCCCGTCGGCTTCCGCCGGTATGGCCAGGTTGCGGTCGGCGGCTACCGGAATCAGTTCGGGAATAAATTCCGGCTCACCCATGTCGACCGTGACGGATTCGACTTTTCCGTCGGCCCCTACCGACAGAGTTAAATATTTAACGCCCGAAAGTGTTTCGAGCGTTATATTCTCGCGGTCGGTAAGGCCGCGTTCGTAGACGTATTTTCCGATGCATCGGGAGGCGTTGCCGCACATGCGCGCTTCCGAGCCGTCGGCGTTGAAGATGCGCATTTTGAAGTCGGCGATTTCAGAGGGGAGGATTAGCACCAGGCCGTCGCCGCCGACGCCTGTGTGCCTGTCGCTAATCCGGCGGGCGAGGTCTTCAAGGTTGCCCGGGCAGGAGGCAGTGCAGTCAAGGTAGACGTAGTCGTTGCCTATGCCGTGCATTTTGGTGAACTTCAGAGATTCCATTCGATAGAGGAAGTGGAGTTTTCTTGTCGTTTTTCCCCGCGCCGGAGGCCTCGGCCAATGCAAGCTGCCTTGTGTCTGCCTTGCGTTCCCGCAGGAAAAAATTCACCGCGAAGTTAAGCCATTCCCGCGAGACCTCCAAGCCCCCGCCCCGATTTTTTCGCAAGAAAAATCCGTTATTTGAGCACGGTGGCAAATGTGGGTATAAATTGGATTCCCAACACACCGGCTATACGGAAGAAGCTTGACAGTTGTATGTCGGCTTTGCCCCTCTCCACTCTTGCAATATACGTCTGTTCGCGTCCGATACGCTCTGCGACATCGCGTTGTGTTAACTTTAACTCTTGGCGCCGCTGACGTAACAGCGAACCATAATACCATGCGACAGCTTGTGCGTTGAAAGCTTCTCTTTGTGGAGTGCCTTCCGCTCCGAATTTCTCGTCAAGTAGTTGGTTTGTGGTCGGTAACTTTGCGAGTTTATTTTCGTTTAGCTTTATCATTTTCTGAGGTTGTTTAAAATTGAATTAGCGATTTCTATTTGTTTTTTGTAGTCCTTAGTGGATTTCTTCAGGAAGCCGTTCAATAGAATAATGTTCTTAGCTTCGATTATGTTGCTGTGGTCTATCGCAAACAGGATGGTTCGGTACTCATTGGTGCGTATGGATACCCTCATCTCGTAAAGATTGGTGTTTTCGATATGTTTTACAAATTTTGTCGAAATGTTATATACACTTTGGATAATTTGGAAAACATACTCGAATTTATCTCTGACCTTATCAGGTAATGATAAGAAAAATAGATCGAACTCATATGTCCTGAATATGGTTCTGAGATTCGATGTCGGATCTGTTTGCTTTTCCATTCGGCAAAGATAACTGATAAGTTCTAATCCTCCAAATGAAAATGGAGCTAAGGAGTTCGTAAAGCAATCGTTAATTGAAATGTCGGCTTTTCGGAACCTGCAATTTGTATATGGTTACTGTTGCGTTATCGGTGCCGATGGGCGGTAGTCGAGGAGGGCTTGTCTGAGGGCCGGATTGAGGTCGTGGCGGGGGTCGTCGGCAGCGTTGTCGAAGGTCCAGCGGAAGTCGCCACCCTCGAGGCGCCCGGCGCGGGTGGTGACTTTGGCGGGGACATCCGCGGCAGCGTCGGGGGCATACGGGTACATGCCGGGAGCCGTGTCGAAATTGGAGTAGGGGTTGGCGCCGCGGATGGTGAGGGCGGTCATCGGGACTTTCTCGTCCCGCTCCCCGGCAAGCCACGCGTCGAACTGCGCGGGGCTGTCGGTCTGATATACGAGTTTGGGCTTCTGCCCCTCGAAATGATTGCCGAACGCCTTGATGATTCCTCCCGCGAGGCCTGAGAATGTCCCCTTTCGGGTATAGCCTTTTGTTTTGGAATCGTAGGTGTCGGTCCCCTGGCCGGAAATCATCATCGGCCTCTTGCATCCCCGGAAATAGTTGGCTTCGGCGAAGGCCGAGGAGCCCTCCGTGGCCCCGATTCCGTAGACAGCGACCCCGTCGTAATAGTTATTATAGATGTGGGCCGTCGCCCCTAAGAGCCTCGGGCAGCGCGAGTCGGTATGGTCGAACCAGTTGTGGTGGTATGTCACGCGTGTTTGCGAGGCGAGCGAGTCGCTCCCCCATGTACCCGTTACCTTCCCGTTGTCGCGGAAATGGTTGTGGTCGACCGTTATGTCGGTCGAGCGGGCTTTTATGTCTACTGACCCGTCCCCCTTTACCTGGTCCGCGTCAGCTCCGGGTCGGCCGTAGAAGAAGTCGATGTTGTGGATCCAGATATTGTTGTTGTCCTTTTCGAGCGAGACAGCGTCGTCCCCCTGGAGCATTATGCCGAGGTTGCGCAGCTCGATGTTTTTCGTGCGTTTGAGGTGGACGCCGAAGCCGTAGAGGGTCGCGTCGTTGCCGATACCCTCGATTGTCACGTTCTCCAGGCGCCGGTTCCCCTCGTCGTGTCCCTGGAGGCCGAGGTAGATTCCCTCTTTGAGCCCACGCACGAGAGTGTCGGCAAGGCACCCAGTTATCCTTATCGCGAGCGGGTCCTTGTGATACCCTTTCCCGGCCGCGGACAGTATCTCAGTCAGGCCTGTGAAGGTCGCTTTGTCTCCGGCGGCGTTTTTCACTATGTCGAAAGAAACTGTGTTGACTGTCTCAGGGGACACATATACTACTCCGGCGCCATCCTTCAGTGTGCCGTCCGGCTTGTAGGCCCCGGGAATATTACCGCCCGAGAAAGCGAACCCCTCGCGGGAGAGCGGGTATGGGGTAAGCGTGTCGGTTGATGCTTCGTCAATCACGTTGCCGGCCGCGTCGAGGGCGCGGATTTTCATTGAGTAGCTTCCGGGGCTTACCCCCGGGATATCCACTCTAACCCGTCCGGGATAAAGCCGTACCAGCCGCGGGTCGGCCTCTTGCGCGGAGTTATTCTTCCCTGTATAAGTCGCGACATATCGCGAAGCTCCTTCGACAGGCTCGAACTCGGCGAAGATAGTTTCTCCTCCGGCCCCGGCTTTGTTTATGTTAATGGCTTGGGGATAGAACGGTAGCAGCGTGAGCGCGGCGAGTGCCAGCATGCGGGTGCCGCACGTAGAGTGGTCACAGGTTTTCATGGCGTGTATAGCTTCTAGACATAGCTTTCCGCGAAGGTAGCAAAAACTTTTGCCACAACTTGTCATCCAGCACGTTTCTTAATCTTTTCTTAACATTCGCTGTCAGCCGAGGACGACGTCGAGCACCATCATTGCGACGAAGCCGATCGCGAAGCCCAGCGTGCTCAGGTTGCTGTGGGGCGCGCCCGACGCTTCGGGAATCAGTTCCTCGACCACGACGTAGAGCATCGCGCCGGCGGCGAAGGCGAGCAGGTAGGGGAGCAGCGGGGTGATCCAGGTCGCGAGAATCAGCACGAGGATCGCTCCCAACGGCTCTACGACCCCGCTAAGGGTCCCGTAGGCGAAGCTGCGGGCGCGGGAATGGCCCTCGGCCCGCATAGGCATGGAGATAATCGCTCCTTCGGGTATGTTCTGAATCGCGATTCCGAGAGCCACGGCGAGAGCCGCAGCCATCGTTATGTCGGTAGAACCGTCCAGGACTCCGGCCAGCACGACCCCGACAGCCATCCCTTCCGGCAGGTTGTGGATTGTGACCGCCAGGGAGAGCATCGCCGTGCGCGACAGTTTGCTTTTCGGCCCTTCCCGGTCGCCGGTGAGGTGGAGGTGGGGTGTGACCATGTCGATTACCAGCAGGAATCCGATGCCTGCGAGGAATCCGACAGCGGAGGGAAGCACCGACCACCGGCCCATATCCCCGCACATCTCGATCGACGGGATGAGCAGCGACCATACCGAGGCCGCAACCATCACACCCGAAGCGAACCCCAGCAGCGTTTTCTGGAGCCGCGGCGTAATCTCCCCTCTGAGGAAGAACACAAAGGCCGACCCTATCATCGTGCCGAGCAGCGGGAGCAAAAGCCCTGTCAGTATCAGTGAGTTCATTGAAGTGAATAATCGTTATGATTGAAACATCTGTCGCAAAGTTAAACATTTTCTCCGAATGAATGGTTTTCTTTGCCGCGGCGGAGTGGGTTGAGGCGGATTTTTGCTAACTTCGCGCAAACTCGCGATTGATATGGACCATTTAGTAAAAGTAAAGTCAAGAGGTTTGCGGGCGTTAGCGCTCGCGTTCTTAATTCTGTCATCTACGGTCGGTTCGGTGTGCGTGGCCGACCACGCGTTCCGCCGCCATCGTTTCGACGTCATGCGGTCGCTCCCCGTGGATTCGACCGATATAGTTTTTTACGGCAACTCCATCACCAACATGCACGAATGGTGGGAGGCGTTCGGAAGCGACAGCCGCATTCTCAACCGCGGCGCGTCCGGCGCTTCGTCGCGAGAGCTGCTGAAGAATCTCGGCTCGGTCATCGACGGACATCCCGCCAAGCTGTTCCTGATGATCGGCACCAACGACATAAGCGGCGGGGTCCCGGTCGACACGGTCATCGGCAACATACGGCGCATGGCGGAGCGCGTGCGGCGCGATTCCCCCTCGACCAGGCTCTATATCCAGAGCATCCTCCCGCGCCATGAGCAGTGGAAAAACGACAGCAACCGGCTGGCCAACGAGCGTATCGAGCTCCTGTGCCGCCAGCTCGGTGTCACTTTTGTCGACCTGTGGCAGCCGCTCCTCGGAGTGCGTGATAAAGGGGAATGGTCGGCCGACGGACTGCATCTTTTCGCCCGCGGCTACCGCGAGTGGTGTCGCGCGATAGCGCCTTTGGTGGGCCGGGAGCCCGTCTATGGCGATTCCATGGTCAATCTGCCGTCGGGACTTCCGGGAAGCCTGGGGATGCGCTCGAGCTATTTCGGGATGCTCCCCCTACGTTCGACCGACGCCATAATAATCGGCGACGAGATGGTCCACGGGGGCGAGTGGCACGAACTTCTCGGCACTCCCCGCCTGAAGAACCGCGGGACGGGCTGGGGCTACGGGGGCCTGACTTTCGACCAGCACAAGGCGCAGCTCAAAACGATACTCACCGGCAACGGGAACAAGGAGCTCCCTTCGAAAATTTTCTTCTACTGCGGCACGGATGACAAGGATCTCGACGCCTACGGAAGTCTGCTGGAGCACGCCAGGGGTATGGCGCCCGGAGTGCCGCTGTTCGTAATGTCGCAGATTCCGGTCAACGACCCTTTGGAAAATGCTTGGGTTGCGGCCTGGAACGACAGCCTGCGTCAGCTCTGCGAGCGTAAGGACGTAACATTCATCGACCTGTTCCACCCGCTGCTTGACGCTGACGGCCATACCGATACGGATTGCGTGAAGGAGAATTACCTTTATGGGAAAGGGTACGCGCGAGTCGCGGAGATTCTCGCCCCATACCTGCGGGAGGAGGGGGCGAAGCCTTTGACCGAGGAGGAGGCGGCCCGGGTTGTCGCCCGACGGCTTGCCCCGTCATTCCCGAAATGAATAGTTAAAATGAATATTCTGAATAATGGTCTCTTTATTTGCTGCATTTTTATGCATTTTGCATGAAAATGCAGCAAATATGCGCATATATGCGTAACAACAAGTTGGCGTGGAGTATAGGTTGTGAATTTTTAACAGTTCCTTTTCCGCGACTTTCATATTTATATGCGGAATAATGCGTACTTTTGCGCCAGTTTTATTGTGCGGGTGCGCGACGCGGGGGAGAAGCCCCCGGTGGTCCCGGCGGGTTGAACCTTACCGCCTGCGAGGCTCCAATGTCGCGGTACGCCGCTGCAGGCGCTTTTTTTACGCCTCATAATATTAGGCCAATCAGATAAAGAGATGAACAAATTCTGTCTGCTCGCTTTTCTCCTGCCAGCCCTCCCTGTGGCGGCACAGGCCACTCTCGGGCTTAACGACCGACTGGAGCTTGGAGAAATGCTCGCCGCCTCCCGGGCGGCCAACGGGACTTCCGCCACGCAGGAGCCCCGAGTGTCTATGTTCGCCCGTATCGCCGACGATGCGGCTCTCGACGCTCTCCGCGCCGCGGGAGCCGAAATCGAACAGCGCGAGGGTGACATCGTGATTCTTTCCGCCCCCCTCTCGAAAGCCGAGGCGGTCGCCGCCGCAAAGGGTGTCGTGACAGCCTCGTTGTCGAAGCAGCTTCGCCATTACGCCTGGAGCAACCCCCTGGGGACCGACCTGAGCCGTTCGGTGCTTGGCACGGACAAGATTCTCGACGGCGCCGCCCCTCTTCCCCGAGCTTACGACGGTTCCGGGGTAGTGCTCGGAGTGATTGACGCCGGTATCGACGTCCACCACGTCAACTTCAAGGACGCCGACGGCAATTACCGCGTGAAGCGCGCCTTCAAACACGCCGCCATGGGTAATTCCTCTGTGACGCTCACGGCTGACACTCCCGAGAAAATCGCCAAATTCACCACTGACAACGCCTCGATGACCCACGGCACCCACGTTATGGGTATCGCAGCGGGGTCGTTCAAGGATTCCTACTCCTCCGCTCCCGATTTCCGCGGCGCGGCTCCGGGCGCGGATATCGCCGTGTCATGCGGTGTTAGCGACAACGCCCACCTGATCAAAGGCGCCCGCGCCATCATCGACTACGCCAAGAGCGAGGGGAAACCCTGCGTGATCAACATCTCCATGGGTAACAACGAGGGTCCCCACGACGGAACCGACGAGTTCCCCGCCGCCCTTGCCAACATGATTGCCGAGAGTGGTGCCGTCATCTGCGTTGCCTCCGGTAACGAAGGCGCGGAGAAAGCCTTCCTTTACGCGGATTTCACAGAGGGAAACACCTCGATTAAGTCCTTCATCTGCCCGACGAACTACACCGCTTCCGCTTGGGGCGGAGTAGCGCTGTATCCCCAGGCGCTCGGAAGCATGGAGGTGTGGTCGGAGGACGAGACCCCGTTCGACCTGTCGTTCGACCTCATCGACCGCAAGACAGGCGAGACTGTCGCGACCTATACCATCCCTTCCGACGGACGTGTCGGAGCTATGAGCTCGGCCGGCGCGCTGACAATCACTGTCGACGAGCTGGTCAGCGACAACGAGAAGTTCAACAGCGTCTACCACGGCAGCTACGTTATGGGAGCCGGGAGCGTCTATCCCGCCAACAACCGCTACCATGCCGAGGTCAACGTGCGCCTCGAGGCTACCAATGAGTCGGATTTCCAGCAGTATGTGACCGCGTTGCGCATCGACGGCGTTCCCGGCCAGAAAGTATATGTCTACGGCCAGGCTGTAAACCAGATGTTCACTTTCGCCTTGCAGTCGCTTAACGCTCCGGGCTTCGCCGAGTCTACCGGCGACGGGTCAAACAGCTCCCTTACCGGCGCCGAAGGGGTGATTTCCGTAGGTTCCTATGTGACCCATAACTTCGACCCGCAGGTTTATAACCAGTACACTGTCGGGACTACTTCCCCCACCTCATCCTGGGGCCACGCTCCCGGCGGCAAGGTGCATCCCCATATCAAGGCTCCCGGCACGCTGATTATCTCATCAATGTCACAGGACTATGTGAACGGTCCGGCGTTCAACGAGGCTTACGACATTAAGTATTATACCTATACCGACGGTAGCGGGAAGACCCACTACTGGACCCCCATGTCGGGTACCTCGATGGCATCTCCCTTTATGGCCGGCGTCGCCGCCACCTGGCTGTCGGCAGATCCGACCCTTACCGGGAAGGATATTCTGAAAATAGCCCAGGAAACTTCCGCGGCTCCTGTCGAGCCTAAGGCCAACGACGGCGCTTCCGGCAATCTCGACGCGTTCCGCGGCCTGTGCGCGATTCTCGGCCTTTCCGGTATTTCCGACGTGGCGGCCGACAAGGATGCTCCGATTTCGTTCGTGAACCTCGGCGGCAACCGTTTCCAGATACAGGCTCCGGCCTCGTCGCGAATTAACGCCCGCGTCGTGTCGCTGCAAGGGGCGGAGCTGCGCAAGGTCGCCGCTTCCGGCCAGACGCTTGACATAGACCTCTCAGACCTGCGTCCCGGAGTATATCTCCTGACCGCTTCCGACGGCATACTGTCGAAGTCGCGGAAAGTTGTGGTCAAGTGACAAGGCTGCCTTTCGTGTAATTTGTGTTAGAAAAAGAGCGATATGTGTAAGCCTTCAGCGGCGTGCATACGCTATCTTTGCATAATTCTTTGAAACCCAATCTGTAATAATATGCGTAAAACAACATTCGCAGCGGCTCTTGCCGCAGTCTTGCTCGCCGCGGCTCCGGCAGTCGCCAAAACGGCGATTTTCCAGCCTCAGGAGCAATCAGGCCTCCGGCTCAACAAAATGCGGCCGGTAGGGAAGCACGCTCTCCCCTTGGCGCCGAAATCGGTCGATGAGAACGGGACTATTATCCCCGACGTAAACGAGTCGACGAAGTATTTCCAGTCCATCTCCTCCTTCGGGACTCTCATCAGCCCTGACGACAAGGACTGGTTCTACATTATCGAGCCCGAGGCTCAGGTTCTTTCCCAGAGCCAGTATTTTACCGACTATAACTTTACCGGCTTCAAAATCAAGGTCTACGACGACAATATGAACTTCGTGGGCCAGGCTTCCGGCTCAATCGAGCTGCCCGAAGGAGCAGGGAAGTGCGAGCGCTTCACCGTTGTCTCCCAGATTACCCGCTCTTTCTTCAACATGAACGGGAGTGACTACGAAATCATGATTATCGGTAACTTCAACCCCAAACAGGGGTATGGAGCCAAGGAGCGCACATTTGTTTACTCCCTGCAGCCCGAGGGGACCGATACCCCCTGCCTGACCTCGATTCCCGGCGCGTACGTTGTGGCCCGCAACGCTTCAACCAATGTTTCCGAAAATTTTTGGATGGCTTTCTATGAGGAGTCGACCTGGGCCTCAGATGCGGAAAGCCCCACGAAATTCTCGATTTACAGCCGCGCCGGCTACGGAACCCCGGTAAAGCATGTGGGCGACCTCGAATATAATCCGATGCTGATTGCTTCCGACGGGGAGAACGACGCTGTACTTCCTCTGACCGCCAATGTCAAGGGAAATAACGCTTTCTTCGCGCTTTGGCATTTCGAGAAAACCTTTTTCGAGGATCCTACCGATCCCTCGAACGACAAGCTGACCCCCGACAACAATTTCATTGTCGAACTTTATAAGGGAACGTCGTCGGGACTTGACCTCGTGAAGACTACAAAGATTCCGATGTCTCTTCCCGAAGGGGAGTTCAACCTGCGTTCTTACAGTATGGGCAACTTCCTCGGAGCCGACGACCTTTCGTTTGATTTCAATACCGGCGACATGCCCGGCTATATCGTGTCGGTTCACGACTCGCAGATCCAGGGGGACGCGACGAAGTCATACTACGCCGTTTACGACGTTGACGGTAACCAACTGCTTACTTTCGGCGAGGACAACGCCGGGTACGGCGGCATGTCGAATATCCCAGGCCATCCCGAACAGTACTGCTTCGATATGGAATCAAAGGTTACCGGCGAACACGGCCTGGTGCTTGTCAACTATCCCTCTATGACCGAGGCCGGGTTCATCCCCAAGGTTTTCGTGCATAACGACGACATCTGGGCTCTCGCCGGTAACCCCGACCGCCTGATTACGGCTAAAGGTGTACGTTATGCGGCTCCGATCCAGCCTACCAACGGCGGCGTAGCGGCCCGCGAGCAGTATGTCGGCTTCTTTACGGCTGACGGAACCCTCGACCATGTAGACCACCTTAGGGTGCCCGGTGAGGGAATCGCCAAGATTCTGACCTTCATCGAAGGCTCGGCTCTCAATCCCTACCTCTTCAACACCTCCAAGACAAGGGAATACCTGACGTGGATTTACCGCTATAAGGGTGCCAGCGACAGCGAGACCACTATCGAGCTCGCAATTACAGACGACAAGGGTAATATCCTGGCGAGCCGTATGATACCCGATGGGAACAGACTGCCGTTCTGCATGCTCTGCAACAGCGAGAGCAACCCGAGCCTCTCAATCACCTACTCTCTCGCCCAGAATGGGGGAGACCTTGCGATCCGCGAGACAATCAAGCTCCCGATGAACAAGTTCGAAGGAGAGGGTACCGTCGAGAGTCCCTATCTCATTAAGACGTTCGGCGACCTTGACCAGGTGCGTAACAACCTGACCTCGAACTTCGCTCTCGCGAACAGCTTCGATTGCGAGGGCCGCTCCTTCCGACCGATCGAGGGCAACTTTACAGGTTCGATTGACGGCAACGGAAACGAGATTACCGGTCTCCTGATAGAGGCTAATTCCAAGGGCGCCGCGTTGTTTGAACAAATCGGGCAGAATGTCATTTCCGACGACGATGAGGCCCCTGTGCCCGTTACCGCCACAGTCAAGAACCTGACGCTCTACCAGCCCGTCATCCGTGCCGCTGCCGCCAGCAACAACAGAGAGTTCGCCTTCCTCGCTGCCGAGGCGCGCAACGCCCTGGTTGAGAACGTGCATGTGATCGAGCCTTCCTTCGACGCTCCCGAGAATCTCAAGGCTACCATCGGACTGCTCGTTAACACGGCTCTCGACTCTGAAATCACGGGCTCTTCCGTAAAGGACGCCGAAATCAGCCTTTCTGCGTCGACCGGTCTGGGCGGTATCGCCAACATCGTGGCAGGCGGTTCCGTCAAGTCGTCTTCCTTCTCCGGCAAACTTTCCGCTTCGCAGAATGTCGGCGGCATCGCCGTCCAGAACCGCAGCCAGAGCGCCGTGTTTGATGACTGCCACGTCAATGCCGACCTCGCCGCCAACAACACCGTCGGCGGCATTATCGCTACTTCCAGCCGCTCGGCTGTAAGCCGTTCGCTGGTTGAAGGCTCTATTGCCGCTACTCAGCCGACCCAGGAGTACACCGAGGAGGACGTTGTCCTGACATACAACGCCGGCGGTATCGTCGGCAAGCTCGAGGCCGCTTCCTATGAGACTCCCGACGCGGATGGTTTCCTCGCTATCGACAAGTGCGTTGTCGCTCTTGACGCCCTGACTCTTTCCTCCGAAGCAGAACACGCCGAGGCTGTCGGCGCCCACCGTATCGTCGGCTGGACCTCCATCGACGGCGGTCCTGTGACCGAATGGGTGATGAAGGATGAGCAGACAATGTATCCTGTCGTTCATCCCGCCGAGCCGGAAGCGCGCCTGGGCCAGAACTTCGTGATCTCCCAGCTTGCCGAAGTCGAGGTATTTGATCCGGCATTAACTACCGAAGGCACGACATTCGCCGGAACCGCCGACCAGGCTTGGTTCGCTTCTCTCGGTTACGTCTTTGACGGCGCCACCTTCCAGGAGCCATGGATGCTCAACTCGGAGCGCCCCGAGCTGTTCCACGAGGCTTCCGTAGGCACCGCTCTCTATTTCACTGAAACCGAAATCGAGGGTGTGGAGGGCACTGAGGTCAATGTTCCCCTCGTTCTGCGCGGAATCGAGCCTGACGCTCTTACTTTCAGCTCAACCGACGAAGAGGGTGCGGCTGTCTCCAATCTCGTTGAGCCTTGCGACGCCGTAATCTCCCTCCTCAAGCCCGGCACATACACCATCACCGCTACCAACTACTTCAAGACCGCTACCCTCAAGGTAACTGTCAAGCAGTACGTCGGTCTTGATCAGGTTGGCAACGATACCGCTTCCGCCATAACCTTCAATGGTTCGGTTGTGAAGGCTGAAGGATGCGCGATCGCCGTTTACAATGCCCAGGGCCAGCTCGTGGCTTCCGGCAACGATGCTGTTGATGCTTCCAAGCTCCTCGCCGGTGTCTACGTAGCCAAGGCTGTTGCCGCCGACGGCTCCGCTTCCACGCTGAAATTCGCCGTGAAATAATCCTCTGAAACCCAGAATACACAAATCGCCGCGTCATTTCTGAATGACGCGGCGATTTCTTTATTGTAATGGGGGAAGTTTACCGGTCGACCCGAATGAAGTTCCCGTCACGGTCGAACTCCAGGTCTGTGCCGGAAGTCAGCTCAACCTCATAGCCGCGGCTGTCGCGGGAAATCTCGTTGATATTCTGGCCGGGGTAGTTGGTCGTGACATAGCTGGCTATGGCTGTCGGCACAACGGAGGCCGGAACGGCCTGTCCGGCGGGGGCGTCGACATCCGTCCATTCTCCGGCGCCGTCAAACTCAATCTCGAATCCGTTGGTCAGCGTTACCTCGTATTCCGAACCGTCCCGGTCGGTATCGCGGGTTATCCGAAGTACCGTGGCCCCTGAAAAATGCTCCGAAAGGAATGTTGCAGAGGCCTTGGGCAACTGGTCGATGCTTATCTCGGTTTTCCCGTCCTTGTCATCGTCGTTGTCGCAGCTCCAGGTGACGGCGGGAATTGCGAGCAATGCCGCCGCGATCATCAGTCTGGTTGTAAGTTTCATAATTATTCACGTCTTTATTCAACCGAAAAACAAAGCGGTTCCCGGATATGTTCATCGGAAACCGTTTTGTAAATCGTTAATTTATCGAAAATAACAGCCTAACGAAGCCAAAGCGCCCTGACCGCCTCCCAGGGATAATACGGGAACTTGTCGGTAGGTATCGGAAGGGACGCTTCCCGTTCGTTTAGGAGGATTTTGACCAAGGGGGAAAGCGTCGGATGCCCGTACAGGATAATCTGGATATTCCCGGCCATAGGGAAGGCCCGGTAAGCCTGCCATCTGTCGGCGACGGAATCAAGGGTGGCGATTTCGGCGTCCATTCCGTCGAGACGCAGGGCGGCCGAAAGGGGGAGGAGCACTGTCTCGTGACCGAAACGAAGTGTCGTACCGTTTTCGTCACCCGCGAGAGCGGAGTCGATTCCGGCGACTATGTCCGCCACAAGGGGTGCGACCATCCGGGGCATCCTGTTGTCTGTGATTGAGGAGAAACCGCATGTCGCGTGCCATTTCGCGTTGTTGGCTTCCCACTGGGCGTAAAGTTCCCCGGGTGTGAAATAGCCGGTCAGCAGCGGGAGGGAATGGCTTTGGCGGTTAAGCGCTATCTCGAACAGGTCGTTGAAGAATCGGGCCCGGGTGGCGGAGTCGACGGGAAAACGGACTGTGTCGGCCAGCGAGGCTACCAGGCGCCGGGAATCGACTTTCCTGCCGCGGAACTCGTTGAATATCGGCCGCAGCGATCGTTTCAGTTCTATCGCCGCCGTATCGTAGTCGCAGGGGTTAAGGATACGCTGCAACGGCTTTCCGGCCTCGGCTGTCACGCGTAGCCGTGGGTTGGAGGCAGCCATCTCGACAAGCTCGTTGGTCATCGACAGCAGACAGCGGGGGACGATTGTCGACGACGCGTCGACGCGGGCCGAATCAGCGAACACTTCCGGAAAGTTCGCTAACATGCGCCGGGCGATGCCGCGGTGCTGCCGCGCTCCGAGGGGTGTCAGCCGTCCGTAGTTCTCTTCTGCCGAGGCGCCCTCGCGGCGTAATTCCCCGAGAAGCCTTATGCCGGCGGAAGTCAGCGCCCCGGCTCTCTCCGCTGAGTCGAGCAACGCTACCGGCCGCCCGTAATCACCCGCCGAGAGGAGCCAGCGGCTGCCGTGCCGTCCGTAGTGCTCGATATGGAAGGGGGAATAGCCCTCAGGCGCCGGAGTGAGCCGGGGCAGCGCGCTGTCGGGGTATGCCAGGAGGTTGTTCCCTGCTAATGCCGGATTGGCCGCGATTTCCTCCCGCGCATCGGCGTAAGCCTGGCAAAGGATTAAAAGAGCGGCTGCGGCGGCGATTAAGCGTTTTTTCTTCATACTCATCAGTCAAAGATAGGCCGCGGGCTACCGGAATAATACCGGTGACCCGCGGCGGTTCAACAATCTATGTTACCCATTGCCTGAAAGAGTCTGATCGCTCAGACAGCTTGTTATTCGTAGGTATAATGGAAGTTCTCCAGGTCTTCTCCGTAGAGCTTGTGCTCGCCTACGACGCAGCCGTTTGTGTCGAGGTCGAAGGTATAAGTGGAACCTGTGTCGGAGTAGTCCCATTTAATCTCGTTATGGAGGTGGGCGCTGCCCATGCCGAAGAGTCCGGTTTCGACGAGCCAGCGGCTTGCGCCGATACCCTCGGCTGTTGTCGCATGGCAGCGGCTTACGTTGTCAACCAGGCCGTAGGTGTGGAGCTTCCATACTTCCGCCCCGTCCTTCATCTTGCTCCAGCGCATGATGTCGCCGTTCTCAACTACGATGTTTACTGCAACTTCTCCGTTTTTCAGTACCTGGGTCAGGAAGCCGTCGGCGTCGTAAGCGTATGTATAGGTATTGTCGCCGTCAACGAGGGTCTCTACGAGATTCTTGTCGTTGAGAGTGATAGTCCACTCGTTTTTGCCTGTTACCGCGAGGTTTTTGCCCTCATAGGTGAAAATCCATTCGCGGTCCAGTTCGCCGTTGGGTGTGCCGTCGGCAGTGCGGTAGATGCGCTTGGGCGTGCCGTTTTCGTTGTAGGAGTAGAACCAGGTGTCCCAGTCATCGCCGAAGGAGGCCACGCGGTAAGTCTTGGCGGCGACTGGCTCGGCGTTGGTCGTGAAGGTATAGGAAGCGTAGTCGGAATCCTTGAAATACTTGGAACCATCCTTGCGCGCCTTGATGCTGAAGCTGTACTCGGTCGAGGGGGTCAGGCCGGTGAGGGTAACGGTAGGCTCGGTTGTCTGCATTTCGGAACCCCCGTTGAGGGTGTAGACATACATGTCGGCGTTGTCGACGGCTTTCCAGGAGAATGTCGCGGAGTTGTGGGTCACGGTCGGAGCGGCGAGCATCGGGGTTTCGAGCACGTTCACTTCGTCGGTGTCCTTGTCGTCAGAGCAGCCGGTGAAGCCGAAAGCCGCGGCGCAGAGGGTCAGAAGAAGAATTGATTTTTTCATAAGTTGGTTAATTTGAGGTATGAAGATTTATGAAATTATGGGCTATGATTAGTTGCCGGCAACTACGATGAGGGCGAGACCGATTATGAACAGGGCGAACATCGCGGCAAGAAGGCGGTTTACCTGGGCGCTGGCTCCCTTGAACTCCTTCCAGACAAACACGCCCCATATGGCGGCGATCATCGGAGCGCCCTGGCCCAGGGCATAGGAGACGGCGGGCCCTGCTTCACCTGACGCGATATAGCTGAACGCCGTGCCGAGGCCCCAGATCGCGCCTCCCAGCATGCCGCAGAGGTGGGTCGGGAAGGAGCCTTTGAAGTAGGCGCTGTAGCTTACAGGTTCCCCGACGAAGGGGTAGCGCATGACGATCGTGTTGAACACGAAGTTGCTGAGGAGCACGCCGAGCGAGAAGATGAAAATCGCGGAGTAGGGGGTCAGCATGCCGGGAGCGGGGTTGACGAAGTTCTCGACATCCATTCCCTTTACGACGAAGCGGTAGAAGAAGCCCATCAGGACACCGGCGACAACCGCCAGGATAAGCCCTTTCTTATGGGCCGACGCGCCTTCCTTGTCGTCCCCTTTCTGCATCTTGCCGGAGGCGACGCCGTTGCAGATGATGGCGATGGTGATGAGAGCCACGCCGGTGAAGAGCAGCCCGGCGTTATCGGTAGGAACGCCCAGATAGTTGACAATCACGCCCAGCACAAGCGCTATACCGACCCCGAGGGGGAACGCCACCGCCATGCCAGCCAGCGAAATCGAAGCTGAGAGCAGGATGTTGGACGCGTTGAATATGACGCCTCCGAGTATTACCCACCAGATGCTGGAGGAGGATGCCTGGGCGAGGTCCTCGCAGAACGGGCGACCTTCCGAGCCGATGCTTCCCATGGTGAAGCCGAGGATGATGGTGAAGAGCACCATGCCGATGACGTAGTCCCAGTAGAACAGTTCGTAGCGCCAGTTTTTCGACACGAGTTTCTGGGTGTTGCCCCAGGAACCCCAGCAGATCATGGTGACCAGGCAGAAGATGACCGCCAGGGTGTAGTTGGTTACGATAAACATACTTTAAGGTTAAATAGAGGGTTGATGATTTGTTGAATTTCGTTGTCAGTTGATTCCCGGAGCGTCAGATATGGATGCGCTTGTCGAGCGCGTGCAGCCATTCCTCCCAATGGGGGAGCAGAGTGTCCGGCGCGGCCGGCTCTACCCGGTATTCGTGGTTCAGGTCATGTCCCCGGAGTAGAATGTGGAGGCGGCTGCCGAGGGGATAGTCCGCTGCGTCGGGCCGCTGTTCGATCCATAGGCGCGGGTAGCGCTTGTGCCCTTTAATGATGGCGGCGGCCTCGTCTGCCTCGGCCTCGTTTCCGAGCGGTTCGGAGAGTATGATGGAGGTAAATAGGTTCTCTTCCTTATGGAGCCGGTTGACTTCCGCGACCGGGGTCTTGACCGCTACGAGCGCCCGCATGCGCTGCGAGCCTCTCAGGGCGCCGACTTCGGCCTCGATGGCCTGGGGCATATCCCCCGGAGCCAGGAAGCAGAGTGCCATAGGGGCCGTTTTCCCCGCGCTTGTCATCGCTGCCGCACGTTCCGCGAGTTCCTGCCGTTCCTGCCGGGAAAACTCCCCGCGGAGATAGATTACGGGGTAGCGTCGCCGCGACAGCGGGTTCTGAACAGGAAGATAGACCTCGGAGGAGCCGACAGAGAGAGGGGAGGGGGAATGGGAGGACTGGGAGAGGTGGGAGTTATGGGAGGGGTGGGAAGACTGGGAGTTATGGGCGAATTTTGCCGAAATTTCGCGGAAGATGGCGGGCATCGCCGCGTTCCAGCACTCGAAGTCGTGGCCTCCGTCGCGGACGGTATAGGTATGGGGGATTCCGCGCTCGTTCAGGCGGCGGTGAAGCTGCTCGTTGCTTGCGGTGAGGGATCCTTCCGTGTCGCCGATGTCTATGATTAGGGTCATGTCGGCGAGCTCGGCGACGGGGATTGTGTCGATAATGTGATAAGGGGAGCGGGCTTTGTAGTAGTCGGTCAGCCGGGCGCTTCCGGTGAGCCCTTTCCCTCCGAAGGTGCGGCCCCACTGTTTGTCCCAACCCTCCTGCGGGCCTTCGGAGCAATACTGCCCGTCAGTGCGGATGGAGGGGGAAAGGGCGGCTATGGCGCTGAACCTGTCGCGATTGCGCAACCCGCATGACAGTGCGCCAAAGCCGCCCATGGAGAATCCGCCGATTGCCCGGTGGGCGCGGTCGGGAATGGTGGGGTAGAGGGAGTCGACCTCAGCCATAAGTTCCTCGGTGAAGAAGCGCTCATACGGCAGGGAGCCGTCGTAGGCGTCGGAATAATAGCTCAGATAGCCGTCTGGCGACACGATAATCATCGGCTCGATTTCTCCCGCGGCGACCATTCGCTCCATGACGCGGGCGATGTCGCCGTACTCCATCCAGCTTGCCTTGTCTCCCCCGATTCCGTGGAAGAGGTAGAGCACGGGATAGCGCTCCCCTTCGGCAGCTCCTTCAGGAACCACTACCGAATAGGCCACTTCGCGGCCAAGCGCCTTGCTCGTAATCGAGCACTCCTCGATTTCGACTGGGAGGGCGTGCCCCGCGATAGCCGCGGCGGCAAGCAGGGTGGCGGATATATGTCGTAGATTTCGTATCATGGCGGTCATCGGATTACATCACCGGCAGGTTCATATAAGGTGTCATTGACGAAAGACCCCGTTGCGCGCCCTGTAGGTCGTCATGGCCGTTGCGCACCCGGTACTGGTTGGGCGCGGAGTTGTCGCGTAGCGCGCAGAAAGCCCGGAACATCTCCTTGTAGTTCGTGCCCATATCGGTCAGGTCGAGAATGTATGCGCGCGACTTGAACCGCGCGTCGTCGGGAATCGCGAAATCAGCGTCCTCGGCGTAGAAGCCCCCGATTGAAGCTCCCGAGAAGGCGTAGGGCACAAGCAGCGAAGTCCCTTTACCGTAGATGACCAACTGGCGCTTTGACTCCTCTGCCGTCAGCCCGAGAGCGGTTTCAGTAGCTGCGAAAATCTCCGCGGCGCTTTTGTCTGCCACCTCGGTTGTCTTGAAGAACGCGAGGGCGCAATTGCGGCTCGAAAGCATCTGGGAAAGTCCGCGGGCCGCCGAGGCCGCGTCAAGCGCTGCGGGGCCGTCACCTGCCTCGACGTAAATCACGTGGGTGGTCGAGTTCCCCTTGTAACCGTTGCCGGTAAGGATTGTTATTTTGCCGTCGGCGGCAGTCGTCTGCCGCGTGGCGGGGGCGTCGGGGATAGCGGTAGTTTCGTCCGACGGATAGGGCGTGCCTGAGAGTGTGGCCTCGAAGAGCGCTAACCCCTCCTGCATTCCCCCGCGCCAGTATTCCGAGGTATGCGCTCCGTTGCGCACGCGGTACTCGTGGTTGATTCCGAGGTTGCGCATAAGCGAGTGGAGCTCGCCGCTCCCCGCGTACAGGCGCTCCTCGTCGTCGCCACAGTCAACCAGGTAGTTGATTGACGCGTATTGGCCGGGTTTGTCGCTGAAGAAGTGCAGGGGGCACATCGAACGATAATAGGAAGTTAGGCGCGCGTCCCCTATTGTGCCGACACCGCCGAACACGCTCCCCCACTGCGAGTCCCACGCTCCGAGATACTTGTACTGCTCGTCGGTATTCATCGAGGGGCTGAGGCTGATCACGGTGCCGAACACGCCGGGATTCTTCGACCCGACGGCGAGCGCCCCGAATCCACCCATCGACATTCCGGCAACGGCGCGGGAGCGCGGCGCGGCGTTGGTGCGCAGCATGCGGTCAATCAGCGGGACAAGTTCCTTCGTCAGCATGTCCATATAGTTGAACTGCCCGTCGTAACGGTTGACGAAGTAGGAGTTGCCTCCGTCGGGCATGACGTAGATAATCGGCCGGATGATTCCCGTTGTGCGGGCAGTCGCGTCGATGCGCTGCACGTCCATTCCGCGGCCGGTGTCGAACATCATGTGCGACTCCCCGTAGCCGTGGAGGAGGTAGATTACGTCGAAGGTCGCGTCGCTGTCGCTCATATACTCTTCGGGAAGGAGAAGATTGTACTTCACCTGTTGCTGGAGTATCGAGCTGTAGAACGACATATCGGTGTTATAGCGCTTGGTGAATTTTGATTTTGCCGCGGGAGCCGGCTCCCCGCTCTCCTTGTCGGAAGAGCAGGAAGCGGCCCCGAGGGCGATTACGAGCAGACTTGCGAGAAGTCTCGCGGTACGTCGGAAATCCATTGCGGTATTTACAGGGATGGATTGTGGATTACTTGTAGGGATTGATTTTCTCCAGGGGCTTGTCGGCATAGATTATGACATCCTTGCACTGCACGGCATATGCCGGATTGGGGTTGAGCCATTTGATGGTAAGCGAATGTTTCCCGTCGGGCAGTCCGTAGATATGGAAAATATCGTATTTGCGCTTGATGTAGTCCAGGGGCATGTCGAACTTCTCAACACTCTCGCCGTCGACGATTGCTTCGAGCCGGGCCACATAGTCGGGAGCCGCGTCGGGAACGTCGGTGCGGATATTCCCCTGCACGACTATGCCGGAGCCGTCAAACTCCCATGTATGCTCTTTGCCGAGCGCATACTTTACGACGCGGCGTTCTACGGGATAAATCCCCTCGAACGACTGCTCCAGGAGAACAGCTACTGGTTTCTGTATCGTGGTATAGTAGTCGTCACCCTCGACGCGGCCCCCGTTGGCGACAAGCACCTGTTCCAGCAGGTCGAGCGTTATGCCGTAGCTCGATGCGAGCGAGATGGAGGTATAGGGGAAATCTATGTTCTCGCACTTTGCCAGCCCCGGCTTCCAGTATTCCGGAATCGCCTCGTAGCCGTACATCACTCCGAGGATTCCGGCGGCTGTCGCCGGATTGCAGTCGCTGTCCTGCCCGCAGCGGGTCGAGATGTCCATCGTCTTGAAGAAGTCTCCGTCGCCGTAGAGGAGGCCGATCACGCAGTAGGCGGCGTTTATGGTCGCGTCTATGTCGAAGCCGTTGAACACCCCTTCCGGGCACCCTTTTTCGCAGGTATAACGCTCGTCGATTTTGAGCCAGCACTGCTTCCAGTCGTCGGGGTATTCCTTCCAGTACTTGATCACGTCGGCGATACAGCGGTGGAAATTGGCCTCTTCGGGTATGGTCTTCAGCGCCTCGCTGACCACGGTAGGTATGTCGTCGCAGACATAGGCCAGCGAATAAAGGGCGCCCATATACACTCCTCCGTAGAAGCCGTCTCCGTAGTTCATAATATGGCCGATTTTGTCGGATATGGCCGACGCTGTGTTGGGGAGTCCGGGGCATATCATGCCGATGAAGTCCGCCTCGATCTGGAAGTCGATGTCGTCGGCGTGGGGATTGTTCTTCCAGTGGCCCGAAGCGGGAGGCTCGATACCGTTGAGGATGTTGTAGCGGGCCGCCTGGTTGGCGTGCCAGAGCTTGTAGTCTGCGTTGGCGAAAGCGTGGGCGTAGCTCGACGCCGGGGCGTTTATCCCCTCCTTGGCCATAACCTCCATAAACGTGAGGTCCATATAGACGTCGTCGTACAGGCCGGGATCCTCCTCGAAGATGTCCTTGCAGTAGTCGTCATACCAGATGATGGGGACGCTGTCGTTGATCATGCCCCCCTTGTACTTGAACTCCGTCGGGCCCCCGTAGGTGCAGCCGATTGTCTGTCCGGCCCAGCCCCCCTTTATCTTGTCGAGAAGCTCGGCGCGGGTCAGTTTCACTGTGGTGCCGTAGGGAATCTCCTTTACGGCTGCCGTGTCGCCGCTGCCGCAGGAGGCGGTCGCCGCGAGCAGTACGGCTCCGATGGCGGAAAGAATATATTGTCTCATGGTGACTGGTTACTTTGCGTTTGAATAGAAGCGGTCGTCGTTCGGCTTCTCTGAGTAATACATTATGTCGTTGATGCGGATGGTATAGTTCTTGTTCGGGTTGGTCCATACCAGGCGCACGGTGTGGTGCCCTTCGGGAAGAAGATACTTCCACGCCGGTTCTACGCGGCGGTCGGTGTTGCGCATCGGCATCTTCGCGGTGCAGTCGAGCTTCCCGTCGATGTAGACTTCGACATTGGCCACATAATTGTCGTCAGGTTCGGCCAGTCCGAATACCTCGGAGCCGATATGCCGGTTCGACACGCGGTCGATATAGTCCTTGTTGATATGCTTCAGGGAGCAGATGTTTCCCCAGATTACGAAGCCGTTGCCGGTGAAGTCAAACTCATACTCCTTGTCGAAGAACGTGTCCTTACGCTCGCGGAAGAGGGGGTAGGTGTTGGTGAAGTTCTGCTCCAGGGGGAGTATCGCCGGGGCCTCGACGGGGATTTCCACTCTCCCTCCGGCAACCTTGCCGCCGTTCTTCGCGATGAGCTGTTTCGCCTGACTGAGGCTCATCTGGTAGGAGTCGTTGAGCGAGATGTCGGTCCCGTCGAAGTCGAGATTCTCGATTTCTTTCAGCGGGTCGAGCCCGAAGGCCGGGATTTTGTCGTAGCCGAGCATCACGCCGAGCACTCCCCCTGCCGTTGAGGGATTGCAGTCGGCGTCCTGGCCGCAGCGGGCCGCGATGTCGAGGGTCTCGGTGAAGTCGCCGTTGCCGTATAGCATCGCCAGGGCCACGAACGCCGAGTTGAGCTTCGCGTCGATGTTGAAGCTCAGGAACACACCCTTGGGGCACCCTACGTCGATATTCCAGTTGCGCTGTAGGTATTCCCAGCAGCTTATCCAGTCGGTCGGGTGAAGGTCGTGGAACTTCACGACGTCGCTGACACAACGATAGAATGTGCTCTCCTGCGGAATCGGGGCGAGGGCTGCGAGAACGATGTCGCGCGGATTGTCGAGATAGAAGGCCGTGGAGTAAAGCCCCGCGACGAAAGCGCCCCCGTAGAAGCCGTCGCCGCTGTTCATTATGTGGCCTACCTTGTCGGCGATTGCCAGCGCCTCTTTCTGCATCGCCGGAGCCATTAGCCCGATGAAGTCGGCTTCGATCTGGAAGTCAAGGTCGTCGGCGTGGGGGTTGTTGAGCCAGTTTCCCGAGGCTGGGGGCATTATACCCTGGCGGATGTTGTAGCGTCCGGCCTGGTTGGCGTGGGCGAGGTGGTAGTCGGCGTAAGCGAAGTGCTTCGCCAGCTCCTCCTGCGTACAGTCGAGCCCGAGTTTCTCGAATGTCTCGACAAACGTGCAGTCGTTGTAAATGTCGTCGAACAGTCCGGGCTTTTTGTCCCACCAGTACTTCACGATATGCTCGTTCCAGGGGATAGGCTGGTACGACTGGGTGTAGGAGCCTGTGAACTTGAACTCCACCGGCGCGCCGTAGACAACGCCGATTGTCTGTCCGGCCCAGCCACCTTTGATTTTGTCCAGGAGCTGCGATTCGCTCATCTCGACGGTGGTGGCTGCCGGAGCCGCGAAGGCGGCTCCGAGCAGCATAAGGAATAACGCGGTCTTTTTCATGGCCTGGGTTCGGTTATTTGAGGTCATAGACGCCTAACTCGGTAATCGAGGTGAAGTTGGAGACGTTCTTTGTGTACTTGTGCCAGTGGTCCTGGGTCTTGGTGTCGAGAAGCACGCGGATTCCCCTCGTTGTCACTTCCGGAAATTCGAGCAGGAACTGCGCGAAATGGGGCTGGAAGAACACGATGTCGGTCGAGGGGAGGGCGGGAGTGGAGCTATACTTGCCTACGTCGCGCCAGCGTCCTTCCTCGTCGAGGTACTGGATGTTGAGCGATGTGAACCATCCGCCGAACTCTTCCAGGCATCCTGTGTTAAGCTCGATCATGTTCACGGCGACGGGCTTTTCCCATCCGTAGCCGAAATAGTCGATCTTCGGATTCTTGGAAGCGGAAGCGAGCGAGTAGAATACCGAGCCGGCGCCCTTCTTCACTCCGTCGTTGATTACGTCGACTGTCTTCGCATACATCGGCTTGCCGAAGGTAATCCAGCAGGAGTCGAGTACGGCCTCGTTGAGGACGCGCACGTTGGTGTAAATCGTGTCGGCCTTCATCGCGAGGTTCTGCGGCTTGACAACGAGATTGAAATCTTTCGCGAGGGTCTTTCCGTTCCCTGTCAGAGAGAGGGTGATGTCATAACGCCCGGCTTTTTCGGGAGTGCCGGTGAGGGTGCCGTTGTCAAACGACAGTCCCACGGGAAGGGCCCCTGCGGTCAGCGCCCATTTGTAGTTTTTGTTGGCGGCGCAGGCGAAGCTGTAGTCCGCGGGGATTCCTACGGTAAGGTCGGGATTCGGCCCGATGCAGAATTCCAGCGGCGGGTTGAACTTTGCCTTGGGGTTGATAATAACCTTGTCCCCCTGGACTTTTCCCCCGTTGGCTTTAACGACGTCGAGGGCGAGATCGTAGGTGCGGTTGATCATGTCCTGAATCGAAGCGTCGGGCATGTCGAAGCGGGTAACGTTGATATAGCGGTCGTTGAACGGGAGTGTCCACCCATTGATAGGCATCGTGAGGTCTTTGGGAAGCGCTTTCGCTCCGTACATTACGCCGAGAAGCCCGGAGACAGTCGCCGCCTGGTTGTCGCAGTCGAAGCCCATAGCGCAGCTCAGGTCGAGCGTGCGCTGGAAGTCCCCCTTGCCGTAGAGCATCGACAGGATACCCATCAGCCCGTTGAGGTCCGCGTTCCAGATTGTCTTTGTCATCGGGTCTTCGTTGATGTAGAACTCGTCAGCGATAATCTGGCGGGCCTTGACCCAGTCGTCAGGGTACTGCTTGTAGAGGTCAATGCACTTGCGCACCCCCTTGACATAACGGTCATCTTCGGGAAGGTAACGCAGCCCTTTTTCGATAAGTTTCTTTACGTCTTTCTCGAAGAAGGCTTCGGAATACATAGCGCCGT
This sequence comes from uncultured Porphyromonadaceae bacterium, assembly GCA_937969265.1. Classification (GTDB taxonomy): domain Bacteria; phylum Bacteroidota; class Bacteroidia; order Bacteroidales; family Muribaculaceae; genus UBA7173. The sequence continues at coordinate 40,639 of CALBWF010000031.1, forward strand.
AGAGGGCGGTCGGAGCCACGGCCCAGGAGTCGCTCGTTATGCGAGCCGCCCAGTCGCTCTTGCCGACGGCGTACTCCGGCATGCCCGGAGCGGTATAGGCCCATATCTCGTTGATAAGCTGCGGGTCGATTTGGTACCAGTGGGGGTTAAGCTCTTCCGCGCCGGTGAAGGGGGGCGTGTAACCGAGGTGCATCAGGCCGAGGGCGGCGCGGTTGGCGAGCCATACGCGGTCGCGGATATGGTGCATCCATCCCTCGCGCATGTTGGCGTAGGTGGGTTCGATGCCGTATTTCTCCATCAGCATGAGGTAGATGTATTCCACATCGGTGTCGTCGTCGGAGAACGCTCCGTCGAACTTGGCGAGCTTGTCGAGATTCTTCGTGTATCCGAACGGGAAGCGCGACTCGGAAGCCGGCTCGTCGACGAATTTGTTCTCGAACGGCAGGCCGTAGATGTTGCCGACCATCTGGCCGATCCACGCGCCGGCTATCTTGTCTTTAAGTTCCTCTTTGGAAATCTTCTCGGCGGCTCCCATAGTGGAGACGGATGCGAGCAGAACCGCTGCGAGGCAACCTGTAAGGGCTTTTTTCATTGTCAGGGGTTGAAATATTGATTGGAGGAGGAGAGAGAGGAAGGAGAGGGAGGAGAACGAGAGATTTAATAACCTGTGTTCTGGGTCAGCTTGGGGTTAGCGTTCAGGATTTCTGACGGAATCGGGAACAGTTCGCGGAAGGTGTCGCCGGTCTGTGCCGGATGGGCCCACGACTTCTGGAGATACTTTCCGAAGCGAATCATGTCCTCGTGGCGCCACCCTTCCCAGGCGAGTTCGCGGCCGCGCTCGGCGTAAAGCTCGTCGAGAGTCAGTTGTGCGGCGGTATAAGGCTGAAGCCCGGCGCGGGTGCGGATTTTCTTGAAGTCCTCCAGGTTGACCGCGTCGCCGGTACGACCCTGTCGCATCAGTGCTTCGACGTGCATCAGCACGACGTCGGCGTAGCGGAAAATCGCGAAGTCGTTGTTCATGCAGCTCTCGCCACCCGTCAGGAGGCCGTCGGTCTGGTAGGCCCACTTGCAGATACGCGCGCCGTCGAACTTCTGTCGGCCGCCGTTGGCGTTGAAATACTGCCGCTCGTCAAACACCGGGTTATAGCTCATCTGAACGCCGTCGACCATGATCGGAGCGCCGTTGTAGTCAACCTGCGGGCCGTAGAGCCATGAGAGCGCCAGGCGCTTGTCTGCCGGGTCGTAGGTCTGGAAGAAGTCGGGCTGGCAGATGAAGCCTGACCAGGGGGAACCGGTAATTTTGAACGTCGCGCAGGACTCCGGCTCGAGCGTCAGAGTGAAGAGGTAGAACGAGCTCGAAGAGGATGTGATTGCCACCGTGTCGTAGATGATGGCGAAAATATTCTCCCTGGAAGTATCGTTGTTCACTGCGAAATTAACGGCGTAGTCGTCCTCGATTTGGTATGCGTTGAGATCCATGACCGCTTTGGTTGCTGCCTCGGCCTCGCTGTACATCGGTGTGCCGAACCATTTTTCGGCGTTGAGGTACATCTTGGCGAGAATACAGTAGGCCATAGCCTGCGTCGCCCTGCCGTAGTTGGTGGCTTCAGGTTTCGCGTCGAGTTTGGAAATCAGTTCGGGAGTCAGCTCCTGGCGCAGGAAGTCGAAAACGAACTTGCGGTCCTTCTGTTCGGGATAGCCCGTGTCGGTGTAGCTGATGGTGAAGGGGATGTTCCCCCAGCAGGCCATGGCTTCGTAATAGAAGAACGCGCGGAGGGTCTTCATCTCGGCCAGGATTTTGTCCTTGCCGTCGAACTGCACGTCGGATGGCTCCGTTTCGTAGATAATCTCGTTGCAGGCGGCGATACCGTCGAACACCCAGTCCCAGCCCCGTTTGAGCAGGCGGTTAGAGGCGGGAATCACGTTGGTCTGGATTTCCTCGTAGCGTCCGCCGCTATACCAGGAGCCTGTGTTGGTAGCCGGTACGGCGCACTCGTCGGAGGCCTGCAGCAGGAGGGTCCAGAGGCTTTGCTCCTTGTTGTAGCCCTGCATCTTCGTATAGGCGCGTCCGGCGTTTGCCACGAGGTTCTTTTCCGAATTGAAAAAGTTATCCATCGGGATTTCGCTGTAAACGGTCTCGTCGAGGTCGGTACAGGCCGGCGTTATAAGGGCCGCGCCCAGGGCGCCGACAGCAATCAGTCTGTTTATGGTTTTCATGATTTGAATGGTCAGTGAAATGTGAATGGTTTAGAGACTGTTCATTTTATTCCGGCAATCTCTTAGAATCTCGCGGTCACGCCGAACACGAAGTCGGTGGTGCGGGGATAGTAGCTCATCCCCTCCATGCCCGGTTCAAGTCCTGTGATGCCGACTTCGGGGTCGACTCCCTTGTATTTCGTGATGGTGAACACGTTCTGGGCCGTGAAGCTCAGGCGGAGTGACTTGATGTAGTTGTTGTTGAACCGGAACATGTAGCCTAACGAGAGGTTATCGAGCTTCAGGAAGGATGCGTCCTGGACGTATTTGGAGGAATATTTCGTGCCAAGTTCGGTATGTTCCTGGTCGTCCATCCAGCTACCCATGATGTTCTGAAGGCCGAGACGGTCAAGGTTCTCGTAACGCATAGCCATGTCGTTCAGCGCTTTTCCGCCGAGCGAGGCGCGGAGCGAGAAGCTCAGGTCCCAGTTGCGCCAGGTGAAGGTGTTGCTCCACGACATAGTGACCTTCGGATAGGCCGAGCCGAGGTTTTCCCATTTGTCTTCGGGAACGGAGCCGTCACCCTTCTGTCCTTTGAGCACGTCTACTCCGTCGGTATCGGTGCCCAGCCATACCGGGCCCCAGAAGGTGCCGAGCGATTCCCCTTCCTTGAGACGCTGGGTGTAGCATTTGCCGGGTTGCGACCATCCTACCTGGTAGGTTCCGTTTGTGAACTCCTCGTTGGTGAACTTGTTGAGTTTGTTCGTGTTATGAGCCAGGAGATAGGTGGTGCTCCATGTGAAGTCGCGTGTGCGTACGGGGATGGCGTTGATTGTCAGCTCGATACCTTCGTTGGTTACCTGTCCCACGTTGGTGAACAGCGTGTTGTAGATATACGGCGGGGTCGGCACGGTATATTCGTAGAGGAGGTTGTCGGTTGTGCGGTGGTAGTAGTCGAACGTCAGGCCGAGGCGGTTGTCGAGGAACGAGGCGTCAACGCCGACGTTCCATTCCTTCTTGCGCTCCCATTGCAGGTCGGGGTTCGGGTTGGATGCGGGCTGGTAAGTGTTGATCCACTGGCCGTTGTACCAGAACTTGCCCGCTGTCTTCATCAGAATCAGCGACTTGTAGTTCGAGAAATCCTGGTTGCCGGTCTCGCCGTAGCCGCCGCGGATTTTCAGCTCGTTGAGCCACTCGACGTCGCGGAGAAAAGCCTCGCGGTTGAGTCGCCAGCCAAGGCTGACGGCGGGGAACCAGCCCCATTTGTTGTTCTTGCCGAAGCGGCTCGAGCCGTCGCGGCGGATGGAGACGGAGGCCAGGTAGCGCTCGTCGTAGTTGTAGATCACGCGGGCGAAGGCTCCGATGTAGGTGTGGTCCTGCTTGTTGGAGTAGAGCGTCGCCTTGCCGTTGAGCAGGCCGGTGCCGCTCCCGATGTTGTTTACGCCGTAGTCGTCGAAGTCAAAGCCCTCATTGCCCATCTCGGCGGAATTTTCAACGCCATACTGGTATGTGTAGCCGAGCAGCGCCTGGAGCGAGTGCTTGCCGAACTGGCGGGTGTAGTGGGCCGTGGCCTCGAACTGCACGTCGTTGTTATGGTAGTTGTTGATCGAGGCTGAACCGTTGTTGCCTATGATGCTGGGATAATACTGGCTCTTGTATTCCGATGCCTCGTAGCTTTCGCGGTTGAGCGAGAGGAAGGCATCGAATTTCAGGCCCTTTACCGGCTTGATGTTGAGCGTCGCGCGAACGTTGCCGCCGTAGTTGTCGTCGACAGTCTTGGCGTCGCGCTCGTTGATCATCGCTACCGGGTTGTAGTATTCCATTGCGATTATGCGGTAGTAGCCTCCGCTTGTCTTGTCGTCGGGGTTGTAGACCGGCTCGGTCGGGTTGTGGGAGAACGCCTGGGCGAAGGCGCTGGTGTTGGCGGGATGGTACTTGCGGTGGGTGACGTAAAGGTTCACGTCCAGGTCGAGCCACCCTTCGAGCATCGAGTTGCGGATATTGGTGCGCGCGGCGATTTTCTCGTAATCGTTACGCTTTTGAAGGCCCTCGGCATACTCGTAGTTGAGCGAGGTGAAGTGGGAGAACTTCTCGGTACCGCCGGAGAGGGAGACGGTATGCTTGTGGGTCATGGGTGTGCGGGTGATTTCGTCGAACCAGTCTGTCTCCGCTCCGTAGAGCGAGCCTGACATTTCAGGGCGGTAGGTGTTGACAACATAGTTGAAGTCCTTGGCCGACAGGGGTTTCGCGCGGCGCGATACCTTGCTGACCGAGAACTGGCCGTCGTAGACGACTTCGGCGCGGCCGGTCCGGGCGCGCTTGGTGGTCACGATGATGACGCCGTTGGTGCCGCGCGTGCCGTAGATGGCGGCCGCGGAGCCGTCCTTCAGCACGTCGATACTCTCTACCTCCTGGAAGTTGATGTTGCGTATATCCTGGCCGACAACGCCGTCGATGATTACCAGCGGGCCCTGTCCGGCCGAAAGGGTGTTGGTGCCGCGGAGTAGTACCTGGTACTGCGCTGTCGGGTCGGCGCCGTTGGGGTTGACGATTTGCAGACCGGCAACCTTCCCCTGGAGCATGCCCATGGCGTTGGTGAACGTACCCGTGTTGAGGTCCTCTTTCTTCATCGAGGCAACGGAGCCGGTCAGTTCCTTCTTGGTTGTCTGGCCGTAACCGATGACTACGACCTCGTCGAGGAGCTCGGCGTTCTCGTCAAGGACGATTTTCAGATTTTTGCCGTCCTGCTTTATCGTGACGTTCTGCGGTTTGTAGCCTACTGAGCTTATAGTCACTACGTCGCCTGGTTTGGCTTTCAGGGAGAAGTTGCCGTCTATATTGGTCGATGTCCCGGTCGAGGTTCCTTGGACCATTATGCTCGCGCCTATGACAGGCTCGCCGTTCGGATCGACTACGTTGCCGACTACCTGGGTAGTCTGGGCAGCGGCGACTCCGCCGAGGAGCATTGCCGCGCTGAAGCCTAAACATCTGACGACGTTTGTGATAACGTTTTGATTCATTAGATTCGAGGTATTAGTTTGTTGTTAGCGATTGGTTAGGGGAGGGGTCTATTCTACCGGAAGCTCGCAGCGCGTCGGAATGGACTGTTGCGCCCCCATGCGGGTTACGGAGATTGAGGCGGCGCGGTTGGCGAAGCGGACTGCTTCCTTGATCGGTTTCCCTTCCGAGAGGGCCACGCAGAGCGCCCCGCAGAATGTGTCGCCGGCGGCGGTGGTGTCGACGGCCTTGACTTTGAACGAGGGGATTTTGTCACATTCGCCGTTCTCGCAGACAAGAGCTCCGTCTGAGCCGAGGGTGAAGATTACGGTATGTACCCCCATCGAGTGTATTTTGTTGATTGCCTTCAGCTCGCTGGCCGCGTCGGTTATTTCGATGCCGGAGATGATTTCGGCTTCTGTCTCGTTGGGAATTATGATGTCGACGTTCGCCATAAGCTCCTCGGGCAGAGCCTTGGCCGGAGCGGGAGCGGGATTGAGAATCACGGGGACGCCGTGCTTCTTGGCGACTTTGGCGGCGTGGGTGACCGTCTCCAGCGGGCTTTCGAGCTGCATTATGATCAGAGCGGCGTTTTTGATGGCCTCTTCGGCGGCATCGATGTCGGCAGTCGAGAGGTCGGCGTTGGCTCCCGACGCTACAGCGATGGAGTTCTCGCCTGAGTCGTCGACGTTAATCAGCGCGATACCCGACGGATGGGTCTCGGAGATGCCGAGATGGGAGATGTCGATGCCGAGGTTGCGCAACATTTCGATTGTCTGACGACCAAACACGTCATTGCCGACTTTACCTATGAACATCGTGTTTCCGCCGAGTTTGGCGGCCGCGACAGCCTGGTTAGCCCCTTTCCCGCCATGGTTCATCATAAAGTCGCCGCCGAGAACTGTCTCTCCGGGGCGGGGCATCTTCTTTGTGCGGATGACCATATCGGTGTTGCTGCTACCGATTACAATGATCGCTTTCTTTTTTGGATTCATATTATAAGGTGTATGGTATGAGGATTCAAGGATTGTTAGCTCAAACGTTTGCGCAAATGTAGAGATAATTTTGAAACTTAAAAAATTTTTTGCGATTTTTTTCAAAAAAAGTTTTTACTTTTGTGAAGCAGAACCCAAAACTAATACATACCCGACTTTATATAGCACTATCCTCTATGAAGAAAAGCACTTTGGCCGACATAGCGCGTCTTACCGGGCTGTCTATCACCACTATTTCGAGAGTTCTCAACGGAAAGTCCGAGGAGTTCCGAATCAGCAAGTCTTCGCAAGATATTGTGTTGAAAGCGGTTAAAGAGCTGGATTATCGCCCGAATGTTGCTGCGCAAAGTTTGCGCAGCAACTCGATGCATACTATCGGCCTCCTCGTCCCGAGAATCGACAACCCCTTTTTCGCAAATATAGCAAGTATAATCATCCGCGAGGCCCACAAGTACACGTACCCCGTGATGGTGATTGACACGGTTGAGAACCCGCTGGAGGAGGACGCCGCGCTCGACACGCTCCTATCCCGCAACGTCGACGGTATTATTGTCGCGCCTTGCTCCGACTCCCCGGAGCGTTTGCGCGAAATCGCGGAGAAAAAGCCGGTTGTATTAATCGACCGCTATTACGAGAACGAGGATCTGCCGTACGTCGCCACAGACAACTATTCCGGTGCCGTCGAGGCTGTGAACCTGCTGATTGCCAACGGCCACAGGGATATAATGTGCATCCAGGGCTCTCCGCTGTCGATTACTTCCCGCAACAGGGTCAAGGGGTACCGCGACGCGATGGTGAACGCCGGACTAGAGGACTTTCTCAATATCCGAGGAAACGACTATTCCGTTCAGAACGGATATATCGAGACCAAGCTGGAGCTTCTCTCGGGGCGTCCGGTAAGCGCGATTTTCGCTCTTTCGAGCACCATCCTCCTCGGCGCGATGAAGGCAATCGAGGAGCAGGGGCTGAAAGTGCCTGACGATATTTCGCTTCTGTCGTTCGACAACAATGTTTTCCTCGACTACCTTAATCCCTCGATAACCCGAGTGTGCCAGCCCGTGGAGCATATCGGGATTGTGGCGGTCAAGCTGTTGATGGATTCCATCCTCGGCCTGTCGGTACGCCAGCCGAGCATGCTCCTCCCCCCCTCGGTGCTGCTCCGCAACTCTGTCAGGCCGGTGATAGCTCCCGGGGAAATAGGCCAGGAGCACGGGGCCTGAACTACCGCCCGGCGTGCCATGCCGCGGCTGTCATATCCGCGGTTCCCGGAAAATATTGCGATGCGCAAATGCCCGATTTCGCACGAAGTTTGTTAACTTCGCGCCCGGTTTCTATTTAGGTACTGATATGATACAGAAAAGTCTTGTCGCTCTGGCGGTCCCGACATTCTGTCTGGGAATCGCCGAGTTCGGGATGATGGGCTTCCTCGACGATGTCGCCCGCGGGCTTGACATTAGCATCGTGGAGGCTGGGCGGCTGATTTCGGCCTACTCCCTCGGTGTCGCGGTCGGCGCTCCGGGGCTGATCGCGCTCAGGCGGTGGCCTATGAAGCGCCTGTTGTTGCTGCTTGTCGCCGTGATGTGCGTCGGCAACGCTTGTGCCGCGCTATCCCCTTCGTTCATTACCCTCCTTTGCTCCCGTTTTCTCGCCGGACTACCCCACGGGGCTTTCTTCGGCGCTGGCGCTATCGTTGCCGAGCGTATCGCGCCCGACGGCAAGAAGGCGATGGCCGTTGCTGTGATGGTCGGGGGAATGACGGTGGCGAATGTCGTCGGCGTGCCTCTCGCGACCTTCCTGGCGAATATGCTCAACTGGCGGCTCGCGTTCGCGACGGTGGCCCTCGGGAGCCTGGTGGCGTTCTGGTGCATACGGGCCTGGGTGCCCGTGCTTGACTCGCTTCCCGATACAGGTGTAAAGGGGCAGTTCCGGTTCCTGCGCGGGCCGGCTCCCTGGCTGATTTACGCCGGGGTGTTCTTCGGGCAGGCCTCGGTCTATTGCTGGCTGAGCTATATCGCGCCGATAATGACGGAGGTCACGCGCTTCCCCCAGGCCGCGATGAGCTGGATTATGGTTATTGTCGGCCTCGGTATGGTTATCGGTAATGCGGCAACGGGCAAATTGTCAGATCGTTATCCTGCGGCGCTCGTCACGGGAATTACCGCCGGCCTACTGATTTTTATTATGCCCGCGGTCTATTTTCTCGCTCCGTACAAGGTTCCGTCGGTGGTGCTGGCGTTCATTGCCCCGGCGTGTCTGTTCGGTCTCGGAGGCCCGTTGCAGTATCTTATCGTGCGGTATGCCAAGGGGGGCGAGATGCTCGGAGGCGCGGGGATTCAGATTGCCTTCAATGTCTCCAACGCCGTTTCGGCTTCCCTGGGCGGAATCGCGATTCACCAGGGGCTTGGCCTGGCCTCGCCGGCGCTCGTCGGTGTTCCATTCGCGGCAGTCGGCGCGGCGGCACTCTTCATACTCTATCGGAAGTATCCGGCTCCGAAGCCTGACTGACGGGGGATACATCGGGCTGTCGCTTTGATTTGTCGGTGCGTTTTCCTACCTTTGCGGCAAATGAGACCGATAATGTCGTACATCGCGGAAACCGGGCTGATTTTGATGTTCGTACGGCGATTGCTTTTAGCAGTCGCAGCGGTTATAGTATGCCTTTCGACGCATGCTTCTGAGGTGGTTGTGCGGCATTTCGGGCCGGAACAAGGGCTGGCTCATTCCAATATACGCGACGTGACCCAGGACTCGAAGGGCTATATGTGGTTCGCGACATGGACCGGGGTTGACCGCTTCGACGGCTATGAGTTCCGCAATTACCGCTCATTCGCCGGTGACTCCGTGATGCTTGACAACAACCGTATCGAACGGGTCGCGGAGGATTCCGACGGTCGGATGTGGGTCATGACCTATACTTTCAGGGTTTACCGGCTCGACCCGCTGACGGGGCATTTCTCGGTAGCGTCGAGCGCCGACAGCCTGCGGTTCTTCTCGCTTCCCCGTCCTGTGAATCCGGTAAGAGGCGAATTGGCGGCTCTTGAGGTAGACACTCCGTTGAGTTTCGCTGACCGCGACGGTAATCTGTGGCTCGTTCGCAAGACCGACGGGGTTGACTTTGTGACGGCGGCTCCGGGGGCGTTCCGATTCATCGAAAGCGAGGCGCTTGAACCGATCGGGCGTGACATCCACGCTCTCTATGCCGCTCCCGACGGGAAGTTGTGGGCCGCTTCACGCGATACCAGGGTCATGGCCTATGACGCGGCGACGGGGCGCTGGCTCGGCAACCTGTCTACGGCGGGAAGGCTTGTCCGTGACCCTGACGCGCGTTCGGGGCTGATGGTTTACGCTTTCGCTACAGACGCGAAGGGGCGGTTGTGGCTCGGAACTAAACAGAAACAGCTCGCGGTACTGACTCCTGAAAGCTCTGACAGTTATAAAATCGAATTATACCGGGAAGGGGAGGTCGGATTGCGTTGCGGGGATATTTATGACTTCGCTACCGACGGGGCCGGGAATATGTGGCTCGCGACTTTCGGAGGCGGGGTGGCCAGGGCTGTCGAAGATTCTGGCGGACGTTTTACTTTTGAGTTTCCCGCGGGATACCCTGTCGGGGCGGCGGGACGAGTGCGCCGGTTGTACTGTTCGCCCGAAGGCACCATGGTGGCGGCTACAACCCGCGGCGTCGTCGCCTTCGACCCTGCTGACTCAAAAGGCGATACAGCTTTCAGTTTGTTTAACACCGACCGCTCCGAGGGGAGCGCGTTAAGCAACAATGATATACTTGACATATGCCGGGCGGCTGACGGCTCGCTGTATTTTTCCGCGTTTTCCGGGGGGATAGACCGGGTCGATTCTGTCGGCGCCCTTGTCGCGGGAAAGCCTCGCTTCACCAACCGGAATATCCGCGACGGGCTGGATGTTGACCCGGTGCTCTCTGTCGCGCAGGATGCCGACAGCGGTTTCTGGGTAGTATCAAACAAGGCTGTGTCGCGCTACGACAGCCGTTGGCGGCATCTCGCGACCTACAACGCCGGAAACGCCGGGCGCGACTTCCTGCTGACCGAGGCCGAGCCGCAGCATCTCCCCGGCGGAAGGCTCGCGTTCGGCATGAGGGACGGTATTATGATTGTCGACCCTTCGGCTATCAGTTCAGCGGCTACAACCAGTTTCGCCGTGACGGGACTGGAGGCCGGAGGGAGGAAACTCTACGGCCTACCGGGCGACGGCCCGCTGAGACTTCCGCGCGGCGACCGCGACGTGGTTGTCCGTTTTGCCGCACTTGATTTCGCCGGTGCTTCCAATGTGATGTACGCCTACCGGCTTGACGATTCCGAATGGATTCCGCTCGGACGCGAGAAGGTTGTCAGGCTCCCGAGTTTGCCGTCGGGCACCACGCGGTTATGGCTGCGCTGGACTGACGCGTATGGGGCGTGGACCGACACCCCTTTCTCTATGGAAATCGAGGTGCCCCGCACATTCCGCGAGATTGCCGGAGACTGCGCGATCGGTCTCTGCCTCTTGTTGATGCTCGGCGGTATCCTCTTCTCTGTGCGCCGGGAGTACCGCCGTCGGAAGCAGCGGCATCTCCTTGAAGGATATATCTCCCATGCTCTCGAGGCGCGGGATGAGCCGGAAGGGGAGGGTGTATCGGTCGTTGAGACAGATTCGGACGTGATGGCTCGATTCAGCCGCGAGGTCGGACTGCGGTATGCCGACAGCGCGTTGCGTGCCGAGGATATATCCCGCGAACTCGGAGTGGGGCGCAACGAGCTGCGCCGCGATGTGAAGGGTGTCTTGGGGATTTCGCTGGAGGATTTCGTCCGCATGGTGCGTGTGCGCGCCGCGGCCTCGCTGCTTGCCGGAGGAAGACATAATGTCGCCGAGACGGCATACAGGTGCGGTTTCAGAACCCCGCAATATATGGCGATGGTTTTCAAGGAGCAGACCGGGATGACCCCCAAGGATTACGCCGCCAGGCATCGGAAAGAGATGTAAGTAATTAAGGCTTACATTTTCCGGTGGCAATTTTTGCCGCTTCGAGCGCCAAATTTTACCGCCTTGCGGGGTGTCGGCGTGTCTAATTTCGCGGAAAACCAATTTTAAATGGCGTTAACCATGAAAAGACTCAAACGTTATCTTTTGTCGGCTGCCGTCGCCGCCCTCCCGCTGGGGATGCTGGCGCAGACACTCTACACCTGTGGCGACAGCACCATGGCCGACTACGCGACGGACGGCTCCACGCCGACCCGCGGATGGGGCCAGTACTTCGGCTCCTTTTTCAGCCCTGACGTGACGGTGATAAACCGCGGCAAGGGTGGTATGGATGTGCAGGGCTTCTACACAAACCCTGCCTACTGGCCGACGATTCAGAAGAACCTGAAGCCCGGCGACTACGTGCTTCTCCAGTTCGCCCATAACGACGAGAAGAACGGCGGCATGGACGGCCAGCATCTTTATGATTATTATGTGGCCAAGGGGGACCAGACCGCGGCGGCCGCGGTCGACAAGCGCGGCTCCATCCCTCACGACACTTATGTCAAGACTCTCCGCAAGCTCGTTGAGGAGATTCGCGCTAAACAGGCAATCCCCCTGTTCGCCTCCTCGATTTGCCGTATGTATTTCTCCAACGGCGACATCAAGCGTAACGGTCGCCACGACCTGGGGGACAGTTTCAGTGTCCTGACCGCCAACGGCCCGACATCCGGCAACAAGGTAGGTGTCGACGACCATTCGATGGATTACCGCTGGCAGATGGAGCAGCTTTCCAAGGAGCTTGACGTGCCTTTCTTCGACATGACCGAGTCGACCCGGCAACTGTTCGTTAAATACGGCGATGCAAAATGCCACGAGATTCTCTCCGACGGCGACGGCTCCACGCACCTCAGTGTTGCCGGCGCGGCCCTGATTGCCCGCCAGTGCGCCGAAATGATGAGCGCGCAGGGTATTCTCGCCGATAAGATCAACGTAAGCGACGCGGGACTGAGCATTTCCCCCGCTTCCGGCGACCTCGGGGAAGCGTATGTCGGGAACGTGCTGACCAAGGAGTTCACAATCACAGGGTTCGGCCTCACGCCAGAAAGCGGCAGTGTTACCGTCTCCGCTTCGGCAGGCTTCGAGCTTTCAACCGACAAGTCCCGCTGGACTGACAACGTGAGCGTTGCCTATGACGGCGGCACGCTGATCGGCACCTTCTATGTGAAGGCCGCGTTGAAGTCGCCCGGAGTACTTGAAGGAACTCTGACCGCTTCCGCGTCCAACTCCACGGCTGCAGTTCCTGTATCAGCCACCGGGACAGCTATCCCCGGAAGCGGTTCTGTCGCTTTGACCTGGCCCCTGGTATGCGATACGAATTATACGCTCGACGGGGAGGCAGAGGTTGTCTCGATGAATCTCGTAGGGCTCGAATCCCTGGGCTTTGAGGGTGGCGCTATCAACCTCGTTCCGACCGGGGGCGTATGGCCCGAGGGGGACATTGACGAATCCCCCTCGCGGTATGTCGAGTTCGGTATCAAGGCTCCGCAGGGAAAGGCGTTGCAAATCAATAAGCTGGCGCTTAATCTCGGCGGTTTTGCTACCGACGCCATGCAGTGCCATGTCAGCTACTCCACCGTCGCCGGATTCGGGTCACCCAAGACCTTTTACAGCCCCTCCTCTATGGCCCATGGGGTTATGAACGCCGCCGAGACTTCCGACCTTATCAATGTAGGGGAGGGGGAGACGCTGCTACTGCGCGTTTATCCCTGGACCAAGACCGGCGTTTCCGGCGCTCCGCTCCGCGTTTCCGGCGTGACAATCAACGGCTACGTCCAGAACTCTGCTACCGACGTCACTCTCTCATGGCCTCTCGACAAGGGGGCTTCCAACCCTACAACCGCTGACACTACCAGCGACGCGTTCTCCTTTACCAGCTATTCCGTAGGCTCTGACCTCAAGGTTACCGGTACCGGCAAGCCCGCCGACCGCACGGGCACGATGTACCAGCCGACAGTCAACAATCAGAGCGCTTACAGCGACAACGCCGCCGTATCGCTGATTCTCCGCCCTAAAAACGGAATAACCTTCCAGCCCAAAAAGGTTTCGTTCTACGCGACCCGCAACGGTACCGACGGGGGACAACTCGCCTGCAACCTCGAAGTAGGAGGAGCTGTCACCGAACTTGGCAAGGATCTTAAACCTGTCCGTAACAACGACGCGGCCAATGGTAAACAGAGCTTTTTCGAGTTCGATGTTAACGGTGTGGTTGTCTACAACAACACCATGACCCTCCGCATCGGCATCTACGCTCTCGGCAACACCAAGACGATAACCATTCACGACGTTGTTGTCGAAGGGGAGGTCTCCGGCCAGGAGGTTGCCGTCCCTGTATACACTATTACCGCCGCGCCCTCCACCGCCGAGGCCGGAACGGTGAGTATCTCTCCCAATACCGCCACAATCGAGGAGAATGTCGAGGTGACCGTCTCCGCTACCGAGAACTTCGGCTACCGCTTCTCCCGCTGGACTGCCGGAGGGAAAACCATCTCAACCGACAATCCCTATACCTTCGCCGCGGCCGCGGATCTCGCCCTGGTCGCCGAATACGACAAGCTGACCGTTTACCCGCTCGAACTCGCTGTCGGGGGTGGAGCCAACGACTATATGGTTACCGTAGCCCCCGAAGGGCATATGATTGACGGAGTCCGTTACTACGAGGCCGGAACCGACGTTGTGCTTTCCGCTGCCAACAACCGGGTAATGACCTTTACCAACTGGGAGGACAACACAACCTCCGCCGAGCGCGAAATCCGCATGGATGCCGCCAAGAACGTTACCGCGACCTATTCAGCCGACGACTTTATCGTAGGGTGGGACTTCCGCAATGACGAGCCGGCAGCCGAACGCGCCGCCGATTTCAAGGCGGAAAGCGACAACGCCGGACTTATGTCGCTCCACAACGAGAGCGGCGAAACCTCCTCCTGGCTGTCGCGCGGCGTGAACCGCGGCGACGAGAACGGCCGTTACGCGGCCCGTATATGGAAAGTCCGCACTTCAAAACTCTTTTTCGAGGCTTCCTTCTCCACCAAGGGATATGTTGACGTGAAGATTGCTTCGGCGCTTAGTTGCTCCTACAATACATACAGCCGCTTCTTCGTGCAGTATTCGCTCGACGGCAAGGAATACAGGCAGATCGGCGAGATGTCGCCCGGCAACCGCGTATGGAGCGAGGCTGAGTTTCCGCTTCCGGCGGAAGCCGCTGACCGCGACCGCGTGTTCGTGCGCTGGTATCCCGACTTTGATTCCGAACTGATCGGCAACGAGACAGACTACGACGGTCTGGCGATTACCGACGTGTACGTTCTCGCTTCCCCCGTGGCCGGTTTCGACGACGTGGCCCCGGAACTGACTACCGCGATTCCAGCCGACAACGCTACGGGCGCGTCGGTCAACGGCTCGGTCGTGCTGACCTACGATGAGAAGATTATCGCGGGCACCGGTTCCGCGACCCTCAACGGCGCGTCAATCGTTCCGACCATCTCCGGCAAGAGCGCAGTGTTCCGTTACAACGGACTGGACTACAACACGACTTATACCTTCACCCTCCCCGCCGGCGCGATTACCGACCGTAGCGGCAACGCCGCTCCCGCCGTCAGCCTGACCTTCACCACCATGGAGCGGGTGCAGCCCGAGGCCCGGCTTTACGACGCCGTCGTTGACATCAACGGCACCGGCGACTACGCCTCGCTCCAGGCCGCTATCGACGCCGCTCCCGCCGGACGAGTAAAGCCCTGGCTGATTTTCGTCAAGAACGGCAATTACAAGGAGCATATCGACATCCCCTCGACCAAGCCCTTCTTGCATATCATCGGCCAGGACCGCGACAAGACCGTGGTGCTTGACGACCGACTCTGTGGAGGAGACAATGCCTTGCATGTCAGCGTCGGCGCCACCGTGGTGGTGAACGCCAACGACTGCTTCTTCGAGAACATCACCCTCGAGAACTCCTACGGCCACGAGCAGCAGAACGGACCCCAGGCGCTCGCGCTGAACACTTCCGGTGACCGCACGATTTTCAACAATGTCGCGATGCTCTCGTACCAGGACACCTGGATTACCCCGAGCCGCTCGGCATACCGCGCGTATGTCAGGAACTCCCTGATCGAGGGTGCTGTAGATTTCATCTACAACAGCGGCGACATCTACATCGAGAACACGACGCTGCTGATTACCCGCGATTCCGGCGGTTACATCGTCGCACCCTCCCACGACAAGGATGTTGCCTGGGGCTACGTGTTCCGCGACTGCGTCATCACCGCTCCCGGCGACCCCTCTAAGACCTCTGTATGGCTCGGGCGCCCCTGGCACAACTATCCCAAGACCGTATTCCTGAACACCCGCGCCGAGGTTACGATTCCCGCGACCGGCTGGTACGAGACGATGGGCGGACTTCCCGCGATCTGGGCTGACTGGAACACCACTGACGCTAACGGGAACCTCCTCGACCTCTCTCAGCGCCGCGACACCTACTATCGTATGGAGAACGGCGAGAAGGTTTACGCGAAAGCCAAGAACCGCCTGACCGACGAGGAAGCCGCCGAATACACCGTCGCGAACGTGCTTTCGGGCACGGACGCGTGGCAGCCTGTCATCAAGACCGAGGCTTGCGCCGCACCCGCTCCCATGCTTGAAGGCTCCACGCTCTCCTGGGAGGCTGTTCCTTACGCCATCTGCTACGTTGTCACCAACGGCGACACCGTGGTTGACATAACTACCACTACATCCGTCAGCATAGAGTCTCCGGCGAACGCCGGCCGCTACGCCGTGCAGGCTGTAAACGAGTTCGGAGGACTCTCCGCCAAGGGAACAACCTCTATGAGCGGCGTTGAGGAAACTCTCGCCGACGACTTCGAGATTGTAGCCGTCTATGATATCCACGGCCGTTCGCTCCCGCGACCCGTGCGCGGCGTTAACATCGTCTGCAAGCGTAACCCCGCCGGGCAGACGGTAGTCGAGAAACTTATAGTACGCTGATTTTAAGAGGGTGTATCGGATTTTGATACAATCTCCAGAATTAATCTGGTACTATCCCACTTGGTTTTAGGTATGGCGCCGCGTCTTCGATCAAGACGCGGCGCTTTTCCAGCGCCTAATCCTAATAATGTATAATTGCTCTCAAAAAGCGTATATTTATTATTCTCGCGTAAATATTCCGTACGCGAATGTTGCTTTTGACGATTTTTTATTATCTTTGCGGCGAATCACGAATATATTAGCGCTTAAAACGCCCGCCGGGGGCGTTCCCGTCAATCGAAATCCATACATATGCCCGACTCAGGTGTTTCTCCGTTGATTCGGGTTGTGTGTTTAGAAAACTATCAATATTCACCAATTTTTCTTACAATGTGTAATTTTACCCCCCCGTTCGTTGGGGATTTATCGCATTGGGCTTGACGGTGTTAACAGGGGCGACTGCGTTCCCCGCAGACGCCGAGGTCAAGTTTAACGCGGCGGTCTCTTATCCGCCGCAGGCTGCCGGAATGTATGAGTTCACAACCGCCTCCTACAATCCAGTGCAGATTGCCCGCAACGTCTACGCCAGCGGCGGCGGTATCGCCATGGACGGATATTACTACGGCGTGCGTTTCGAGGTTATCTCGGGTATTCCGGGTATCGCCCAGCAGAGCTTCAACATGAAGACTTGGGAGGTTGACGACAATTATTCCGGTACAATGGAGGATGTCGCGACAGCCCTGGCATACAACCCTGACCGCGACGAGACATTCGGATGCTATTTCAACGACGACGGCCAGTCGTTCCGTTTCTGCTCCGTTAACGTTCCTTACTGGGGAAAGACCAAGATTGCCGACTTGCCGAAGGGGTGGGGCGCTTGCGCTTTCGACGCCGAAGGGACCCTCTGGGCTATCGACGAGGATGGCGCGCTCTTTACCGTCGACACCAAGACGGGGCAATTGACAGCGAAAGGTGACACCGGGCTTGCGACCGAATGGATTACAGGCGGTTTTATCGACAAGGAGTCGGGAAAGTTCATCTACAGCGTTAAGACCTCTACCCAGGCGGCTCTCTATTCGATAGACCTTTCCACGGCTACCGCCACGAAGCTCTACGACTTTGAAAACGAGGAGCAGGTAGGCGGTATTTATCTTCCCGAGCCGGAACCTGCCGCGGGAGTGCCCGCGGCTGTTTCCTCGGTCAACCTCAGTTTCTCCGGCACAAGCCTTACCGGCAAGGTGCAGTTCCAGATGCCGCGTTATACCTACGACGGTTCGGTCGGCGAAGGCCCGCTGACATGGCATGTCTACGCCAACGGCAAGGAAATCGCCACCGGCGAGAGCGCTTTCGGCGCGTCGGGCTATCAGGCCGCGGAAGTGACCCTCGCGAAGAGCGATACTTACAGTTTCGCAGTCACAACATCCAACGCAGTCGGCGAGAGTCCGAAAAAACGCGCCTCGAAGAAGTTCGTCGGGCTTGACACTCCGAAGTCTCCATCCTCGGTTTCGGTGCAGAGCTATGCCGACGGCAACGTCACCCTCCGCTGGGGTTCAGTATCGAGCGGTGTCAACGGCGGCACTATTGACCGCGCCAACCTTGTATACCGCGTGACGCGTTACCCGGAAGGGATAGTGGTCAGCCCCGCCGACCAGAAAACGGTAACTCTCGTCGATCCGCTTCCCCTTCCCGAGACCCGTACGGAATACTACTACACCGTCGAGGCCGTTACCGGCGACCTGGTTTCCGCCCCGGTGAAATCCGCCACATTCCAGCTCGGAGCCATCGAGCCCCCCTTCTCGACCCAGTTTCCCAACAGCAGTGCGCTGTTCGGCTGGCAGCAGATCAACAATGACGGCAAGACCTGGAGCGTGAGCAGCAACGCAGTCTATGTGAGCACAAGCGCCAAGCCTGCCGACAACTGGCTGATTCTCCCCCCGCTGAAAGTGAAGGAGGGTTGTTCCTATGAGGTCAGCGTTTCGCTCAAGGGATATAGCGCCTCATACACTGAGACCTTCGAGGTAAAGGCCGGAGCCACAGCCGACGCAGCCGCGATGACCAACACCGTTATCCCCTCTACCGACGTGCAGACCGGGACTTACACGGCTTTCAACGGCGCTCTTCTGGCTGAAGCTGACGGAACCTGCTATATGGGCATCCACACGACTTCCGCCGCCGGAGGCTACCTGTATGTCGAGAGCGTTACTATCCGCGAAGGTGTGTCGACCCTCGCTCCGGGTGCTGTCACGGAGATGACGGCTGTCGCGGACCCGACCGGCGCTCATTCCGCGACAATCAGCTTCACCCTTCCCGCTGTCAATCTCGTGGGGAATCCCCTTGACGCTGTAACCTCGATAGAGCTGCAGCGCGACGGCGAGGTAGTGAAGACCGTTACCGAGGGCTTCGCTGTAGGACAGCCCTTCTCTATCGTTGACGATACCGATCCCGCCGGCGGCAACCATACCTATACGGTTATCTGCTACAACCGTCACGGCGCCGGAGCCACGGCTTCCGCTGAAACCTTTGTCGGCTTCAGCACCCCGCTGCAGCCTGAGAGCGTTACGATGACGGAGAGCGAGCCGGGCCATGTTGTCGCTACCTGGACTCCTGTGACCCAGGATGTCGACGGGCGCACTCTTGGTGCCGACGATGTCGTTTACCGCGTGTCGAAGTACATGAGCGGCGAGCAGATCGTGCTTGCAGAAAACGTAAAGGGCACTACTTACGAGTATGACGCTCTCGACGCGGCTGACGGTCAGAAGTTCGTACAGACTCTCGTCGAAGCTGTGACTGAGGGTGGCGCCGCGAAGCCGAAACCCTCTTCTATGACAGCGGTAGGCGCCGCATATACCGCGCCCTGGAGCGAGTCGTTCAGCAACGGCTCTGTTAAATCGCTTATCGGTTACGAGGTTATGCAGGGTACAGACCGCTGGACCATCATCGACAAGGATGAGGCTTACGGAATCTATCCTTACGACGAAGACGGGGGCCTGATGTACTACGAGGGGTACCTCCCCGCGAAGTGCGCGCTGATGACCGGCAAAATCGACCTCGGCGACCTGGCCGTGCCCGCGTTCATCTTCTACGTTTACAACTTCAAGACCTCTAACGAGAATACCAACCTCGTCGAAGTCGAGGTCAACAGCGGAGCCGGCTACCAGAAGCTCTATTCCTCGACCGTCGGCCAGACAGGCTCGGAGAACCAGTGGAACAAGGTTGTAGTGCCTCTCGACGATTTCGCCGGACAGTCAATCCAGATCCGCGTGATTTCGACCTCCGTACAGTATGCGTTCCATTATCTCGACGCGTTCCAGGTAACATCCTATGCCGAGCATAACCTGTCGCTCCGTTCGATTGATGTTCCCGCGTCGGTTGAGAGAAACACGGCGTTTGACATCAACGTCAACATCGCCAACATGGGCCTCAACCGCGCCCTGGGCTACAAGGTCAACCTCTACCGCGACGACGAACTTCTCGCGACCAAGAGCGGCGCCGCGATCGAGCCTGACGGAGCGACTGCCGTTACGTTCAACCACACCTTCGACATTTACGCTCCCGACGCCGTTACCTTCAAGGCTGAGATCGAATATGGTCCAGACCTCGTGGAAGCCGACAATGTCAAGGAGACGGTTGTCGAAGTCCGCGACAATTCCCTCCCGACAGTAACAGACCTTACCGCTGCCAACAACGACGGCAAGGTTGTACTCCAGTGGAGCGAACCAGCCGGCCTTTCCGACCAGATTGCCGCCGAGACACACAGCTTCGACGACCCGGCTCTCTCCTGGAATACCTCTGTCCCCGGATGGACGTTCTACGATGGCGACAAGGCCACAATCGGCGGCATCGGCAACAAGAAAATCCCCGTGAGCGGCCGTCAGTCCTTCTTCGTTATGGATAACACCCATGAGTCGCTCCAGAGCACTCAGTTCGCGGCTCATTCGGGCCACCAGTTCCTTTGCTCGATGTATGTGATGCAGGGACAGAAGATGATTCAGAGCGACGACTGGGCTATTTCGCCCGAACTCACCGGCCTCCCCCAGGTAATCTCCCTCTGGGCTTCCAGCTTCAAGGCTGATGCCGACCAGACGCAGTATCTGGAGACGTTCGAGATTCTCTATTCGACTACCGGGACAAATGTCGAAGACTTCAAGCTCGTACAGGAGTTCAAGGCAATTCCGGCCATGTGGACCCAGTACACCGCCTATCTCCCCGCCGGAGCCAAGTACTTCGCGATCCGCTGCACGAGCTACGACCAGTATATGCTCTTTGTCGACGACATCTCCTTCCGTGCGAAGAATGGTCCTACCGAGACGATTGCCGTTACCGGTTATAACGTTTACCGCGACAAGGTTAAACTGACAGCCGAGCCGCTTGCCGTACCCGCCTATACTGATGAGGCTGTTGACAACACCTCGACTTACACCTACGCTGTGACCGCCCTCTATCCCGCCGGTGAATCGCGCGTATCCAATGAGGTTCTTGTCGATATGACCCAGGTCGGTCTCGACTGCGTGGAAGCCACCAACGTTGTCATCCGTGCGTTTGACGGCGCCATCGAAGTTCTCGGCGCAGCCGGAGAGGTTGTTACCGTCGCCGCAGTCGACGGAGCGACCATCTACTCCGCAACCGCCGCGTCGAAAGTACGCGTCCCCGTTGTTTCCGGCCTCTACCTTGTAACCGCCGGCAAAACCGCGGCGAAGGTAATCGTCAAATAACCAGCGTTAAAGATCCGGCGCACGGCGCTATCCGCAATTCCGGATGCGCTGCAGCGCAAATACCAAACAGGGGAGGCAGCCCGGCTGCCTCCCCTGTTTGGCTTACATTGGTCGGCTTTCCTACTATCGGAAACGGGGCAGAAAGATTCAAGGGGGGGGAGGGAGAGGGGAGGCCGCTCGCTTACGCTCGCTACACAGAACGGGAATACTTCCGCGGCGAAGAGGGCCATCAGCACGGCGGGGAGGCCCCTAAGTATGCCGCTTATTCCCGATGAATAAGTGACTCTGTTCTGTGGAGCGAGCGTAAGCGAGCGGTCTCCCATTGTTTGCCTCCCCTCGCCTGCTTCCCTGCTATCTGTTCCGCAGGGCCAGGGCGGCTCCTTGCGCCGCTATGAGTTCCGCGAGGGCGTTAAGCCGCAGACATTCGGCTCTTGTCAGGTCGTGTTCGCGGGTGGCATATCGGGCTGGCGCTATGATTAGCAGTCGTCCCTCGGCGCAAAGTTCAAATTCCCGTCCGGCGGGTTTGTATCGGTCGGGGAATCCGTTTGAGGTCAGCAATATGATTTTTGCATTGCTTTCGTAAGCTTTGTCTCTGATTTCTTTTTCTGCCGCGCTGATAAAGGGGGAGACCAGTACGCCCCCGGAGCGTATAACCTCCTCCCACCCCATCCGGCGCGCTTGCAGTTCCGTGGGGGTGAATCTGCGGCTAATCCTGACGGCGGAAATCAGGCAGTTCCTGAGGAGCAGGAAGTTGCCGTAACAAGCATATTCGACCTCGTTTATCAGAATCCTGTTGACGCGGCAGAAATATTGAGGATTGCTTTTGCGGATATGATACCGTCGGGGATTATCCTCGACATAGCGGATGAAGGTCTTTAACTGACTCTCTTTTAGTACGATTTTGTCATTGAAACCTTTGCGGAACAGACCGTTATTCTCAGTAGAGGCTGCCAGTTCGGGATAACGGGCTATCGCGGCTTTGCTGCAATTACCTTTAAGGGAGGCGATGATTTGGCCGAGAGTGGTTTCGGTTTTGATTCTGACGAAGATGACCAGATGGACGAGGTCGGGCATTACGCAATGGCTCAGGACGCTTATATGCGGAAAGTAGGATGGGAGGTTTCTTATCTCCGAGTTGATGATTTCTCCCAGGCCTGACAGACTGCATACGGCGGTGAGGTTGTTGTCTCGGTTTTCTGTCTCGATGGTTGAAAAAGATGCGATGCCGGGGGCGGCGTTGAAGGTTACGAGGTATATGCAGCGGTCGGAGTAGTCGTGCCAGGCGGCTCTTGCCAGATAATCGGGGCGCTTGCGGGTAAGGAAGGGAGAGGCCATCGGCGGTTGATTTTAGTTAGGGGAAATATAGGGGAAAGGGGAGGGGAGGAAGAGGGGCAAAGGGAGGACAAGGGGCAAAGAGGGGAGGCCGCTCGCTTACGCTCGCTCCACAGAACGGGAATACTTCCGCGGCGGGAAATCAAGGGGGAGAAGGAGGGGGAGAAGGAGGGCGAAAAGGGAGAGAGGGAGGGAGGTGCGGGACCGGAACCGGGAGGGGGGAAGAGAGAGGAGAGGGGAAGGAGAGGGGGAAAAGAGGGAGAGGGTGGAGGAATTAGCGGGAGGGGGACTCGCGGATGATGAGGAGGGAGTCGCCGGGGAGGAGGCGGCGCTTGCCGTTGGGGACGATGTAGCGGTCGCCGCGGCGAATCATCATTACCAGGCTACCTTCGGGGAGAGGTATCTGGCTCAGGGTGTTGCCGGCCGCCATGTCCTGCTCGGAAAGGACGAGGGTGTGGAGGGATGTCGGGTGCTCGTCGGCCAGCTCTACTCCGAAATCCTCCTCTGTCGGGGCTGTTTCCTCAATCAGCCGGAGCTTTTTGGCGGCGGTGA
The DNA here is from genome assembly GCA_937969265.1 of uncultured Porphyromonadaceae bacterium. Lineage (GTDB taxonomy): Bacteria > Bacteroidota > Bacteroidia > Bacteroidales > Muribaculaceae > UBA7173. The sequence goes on from CALBWF010000031.1 coordinate 63,410, forward strand.
TGACCGTAGTGCCCTGGATAAGGAGCGAGAGGAGGGTGACGAAGAACACGATGTTGAAAATCTGCGACGCTCCGGGAACGTCGGCAACAACGGGGTAGGTGGCGAAGATAATGGGCACGGCTCCCCTGAGACCCACCCACGAGACGAATGTCTTGGCTCTCAGATTTATGCGTCTGAACGGCGCGAGGCACAGGAATACACTCAGCGGTCGCCCGACAAGAATCATAAAGATACCGACCAGGAACGAAACCGCCGCCACGGACAACATCTCATGCGGGTTGACCAACAGCCCCAACATCAGGAAGACAACGATTTGCGCGAGCCAGGTCATACCGTCCATGAATTTCGATATGCCGCGATGGTGGGGAATCCTGGAGTTGCCGAGCACTATGCCGCAGATGTAGACGGCCAGGTAGCCGTTCCCTCCGAGCGCCGCTGTACCGGCGTAAGTGAGGAATACCGAGCCGATTACGAGTATGGCGCTCATAGCGGTAGCCTGTCCCGCGTCTTCCGACTTGTTGCCAATGCGACGGTAGAAGTCGAGGAGCCAGCGGGCGGCGAACCCCAGCCCTATGCCGAGGGCTCCGCCTACGCCGAACTGCAACGCCAACTGCCCCAGAAGCATCCATCCAGAGAGCGAACTTCCGAGGGTTATAGCCTCTATAAGGATGATTGTCAGCATATACGCCATCGGGTCGTTAGAGCCGCTTTCCAGTTCAAGCATAGGGCGCAGGTTCTGACGCAGCCCGATTTTGTGGGTTCCGAGTATTCCGAAGACCGACGCGGAGTCGGTCGATGACATAGTCGCGGCAAGCAGCAGCGATGGAATCAGCGCGAAATGGATATTTGTCCAGGGCATTCCCGACAGCCAGAAGATAAAGAGGCCGGTAAGGAGGGCGGTAAGTAGCACACCGACGGTAGACAGCACGAGTCCCGGCACGAGCACGGGGCGTATGGCCGACAGCCGCGTCGACATGCCGCCGGAGAACAGAATCACACACAGCGCGATCATCCCGACGAACTGCGCCGCGTGCATGTTGCCGAACTGTATGCCGAGCCCGTCAGTTCCGAAGCCCATGCCAACCAGGAGGAATATCAGCAGCAGGGGAAGGCCTGTGCGGTAGCTTGTCTTGCCTATCAGGACGCCCGAGATCAGCAGGAGGGCCCCTGTAATCAGTATGTTTTCGTCAGTGAGAAATTGCATGTCGCAAAGATAGCTATAAATCAGAAATAAATCCGTATATTTGGCTTCGCCTAAGATACTACCGCTCGGCAAATCAAATTTAATTTGATTTGCTCTCGACTTATTCGTATCTTTGTCCAAACCGAAAAACTACCATGACGGATATAGCGAAGCCACATATAATCAACCTGCCGAAATACCTCGACCAGCGGGGCAACCTCTCGTTTATCGAGGAGTTCAAGCAGATTCCGTTCAAAATCGAGCGGGCCTACTGGATTTACGATGTGCCCGGAGGGGAGCACCGCGGCGGCCACGCCTACTGCGAGAATGAGGAATTCATAGTCGCTCTTTCGGGGAGTTTCGACGTCGAGGTCGACGACGGCCATGAGAAACGTTGTTTTTCGTTAAAGAGGTCGTATTACGGCCTTTACGTTCCGAAAGGCGTATGGCGCGAGATGACCGATTTCTCGACCAACTCCCTGGCGCTGGTGCTTGCGTCAACCCCCTATACACCGGAAGACTATATCCGGGATTACGATGAATTTAAGAGGTATAAGCGATGAAATACACCCCTACGGTATTCGACTGCTCGCTGATCGGGTTGCCGCGCGTTGAGGACCGCGCGGGTAATATCACTCCGATCCATCCCTTTGTCAACGTGCCGTTCGACATAAAGCGGGTGTTCTATTCCTTCGACATTCCCGGAGGGGAAGCCCGCGGGGCGCACGCCCACAAATCGTGCCACCAGCTCCTGGTGGCCGCCAGCGGCAGTTTCGAGGTAGTGCTTGACGACGGGGTCAATACCCGTACGCTCCTGCTGAACAGGCCGTTCTACGGGCTTCACATTCCTCCCGGCATATGGGCGTCGGAGCAGAGCTTCTCTTCCGGCTCGATATGCCTGGTGCTCGCTTCCGAAGGTTTCTCGGAAGAGGACTATATCCGCGACTACGCGGAGTTCCGGGCCTTCCGGGGAGTTGCTGCCCCGGAGGCGTAACCCGGAGGCGCAAGTCTTTGAAAAAGACGGGTTGCGGCCGGACGGTGTGCCGATAAAAACGAAAACAAGACCGAAATCGAGAACCCGGATACGCGGCAAGAACAAAAACAGCCTCCGAACAGTCAAGTCTTCAACGGCTTGGGAAAACTTGCGTACCCGGCCAAAGGATTTCAAGAATACGTGCGGCGAAGCGTGTCCGCCGCCACTGTTGGAGAGAGAGCAGCAGTCGTGTTTCCGACTTATGCGTGGCTGGCACCCGTCCGGCCGCATTAGGAACGCCGCGCCGCAAACGGGTCGCGGCGGTTCCGACTCGTCGGTTATTTTTTGCCCAGGCGGTTTACCTCGTCGAAAATCTCCCGGAGTGATGCGGGGATTACGATTTTGTAGCCTGAAATTTCCTTCACCTGCCGCTGGATATGCTCGGCTCGGCGCGCTTCGAGAAGGCGGCGCTCCTCGCCGAAGCGCTTGACGGCCTCGGCGTATTCGGTCTTCGCTTTGACGGCGGACTCCGTCACCGCCCGCTGGCAGTCGAATTTCATTGAGTTGAGCCGCGCCTGCGCCTCGCGGTACTGCTTTTGGAGGGAGAAATATGTATCTTCGACAAGTTGGTCGCTGACGGTCGGCTCGAAGGTGTAGATGAGGGTGTCGCGGCCGTCACCTTTGACCTCGTGGGGTCGCTGGATATGGTCGGTAAGGTCCTTCCGGGCGTTGGCGAAGCTCCCGTCGGGATGTATGGCCTGCCCGATTACCGCGGCCACGGTCTCCGTCTCGTAATACCGGTTGCGTTCGTCGAGGGTAAGGGAAGCGTAATACTCGTCCTCGGTCAGAATGTGGCCCATTTCGGGCGCTTTCGACAGTTCGACGCCGGACTCCTTCGCCCATTCTTCGAGCGAGAGCTCCTCCGCTTCCTTCAGGAGCCGTTCTTTCGCCTTGATGGCCTCCCTGAGCCAGGCGATCAGCGATTTGGCTTTCGCCGTGGCGCGCAGCTTTCCGGCAACCGCTTCGATGTCGGCTGCCGTGGCTCCGTGTTCGAGGATGTTGGTTGTCTCGTTTCCGATAAGCGATACCTTGGTCGAGTAGAACACGAGGTTGTCGAGCGAGGCTTCGATTCCCCGCACCATTTCTTTGGCCATATTGGCTACATGGTTGGCAGAGGTAGAGGTCAGCCCCTGGCCGTCGCCGGAGAAAAATATCAGGTCTTTCTTGTCCATGGGTTCTTGGTATGTGGTTTGGGCTGGGGGGATGCGGGATTAACCCGGTTTCCCCTGATTAAACAAAATTCCGACAAAAAAGATTTGCGGCTATATTTTTTTATTGTCTGTCTGGCGGATGGAGGATGGCGCGTAGCCCCGCTTGGTTTTGAACACGCGCTGGAAGTACTGGGGGTCGGAGTAGCCGCACATCACGGAGATTTCGGCGACAGAGAGTTCGGGCCGGTCGCGCAGAAACTGCTCGGCCCTTTGCAGGCGCGCCTCGATCAGAAGCTGCGCCGCGGAGACTCCGAGCTGCGACCGCAAATGGCGGTTCAGCGTCGAACGGCTTGCCGCGGCCGCCGCGGCCATATCGTCGATATTAGCTTCGGGATTGTCGATATTCTCCTCTATATAGCGGCGTACTCGGTTAAGGAAGGGGCTATCCTCCGGCTGCGGCGTCTCCCCGGTCGGGGTAGGTTCGGATTGCTCAGTCTCGTTGTCAGCCTGGGGCGTGTCAGCTTCCCGGCTCTCTTCCCGGCTCCGTATGAGCGCCATGTACTTGTCGAGCAGTTCGCGGCGCTGCCGTTTCATCCGCCGAACATAAAGATAAGTGTAGACGGCTCCTCCCGCGGCTGCGATTGAGAGCAGGAAGAACAGCGTCGTAGCCCACCAGGTCTCATACCAATAGGGAACGACCGAGATTGAGAGCTGCCGGTTGTTGTCAACCCAACGCCCGTACCGGTCGGTCGACTGAACCTCAAGCAGATGGTCGCCCGGAGAGAGATTGAACAGGGTGACGCCGCGGGTGCGGTCGGCGGTGGTCCAAGGTGAGCCGTCGACCCTCGTGCGGTACAGGATTCCGCTGTTGTCGATGAAGTCGAGAGCGGCGAAGCCGATAGTCGCGTTGCGTTGGTCGGCCGGGAGTTCGAGCGTTTCTTTCGGGACAAGACAGAACTCTTCCGTTTCTCCGTTGACAGCCAAGGTTGTAAAGAGGATTTGAGGCACGAATCCGCGGGTATAGATGTTATGGGGTGTGGCGACAAACGCTCCCTCTTCGGCTCCGAAGAGCCAGGTGCCGTCGGGGAGGCGGAGGGGAGTCGTTTCCGCGAACAGGCAGGAGTCAGACCAGAAAGTCTTTCCTAAATTGACCGTATGGCGGGTTTCGGGGTTGAAAGCCATAACGTTCTCGGTTCCGACAATCATCAGAAGGGTGTCGGAGTCGAGCTTCATGGCCTTGCATATGTCGCTTGTCAGGGTAGAGTTTCTGCGGTTGAAGTGGGTGAACGCCGGGCGCTCGGAGAAGAGCGCTTCCTCGCTGACCATGTCAACACCTGATGTTTCCGTGGCGATAAAGATGTTCCCTTTCGAGTCGCGGGCGAGGGCCATTGTGGCGTCGCTCGCCAGGCTTTCGGGGTCGCTCCCGTCGCGGCGTATTTGCCGCAGCTTGGTGTTCATATGGTTGTCCGGGTCTGTCTGCCCGATAAGCAGACCTTCCGTGGTAGCCGCGATGATTCGGTCGCCTGGGGTTATCAGTAACTGCCGTACCTTGTATCCGCCGAGGGTGGGGGAGACGGCGGGGCGTTCCGTCTCCGGGTTGGGAACGCACTTTATCCCGTTGCCGAATGTCGCGAGCCAGAGCCGGCCCCGGCTGTCCTCCTGTATGTCGTAGACGGCATCCTGGGAGACTGCCTGCTTGCCGAGCTTTATCAGCGCTCCCGGCTTGCAACCCGCCCAAATGTCTCCCGCGCGGGTCTGATACAGGACGTACGGAGCTGTATCGAGCTTTATGATTTCCGGAACCGGGTCGCCGGGTTGGAAAATCTTTATAGAGCGGTCCGCGCGGCATCCGATCAACAGCCTGCCGTCGCTGTCGAGAAGGAAGGAGCGCGGATGTGCGCCTTCCGTGCCTTCGAGAATGCGGGCCGGATGATGTCTGTCGAAAATTTTGTACAGGCCGGTTACATCCGCTGTCCATATATTACCTTGCGTGTCAGTAAGCCCTTCCCAGTTCTGCCCCATCAGCGGAGCGAGCGAGTCTCTTCGGGCTTCGGAAATATTATTGAAGGAGTATGAGTCAAGAGAGAACTCGTAAATACCGTCGTCAGTGCGGCAGAAGATACTCCTGTCGGGCGAGAGGAGTATGTCGCGGATGCGGTCGGTGTTGACCGGTGCGTTGTCGCCGGGACGGATTTTGACCCAGTGGAAGTCGTAGCCGTCGTAGCAGTTCAGTCCGTTCCAGGTCGCGAACCATAAAAGTCCGTCCTGGTCCTGCACGCCTCCGCCGATGCGCGAGCTTGAAAGGCCGCGGGTATGGTCGTAGCGTTCCGTCGTCCTCCCGGAGCAAGGGAGGGCGGTCAGCATAATGGCTGCGAAAACCGCGAGGCGCAGGAATATCTTCATCGGCAGATAATCTCAAATTCCGTTCAAAATTAGGTGAAAAATTGGTAATTTCCGAATGTTTGACCCGATTTTCCAGCTTAATGACCCGATTTTCCCCGGCCGAAGAGAGGCTTGCTGTTAACTTTGCGACAAATAATTATCCTTAACCGTAACCTCATACAGACACCATGAGAAAAACTTTGTTTGCCACATTGGCGGCGATGAGCGCGCTTTCGGCCCTCGGCGCGGAGCAGACGGTAGCGGCCCACTGGGAATTTACTACCGGCTACGACGCTGAGAGCAGCGGCTCGACCGTTATCTACACTCCGAACGAAGAGGGGTGGTCGGCATCCTCCAACGAACGATGGTCGACCAAGCAGCCCTACTTCCTTCCCAACAGTTGCGCCCTTGCCAGGGAGGATTGCAAAATAACAGTCCATACAAGCGACGGAAAATGGCAGCTCACTTCCAGCGGTTCGACCCCAAGCTACCTGCTGCGTCTGAATACCGCTTCGACAACCAATTTCACTCCCAAGGCGGATTACACTGACGGTTCGAAGCACGACCAGTTCTTCGAGGTCGCGATGCCCACTACCTCCCTCTCCAACGTCAAGCTGAACTTCGCCATCGGCGACGGCTCCAGTTCCTCGACGAAATTCGGAGTCGTTTACTCCGTTGACGGCGGGAATACCTGGACCATACTTAACGATTATACGGCCGCAAGTCACTGGAACTCTTACAACGACGCCACCTACGACCTCAAGGCCGACAACAAGGAGAGCCTGATCGTGCGTATGCTGATTCAGTCGGCGACCAAAACCAGCAACTATAACCTGAAATATCTCAACATCCTGGCGGATGACTTCCAGGCTCCGGCTCTTGTCAGCGTTATTCCAGCGGAAGGTGAGGCCGATGTCGTCCCGACAGGCAAGATAACGATGAACTTCAACGAGAGCGTGGTGGCGGCTGATGGCGTTGTCGGTACTCTGACGAACAACACAAACAGGAAGTCGCAGAGCCTCAAGCCGGTTGTCAGCAACGCCAAGGTGACCTTCGCTTTCGAGGAGCTCGACCTGTCAACCCCCTATACCTTCAAGGTGCCCGCCAATTCGTTCTCCGACCTTGCCGGGAACGTGTGCGCCGAAGAGTATTCCGTGACATTCACCACTTCGGACAAGCGCCCTGTGCCTCCGCCGGTGCTCGACAGCAAGAACCGCCTGTGGTACAATCGTCCCGCCTCCTATTGGGAGGAGTCGCTTCCCCTCGGCAACGGCCGCCTCGGAGCGATGGTCAGCGGCAGCGTCGCGAAAGACACCATCCAGCTCAACGAGGACACGTTCTGGGGCCAGTCGCCCAACCAGAACCATAACCCCAACGCGAAGAACGTGCTGGCGCAGGTCCGCGACCTGATTTTCAAGAAGAACTACACCGAGGCGCAGAAGCTGGCAATCCCCAACTTCCAGTCCACGGCGTCGCACGGCGCCCAATACCAGGCTGCCGGCTGTGTCCTCCTTGGCTTCCCCGGCCACCGCTACAACGATGAGGAGCCGGGCGCTACCGCCGACTCCCGCGACGTTCAGGCATATGTCCGCGACCTTGACCTCGGCCGGGCTGTCGTGACGACATCCTATGTGGCCAACGGTGTCACATATACCCGCGAGGTGTTCACCTCCTTCGCTGACAATGTGACCGTTATCCGTCTGGAGGCTTCCGAGCCGGGCAAGCTGGATTTCAACCTCTGCTACGCAGCCCCGATCAAGACCAATATGGAGAAACTCGGCGTTAACGAGATTACAGCCGACGGCATGATCAAGGCATCCCTCGTCCCGGCCCGCGACAAATCGGAAAACATCGACAACAAGCTCAACTGCTTCACCTTCATAAAGGTTATAAACGAGGGCGGAACGCAGACCAACACCGGCAGTCAGAACATCATCCAGCAGGGAATAGTGGCAGGCAACACCTCCGCTCCGACTATCGAAGTCAGCGACGCGACAATCGCGACCATCATCATCTCTTCCGCGACCAACTTTGAGAGCTACAACGACATCAGCGGCGACGCCGAGGCCAAGGCCCTGGCCTATATGACCGACTATCTCGCCAAGAACAAGGATTATGCTTCGACGCTTTCCGACCATGTCGGGAAATACAGCGAACAGTTCGCCCGCGTTGACCTCGATCTGGGAGAGAACGCCGAGCAGGCGAAGAAGGATACCGAGACGCGCATCAAGGATTACAATAAAAACGGCAACGACCCGGGCCTCGTCGCGAACTATTTCCAGTTCGGACGCTACCTGCTGATCAGCTCCTCGCAGCCCGGCACACAGCCCGCCAACCTCCAGGGCATTTGGAATCCCAACGCCCGCCAGTATCCCGCCTGGGACTCGAAATATACCTCCAACATCAACGTCGAGATGAACTACTGGGCCGCCGAGGTAGCGAACCTTGCGGAATGTCACGAGCCGTTCGTCGAGATGGTTAAGGATGTAGCCCAGACCGGTGCCGTGACTGCCCGGGAGATGTACGGAGCCCGCGGATGGGTGCTCCACCATAATACCGACCTCTGGCGCGTGACCGGGGCTGTCGACAACGGTTCCGTCGGAATCTGGCCTACCTGCAACGCCTGGTTCTGCTCCCACCTTTGGGAAAAATACCTCTTCTCCGGCGACAAGGAATATCTCGCCGAGGTATATCCCGTGATGAAGGGGTGCTCCGAATTTTTCCAGGATTTCCTGGTCAAGGATCCCGAGACCGGCTATATGGTTGTCTGCCCGTCGAACTCCCCCGAGAACCATCCCGGAAAATGGAAGTATACGACAAGCGAGGGTAAGGAGATGAATGTCGCTCTCTTCGGGGGTGTGGCAATGGATAACCAGATGGTCTACGACGTTCTGAAAAATACCGCCGAAGCCGCCCGGGTTCTCGGCAGGGACGCTTCCTTCGCCGCTGACCTCGACGCGCTGAAAGCGAAACTTACGCCTTACAAGATAGGTCGCTACGGCCAGGTGCAGGAATGGCAGGAGGACTGGGACCGCGAGTCAACCTCACACCGCCACCTCTCCCATCTCTGGGGCGCTTACCCTGGCAACCAGGTTTCCCCTTATGAGAATCCGACTCTGTTCCAAGGGGTTCATAAGTCGCTTGTCGGCCGCGGCGATGCCGCCCGCGGATGGTCGATGGGTTGGAAGGTCTGCGAATGGGCCCGCATGCTCGACGGCGACCACGCTCTCGCTATAATCAAGAACCAGATCCGCCTTGTTCATCCTGACATTACCCTTTCTGACCCTAACGGCGGTACCTACGCCAATATGTTTGACGCCCACGCTCCCTTCCAGATTGACGGCAACTTCGGATGCTGCGCCGGAATAGCAGAGATGCTGTTGCAGTCGCATGCCGGATTCGTCCACCTGCTTCCGGCGCTCCCTTCGGCGTGGTCCGACGGCAAGGTAGAAGGCCTCCGCGCCCGCGGCGGCTTCGAGATAGTGAAGCTCATCTGGAAGGAAGGCAAGGTAGAAAGTGTAACGGTCAAGTCGACCCTCGGCGGCAACCTGCGCCTCCGCTCCAACTCCGTTCTCCGTATGGCCGACGGCTCCCCGCTCTCGACAGCTGAGGGGGTTAACACCAACGCTCTGACACTGCCTTACGGGATGCCTGACCCCATCGTTGCCGATATGTCGAAGATTCCCGCTACCAACCTTCCTAAGACATACCTCTATGACATTCCTACCGAGGCCGGACAGGAAGTAACCCTTAGCCGCAACACTTCGTTTATCGAGGAGGTAGCCGCCGAGGAGAACCCCGGCGAAGGTGACTGCTACAATGTCCTGGGGCAGAAAGTCAGTAAAGACTACCGCGGCTTTGTAATACAGAATGGCAAGAAGCGGTTCAACCGCTAATCTTCCTTCTGCTACTATAACGAACGAGGGTGTATCAAAATTAAGATTTTTGGTTCACCCTCGTTTTTAAGCCGCCTGAGAATCCGATAAAGATGAGGCAACTGATTTTTGGAGACATTCCCAAAATATCCGATTCTCAAGACGTAAAATTTGATAAAATTGTAAAAACAGGCCTGATTGGGGTGTATTTCCCCCGTTTTGGGCCTGTTTCGCTATTTTTGAACACAATTTCTTCAGATTGAAGGCAATGGCGAAGAAGGCAAAGTCCATTTTGACCTTGTCCATTCCAACGTGCCTGAACCGTTTGTATGCCATGTCGTGTTTCATCTGTCCGAAAACGGCCTCGGGCTCGACACATCGTCGTCCCCTGTGCTTTATTCCTTCTTCCGAAGTCAGCCGTTCACGGGCTTTCCGACGGTATTCGTTGAGTCTGTGGTTGACTTCCATTATCCGGTCTCCTTTTGCCTTGAAGCAGCTTCCCCTCAGAGGGCAGCCCTCGCATCGCTGTGCCTTGTAGCTGGCGCTTTCAGTGACATATCCGCTTTCGGTTTTTGTGCGTGTCGTGCCTACGCGCTCCATGCGCTGCCCCATCGGACACACATAATAATCGTCTTCGGCATTATAATGAAGAGCCTGCGGGCTGAACGGGTTCGGCTCATAACGCATGTGTTGTTCGCGGTGGAACCAGTTGTATTTGACAAAGGCCTCGATTCCGGCTTCTTCCATGAAGCGGTAGTTTTCCTCGGAACCATACCCGGAGTCGGCGACGCCCGTCTGCGGGAGTTTGCCGTAACGGTCTGAGAAAGAATTGAAGAACGGTATCATTGTCAGCGGATCACCGGGAGTCTGGAACAACCCGAAGTCGAGGATGAACTGGTTTTCCGTCCCGATCTGCAGGTTATATCCGGGTTTTGTCTGGCCGTTGTTCATGGCGTCTTCTTTCATCCGCATGAAGGTGGCGTCATGATCGGTCTTGGAATATGAGTTGCGCCCGCCAAGAATATCCAGCTTTTCATCGTACTCGCCGAGTTTGTCGGCGTGTTCCCTGAGCTGCGTTATCTGTTTTTTGCGTTCCCTGAGCCTGTCTTTCTGTTCTTTGGTCTCGGGCCCGGATTCATTCTCGAGGTTGCGGTTAAGCTCTTCGGCTATGTCCCTTAGGTCTGCCGGAGTAAAGCTCTGTCCGTTTTCCCGCTCCGCGTTTTCCCGCGCTATGGCCTCGTCTATCTGCTCCAGAAGCGCGTTTATCTTGCTGATAAGTTTTGCCCTGTCCTTTTCCGTGGTCTTTTTCCATACAAAGGTGTATTTGTTTGCTTTCGACTCAATCTTGGTGCCGTCGATGTATTCGACATCAAGCGTGATGAAGCCCCTCTCGGCAAGAACTATGACCAGTTGGGTAAACACCCGGTTGATTTCTTCCTTGACACGGTTGCGGAAACGGTTGATGGTGTTGAAGTCGGGCCGCTCATATCCGGCAAGCCATATGAAGTGGATGTCGCGCTTCAAAGCCGTCTCTATCTTCCGGCACGAATAGAGATTGTTCATGTAGCCGTAAATGACGGCCTTCAGCATCATCCTGGGATGATACGGGCTGCGGCCGCGTTCCTTGTACAGTTTCCTGAAATTTTCGAGCCTGAGATTGTCGATGACCGCGTCCACAACCCGGACAGGCTCGTTTTCCGCAATATCTTTGTCGAGACGCTGCGGAAAAAGAATCGTTTGTTTGGGATTGTAATCCCGAAAGTGTATCTTTGCAGACATTTAATTCTTTGTATACCACAAAGATACAAAATCTTTGTGATATGACAAAGCCCCGGCTTGTGAAAGTCAGGGCTTTGTTTTATGTTTTACAGCAGGTTACGAAAAGAGGGTGAATCAGAATTGAACTGCACCCCAAAAGTTAGACAAAAAACTTTTGGGGTGCTTTTTATGAAGTA
>CALBWF010000032.1:0-49938 GCA_937969265.1 uncultured Porphyromonadaceae bacterium
GGCCGACGGGAGCAATCTGAAGATTGTGACCGAGGCCGAACCTTCAAGCGACGACGCAGATGGGCCGTTATGACACGTCCTTGGTTAGTCGCCGACAGCGATTTCCTGTATCTCAAACTTCATCACTCCCGCCGGAACGGTAATCTCCACGATGTCGCCGACCTTGTGGCCCAGCAGCCCCTTGGCGATCGGGGTCGACACCCCGATTTTCTTCTCGCGGAGGTTCGCTTCCGAGTCGGCCACGATGGTGTATTCCGTCACCATCCCGTTGGCCGCGTTGCGCATCTTGACGCGCGAGAGGATCGATACCTCGTCGGCCGACAGCTTGCTCTCGTCGATGATGCGGGCGTTGGCCACGAGGTCCTTCAGCTTGGCGATTTTCATCTCAAGCATTCCCTGCGCCTCCTTGGCGGCGTCGTATTCCGAGTTTTCCGAGAGGTCCCCCTTGTCGCGGGCCTCGGCGATCGCGGCCGAAACGCGGGGACGTTCTACGCTTTCGAGGTACGCTATCTCCTGCATTTTCTTCTGATAGCCCTCTTTGGTCATGTAAGTCAGTGCCATGATATATTTCGTGTTTTAATTATTTTCGTTGAACAGAATCTTTTTACGCGGCACAAATAAAGAAAGCGCCTCGCCCCGGTTGTCGCCGGGGGAGACCCTGTCTCCTTTGTCTACCATTTTCAATCGCCGCGAAACGGGCGGCCCCTCCTGGGCCTTCCCTCCTTACGGCTTCGCAAAGTTACCGCTTTTTCCCCGTTCCTCCAAATATTCCCCAATCTTTTAATCCCAACCAAATCCACGAGCCCCACAAGCTCCCCGGCGCGACCGGGAAGGAATGGTGCTCAGGATGGAATGGTGCTCGGGTAGGGACGCGATAGCGGTTGGGATGACAAACGGAATTATGTTCAGGTGGATGCGGCTCCGCCGCTAACAGGAAAGCCGCACCCGGGGAGGATGCGGCTTTCGCGGTTGTTGGTATTTTTATGTGTCGCCGCGGCGAGGCGGTCGGCTCATATGTGGGATTCTTACTGGGCGATCATCTTGGTAACCTTGCTGCCCTGCTTCTTGATTACGAGCTGGCCGGCGGCGGGGTTAACAACTTTCTGACCCTGGAGGTTGTAGTACTCAACGGGAGCGTTAACGTCAGCCGAAGCCTCAACGTTCTCGATAGCGTCAACGACGCCGGTCTCAATCAGGAAATCAGTCGGGTTAGTAGCGCCAGCGAAATCACCCAATTTATACTGGTAATTTAAGACGCAACCTAATATACCTGTCATAGTTTTGTCTTCAGGAGCAGGCTGCCCGTTCTGATCGGTAAATTGGAACGTATGAACGTATGAGGTAGAGGGCATCGTGATTTTATTATCAGCGAAAGTGCCATAAATGTTATCAATGCCCATTTGTGCTGTATCAAATATAGCAGAAACAGAGCCAAGCCCGACATACATCGCATCACTGGCTGATTCACCCAGATTTAAAGATAATCCTGTCAGAGAGAAGTCAATTACCACTTTCGAAGGATCGGAAACATTGTAATAGAGGTAATCCAAAGATTGCTCATAATCTAAGCCGTCAAGCGCCTCATATGGATATTGAGCGTATGGCGCACGAAGACGGTATGCGCCTGTTTCCTTTTCCGACTTTTCAACAGAGCAGTTCGTCTTGTAGTCTGCCGGAAGTCCCAAATCAGTGATAGTATAACCCGGTTTTAAGATACAGGAGAAGAATGCGGGAACTGCAACATCCTGGTAATTAGCGAAACCATCCAAAACATATTCAGCTCCTTCAAGATACTCCCCAATTGCACCTCCTTTGAAGTTAATCTGCTTGTTTGCGTCCTCGATGCCATCAGAATAGCCGAAAAGAAGGGAATAAGCGCCATCTTCGTACGGATCAACCAGAAGTTCTGCCCAACCTTCCTCGTTAGTAAATACTGCCATATTAGCGGTCGGAGCATCAAGTGCATCTAACATCGCATTGAACTCATTATTTAAGGTGGTCTGATCACTAATAGATCCTTTGATGAGTTTGACTACTCCTACGACATTGTCATTAATATCATAATGCACCTTATAATGACCGGTGGTCTCTCCGGGGTTACGATAGAAGTACCCACCGTTCACTGTAGCATCGTAGTTATAGAACTTTCCGGAAAGTTGGATGGTATCATACCACATTCTGGTATACTGTTCCGTAGTTTGGTCAAAATCACCCCATTCCAGTCCATAGTTTATATTCTCTGTGCCGGACTCTCCAGCATACGAGCAAAATATTTCGAATTTGCCAGAACCATAATCATACTGCGAGGTGCCGTAATATTTATTTACAGTAGACTGGCTTATGCCTGTATTCATTGCCGCAAGATTCGAAACGTATGTATATGCGTCGTAGTAATACATATCCACGAGAAGCTGGCTATTGTCCGAAGTGGGGAAGTTGACAGGCCATCCTAAGTTTACGCCTTGCTTATCGGTAGTCACTACACCAACCGTCTTGCCGGACGTTGTCTGAGCGGGTGTGATTGTGAGGATCAGCTCACTGCCGGGAAGTCCGCCCTGTACGCCGCTTTCCTCTTCTGTGAATGCGCCCCAGTTGGAGACTTTGATTTGGAACTGCTGGTCGTTCTGAGCATGAACGCGTTTCTGATACGGATAGGATTTAACCTTAGCGGACTCGCTGATGAACTCGTTGTTGTAGAGCTGAGTAAAGGTATACTCCAGTGTTCCGGCATCTTCCCATTTGCCATAAGGGTCAATGGCGCGGCTTGCGTTCTGTGCTGTGAGATCTAATTTTTCAACGACGGGACGAATCTGCAGTAATTCCTGTTTCGCAAGCTTTTGCGAAATGGGAGTTACCGCAACTGTAGAGCGTGCTGATTTTTCCCCGTTAAAAAGGGGATGCGCGATCTTGCTAAGCGTCTCCGAATTAGCGAGCTTCTGCGGGCGAACTGCCGAAGCGCCGAGCGTGGCAACGGCTGCGAGGCCGAGAGCCACTGCTTTAAGAGTAAAGCTTTGTTTCATAAAGCAAGTTTTGGTTGATAAAACGATTAATAATTCTCTTCTTTGACCGGCGACAGTGCCTGAAAGTTAATCAATGCCGATAAGCAAAATGCAAGCCATATTTGATGAAATCGCGAATCGGGATGCCTGAAAAAGCTGTTTTCTCTGTCACCTTTTACTAAATATCCGCAAATGTATGGCTTTTTTTTCACTTTCCAAAAGTTTTTACGGAAATTTTGCACTCAACATGTCAACACCGAACCGCCCGGGATTGTTCTCGCTGTGCCGCAAACAGGTGGCAGGGATTCGTCCCCGCCGCCTGTCAGATGTTAGGTTATAGATCGCACGCGTTTAAACCGAACGAGATTCGAATTTGTAGGGACGCGGCGTGCCGCGTAATCACAGCGGCTGAATATGTGGCGTATTTTACGCGGCACGCCGCGTCCCTACAGGCTGATGTAATGTCGGATAAACGATACCGAGTACCTGTTATCGCTTGGTGAATTTCGCGGTATCTACCGGCATACCGTCAATGGTGTATGTAACGGCGTAGACTCCCGGTTTCAGATTCCCGACGAATATTTCCGCAGTCTCGTCGGCTGCCTGCAACGAGGTCGTTGTCCCGGTCGTGCCATCGAGTACCGAAGTGACAATTATATTTGTGTTCAAATTGTATTATTTACCAAACACCAGGCCATCGCTCCCTGAGGTCGCTCGACCCGGTGCTATAATTACGCCTCTCCGCAGTCGGCGCGACATCATAACACATTGAGCATACCGCTGCCGCATCGAGGGAACCGCCATGGCGCCGCCTTCATATAATATACTCAACTTTCGCAAACTCAAGTTGAAGTGAAAGAAGCGGATGGCCGGAGGCCATTAATCTTGTTAACCCCGGGCAACGCCCGGGGTGGTCGGGGGATAGAAGGCAGCCCCGGAGGGGGTGGACTGCACCGTTCGGCGTATACCCCTTCCTGGGCACCACTGGGATGTTCGCTTTTGAGGGTGTTGCAGAACTACGCTTGTGTAGGGACGCGGCGTGCCGCGTCTACTATGCTAATAAGTAATTGCTTGATTCCCAAGCCTGACGCGGCACGCCGCGTCCCTACACAAGATACAACAGGCCAAAACTATTAATTCCGCAACATCCTCTTGACAAAATGTATGGCCTCCGGCCAATCATCGTTCGCCCTCAAAAGGAGTAAGTTGAAAACTTGCGAAACTTAAATAATATATATGTACGGTAATATTTATGTATGTCGATGCCCGCGGACGCACCGTCGGGGAGCCGCTGAGCGGCGCTTTGTGGCAAAAGGGGGCGAAAGCGGGGCGGGAGGGCGCAAAGTGTCGCGGAAAGGGTGTTATTAACAGACGTTAGTAAAAATACATATATTTTAATCGCATATACGGACAATAAACGGGATGTTTAGCTTATATTTGCATATCTTTTGTTTGTTTATGCATTGGGTTAACCAATTATGTCAGATTATAAGCAATTTTAATACTTTTTATTTATATCACACGCGAATCAGATGAGAAAATTCATTCTACTCCTAACAATGCTCGCGGCCGCGGCGTCAGCCGGAGCCGCCGGGGTTTCGCTGCGTGTGCAGCACGTCAGCGGCGACGAGCACGTCTTCCTGCTTGACAAGCAGCCGGAAGTGTCTTTCCTGGCAGGAAAGCTGACTGTCGCATGCCTGAACGAGGAGGGGGTATCTTTCGAGCTTGACGACATAGCCTCGATCGACTTCCTCGGCAAGTCGGGACTCGAAACCGCGGAAGCGGCCGGAGGCATCACGGTAGCCGTCAGCGGCGGCCTGGTAACGTTCGGCAATATCCCCGACGGTAGCCGCATAGAGGTCTACAACGCCGCTGGTTCTCTCGTCATGGCCTCGAAGGCTTCGGAGAGCCTGACAATCAGCCGCTCGGAACTTCCCGCGGGTATTTACATCGTTAAAATCAACAATTTCGTAACAAAAGTTTCCCTTTAACCGATATGAGAAATCTTACACTGCTTTCGCTTCTCGCCCTGGGCACTATCGCCGCCGGAGCGCAGGAGAAACTGATGCGCATACATTATACGAACGGCGACTCGGAGGTCAAGAAAGTGGCCGACGTCAGCAAAATCACGTTCGAGAACCAGGGCGAGTCCCCCGTCGACCCGACAGACCAGAAGATCGTCGACCTGGGCCTTTCCGTGAAATGGGCGACATACAATGTCGGCGCGACCGCTCCTGAAGAATACGGCGCGTTCTACGCCTATGGCGAAATCGAGCCGAAGGAGAACTACTCCGAGGACACCTACAAATGGATGTACTGGGACTACAACGACTGGGACAACGACGAATGGGAGAAGTTCCTCAAGCTCGGCGCCGACATTTCGGGAACCTGTTATGACGTGGCCCATATGAAATGGGGCGAGCAGTGGCGCATGCCCTCGCAGAAGGAATGGATGGAGCTGATCAGCAACTGCTCCTGGACCTGGACCTCCGTCAACGGGGTGGCCGGAGCGATGGGTACGTCGAAAGTCAACGGCAACACGATCTTCCTCCCCGCCGCCGGCAACATGGTAGGCTCGGAGCAGACCCACGACGGCACTACCTGCTTCTACTGGAGCTCCAACGAGGCTACCACTACCGACATAACGGCTGACGTGCGCAACTTCCGCGCCAACTTCACCGCCACCACCCGCGACTGCGGCGAGAACAGCGTCGACTATCCCGACGTGGGCTTCTCGATCCGCGCCGTCTACGGCCCGAAAGCCCCCGAGGTAGGGTCCGACATGAAGGTACCTTCGGAAAGCGAGATGGTCGACCTGGGCCTCTCCGTGAAGTGGGCCCCCTACAACCTCGGCGCCAACAGCCAGGGAACCGACGGCTCCTTCATCTGCTGGGGCGAGCTGGTCGAGAAGTATTATTCCCACACCTACAACTACAAGTTCCTCGAAATACCCGAAAGCGAGTGGAAAAACAAATGGCCTGAGCCGAAGGTGAGCCAGATTGTCGACCAGATTTCCGACACCGACGAGTACGACGCCGCGAAGTTCCTCTGGGGCGACGGATGGCGCATCCCTACCAAGGCCGAGATGCAGGAACTCGTAGACCGCTGCACCTGGAAGTGGACCGGCACGGGCTATACCGTCACAGGGCCTAACGGCAACTCGATTTTCCTCAAGACCTCCGGCTTCATGACCTACAAGGGGCTTCCCCGCGGAACGCAGACCGACGGCTACTACTGGTGCGGCGACGCCGAGGCGTACTTTGCCAACGGCAACCCCGATTCCTCCGGCGCTTCGGCCCTCCGCATCAATTCCAAGGAGCATAAGGTTAGTTCCTGGAGCCGCGCCGGCGGCATCCAGATCCGCCCGGTTCACGACTGACCGCCACATTCTACCGACCCAATTATCTAATTTATATAACGGAAGGGGCGCGCCGTAAGGGAGATTCAGGCGCGCCCTTTTTTCTTCAATCAATCTTATGAAGCATCTTTATCTCGCTATTCTGGCAGCAATGGCCGCGGCGCCTTTCGCGACAGCCGCCGACGGGCTGCTCGCGCTTCCGCTCGCCGACTCTTTCGCCGACGGGAGCCTGGCCCCGTTCTGGACCGCCGAGCGCGTCTCCGGCAATTTCGACTGGGAGGCGGTAGCCGCGCCGGAGGACAAGCCCTCGCCCGAACCGTTTGACGGGGACGGCGGCCTGCTCTACTACCATTCCTTCCGTTCGATGAAGGGCAATTCGGCCCGCCTCGCGACCGCCCCGATTGACGCGGCTTCGGCCACAGCCCCGGTAATACAGTTCTATCTCTACCACCATAATGTCGGCAACGACCTGGTTAAGGTGCAGGTGTCGGCCGACGGAGGGGAGTGGACCGACGTTCCCGGCTCCGAAGTGACTATTGGCGGCGATGCCGTGGGGTGGAAGCAGTATATCGTGCCCCTATCCGATGCCATACCCGCCGGAGCGTCGCAGTTCCGCGTGGCCCTTACCGCCGTATCGGCCTACGGGTTCAATATAGTTGTCGATAACGTGCGTATTTTCAACATGGCGGGGAAGGACCTCTCGGTAGCGCTAGCGGCTGACGGGCCGATCGTGGCCGGGCGCACCTCGATACTGAAAATGACGGTTTCGAACAACAGCGCTACGGCTGTCGCCGCAGCAGATTACTCGTTGTCAGTTGCCGCTATGGAGAGACTTTTGGTCCCGACACCGGATCCGGTTGACATTCCCGCACTCGGCTCAGTGGAACTCCCCGTCTGGGTTAGAATCGACGCGGCCATTGCTTCCGAGTTCGATGACTTGCGGTTCCAGGCTATCTTGGAAATGAAGGGTGACGAGGATGCTTCAAACAACAAGCAGTGGCTTACTGTCGAGACTGCTTTCTCGGAAAACCCCTCTGTTACCGGGGTCGGAGTAGAGCGTGTCGACGGAGCGGACATACTCTCCTGGAACCACGCGATTGATCCCGACTACGCCCCTGTCGCTTTAACGGAGGGCTTTGAAAGCTACGAAGAACATTTCGGAGGTCCCTTCGGCGGCTGGGAGGCGCTCGACCTCGACGGCAAGGGTGGCAGCGACCAGGTTTATAACGCCCAGGGCTCGGCGCTTAATGTCGGCGCGATTCCCCAGGGCTCTACCTGGCGCAACCTCGTGCGCGGTTTCGAGGGGGAGAAGATGCTCTGCGTCACCGTCCCGTCGGGCGCGCAGCAGGACGACTGGCTGATTTCCCCGCTGATTGAGGCCGACCCGCAGTCGACCCTTACCCTCTCCTTCAAAATCGGCTTTAAGAACTTCTCCGTCTCGCAAATAAACAACTTCGAGATTCTCTACACCAACTCCGACGCTGAACTCGACCCGGCGCGCCCCGCGACGCTCCTCAACGCTATGTTCGAGGACGTGAGGGTCAACATCCCCGCCGCGTCCTCCGGCACTACCGACCCGATCGACCTAGAGGAAATGGTGTTTGAAGGGATTCCGGGGACCGCCCGCCGCGTCGCGATTCATTTCAAGTCGAAGATGACGAGCTATATCCCCAACGCGATATGGCTCGACTGCCTGTCGCTTACCGAGGTCAGCCCCGTTGAACTTTTAGGATATAACGTCTATGAGGTTAAATACTTGGGGAGCCTCAACGAGGCTCCGATTCCGGCCGGTACCAACAGCTTCGTAATTCCTGCGGCAGCCGATGGCGGCCTTGCAACACGCAAGGTCTTCGTAACGGCCATTTACAACGACGGCGAGGCCGCCCCGTCTGAAATCGTCGAAATCAAGGGCGCTCAGTCGGCGCTCGAAATAGAGACCTCCGACGCCGCGGCCCCCGCCGAATATTTCAACCTCCAGGGCATCAGGGTCGCCAATCCCGCGCCCGGAACACTCCTCATCCGTCGCACAGACTCCTCCGTCGTGAAAGTAGTGAAAGGTGAATAGTGAACCCTTCACCCGATATTGTAAAGGAGAAGCGAAGCGCCCCGCGCTTCGCTTCTCCTTTACAATATCGGGGCGAACAGCCTCATAAAGCTCTCCAGCGCCTTCTCCGGCAGCGGGCGGTGGCGCCACTTGTTGGGGTTCACGCGGCGGCAGTCGCGCTGGTCGCGCAGAAACAGTTCCTTCATCCTGGCGTTGAACTCCCGGCTGTAGACCAGCATGTTCGCCTCGAAATTGTGCTCGAAGCTGCGGAAGTCGAAGTTTGCCGAGCCTACGGTCGCGAACTCGTCGTCGACGATGATTACCTTGCTGTGGAGCATCCCCTTTTCATAGAAATATACCTTGATGCCCGATTTGATACATTCGCTGACGTAGGAGTTGGAGGCCCAGCGGAGCATGTCGCTGTCGGAGCGCGCCGGGAGCATCACGCGGACGTCGATTTTCGCCAAAGCCGCCATCTGCAACGAGTGGAGCAACCCCTCGGTCGGGAGGAAGTAGGGGGTCTGGATGTAGACGCACTTGCGGGCCACGGAAATCGCTTTCTGAAACACGAGGGTCATGTTGAGCCACTGGCTTGTCGGCCCTCCCGTTATAAGCTGCATCCCCATACCCGGCTTCTCGACAGGGAGCGGGGCGGGGTGGGGGTCATCGATAAGCGGGTGCCCCGTGAAGGTCCAGTCGACCGCGAAGGCTTTTTCCAGCGAGATTACCGCCGGGCCGGTGACGCGGATATGAACGTCGCGCCAGAGGTCGAACTTACCTCCGTCGATATACCGGTCGGCGATGTTCATCCCTCCGATATAGCCGGTTACGCCGTCAATCACGCATATTTTGCGGTGGTTGCGCCAGTTGATGCGGGTGCCGAACGGGGGGAAAACGACCTTGAAGAACGGAGTGGATTCAATCCCGGCCTCATGCAGCCGCCGGAAGAATTTGCGGCCGGCTTTGAAGGAACCGACATGGTCATAAAGAAGCCGTACCTTGACCCCGGCCCTGGCGCGCTCGATCAGCGCGTCGGCAACGCGGTTGCCGATCGCGTCGTCCTCGACAATGTAATACTCCAGGTTGATGAAGCGCCGCGCTCCGGCGATGTCGCGCAGGAGCGCGTCGAATTTTTCGGTTCCGTTGTCGTAGATTTCGGCGGAGTTGCCGGGATAGAAGTCGGAACCGCAGAGGGAGCTTGCCAGTTTGATCTGCTGCAACGCCTGGGGCGATTGGGGGAGGTCGGCCGGACTGACGCGCCCCGAGCCGTCGAGGCGGCGCAGCTTACGCCGGTTTTTGCGGGATATTACCCTCATTCCCTGGATATTGCGCCCGAAAATTATGTAGAGGACAAGTCCGACGACGGGGGCTACGAGGAGCACGGTGACCCAGGCCAGAGTCTTCACCGGGTTGCGGTTCTCGGAAACCACGACGCAGATGATACTCAGGATAATCAGGGCGTAGAGCGTCGAGACGCTGTACCATACCCACGGATTCTGTATGACTCCCTCGAACCAGTTCATCTCAATCTCGCAAATATACGGAAAAAGTTTGTCATCTATCAAATTATAGCGACAAACTTTTTCAGCACTGCTTTTGCGGAATCATATCCGCGGCGGTCAGCGGCGTGAGGCTTTGCGGAGGATGAAGGGGTAGGGGGGACGGAGGGGGACAGGGGAGGAGGCTTCCAGGGCGCGGAGGCGGCTGACGGCCGTGTCGAGCGACGAGGTTGTGGAGGCCGCGACGATGAAGTTCTTGTCGGCGTCGATAAGCAGGAAGGCGTCGGGGTAGCCCCCCTCGCGGAGCCGCCGCATCGCGGAGTTGGCGTTGAACTGCTGTTTGAACGAGCCGGTCACGATGTTGTATTCGAGAGCGGCGGTCTTGGATGTCTCCGCGACGGTGTTGACCCACATCGCCTTCAGGGGGATGGAGTCGCCGCGGTAGACGCTCTTCGGCGTTGCCTGCTCTCGCGCGATCGCGAGACGTTCCTCTTCCGTAAGCCCCTCGTCGCGTTTCTCGAGCGCTTTCTCGTAGGCTTCGCGGTAGTTCTTTTCCGTTGTCCGGCACCCGGTGGCGATAACCCCCAGGGCGGCTATGCAAATCAGTAGTTTTCTCATCTTTCGTTCTTTTATCCTCTTAGCGAATAGGTAGGGACGCGGCGTGCCGCGTAAAATCGGGGTGATAATAATTGCTATCAGGCAAATCTTACGCGGCACGCCGCGTCCCTACATTTGTTTGATAACATTTATCTTCTAAACATTGCCGCCAAGCTCGATAACCTCCAGGTCGCGCGGTATCCCCTCGTCGATGGTGAAGCGCACGAGGGTGCGTTTCTTCTGCCACCCCTGTTGTCCGGCGGCTCCGGGGTTGATGTGCAGACATTTCAGCCCCTCGTCGTACATAACTTTCAGGATATGGCTGTGGCCGCTGACGAAGATGTTGGTCTGCGAGCGGAGCAGTTCGCTCTGGATACCTGGCGCATAGCGCCCCGGGTAGCCTCCGATATGGGTCAGGAGCACGCGGCACCCTTCGACCTCAAATTCCAGCACCTCGGGAAAGGCGCGGCGGGTCTCCCCGGAGTCGATGTTGCCCCTTACGGCGCGTACAACCGGGGCTACCTCTTCCAGCCGCCGTATTATGTCGATCCACCCGATGTCCCCCGCGTGCCATATCTCGTCGCATCCGGCGAAATGTTCGGCATATCGGTCATCCCAGCAGGAGTGGGTGTCGGAAAGTATTCCTATTCGTTTCATATCGGAAAGGCGCGGTTGTCAGAAGTTCTGGAGTATCATTACCTGGCGCGGCCCGAAGGTCATCTCCGGCTCGATCGTGACCTCCTTGCCGCTTACTATGTCGCGGAGCTGGAGCCCGTAGGGGAGGATTTCGAGGGTGCGCTCCATCGTCACCTTGTTGTGCTTGTCAGTACCGTTGAGGAGCACCGTAACCTCCTTGTCGCCGAGCTTGCGCTGGTAGGCGTAGACGCCGTTCTGCGGCATGAAGTGTTTCAGCGAGCCTTTGGCGATTACCTCGTTGGCCTCCCCGCGGCGCCATTGCAGGAGGCGCTGCATGTAGTACCACGCCTCGTTCTGCAGCTCCGTGCGCCCTTCGGGAGTGAAGGCGCTGATAGTGTCGCCGGGGAATCCTCCGGGAACGTCGCGGCGCACGTAGCCGTCGCTGCCCTCTTTCGAGCCGTTCATCAGCAGCTCGGTGCCGTAGTAGAGCTGGGGGATGCCGCGGGAGGTGAGCAGGAACGCCATCGCCTGTTTCCAGGAGCCGAGGTCCTCGGGTTCTTTCAGAAGGAAGCGGTCGGTATCGTGGTTGTCGACGAAAGTCAGCACCTTCTGCGGGTCGGGATAGAGATAGTCGAGGGCGAGATGGTCGTAGAGATGGTTCAGGCCGTTCCATGGGTCGGTCTCCTCGTCGAAATACTTGTGGCCGTCAATCGAGATTTTGAAGTCCATGACGGTCGGCAGCTCCGTGTTGCGGGGATTCATCTTGTTGCCGCGCTGCCAGAAGGCGCTCCCGGCCTCGTTGCCGTACCAGCACTCCCCGACAATGTTGAAATTCGGGTATTCGCGGAGCACCTCCTTGGCCCATGACGCCATCCCCTCCATGTCGGCATACGGGTAGGTATCCATTCGGATGCCGTTGATTTTCGACGATTCGATCCACCAGATGGAGTTCTGGATCAGGTACTTCATAAGGTGGGGATTGCGCTGGTTGAGGTCCGGCATCGCGCTGACAAACCATCCGTTGACAGTGTGGTCGAGGTCGTAGTCGGAGACGTACGGGTCGTGGATTGTCGACAGTCGGAAGTTGGTCAGCACGTCACCTTTCGGATGGTTGAACCAGTCGGCGGCGGGAGCGTCCTCGACCCAGGGGTGGGCGACTCCGCAATGGTTGAAAATCATATCCATCACGACCTTCATGCCCCTTTTCCGCGTCTCGGCAACCATCTCGTTCCAGTCGTCGTTGGTTCCGAAGCGGGGGTCGATGCGGTAATAGTTGGTGGTGGCGTAGCCGTGATACGAGCCTCCGGGCATGTCGTTCTCCAGCACGGGGCAGCTCCATATCGCGGTTACTCCGAGGGTGTCGAGGTAGTCGAGATGGTCGATGATGCCCCGTATGTTGCCCCCGTGGCGCCCGTTGGGGTCAGCGCGGTCTGGCTTCACAGGGTGGTTCAGCTTCTCGTAGGCTTTGGCGAGCTGTTCTTCGTCGGCCGCTCCCTGTGCGAAACGGTCGGGCATTACGAGGTATAGCACGTCCGACGCGTCGAACCCGACATATTCCTCCGGCTTTCGGTCGCGGGCTTTAAGCTCGTATGCCACGGTCTGCCGGTTCTTGCCGAGGGTGAATTTTATATCCATGGTGCCCGGTTTGGCCTTGGGTGAAATTACGAAGTAGAGGAAGCGGTAGTTGGGGCTGTCGAGGGTGACGTTCTGCGCCAGGCGCACCCCGGGATAATTTACCGCGACTTCGGCTTTGGCGATATCCGGGCCGGTTACCATTACCTGGAGGGTGTCGTTGGCCATTCCGGTCCACCAGTAGGGAGGCTCCACGTTTGTCACAATCGGGGCTTTCGAAGCTCCGAGAAGCGACGCGGCCCCGGTCAGGATGCCGCAGGAAAATAATGTCAGTCGTTTCATGGGTTTCGTGAGATGTATGTAATGTAAGTTGATTATGCTTTTCTTGACTTAGTTGCGGCTACCTGTTCGCCGTATCCTTACGAGGTCGAACAGCAGCGTGTTTGCCAGCGGGTCTATGTAGACCGGCGAGGGCTGGAAATAAACCAGTTCGAGTTTGTTCGGTCCCTTGTCCAGCTCGACAGCAAGCTGCGTGGAGTATGTCGCGGGAAGCTGCCAGTCGTCCCCCGTGTCGCGGTGCCACCAGGCGGGGGAGTATTGGGGAAATACCAATATCCCGGCCTCGACATCGTTGGCTTTGAGTCGCCGGAGGGAGGTGCGCCGGTGGGGGTTGACAATGCCGAGGCTGGCGGAATATCTTACATCAACCAGGTACACACCCGCTTCCGGCGCGTCGAACGGGAAGCTGACCGCGCGGTTCTTCCATCGGTTCGACTCTACGATTCCCGCGGCTCTTTTCCTGTCGTTTATCAGACGGGTGCCCGGGACAGCGTGGTCGGAGGCGCGTATTATGGTTTCCCATCCTTTGGGGCAGACTATGTGCGGGGCGGAGGCGAAGCCCGCGGGCTCGCCGTCGGCAACCCCCGAAAACTGGACCGCGGTCAGTTCAGCGGGGGTATGGAGTTTGTAGTCGGGGCTGATTATTACCTGGTCGAGTATGCCGTTGACGTAGACGGCATAGCCGTCGTCCGCCGATGCCGCGCCGTTCCCGGAGCGGAGTCTCGCGTCAAGCGGTGTCGGCCATGCCGCGGTGGGGGTCGGAGGGAGCGTGGCCGGTTGCGACGCGATGGTTATTTCTCCCGGTTCGGCTGAAGGGCCTGCCAGTGTTATCGTTATTTCGTGGTCTCCCTCGAGGTCAGCGGGGATAAAGGGCGCTGCGGATTTCCCGTCGATGGTGAAGGTCGAGAGGATTCTACCGGTCCCGGTGATTCTGATATTGAGTATGGCCCCGCGGTAACGCAGTCCTGTGACACGCTTGTCGCCGGAGAGCTCCGCCGGGACAGCGGGGTAGAAGTACATCCCTTCGGGTGCGAATTTCGCTCCGAGGAAGCCGCGGAGCACGAGAGAGGCCATCGGACGTACCGCCGACATTTCCGGATGGGAGCGCCCGTCAAGTAGGGCCGCTGCCCTGCGGGCTATCAGCGCGGCAACCGCGGCGGAGTATGCTGTTTCGTTGGGTGTCGCGCTCATGGCGGCCATCCACAGCGTGTTTAGCAGTATCGGTGGAAACTCGTTGGCCGACACGCTGTCGCCGTTCCACCGCGGTGTCAGCATATCAGGCCCGAACGGCCCTATGGGTGTCCTGGCCGCGATTGAGGCCGCTATCGCTTCGGAGGCTGCTCCCCCGAGAATGGCGACTGCCTGGGCGGCGTTGTCGGCAGAATGCAGCCTTAGGGGGAACTCCGGGTTTCCGTAAAGCGCGGCGCCGTAGCAGCCGGAAGCCGGATTCCATAACCAGGTGTTTACCGCGTCGCGCAGTGCTGAGGAGGGGTAGGGGATGCCTGGGTCTGTTTTGTCGATAGCGGCTATCCGTTCGATGTTTGAGAGCGCGGCGTGGTAGGAGGCGTTCTCCGAGAGGGTCATGTTTTGGAACAGGTCGACGGGCTGCAGCCAGTCGGGAAATAGCGACACGGGACCGAGCAGGTAGCGCGGCGTCCCCTCAAACAGTCCGCACCGGCGGTTGAGCGCCATTCTGAGGTCAAGTTCGAGAAGCTGCCTGGCGGCTGAGAATACCCGTTTGGTCCATCGCCCGTCACCTCCCGCGAGCGCTGTTTCCGAGGCCGCCATAAGCCATTGGGCGTTGTCGCGGACCACCGGCCAACTGTAACGGGGTAGTTCCGGCGGGAGTGGGAGGTCGTTGCGCAGCCGTTCCGCCAGGAGTCCGGCGGCGCGGTCGGCCGGGAGTGGGTTTATATATAATGCATAGGGAAGATATGGCCTTCCTCGTGCCGGAAGCGTGTCGGTTGCGGCTTCGAGCCGGTAGAGGAAGGTCAGCAACGGGTCGTCGCTCTCAAAAACCGGAATCCCCGGAGGAATCGGCGCGACCGTCGCCTCGGTGCTCTCCCTGTCCCGGAAACGCAATTCCGCGGTAGAGTCGGAGGTTACCAGCAGAGCGTCACCGCCGGAGAAGCTCACGCTTCCGGCGGTGATCGCGTACAGATCGTTGTGCCAGCTTCCGGCAGCGGGTGTTCCGGGCCGCTCCCCGCGGCAGGCGGGAAGAAGCGCGAGCGCGGCAGAGCAAACCGCTGTCAATATGCCTGTTGGTTGTCTGATAATCGCTTATTTCTTGATTTTCCTGGCGATAGAGGCGGGAACCGCGTCTTTGTTGACGTAGATGTTTACGGTCTTTGCCAGGAAGTAGGGTTCGGAAACATACAGATACCCGTCGTAAACCTGGTTGGTGTCCCACGAGTTCTTCACCTTATAATAACGTTTGCCGTTCTGGTCTGTCGCGGTGCCGACGATTTCCATGCCGTGGTCGTCGGTCGTTTCCTGGCGGTCGAACATATCCTGGCGCGACTGCTGGGTAACCTCGATTTCCTCAACCGGGCCCTTAAAGTCAAACTGGGCTTCCGAACGCTCCTTGTCGGAAAGGTGGACCCAGCGCGACAGCTCCGTGCCCTCCATGTCGGCGGCGGTGCGTTCCTTTGGCATGACGGCGAATCCTTCCTTCCATTTGAATCCTCCCTCGCTGACGTCGGCCGCCCATACTACGGGATAACCTTTTTCAATAGCGTTGTCAACGACCTGCTTCATCTCCTCCATGGGGAGGTTGACCGAAGGGTACCAGAGCCAGTTGTCGGGCACCTCGACCGCGAAACTCTCGTAGAAGGGATGGTGGGTGAAAGATGTGATGGAAACGTAGTCGGCGGGCTTTATCGGCAGCGCGTCGGCATAGCTTCTCGGAGTATAGGTCTTCCCGTTGACGGTGAAGGTTTCGGGTACCTGGCCGAGGTACGCGTCAAGTATGGCCTCAAACCCCTTGCGCCACGCTGTCGAGATGCGTTTGTTCGGTTTCGCGGCTACAGCGTTCAGGTAGGCAGAGAGGACGGCGTCCAGCTCGCCGTGGACGTGTTTGTCCTCGCCGTAGGCGATTCCGGGATACGCGTCCTCGGGAACCGCCCCGTACATGCGCCATACGTAGGGCACGTCTGCCGTCGAGCCTCCGGCGGCGAAATTCGTCTGCCCGTAGAGGCGCATGAAACGGTCAGCTTTGTCAAGGTAG
This sequence comes from uncultured Porphyromonadaceae bacterium, assembly GCA_937969265.1. GTDB lineage: Bacteria > Bacteroidota > Bacteroidia > Bacteroidales > Muribaculaceae > UBA7173. The sequence goes on from CALBWF010000032.1 coordinate 16,271, forward strand.
CACTGGCGGACGGTGAACATCTCGCTTAGGTCGAGCGAGTCGCCCCCCTGCCGCAGGATTTCGTCCTCGTAGAAGGAGGTCCCGGCGAAGCACCAGCAGGTGCCGCTCTTGTTCTGGTCCTTTACGGACGTGTGCGGGATTACTTTCGTGTCTGTGAAGACGAAAACGGAGTCGGCCTTTACGGCGACCGAGTCGGCCGGAGCCGGATCAGCCGCAGAGGCGGCCGCGGCTGTCGCGGCGGCGAGGGCGAGCGCCGTCGCGCGGAGGGTGTCGGGGATGTATGTCATAATGGGGTTTTGTTTTGCGTGGCGCAAATTTACAAAACTTTCTTGGATATTCCGCTGAAAATGCGTAACTTTGCCGCTCGATTGCCGTAGCAGGCAGTCGCGGCCCAAGCCATCCCGGAGCCTTTGGCCTGGCTCACTGTGTGGCTCGCCGTTAGCTATTTATTTATCAACCAACTTATTAGAAGTGGATACTTTAAGCTACAAAACCATTACCCCCAACGCCCAGAGCGTTAAGAAAGAGTGGGTGGTGATTGACGCGACCGACCAGGTGCTCGGCCGTCTGTGCTCGAAGGTTGCCAAAATCCTTCGCGGCAAGAACAAGCCGTGCTACTCCCCCTTCGTGGAGTGCGGCGACAACGTGATCATCATCAACGCCGACAAGGTCGTCCTCACCGGCAAGAAGTGGACCGACCGCGTTTATCTCAGCTACACCGGCTACCCCGGCGGCCAGCGCGAAACTACCCCCGAAGTGCTCCTGAAGAAGTCCTTCAACAAGCACCTCAAACCCGGTATGCACCCCCTGTACATCCACGTGGTGAAGGGCATGCTCCCCAAGAACCGTCTTGGCCGCAAGCTCATCAAGAACCTCCACGTTTACAACGGTCCCGACTATCCCCAGAACGGACTCGAGGTTAAGGTGCTCGACATCAACAAAATGAAGTAAGTGTAACGCCTAATCTTCTGAACATCATCTTATGGAAACAGTAAATGCAGTAGGCCGCCGCAAAGCCGCCGTAGCCCGCGTTATCGTTAAGGAAGGCACCGGCGTTATCACCGTAAGCTGCCACCACCACAAGCGCCCCCTGGAGGTTTACTTCCCCTCCTCGATTCTCCAGTACATCGTAAAGCAGCCCATGAAGACCCTCGACTGCGAGGAAAAGTACGACATCGCCGTGAACATCGACGGCGGCGGCTACAAAGGGCAGGCTGAGGCCCTCCGTCTCGCTATCGCACGCGCACTGGTGAAAATCAACCCCGACGACAAGAAGGCCCTCCGCGCCGAAGGCTTCATGACCCGCGACCCGCGCGTCGTTGAACGTAAAAAGCCCGGTCGTCCCAAGGCTCGCAAGCGCTTCCAGTTCTCCAAGCGTTAATACGCTTCTCCCTATCGCTCGGCGGCTATGGCGGCCTGATACCGGCCTGGCGGCGTGAGCCGAATCTCAAAATACTGAGTTTAGTATCTAAATCCCGCGGATGGATCGCGTTCCCTACCTCGGGGTTGTAATCGAAAGAACGTAAACAACTCGAAAGAACAAAATGTCAACACCAACATTTGACCAGCTCCTTGAAGCAGGTTGCCACTTCGGCCACCTCAAGCGCAAATGGAACCCCGCGATGGCTCCCTATATCTTCATGGAGCGCAACGGTATCCACATTCTCGACCTCTACAAGACCGCCGCAAAGCTCGACGAGGCTGCCGCGGCTCTCAAATCAATAGCTAAAGCCGGCAAGAAGGTCCTCTTCGTTGCCACCAAAAAACAGGCCAAACAAGTTACCGCCGAAAAGGCCCAGAGCGTAGGCATGCCTTACGTTATCGAGCGCTGGCCCGGCGGCATGCTCACCAACTTCCCCACCATCCGCAAGGCCGTCAAGAAGATGGCCACCATCGACAAGATGGCTAAGGACGGTACTTTCGACAACCTTTCCAAGCGCGAGAAACTCCAGATTTCCCGCCAGCGCGCCAAGCTGGAGAAGACCCTCGGCTCCATCGCCGACCTGAACCGTCTTCCCTCCGCGCTCTTCGTTGTCGATGTCCTCAAGGAGCGCATCGCGGTTGCCGAGGCTGTACGCCTGGGTATCCCCGTGTTCGCCATGGTCGACACCAACTCCGACCCCACCGACATCGACTTCGTAATCCCCGCCAACGACGACGCCTCCAAGTCGATCGAGCTTATTCTCGACACCGTGTGCGCCGCTATGGCAGAGGGTCTCGAAGAGCGCAAGGCTGAAAAGGTTGACGCTCCCGCCGAGGAAGGCGCTCCCGCGCCCCGCCGCGAACGCCGCCGCGCCGTGCGTCGTTCCGACGATGCCGCCGAGGCTCCCGCCGAAGCTGAGGCAGAGGCTCCCGCAGCCGAAGCTCCCGCCGCTGAGGCTGAATAAGCCGCGACGGGTTTCTCCCGTCCGGGTCCGCTCCGCATAACCGCCTGCCCCGCGCCCCTTCCATCCCGGAAACCGCGCGGGGAGGGCGAGGAGCCGGAAGCCGGAACAAACTCTCCAAGTTAACCTCTTTACACAAAAACATTCTAACTGTTATCATACTATGGCAGTAACAATGGCAGAAATCACCAAGCTGCGCCACCTTACCTCGGCCGGCCTGATGGACTGCAAAAAAGCTCTCGCTGAAACCAACGGCGATATCGAGGCCGCTGTCGAGATTCTTCGCAAGAAGGGTCAGGCTGTAGCCGCTAAGCGCGAGGACCGCGTGGCCGCCGAAGGCTGCGTGCTCGCCAAGAACGAAGGCAACTTCGCCGCTATCGTTTCGCTCCAGTGCGAGACCGACTTCGTGGCAAAGAACGCAGGATTCGTCGAACTCACCCAGAAGCTCCTCGACCTCGCTGTCGAGAACCGTTGCAAGAGCCTCGACGAGCTCAAGGCTGTCAAGGTCGGCAACCTGACTGTCGCTGACCTCGTTGTCGAGGAAGGCGGCAAGACCGGCGAGAAGACCGAGCTCGGCGCTTACGAATACGTTGAAGCCCCCTCCACTACCTCCTACAACCACCTCGGCAACAAGCTCGCGACCATCGTCGGCTTCAATGTCGAGGGAGTGGATTACCAGGTTGGCCGCGACGTGGCCATGCAGGTAGCCTCAATGAACCCCGTGGCTGTCGACCGCGACCGCGTCCCCCAGGCAACCATCGACTCCGAATACAACGTCGCTGTCGAGAAGACCAAGGAAGAGCAGGTCAAGAAGGCTGTTGAAGTAGCCCTCAAGAAGGCCGGCATCAACCCCAACCTCGTTGACTCCGAGGACCACATCAACTCCAACATCGCCAAGGGCTGGCTTACCGAGGAAGAGGCTGAAAAGGCCCGCGCTATCTCCAAGGAGACAGCCGAGGCTAAGGCCGCGAACCTCCCCGAGGCTATGATCAAGAACATCGCCCAGGGCCGTCTCAACAAGTTCTTCAAGGAGAACTGCCTTATGGAGCAGGAGTTCATCAAGGACGGCAACCTTACCATCGGCAAGTACCTCGAAGAGACTCAGAAAGGCCTCGCCGTTGTAGAGTTCAAGCGCGTAAACCTCAACGAGGACTAATCTCCCCGTTCTGAAATACGATTGTCGGCGCCCGGTGCAAATCTTTGCGCCGGGCGCTATCTTTAACACGCTGTTATGCTGAAATATGTCAGAAGTTTGATATTCGGGGCGGTTTTGTCCGCGGTTGTCGGTTCGTGCGCCCCGGCTTCGGAGTGGCGTTCGAGCGAGGGGTCTGTATGGAACACCACCTTTAAAATCACTTATCGGGCGCCGGCAGACCTGTCGGACTCGATACTCGCGGTGATGCGGGAGGTAGAGCTGTCCCTTTCCCCCTTCAATCCTCAGTCGCGCGTGTCGCTGATTAACCGGGGTGAGTCCGATGCCGCCGATTCGCTGATACTGCGGGTGTTCGATATTTCCCGAAAAGTGGGCGCGGCTTCAGGGGGGAGGTTCGATCCCACTGTTTCCCCGCTGGTAAACCTGTGGGGGTTCGGTTACGAGGGGAAGGGTGACGGAGCGGTTCCCACTGACGCACAGATTGATTCCGCTCTTGCCCTCGTCGGAATCCGTGAGTGCCGGATAGACAGCGGCCTGTTAATGGTTAAGAAATCTCCTGGCACGACTTTCAATTTCAGCGCCGTGACAAAGGGCTTCGGTTGCGACAGGGTAGGGGAAATGCTGCGTCGCAACGGGGCCGACAACTATATGGTTGAAATCGGCGGAGAGCTTGCTCTCGCGGGTCGTAATCCAAGAGGGGATAAATGGCACATCCAGGTCGACGCGCCGGTTGCCGACCTGTCAGGACGGCATACGCCGCTGTTGACAATAGCCGTCGCTGACTGCGGTGTCGCCTCGTCGGGTAATTACAGGAATTTCCATTCCGACGCCTCCGGGCGCCGCTTCGGACATACGATTGACCCTGTAACCGGTCGCCCCTTCCAGGGGGATGTCGTCGCGGCTACTGTGGTTGCCCCCGATTGCGCGACAGCCGACGCCCTCGCGACCGCCTGCATGGCCTCTCTCTCAGGCGAAGCCGCCGGAATTATCGGGGCGTTCCCCGGTTCATCCGCGCTGCTTGTCGTCGCCCGGGGCGATTCCCTCGCGCTATGCCCCGTAGGGGACTTCCCTTTGCGCAAACAATAAGGGCTGTCTCCCGACAGCCCTTACCGCTTTATCTTTAACCTTAAATCTAATACCATGAAAAAACACAGTGCAAATATAGTGCTTATATCCTTTAAACGCATGGTCGGCGCAATGGTTCGCGAAGCTGAATAATTTAACCTATATTAACAATTATTTCCTCCTCATCCCGTTTAAAAGTTGTAATTTTATATCGAAAAATTTTTCCAGCCAATCGCGGCTTCTCCGGGATGTCTCTGCCAGCCGTCCGGGGCGGCGCTTTTGATTTAATATTGATTTGACCATGATACGTATCCTTGTTATTGACGACGAAGAAAACTTCTGCGAAATCCTCAAATACAATCTTATGAGGGAGGGCTATGAGGTGGATACCGCCGACAGCGCCGAAACCGCCCTCGGCTATGACCTCTCGCTTTACAACCTGATGATTGTCGATATCATGATGGAGCGTATCAGCGGCATTGATTTCGCTAAGAGGGTCCATAACAATCCCGCGACAGAGGATACCCCGATTATTTTCTGCTCCGCGCTGAACGACGAAGACGACATCGTGATGGGGCTGAACATCGGCGCTGACGATTATATCACCAAGCCGTACTCTATCGACGAAGTCAAGGCCAGGGTAAGGGCGGTGCTTCGTCGCTCGCACGCGGCTAAGCAGGCTGTCATCAAGGCCCCCAAAGCCAATTACGAGCCAGACATAACGTTCAAGACCCTGCGTATCGACCGCAACGGAAAGTCGCTTTACATCGACGGCAACAAGGTTGAGCTGACCAGGCGCGAGTTCGAGCTGCTCCTCTTCTTCCTGACGAACAGGGAAATCATACATTCGCGCGAGCACATCATGCGCCAGGTATGGGCCGGCCAGACCGTCACGTCGCGCGCCGTGGACACAAACATAACCCGCCTGCGCCAGAAACTCGGCCAGTACGGCAACAATATCGTGACACGCCTCGGTTTCGGCTACGGATTCAAGGCCGAAGTCTGACCGTGACAGGCCACTGCGATGGCGCCGCCGCGCCATCGCCGCTTTTTTTCAGCATTAAACAGACTTTTTCCACGCCGCTTGCCGCATATGTTTGACAAATTTCTGAAAAAACGCGCTTTCCGCTACCGGATGAAGCTCTTCCTGGTCGCGTTTGTCTGTATATGGGCGTTAATCGGCAGTTTCGCCTGGCTGCAATACAACCGCGACCGCTTCTCCAAGAAACGGGAGATAATGGCGCGCGTCGACCAGGCCGCCGGTCGCATCGTCGATTCATGGAGCCTGAATAACGCCGACCTTATAGATTCCTATATCGACTTCCTCAACCGTTACTACGAGGGGACGGCTCTCGGCAGCATGTCGCTTGCCGTGTATGACACGAAAAACGGAGACCTCCTCAACTCTATCGGTACCATAAATTCGGAGCGGCCGCTCGGATTTGAAAAGGCTGATGTCGATTCGTTGCGCGACGGATCCCTGGCAGTCCTGATTGACGACACGCGTTTCCCTTCCGGAGAGAAGGTGTTTTATTATTACAGCCGCGTCTCCCCCGACAAGGGTATCGAGGTAAGGGCTTACCTTCCGCTTACTCCGGAAATAAGCAACTATATAGCCTCCGGCGGCTGGCTGTTCTGGGCCATGATACTGACCGTCGGGCTGATCGGTACCTTTTTTGTTTATCTTATTACGTCGCATCAGGCGAAGAACATCAGCCTTCTCCACGAGTTCGCCCACCGCGCTGCCAACGACCGCGACTTTATTCCGATGGGGGAGTTCCCCTCTGACGAGCTTGGAGACATATCCCGCCAGATAATATCTATCTACAACTCCCGCATGCAGGCTAACCAGCGACGGGAGAGAGAGCATCTGATCGCGCTGAAAGCTAACGAGGAGAAGAACCGTATGAAGCGCGCCCTTACGAACAACATATCCCATGAGCTGAAAACGCCGATAGGAATCATCAAGGCCTATGTCGAGATGATGGTGACCCAGGAGGATATGCCGGAAGCGGACCGCCGCCATTTCCTGCTCAAAACGCAGGAGAACGTCGAGCGCATAACGGCGATGCTTAACGACCTGTCGACAATGACGCGGCTCGAGGAGTCCGGCGAGAAGATTCCGATGAAGGATGTCGACTTTTACGACGTCGTATCCAATTTTGCCGAGGAAATCAAGAACACCAACCTTATCGGGGATATGGAGTTCGATTTCGACATACCGGAGGATTGCGTCGTCAGAGGTAACGAGGGATTGCTGCTTTCCGTGCTCAACAACCTCGTGAAAAACGCTAAGGCGTACTCCCAGGGAACGCGCATGGGGATTGAGCTGTTCGGCCGCAAGGAACGCTGCTATACCTTTGTGTTTTACGATAACGGCATAGGGGTCGCGCCGGAGCATCTGGCGCATCTGTTTGACCGGTTTTACCGCATTGACGCAGGGCGTTCGCGCAAATCCGGCGGCACGGGGCTTGGCCTCCCTATCGTGAAGAGTGCTGTTAATTCAATGGGAGGCGGCATATCGGTCCGCAACCGCAGGGGAGGGGGCCTGGAATTTCTCTTTACCCTGACCAGGGTCGCTCCAGGCAAAGCGGCCGCTGACGGTAACGCAGCTTCCGATGCAACCGCGCCCGCGGCAGACGAGCGCGCTAAGGCTGATGCCCCAAACAATTGAGCGCGCAGGCGTGTTGTTGGTATTGGCGATACGGGGCTTCACGCAATTACGGAAATTTTTCGCCAATTATTCGGGAAAATTTCGTAATTTTGCCCCCAGGAAAAACTCCGTATGCAGACAAACATTTATTCGTTAAATATATCATGGTAAGTTACAAAGAATTAGGTCTTGTAAACACCCGCGAGATGTTCGCAAAGGCCATCAAGGGTGGCTACGCTATCCCCGCTTTCAACTTCAACAACATGGAGCAGCTTCAGGCTATCATCAAAGCTGCCGCCGAGGAGAAGTCGCCCGTAATCCTCCAGGTTTCCAAGGGTGCACGCAACTACGCTAACGCCACCCTCCTCCGTTATATGGCGCAGGGCGCGGTCGCTTACGCCAAGGAACTCGGTTGGGAACACCCCCAGATTGTGCTCCATCTCGACCATGGCGACAGCTTCGAGCTTTGCAAGAGCTGCATCGACAACGGCTTCTCTTCCGTAATGATCGACGGTTCGCACCTCCCCTACGAGGAGAACGTCGCCCTCACAAAGAAGGTCGTTGACTACGCCCACCAGTTCGATGTTACCGTTGAGGGTGAGCTCGGCGTGCTCGCCGGCGTTGAGGACGAGGTTTCCGCTGACCACCACACCTATACCGACCCCGAAGAGGTTATCGACTTCGCTACCCGCACCGGCTGCGACTCCCTCGCTATCTCTATCGGTACCAGCCACGGCGCTTACAAGTTCACTCCCGAACAGTGCACCCGCAACGCTGAAGGCCGCCTCGTGCCTCCCCCTCTGGCATTCGACGTGCTTGACGCCGTTATGGCCAAGCTCCCCGGATTCCCCATCGTGCTCCACGGCTCCTCTTCCGTGCCCCAGGAGTATGTCGACATGATCAACAAGTATGGCGGCAAGCTCCCCGACGCTATCGGTATCCCCGAAGACCAGCTCCGCAAGGCTGCGAAGAGCGCCGTTTGCAAAATCAACATCGACTCCGACTCCCGCCTGGCTATGACCGCCGCCGTACGCAAGGTGTTCGCTGAGAAGCCCGGAGAATTTGATCCCCGCAAATACCTTGGCCCGGCCCGCGACGAAATGGAGAAGCTCTACAAGCACAAGATCGTCAACGTTCTCGGCTCCAACGGCAAGGCTGAATAAACCTAACTGACAAAACAGGGCGCAAGCCCTTGCAGATAAGACCCCGCCATATACCGCGCCCGCGGTGTATGGCGGAGCTCTTTTATGTATATTTTATATATAATGGTGCCCCTTTGTAGGGACGCGGCGTGCCGCGTCAGCATCTGACGACCGCTAATCGTTTAGTTATCAGATGCTGATCGTTTAGTTTTCAAAGCCTGACGCGGCACGCCGCGTCCCTACACAAGTGATACGTTTTTATCCTATATATGGGTCGTGTTTGTCGAATGAATGTGAGAATCCCCGTCAAAAGCCGCGATCAGGGCGTTTGACGGGGATTTATTGATTTGAGGTCACAATATCGACACTGCGACACCGCCTCTTTTATCCTTTGTGCTTTAATTTTCGGCTTCTATGGCTTTTGTCACTTCGGCGAATATGTCGTCGATCGAGCCGGTGCCTTTGATGGGGCGGTATTTACCTTCCTTGATATAGTAGTCGCGAAGAGGGCGGGTGGAGTCGTGGTAGACCTGGAGGCGGTTTTTGATTGTCTCGAGATTGTCGTCGGCGCGGCCGGTCTGTTTGCCGCGGAGAATCATACGGTTGACGAGTTCCTCTTCCGGCACTTCGAGCCCGATGACGTGGTGGACCGTCTGCCCCCGTTTTTCAAAGAAGCGTTTCAGCGCCTCTGCCTGTGGAATCGTGCGGGGAAAGCCGTCGAGTATCACGCCGTCCTTCGCTTTCGGCTCGTTGTCGATAATCTCTTCAAGTATGCGGATCATCAGCGAGTCGGGGATGAGCTGACCCTGGCTGATATATGTTTTTGCGATTTGCCCGATGGGAGTCTTGCGGGCGATATGGTCGCGGAGCACCTCTCCGGTTGATATGTGGTGCAGTCCGTATTTCTCAATAAGTTTCTCGCTCTGGGTGCCTTTTCCGCTGCCCGGAGCGCCGAATATGACTAAATTCATCTTTTCTTCTTGGAAATTGTACGCTGGTAGGGTGGAGTGTCAGTCCGCTGCCTCTTTGAGAACGTATATGTCGTTGAGGTTGCGGGCCTTGCCGTCGAGGTCGAGGCCGAAGCCTATGATGAACTTCGGAGGTATGGCGAAACCGACATAGTCGGGTTTGACGTCGGCGCGGAGCGATTCGGGCTTGAAAAGCAGGGTCGCGATTTTAACCTCCGCGGGATTGTGCTTGCCGAGTTCCTCGAGAAGGCCGACAATCGTATGGCCGGTATCGACGATGTCCTCTACGACAATGACAGTGCGGCCCGTTATATCCTCCGTCAGACCGAGTACCTGCTTCACGTTTCCTGTGGTCTGCATCCCCTCGTAGCTCTTGAGGCGGATGAAGGCGATTTCGGCATCGGTGTCAATGCCGCGGAAGAGGTCGGCGGCGAAGGGGAACGCTCCGTTGAGCACGCAGAGCAGCAGCGGGTTCTTCCCCGCGTATTCTTCGGAAATCTGTTTCGCAAGCTCCTTTACTCGGGCGTCGATTTTCTCTCTTTCGATGTATGGCACAAAGGTGAGGCCGTTATACTGAACTTCTTTCATCGGGAAAATTTAGAATGTGCAAAATTAATAAAAATTCCGCATACGCTCCACCGCGAAGCTGAAAAATTACCGGCTATCTCGCCGTGATGTGGAAGCAGGCCTGCTTGCGCTCGTATTTTACATAGCAGCGACCTCGGGCGCGCTGCGCCTCGACAACCTCGGCAAGGAGGTTCTTGAGGTCCTCCTGGGTGCGGGGCACCGTCAGCGAGTCGCATATGAATTTGGCATAGCTGATGTCGAAGGTGGTCGCGAACAGATGGGCCGAGGTATCTACGGCGTTGCGGTTGCGGCGCCGCAGGCTCTTCACGAGCGAGCGGGTGCGCAGGACGCTTGTAACCTTGATGCGGTAGCTGCCTCCTCCCCGGGCGGCCAGCGAGTCGTTGAAGGCCGCCCCTATGTCGCGGAGCAGGTCGCCCGCCTTGGGCACGAGATAGGGGAGGGAATGGGTAAGGTTGTCAAGGTAATATTCCCGGCAGGTACGGACCGGGACGAGCCTTTCCCCGTTGTTCCAGGCATCCCTTATGTCGTATATCGGTTCGATTCCTATGCGCCGGGCGGCTTCGATATGGAGATAGTTGCTGTCGTTGAAGAAACGTCCGAGCGTCGCTCCGAGAAAGTTGATTTTTAGTTTGTGCCCCCCGGGAGGCATCGAGTCGAGGCACGTGTTGAACGGGTTGTTTGCCCGGATGGTGTCAGCCGGGGTCAGTACGGCGAGCACCTCGTCGTGCGACAGGTCGGCCGGAATCGCTTCCGGCTGGGCGCTCGAACTGCCGCGTCCCGAGCAGAGACTTACCACGGAAGCCGAGCCCCCTACGGCGAGCACCCCCATAAAGGCGACGATATGGCGGAATTTAAGATAAAATTTGTGGCGCATCGGTGTAATCAGAGGTTTGAATGGCCTTCGATAATGTCATAGAGGCGCTGACAACCATCCTGCAATGGGTCAAGCACAAGCTCAAAACCCTCCGAGCCTTCGTAATAGGGGTCGGGAACATAGTCGTAGCCTGCGGATTCGGGCAGCAGTTCCCCCATCGGCATTATCTTGGCTTCCGCCTCGGGGGAAGGCGCCGCGTAACGCAGGTTCGCGATGTTTTGGCTGTCCATACCTATAATAAGGTCAAAATCGTCAAAGTCCGAAGGAACGACCTGGCGGCAGCGGTGGGTCAGTTCCAACCCTCTGCGGCGGGCGTGGACGCGCATACGCTGGTCGGGAAGGTCGCCGATATGGTAGTTGCCGGTCCCGGCGGAATCTATCTTCCATCCGGCCTCGCTCCCGTTCTCCTCCACTATCGCCCGAAGGACCCCCTCGGCCGCCGGAGAGCGGCAGATGTTGCCCAGGCACACGAACAATACTTTCACGGGGCGCTTCCCCGCTGCGCTGTTCAGCAGCTTTACGGAGGAGGGGCGCAAGCGCCCCGTCCCGGCTGTTTCTCTTGTATTCATACGACAAATTTACGAAATTTCCCCCATTCTGCCTCCATCTCCTTGTTAAAAAGCCCCGCTTCACTCTGGCGCGGCATCTTATCCGCTTATATATTATTTTTCGGGACAAACTTATTTGGCTTTTTTGTTGCTTTGGCTGATAAAAAGGGTTATCTTTGCGCCGAAATCAAACCTTGAATTTTACAAGTCTATACCATAATCAACATGACCGACACCCAACAGAGAGTAAAAACGCTCGGACAGGTGGCCGTGAGATTCTCCGGCGACTCCGGCGACGGAATGCAGTTGGCGGGCAACATCTTTACCAATGTTTCCGCCGGGCTTGGCAATTCGGTGTCAACCTTCCCCGACTATCCCGCTGAAATCCGCGCCCCGCAGGGGTCGCTCGGCGGTGTCAGCGGCTTCCAGGTTAGCATCGGTTCGGGAGTCCATACCCCCGGCGACAGTTGCGATGTGCTTGTGGCTATGAACCCTGCGGCTTTGAAGCAGAACTACCGCACGGTGAAGCCCGGCGGCGTTGTCATCGTCGACATCGACTCCTTCAAGGAGGAGGGCTTGAAAAAGGCTAAATTCGAGACCGACGACCCGGTCAAGGAGCTCGGCATCACGGCACAGGTCGTAGAGGTCCCCGTTACCTCGATGACAAAGGCCGCGCTCGCCAACGAGGGAATGGACCCCAAGAGCGTTCTCAAATGCCGCAACATCTTCACTCTCGGCCTCCTCTGCTGGCTCTTCGACCGACCGCTCGAAAGCGCCGCGAAGATGCTCCGCGCGAAGTTCGCGAAGAAGCCCGCTGTCTACGAGGCTAACGCGAAAGTGCTCCAGGCCGGTTATGACTACGGCCACAACATCCACGCTTCCGTATCGACATACCGCGTGGAGACTGACGAAATACGCCCGGGCGTCTATACCGACGTCAAGGGGAACGAGGCAACTGCCTACGGCCTCATAATGGCTTCCGAAAAATCCGGCCTTCCGCTCTATCTCGGAAGCTATCCCATCACTCCCGCCACCGACATCCTCCACGAGCTCGCAAAGCGCAAGGACCTCGGGGTGAAGGCGTGCCAGATGGAGGACGAAATCGCCGGCGTATGCTCCGCGATAGGCGCTTCCTTCGCCGGTAACCTCGCCGTTACCTCTACTTCCGGCCCCGGACTGGCCCTCAAAGGGGAGGCTATCGGACTTGCTGTAATGGCCGAGCTGCCCCTGGTCGTCATCGACGTGCAGCGCGGCGGCCCCTCGACAGGCCTTCCGACCAAAACGGAGCAGACCGACCTTAACCAGGCCCTTTACGGCCGCAACGGAGAGTCGCCCCTCGCTGTTGTCGCCCCGCTGAGTCCGACCGACTGCTTCGACACCGCTTTCGAGGCTTGCCGCATCGCCGTAGAGCATATGACCCCGGTAATCCTTCTCAGCGACGCCTTCATCGGCAACGGGTCGTCGGCCTGGCGTATCCCCGAAGCCGGCGACTATCCCGAAATCCGTCCGAACTTCGTTCCCGACGAGCTGAAAACGACCTGGAAACCTTATATGCGCGACCCCGAGACGCTTACCCGCTATTGGGCGATTCCCGGCACTCCCGGCCTGATGCACCGTCTCGGCGGTCTTGAGAAAGACGACCTCTCGGGCGCTATTTCGACCGACCCCCGCAACCACGCCGTGATGGTTGAGCGCCGCCGCGGGAAAGTGGCACGCATCGCCCGCGACATACCCCGCCAGGAAGTTGTCTGCGATTCCCCCGAGGCTGAGACGTTGCTCGTAGGGTGGGGCGGTACTTACGGCCATCTCTACACCGCCGCCGAGGAACTGAACGCTCAGGGTATCCCAGTAGCGCTCGCGCAGTTCCGCTATATCAACCCCCTGCCCGCCAACACCGCCGAGCTGCTGCGCCGCTACAAGCGCGTTATTGTCGCGGAGCTGAACAGCGGCCAGTTTGCCGACTACCTGCAGGCGCGCTTCCCCGACGTCGCGATCAGCCGCATAAACAAGGTGGAAGGCCAGCCCTTCCTTGTCAGCGAGCTGGTTGAAGGTGTGAAGGAGTTGTTAAACAAATAACGAGCGAAACTCTTATGGAAGAGAAAAAATATACCCAGGCCGACTATAAGAGCGACCAGCCGGTGCGCTGGTGTGCCGGCTGCGGCGACCACGCCGTGCTCAACTCCCTGCAGAAGGCGATGGCCACCCTCGGCGTGGCTCCCGAAAAGACTGCCGTTATTTCCGGCATCGGATGTTCCTCCCGCCTTCCTTATTATATGAACAGCTACGGCTTCCATACCATCCATGGCCGTGCCGCGGCAGTAGCTACCGGCTTCAAGGTCGCGAACCCCGAGATGCAGGTATGGCAGATTTCCGGCGACGGCGACGGCCTCGCGATCGGCGGCAACCATTTCATCCATGCCGTGCGCAGAAATATCGACATAAACATGCTCCTGCTCAACAACCGTATCTACGGCCTGACCAAGGGGCAGTATTCCCCGACATCTTCCCGCGGGTTTGTGTCTAAGTCATCACCCTATGGCACTACCGAGGACCCGTTCATCCCCGCCGAGCTCGTGTTCGGGGCCCGCGGCAACTTCTTTGCACGCGCCATCGACGTCGATCTCGCGACCTCACAGGAGGTTATGGTCGCCGCCGCCCGCCATAAGGGAGCGTCGGTAGTGGAGATTCTGCAGAACTGTATGATTTTCAATAACGGAATCCACGCCGCGGTTGCCGACAGAGAGTTCCGCGCCGACCGAACTATCCATCTGCGCCACGGCGAAAAGATGATTTTCGGCAAGGACCAGAACCGCGGACTCGTGCGCGACGGCTTCCTCATCAAGGCCGTGACCCTCGGCCAGGACGGCTGGACAATCGACGACGTGCTCGTCCACGACGCCCATACCCCCTCCAATTTCCTCCATCAGCAGCTCGCGATGATGGACGGTACGGAACTCCCAATGGCTGTCGGCGTAATCCGCGACGTCGAGGGTCTCACCTACGAGGCCGAAGTCTCCCGCCAGGTCGAAGAAGTAAAAGCCCGCAAAGGCTTCGATTCCCTCCGCTCCCTCCTCCTCGCCGGCGACACCTGGACCGTCGAATAACCCCCTCCAACCCCAGGCGGCAAGCCCCATTGCGCCCGTCTCCCTCTCCTCGGGCCAAGCGGCAAGCCGCTATCACCAATACAAAAGCCATCCGGCCATCTGCCTATAAGAATAAGAAGGCTGTTTAACCATCAGTGAGTAACTGAGGTTGTGCCGGATGGTTTTTGTCGCGGTGAGGGCAATTTGCGATTATACTGCTGGCGTGGAGCTATTTCCGGCAGCAGCCGGTGAGGGGGAACGGGTCGGCGGGAGCGGGGTATAGAAAGTAGTAGTCGATCGCGGGGGCGTTGTCTGAGGTGAAAGTCACGTCGCCGGCTTTTTTTACGGGGCGTTCGGGAGTGTCGTCAACTCGGCCCGGCGCGGGCGAGTTCCAAAGGATGCTGAATCCTTTTTCAGTTGTGACGTAGGGGGAGGGGAGCGCTTCCGAAGTTTTGCCGAACTCGGTCAGGCTCCCTTTGATGTTGACGGGCGTTTTGGCGGCGGGGTATAAGATGGAATCAACCTCCGCGCGGCCGAACTGGAAATCCTGTTTGACGGTATAGCGCCCCTTTTCGCCGGGGAGAGGCGTAAGGGAGGCCGTGCGGTGTTGCTCCGCCATAATCAGAACCCCTTCGTGGTCCCAGAAAGATACGTTTCCGTCCTTCTCGTTTAGGGCTACGTAATATTCTCCAGCATCGATTTTGTATTTCCCTTTCGCCGCGACTCGTTTCAGTTCGCGGACTGTCGGGCAGTTGGCGGTTTCAGGCCGATTGCCGTAATATTTCATTACCCTTACCTGTGAAGGGGAGCAGACAATGACTTCCGTCGTGAGGGAGTCAACAGTTATTTTCGCCCCGTTGTCGGTCGGGGTGATTTCCGCGAAGGCCATAATTCCGATGGCGGCGGAGGCGAATATGGTAAGAATCTTTTTCATGGTCAGGATTGTTTTTCCGGGCAAAGTTACGCGGAAACGCGCAAAGAACCGCAATCAGTCCCGGATAAAAAAGTGCCCGGTCTGTCCTGCCGTATGAACCGCAGAATGAACCAAGGGCTATGCTTGTTGTTTAATACTGGTAGATAAGTAACTAAAAGTCATATGAAAAAGATTATGCTTTATGCTCTTGCCGCATTGTCAGTGGCGGCTTGCGGTACTAAGAAAAGTGATACCGCGGTTGTTGACGCCCAGAACGTGGTCGACGAGGGAGATGTGTATTACGAGGGGATACTTCCGGCGGCTGATGTCGACGGCATCCGTTACAGCCTCGCGCTCGACTTCGATGACGACAGTCCTGAAAAGGGGGATTACAAACTGACGGAAACATACCTGAAAGATGGCGGCTCTCCTGTCAGCAGTTTCTTCTCGGAGGGTGATTTCGAGATAAAGACCGGCACTCCGACCGACTCCGCGGCCCGTTACCTGGTTCTTGTGCCAGAAATCGAAGCTGGCCAGACTCCCGGTGAGACGCTCTATTTCCTCGCAGATTCTGATTCCACTCTTACTCTTGTTGGGGCTGACCTCGCCAAACCTGAGAGTCCCGGCCTGAATTATACCATCAAGCGCGTCAACAGCCTTACCCGCTGAATGCGCTCTCCGATACGGATACAAAAAGCGCCGCGCTTTGGATTTAGAAGCGCGGCGCTTTTCTTTTTCTGGGGGGCGTTTCTATCGGTTGCGGAAGGTAGCCGCTCCGCCGCTGGAACTTTTGCGCAGTTGCTGGACGTTGGTGGTCGCTTTGGATGCTCCCGATACATCGATTTTGCCTTCGACCGCTTTGAGTTTGCCCAGGGATGCGTCAGAGGCCCCGCTGCAATCAAGGTCAAGGTAGCCGGTGCTTCCCGCGATAGAGGCTTTCGACGCGCCAGAAAGGTCAAGTTCTATCTTTCTGGTGCTTGATTTCGCGATAGCGATATTAGAGGCGCCCGAGCAGTCGATTTCAACATTCTGGGCGCTGAGGTCCGAGATTGATACTTTCGATGCCCCGCTGGTGTCGATTTCGACATCGCCGCTGTAGCTAAGCCGTTTGGCCGAGAAGTCGCAGGCCCCCGAAAGGTCTATGTCGCGGAGGACGGGCGTGGTTACCGTAATGGTGACGGTGCGGTGTCTTCCGAAATTCTTCTGCTCGCGGTCTGTGCGCCAGATTTTCAGCTTGTCGCCTGACTGCTTGATTTTTGTCGCGGCGACATCCTGCTCGTCTCCCGAGATTTTCAAGCTCACGGGAGTCCCCTGCACATATATTATATTCAGGGCGGTAGACGCTTCGAGTTTCTCAAAAGATCTGATGGAGCGCGTTTCTGTAACTGTTTTGGCCTCCGCCGAGGGGATGAGGGCCGCCGCGGCGAGCGCGAGCGCGATTAGTTTTTTCATACTTTACGGGTTTTCAAACTGGTTTATACTACTTAGACGCGCCGTAGGGCGGAATGTTGCATCGTATGACGAAAAAAATGAAAAAAGAGGCAGCCGGGCTGTAAGCCGGGTTATGTCGGGCTTCCGGTTTCTCTCCTCCCCCGTAGGGGGTGGCGACCCTGAAGGCCCGTCCCGTCATTTATCTATGCGGCCTGTTGCCAGGCGCGCTAAAGCAGCCTACCCCCCGGCAATGGACGGGCAATCCTTGAATGCCGGTATACTTGGCCTTGCAGCTCGTCAGGCGTGCGGCGCTCCGTCTCGCGGCGGAACCCGGTGGGCTCTTACCCCGCCTTTTCACCCTTGCCCCGCGTGGGGGCGGTTGTTTTCTGTCACGCTTGCTCCGCGGTCGCCCGCGGCTTTCCGTTAGAAAGGACGATGCCCTGCGCTGCCCGGACTTTCCTCATCTCCTCCGCCCGCGAGGGGCGGGAATCCGCGACGGGACGCCCGGCTGTCTCGGTTTTATGGGGCAAAATTACTAAATCTTCCGCTGACTTCTGCGAAAACGGCTCTACTTTTTCCTCTTTTGCCTGATTTTGACTAATTTTGTAATATGAAGATTTCCGCTGCTCAACGAAAATGGGTCGCCGCTCTGAAGACTGCCCGCCATCGCCGCGAGGAGGGTGCCTTTGTCGCGGAGGGCACGAGGTGTGTTCTCGAAACACTCCCGCGTTACGACGCCCGTTTCCTTGTGGCTACTCCTAAATGGTTGGACGACAATGTCACCCTCCTTCCCCCCGGCGCTCCCGAGCCGCTGACCGCCTTCGCCGAGGAGATGCGCTCCATGTCCTCCCTCCAGGCACCGCAGGGGGTGCTCGCGGTCTACGATATTCCGCGGCTTCCCGCTCCGACGCTTCCGCAGCCGGGGGAGCTATGCCTCGCGCTTGACACCGTCCAGGACCCCGGCAATCTGGGCACGATAATCCGTGTCGCCTCCTGGTTCGGCATACACCGGGTGTTCGCCTCGCAGACAACAGTCGACCTTTACAACCCGAAAGTGGTCCAGGCGACGATGGGGGGCCTCGCCGGGGTCGAAGTGTGGTATCTCGACCTTCCCGCTTTCCTCCGCGACGCTGCCGCCGAAGGAATCCCGGTTTACGGCACTTTCCTCGACGGCCGCGACATTTACCGCTCCGAACTTACCCCGGGAGGCGTAATCGTTCTCGGCAACGAGGGTAACGGGGTTTCCCCCGAAGTCGCTGCCTGTTGCGGCGAACGGCTGAAGATACCCTCGTTCCCCCCTGACGGCGATGTTGTCGAGTCGCTGAACGTCGGGACCGCCGCGGCGATTGCCGCTGCCGAGTTCCGCCGCCGTATTTTATAGACTGTTTATGGCAAAAGCTAAAGAAAAAACGATGTGGTTCTGCACGGAGTGCGGCGCCGGTTCTCCGAAATGGGAGGGTCGGTGTCCGGCTTGCGGAGCCTGGAATACTATGGTAGAGGAGAAGGTGGCGCCATCCTCCAAGGGTGCCGGCAAGCTATCCCAGCGTCTGCAGTCCCCGAAGAGCGTCGCCCGCAAGGTTTCCGAAATCGAGACCGCCGACGAGCCTCGAATCCATATGCCCTCCGAGGAGCTTAACCGCGTACTCGGCGGTGGACTGGTGCCCGGCTCGATGGTCCTCATCGGCGGAGAACCCGGAATCGGGAAATCTACGCTCGTCCTGCAGAACATCCTCTCGATCAAGAGCCGCCGTATCCTGTATGTCTCCGGCGAGGAGAGCGCCGCGCAAATCAAGATGCGGGCCGACCGCATAGGGCGTATGAGCGACAACTGCTATATCGTTACCGAAACCTCCCTTGAGAATATCTTCGACCATATCGAACAGGTACAGCCGGAGCTGTTAGTCGTAGACTCGGTGCAGACGATAGCTTCCGACGCGCTCGAATCCTCGGCCGGGAGCGTAGGGCAGGTGCGCGAATGCGCCGCCAGGCTCCTCCGTTTCGCGAAGGAGAGCGGGGTGCCGGTGCTTCTCATCGGCCATATAACGAAAGAAGGCTCCCTCGCGGGGCCGAAGGTGCTGGAGCATATCGTCGACGCCGTGTTGCAGTTCGAGGGGGACAGCCAGTATATGTACCGCATCCTCCGCGCGTCGAAAAACCGCTTCGGCAACACTTCGGAGCTTGGTATTTACGAGATGTGCCGCCGGGGCCTCCGGGAGGTGACGAATCCCTCGGAACTGCTCCTGTCGCAGCCCGACGGGGAGATTCTCTCCGGTTGCGCCGTCGGGGTGACAATCGAGGGGATACGTCCCTTCCTGATTGAGGCCCAGGCACTTGTCAGCACCGCCGCCTACGGCACTCCCCAGCGCTCCGTGACCGGCTTCGACTCGAAGCGAATGAACATGCTCCTGGCGGTTCTGGAGAAGCGCGCCGGATTCCGTCTGGCTCAGAAGGATGTCTTCCTCAATATAGCCGGAGGGCTGAAAGTCTCTGACCCGGCTCTCGACCTGGCGGTTACCGCCGCGATTCTGTCGAGCAACATCGATGTAGCCCTCCCTCCGAGGGTATGCCTCAGCGGCGAGGTCGGCCTTAGCGGCGAGCTGCGCCCCGCCGCCCGCATGGAGCAGCGCGTGCGGGAGGCCGAGAAGCTCGGCATGAGCACGATTGTCGTTCCTCGCGGCTCACTGAAAGGGGTTGATACCAAGGGACTTTCAATCGAGGTCTACGAGGCCGGGAAAGTGGAGGAAGCGTGCCGTTATCTGCTCTCCGGGCGATAATCGCGAAAAAATCACATCCCTTTGCAACTTTTTCGTTACCTTTGCCATCTAACCATATCAGAGTTGCCTTATAAAAAGGAAAGAGATAATTCACTTGACAAAAGCCAATTCATTAATCATCATATAAATACTACTCGATGAAAAAGTTTCTGATTAAGGCGTTGATGCTGATGACAGGGTGCGTTTCGCTCCCGTTCGGCGCTTCCGCCCAGATGGAGCAGCTTCCGAAGGATCCGGCCGTGAGAATCGGAACGCTCCCCAACGGACTGACCTACTACATCCGCCACAACGAGACCCCCAAGGGGCAGGCTGATTTCTACATCGCCCAGAAGGTCGGCTCTATCCTCGAAGAGGACGAACAGCGCGGCCTGGCCCACTTCCTGGAGCACATGTGCTTCAACGGCACGAAGAATTTCGAGGGGAACGAGGTCGTGAAATGGCTTGAGACCAAGGGCGTGAAGTTCGGCATGAACCTCAACGCCTATACCTCGATCGACGAGACTGTCTACAACATCTCCAACGTTCCCGTGACCAACGAGGCGGTGCAGGACTCCTGCCTCCTTATCCTTCACGACTGGGCCGACGGCCTCCTCCTCCTCCCAGAGGAAATCGACAAGGAGCGCGGCGTGATCCACGAAGAGTGGCGCATGCGCAACGTAGGCCAGCAGCGCCTGATGGAGAAGCTCCTCCCGGATATGTACCCCGGCTCTAAATACGGCTACCGTCTGCCGATCGGCACCATGGAGGTCGTTGACAACTTCCCCTACCAGGCTCTCCGCGACTACTACGAGGCCTGGTACCGACCCGACCAGCAGGGCATAGTCGTTGTCGGCGATATAGATGTCGACGCTATCGAGAAGAAAATCAAGGATATATTCACTCCCATCGAAATGCCGGAGGATGCCGAGGACCGCGACTACGAGCCTGTCCCCGACACCGAGGGCACAATCTACGTCGTAGGCGCCGACCCCGAAATGCCGAACACCCGCGTGCAGATTTATTTCAAGAACGACGTGATTCCCTTCCCGATGCGCAACACCGTCGCATATCTCGCGCAGAAGTATGTTACCGACATCGCGACCTCGATGCTTAACTCGCGACTCGACGAAATCGGTTCCACTCCGGAATCTCCTTTCGCTGCCGCCGGTTCCTACTATGGCAACTACTTCATCGCCAGCACCAAGGACGCGCTGACCGTTATCGGTATCGCGAAGGACGGCAAAGTCGACGACACCCTCGCCTCAATCTACCGCGAGTTGCTCCGCGCGATCCGCGGCGGCTTTACCTTTTCGGAATATGACCGCGCGCGCAGCGAATACCTCTCGCAGCTCGAGAAGCAGTTCAATAACCGCGCAAAAACCGAGAACGAGGACTACGTCAACTCCTACGTACGCAACTTTATCGACGGCACCCCGATGATGGATATCGAGCAGCAGTATCCGATGATGCAGATGCTCGCCAACCAGATTCCCGTCGAGGCCATCAACGAGGCTGTCAAGCAGCTTGTCAGCGATAACAACCGCGTCGTTTCCGTCATGATGCCCGAGAAGGAAGGTCTCCCCGTTCCGACCAAGGAGGAGCTCGCCAGCGTGATGAAGGGTGTTGACGCCGAGGAAATCGCTCCCTTCGTCGACGAGATGAAGGCCGAGCCCCTGATTCCCCAGCTTCCCGCCCCCGGCAAGATTGTCAGCGAGAAGAAGCTCGACAAGTGGGGCGCTACCGAATGGGTGCTCTCCAACGGTGCCAAGGTCGTTGTGAAGTCAACCGACTTCAAGGCCGACGAAATCCTCATGGACGCCCAGGCGCTCGGCGGTACCTCCGTGTTCCCCGACGAATACGCCGCTTCGTTGATTTTCCTTCCCTACGCCCAGCAGCAGCACGGCCTCGGCGATTATACCTACAAAGACCTCCAGAAATACCTCCAGGGCAAGCAGTGCTCCGTTAATTTCAGCTTCGACGACTACGGTCGCGACGTTAACGGTACCACTACCCCCAAGGATCTTTCCGTGATGATGGAGCTGCTCTACATGGGCTTCACCAACTTCAACATCTCCGCCGACGAGTTCGCCGCCTCGCAGAACTCGATTTCCGGCTTCCTCCACAACCAGGAGACCGAGCCGCAGTACGTATTCGGCAAGGAGGTTGCCAAGGCCCTCTACTCCAACCCCCGCAAACAGGCTATCTCGACCGAGTCGATTGCCAATGCGAAACTCGACCAGACTCTTGACATCTTCAGGAAAATGACCGCCAACGCCGCCGACTTCACCTTCTTCTTCGTCGGCAGCATCGACCTCGATACTTTCCGCCCCCTCGTTGAGCAGTATATCGCGACCCTCCCCGGCGACGCAAAGACCGCCGTCACCAAGCCCGAGTTCGTGCCCTCCCTCGAAGTGAAGGTCGGCGAGAAGATGACCGTCGCCAAGACCCCGATGCAGACCCCGCAGACCTACGCCCTGATTGTCGAACCCGCCTTTATCCCTTACACGATGAAGGACCGCGCCGCCGCTTCAATCGCGGGGCAGATACTCAGCCAGCGCCTCTTGGACAAAGTGCGCGAGGAGATGGGTGCCGTTTACTCTATCGGCGCTTACGGGTCGATGGACCGCGTGGCCGACAAGTTCAACGTTACGATGCTCTCCCAGTTCCCGATGAAGCCCGAACTTCAGAAAGAGGTGCTCGAATATGTCGAGAAGGCTTTCAAGGAGATGGAGACCACCGTCAAGCCCGAAGAGCTCGCGAAAGTTACCGAGTTCATGATCAAGAACGTCAAGGAGCAGCGCGAGAAGAACGAAGGCTGGCTCAACGGAATGGCCGGCGAGGCTCTCAACGGCGTCGATACCTTCAACGGTGCTGAGGAGATGTACAGCAAGTTCACCGTTGACGACGTTCAGAACTTTATGAAGCAGCTTAACGGCCAGGGTCACTACCGCGTGATTCTCCTCGAAGCAGAGGAAGCTCCCGCGAAGTAATCCCGGCTCTGCCAAAGATAGAGAGCTAACGCTTTCAGTATGCTACAAGGCGGTGTGCCACATTCGGCACACCGCCTTTTTGACTATAAACGGAGGTATTGGAAGAGGGCAAGAGAGGGCAAAAGGCTCCGTTATGGTTAAATTTGGTTAAACGCATTAACTGTATTGGAATTATTACTAACTTTGTAATCGTTCAAGATAAATCCAGGTATGACCACTGATAAGAAATTCTCAAACAGCGATGTTGCGACGATGCTCCACAAGGCCGGTATCCGCCCCTCCTTGCAGCGGGTCGCGGTTCTGTCGTTTATCGGTAATTACCGGACCCATCCGTCTGCCGAGGAGGTTTACCGGGAACTTTCCGCGGAACTCCCGACGCTGTCGCGGACGACCGTCTACAACACGCTGCACTCCCTGGTTGACAAGAAGCTGGTCCGCGAGATAGATATCGAACCCACTGTTACCCGCTACGACCTCGCTCTATGGGAGCCGCACGGCCATTTCAAGTGCCTTCGCTGCGGGCGTATTTTCGATGTCAGGCTCGCATCGTGCGACTCCGACCTCCCGCCGGGATTCGCAGTCGACGCCTTGGACGTGTTTTACAAGGGTGTATGCCCTGAATGTCAAGGATATAACAAGTAACTATTAACATACATTACAACAATGAAAGATCTGAAAGGAACAAAAACCGAGCGTAATCTTCAGGACGCTTTTGCCGGCGAATCGCAGGCGCGTAACAAATACACCTACTTCGCATCTAAAGCCCGCAAGGACGGCTACGAGCAAATCGCCGCGATTTTCGAGGAGACCGCGGCCAACGAGAAGGAGCATGCGAAGCTCTGGTACAAGCTGCTCAACGGCGGAGAGATTTCCGACACTATGACAAACCTCCGCGAAGCCGCAGAGGGGGAGAACTACGAATGGACGGATATGTATGACCGTATGGCTGCCGAGGCCGACGAGGAAGGCTTCCCCCAGATAGCCGCCAAGTTCCGTGCCGTCGCTGCCATCGAGCGGCACCACGAGGAGCGCTACCGCCGTCTGCTCGCCAACATCGAGGAGGGCATCGTCTTCTCCCGCGAAGGTGACACCGTGTGGATTTGCCGGAACTGCGGCCACGTCGTGGTAGGCAAAAAGGCTCCGAAAGCATGCCCCGTGTGCGCCCATCCCGAAAGTTTCTTTGAAATCGAAGCCAAGAACTATTGATCGGCAGGCATATGGATCTCACTGTCCTCTATAAACTGACCTACGGGCTTTACATCGTCGGGGCGTTCAAGGACGGCCGGCCTGTCGGCTGTGTGATCAATACATGCTTCCAGGTGACGAGCGAGAATCCGCGCCTGGCGGTATCGTTAAACAAGAACAACCATACCCTGGCGGCAATCAGAGAGTTCAAGCGCTTTTCCCTGTCGATTCTGGCGGAGGATTCCGATCCCCGCTTAATCGGTACGTTCGGCTTTTCGAGCAGCCGCGACACCGACAAGTATGCCGATTTCGGCTTTGATGTCATTGGCGCTACCCCGTGTGTTCGGGGTAGCTTCGCGGGGCGGCTCGTGCTCGAGGCAGAGCAGTTTGTCGATTGCGGCACCCATGTGCTCGTAGTCGCCAGGCTTCTCGAGACTGAGCAGGGTTCCGGAGTGCCGATGACGTACGCCTACTACCATAACGTGATTAAGGGGAAGGCTCCGAAAAGCGCTCCAACATACCGTGCGGAGGAAGACGAGGTTCCCGCTGCCGATACCAGGCGCCGTTACCAGTGCGACATTTGCGGTTACATCGCGGAAGTCGATGGTGAACTGCCCCCCGACTATGTGTGTCCTCTCTGTAACGCCGACCGATCCCATTTCGTAGAAATCTGAACCTGGCTCCATTTTGGCGCCAAACATCCTCTCATAGGAAGGGCGCTGTGGCTCGCATATTGCCACAGCGCCCTCTCTATATTCTGATGATCATGCCTGGTTGCCGCTTTTTTCGTAAATTCGCGGGTAATGAAAAAGAAGAAAAACAGAAGTACGGCGGTAATCGCCGCGGTAGCGCTTTTTGTCGCCGCGGCCGGGCTGTGGTGGATTTACGGCGTGACGCGCGGTTACGACGGTGAACGTGCCGCGTGGGTGATGATTCCGCGGGGGGCTACCGAAAGCGAGGTGGCCGATTCGTTGCGCGGTTCGCTCGGCGACAGGTTCGGAGCCAAAGTGGCTTCGCTGCTCGACGGCAACGCCGTCCGCGGAGCCTACCGCGTCGAGCCTGGCGAACAGGCGTGGCGCGTTGCCCGGAAGATAGGGAAGGGGAGGCAGACCCCCGTCAGGCTTACGTTTAACAACCTGCGGACCCTCGACCAGCTTGCCGGAACGATTGCCGGGAAGATGGAGTTCTCTGCGGAAGGGTTTCTCGCCGCCGCCGACTCGCTCGGCAGGGAGCGGGGACTGTCAGCCGCGGCCCTCCCGGCGCTGTTTATCCCTGACACTTACGAATCGTATTGGACCGATTCACCGGCCAAAGTGGTTGCCATGCTCGACCGCTACAGCCGTCGTTTCTGGAACGACAGCCGCCTCGGCAAAGCGGAGACGCTTGGGCTGTCTCCTATCGAGGTTGCGACTTTGGCCTCAATCGTTGAGGAAGAGAGCAATTCCGCTGAGGAGCGCCCTCTGATAGCGCGGCTGTATCTGAACCGCCTGAAGCGCGGTATGCCCCTCCAGGCCGATCCTACCGTCAAATTCGCTTGCGGCGACTTCGCCGCCCGCAGGGTTACCGCCGCCATGCTCGGCACTCCGTCCCCTTATAACACCTACCGGGTAAAGGGGCTGCCTCCGGGCCCGATCCGCATCCCTTCCAAACAGGGAATTGATGCTGTCCTTGACGCGCCCGACCACGACTGGCTCTATATGTGCGCCAAAGCTGATTTCTCAGGCCGCCATGCCTTCGCATCCGACTTCGCGACCCATACCCGCAACGCCGCCGCCTACCGCCGCGCCCTCGATTCCCGCGGTATCAAGTAACCTCCCTTGTTTCCCCTTCTTTCCCCTCTTCCGGCTGTTTTTGGGCTTTTTTAACGTTTTGCCAAACGCGTTTTTTTTCTTATATTTGCACTCATACCGCAGAAGGTGGCGACCGGTTTATCCGTCTCTCTCCGACAATTACACGGAAACCTTTGTCGCTCAACGCTTAATCTGCGCCCTCACGTCGGCGCTTGCCCGACGTAATCTCTCCCTCTGTCGGCCGTTATTCGGTCGGCCCGCCCTCCGCAATAAAAAAAACGACATAAATGACCGGTAAATGGAATTATTTACCCCTAACACCCGAAGAGCAAAAATCCGAGGCAGCCTTGGCAAAAAGATACGCCGACTGTCCTCCAATCAGCGAGCTGCTGGTCCGTCGCGAGGTTTCCTCTGTGGAAGAGGCTGAACGCTTTTTCCACCCCTCTCTGAGGAATCTTCACGACCCGTTCCTAATGCCCGACATGGATAAAGCTGTTCAAAGGCTGAACAAAGCCATGGGGTCAAAGGAGAAAATTATGGTATACGGCGACTACGACGTCGACGGCACTACCGCCGTGGCGTTGGTCTACAAGTACCTTAGAAATTTTTACTCCAACATCGACTATTTCATACCCACCCGTTACGAGGAGGGGTATGGTATTTCGTCGGAAACCATCGACGAGTTCGCCTCCCAGGGGGTGAAGCTCGTGATTATTCTTGATTGCGGAATCAAGGCCAACGAGGAGGTCGCCCATGCCAGGGAGCACGGGATTGACTTCATCATCTGCGACCACCACGTTCCCGACACGGAGCTGCCTCAGGCTGCCGCCATCCTCAATCCGAAAATGCCGGGGAGCACATACCCCTTCGAGCATCTTTCGGGATGCGGCGTCGGCTACAAGCTGATGCAGGGGTTCGCCCTCAGCAACGGAATCCCCCAGAACGAACTGGAAGGGATGCTCGACCTGGTGGCTGTCTCGATCGCGGCCGACATCGTGCCGATGACCGGCGAGAACCGCGTGATGACGTATTTCGGACTGCGGCGCATCAACTCGAATCCCAACCTCGGGCTGAGGGCGATTATCCGTATCTGCAGCCTGAGCGGCAAGGAGATTTCGATTTCCGACGTAATCTTCAAAATCGGTCCGCGCATCAACGCGTCGGGCCGCATGCAGAGCGGCCGCGAGGCGGTCGAGCTGCTTGTTTCCCGAGATTTCAATGACGCGCTTCGGTGCGCCCGAAACATCGACCAGTACAACAAGGACCGCAAGGAGCTTGACAAGCGGATCACGGAGGAGGCCAACGCCATCCTGGCCGAGCACCCCGACAAGGTGGCCGGCAAGAAGTCCATCGTGATTTTCAACAAGGACTGGCACAAGGGAATTATCGGAATCGTGGCCTCCCGTATCACGGAGTTGTACTACAAGCCCGCCGTCGTGCTGACCCTCTCCAACGGCCTCGCTACCGGCTCTTCGCGCTCGGTCCAGGGATTCGATATCTACAAGGCCGTCGAGTCGGCCCGCGACCTGCTGGAGACCTTCGGCGGCCATCCTTACGCTGTCGGCCTCTCGCTCCGCGAGGAGAACATCCCGGAGTTCCGCCGCCGTTTCGAGGAATATGTGTCGGCCAACATCCTCCCTTCCCAGCTTAACCCCAGCTACGATATCGAGGCGAACATCAGCTTTGCCGAGATTACCCAGGAGTTCATCTCGATGCTGCGCCGCTTCCAGCCGTTCGGGCCGAAGAATCCGCGGCCGGTGTTCCGTACGCGCGGCGTGACCGATTTCGGTACGAGCAAGCTCGTCGGGCGCCAGTTGGAGCATATCAAGCTGGAGCTTGTCGACGATACCTGTGGAAAGGTGTTCAACGGCATCGCTTTCAATATGGCTCCCCTTTTCGAGGGGATTCACGCCGGGCGCAAGTTCGATATCTGTTACACGATCGAGGACAACAAGCATAAGGGCGCTTCCGGCGCCATACAGTTGCAAATCAAGGAAATCGTGTTTTGCGACTGATTGAGCCTGACATCCTCGGGATTCTCGGGCGGTACTGGGGATACACTGCTTTCCGCCCTATGCAGCGCGAGATTATCGACTCGGTACTCGCCGGGCGCGACACTCTCGGGCTGCTCCCGACGGGGGGAGGCAAGTCGATTACCTTCCAGGTCCCCGCTATGGCGGTCGACGGCCTGACGGTGGTCGTGACACCCCTTATTTCCCTGATGAAAGACCAGGCCGACAATCTCGCCGGCCGCGGAATCCGGGCATATTACCTCCATAGCGGTATGACGCCGCGGGAAAGCCGTCTGGCGTTCGACAAATGCCGCCTCGGAAAGGCAAAGATTCTCTATCTCTCGCCCGAAAGGCTTCAGAACCAGCGCTTCCGGGCGCAGTTGCGCCAGCTTCCTGTCGCCATTATCGTCGTTGACGAGGCGCACTGTATCTCGCAGTGGGGCCACGACTTCCGCCCCTCGTATCTCCGTATCGCCGAACTCCGGGAGCTGTTTCCCGATGCCCCGGTGCTCGCCCTCACCGCCTCGGCTACGCCGCAGGTGGTCGACGACATCACCCGCCAGCTCCATTTTCGGCAGCCCCACGGCGAGTTCCGCCTGAGTTTTACCCGGAAGAACATATCCTATATCGTGCGCCATTGCGACTTCAAGGAGCCGCAACTGCTGCGCGTCCTCGGCGGGGTGCCGGGAACAGCAATCGTCTATACCCGCTCGCGCCGCCGTACCCGCGAGATAGCGGAGTTTCTGAAAGCCAACGGGATAAGCGCCGACTATTACCATGCCGGGCTGTCGCCGGAGGATAAGGATAGCCGCCAGAACGCTTGGAAGGAGGGTAGAACCCGTGTAATGGTCGCCACCAACGCTTTCGGCATGGGTATCGACAAGCCCGACGTAAGGGCCGTTGTCCATGCCGACCTCCCCTCCTCGCTTGAGGAATACTACCAGGAGGCGGGCCGCGCGGGCCGCGACGGCAACCACTCCTTCGCCGTCATTCTCGCTACAAAGGGCGACCGCCGCGTGCTCTCGAAAAGGGTCGCGGACTCCTTCCCGCCAAAAGATTACATAAGAGAGACTTACCATAATCTTTGCGTATGGTTTGATGTCGCGATGGGCGAGGGGGAAGGTCTGGTGCGCGATTTCGATCTTTCCTCCTATTGCGAGCGTTTCCGGGCATCTGCCGCCATGACCCGCAGCGCGCTCTCAATCCTGAGCCGTTCGGGGTATATCGACTACGAGGAGGAGCCGCACACCCGCTCGCGGCTGATGATGACCGTAGACCGCCGCGCCCTTTACAATCTCGAGCTGGACCACGCCGCCGACGAACTGCTCCAGGCCGTACTCCGCACATATACAGGTATTTTCGCCGACTATGAGTATATCGACGAGGCCAAACTCGCCGCCCGCACGGGGATGAGTCTCCAGCGAGTCTACGAGACGCTGGTGCGCCTGGGTAAGATGAAGGTAATCAGTTTCGTGCCTCACCGCTCGACCCCGATTGTCGTGTTCCAGCAACAGCGTCAGCCCCGGGAGGACGTGGTGCTCCCGAAAGAGGTCTACGAGAACCGCCGCCGTCAGATGGAGCTGCGTGTTGAAGCAATGAAAAACTTTGTGTTTAACGACGGGGAGTGCCGCGTCGAGGGGATGCTGCGCTATTTCGGGGAGGAGAGTGCTGGGGAGTGCGGCACCTGTGACGTCTGCCGTTCCCGTCAGCCCCGCGGCCCCCAGGTGGTTTCCAACGACGAGGCTGACAGGATTATCCTCCATATCGTTTCGCAGCTCCCCGAAGGGAGGTCGATTTCGTATATCCGCCAGGCTGGCGGAATCCCCCGCGGGCAGCTTCTCGACCGTCTCCGCGTCCTCGCCGACGAGGGGCGCATCGCCCTTACCCCCGATTTCCGCGTAATCGCAAAGAACGACTGATGTTTTTGTCGGGCGATGTCACCTTTCGCTGCCCGGATGTGTCTATATAGCGAGACTGTCTCATAAACAGCGTTAACAAACCAAATTTTCACCCTCACCTTTCAACCCTTCACTTCTCACCGTGACCGGTTGGAACTTGTGAAACTAAAACATTATTCTTATGATAGAGGAAATGATAGGAACAATCTTCGTTTGCGTGGTTCTTCCCGTACTCATCGTGTTTATCGTATTCCGTGCGGCGATGAACAGCGACAACAAGCGCGCCGAGATTCTGATCAAGGCCATCGAGCAGAATGGCGACGTCGATGCCGACAGTCTCGCCCGGGCTCTCGAGAAACCGCGCAAGTCGCCCCGCGAAATCCTGAACCTCCGACTGCTTCGGGGCTGTATCTTCTCGCTGATAGGGATTCTGCTGATAGCGATTGGGCTCGTTTCATTCGCAACTGGGACTGAATTTGGGGCAGACCCGGTTACGGTGCCTATGCTCTTCGGCGGAGCATCCATGGCGATAGGGATTAGCTATCTTATTGTGTATTTCGTGACCCGCGGCCAGGTCGCCGGTGATGGAAAATGAGAAATGGACCGCGCGCAGTTCATATCCAGCGTGGAGGCCGTACAGCAACCGCTTCGGCGGTTTCTGACGGCGCTCTGCTGCGGAGACAGGCAGCTTGCCGACGACATAGCCCAGGAATCGCTAATCAAGGCATACCTTTCGAGCAACGGGTTGAACGACCCGGACAGATTTAAAGCGTGGCTTTACAGAATAGCATATAACACCTTTATAAACAGCAAGAGAGGCTCTGCCCTGACAGTCGGATACAGCGCCGCGGCCAATATCGTAAGCGTTGAAACTTCTGACTCCGCTTTCCGCTACGAGGCGTTATACAAGGCCCTGGGGCAGCTTCCCGAAAAGGAACGAACATCGGTGCTTCTCTTCTACCTCGAAGGATATTCCGTAAAGGAGATCGCCGCTATTTCCGCAGCCTCGGAAAACGCTGTGAAGCAACAGCTCTCCCGCGGGCGGCAACATCTCCGCGACTTGTTAAACCGCTAATTAACAGTTATGGAAGAGGATAAACTTAAAGATATATTTGAAGGATTTAACCCGGAGCTGACATCCGATTCTCTGTTTATGTCGAGGCTTCGCCGCGGTATGGAGGCTGTCGAAATCGTTCGCGAACGCCAGGCCGAGCTTCGACGCCGCGGGAGCCGCGCCGTGGTAGTTGCCGCCATTACCGGGTTTGCCGTCGGCATACTCCTGTCACTGATGCTCCCCTGGCTTGGCGACTTCGTCTCGCGGCTCAGCTTTAACCTGCCCGGCGGTGAGGCCGTGAGCCTTAACTGGACCGTTATCGGGTGGGGCATAATCGGCCTCGCCTCCGTACTTACCTCCCTCAACGCCTACACCATCACCCTCGCCCGCCACAAGACCTAATCCTCAGGCATTTGTACCTTATGGGGGCGCAATGTAGGGATGCGATTTTTCGCGTCTGCGCCCGAATGGTCTGTTACCGGGTTACCGCCGACGCGATGCATCCAATTCTTAACAGCCCTGCGATTTTAAGTTAAAAATCGCGGGGCTGTTAACCGTTTGACGGTCTGATAAACAAAATTTAAACACTTTTAGTGAGGCTCGCTTTATCTTTTCCGATGGGGTGTTGTTATAGTAATAAAAAGAAAAGGAATTGGCATTTGACACATTTACTTTTCTACCGACATCCCTCGTCCTTTTTACTGGGTAGTGATACCAGGTACTAAGGCTCTCATAAATAAATAGTTGAAACGTCGGGGAGGCAGCGCGGCCCAAATCGCGCTGCCTCCCTTTGTGTCCCGTCTCCTCATTCATCCCGCCCCCTCTGCCGCACGCATGGAAACGGCTTTGAAGAAGTCGTCTAACATTCAACAAATCAAGATTAAAAGGTATTACACACAGATATTAGAGGTCGCTATCGCTCCCCACTGATGCGACGGATTATCACAGATTTCAGAAAAGGGAATTTAGGTATAGACCAAAACATATTCAACTTAATCCGTGTCGATCTGTCGTATCAGTGGGGAGCGATAGCGACCATAAAAATCTGTGTGTCAATTATTCCCAATCCCTTGTTATACGACTTCTTCGAAGCCGTCATATCGCGACCGACCTAACACCAGGTTTCGCTCCCTGCGGTCGCTCGACCTGGTGCTACAATTATACCGCGGCTTCGCCGCTTCGTTCTCATCGGTTATTTGCGGCGCTTCTAGGGGATAGGCGCTCAGATGGGGTTATTTCGCGCCTCTGATAAAGATGGCTCCCGGTTCTTTGAATCTGATTCCTAAGGTGTACCTTAAAGGTATCTTTTTGGGCGTGAAATACTTAACCCTGAATTTCGGCAGAGAGTTCACGAGCCTCAACGCCTCCGCGTTGGCGGCTTCGTTTTTGGCGGGTCTGAATATCTTAGCGTCGGAAACAAACCCGTCGGGTTGGATTAAGAACTGTACGATCACTCTTTCGCTCCCCTTAAATCCTACGGGAACCCGGATATTGCTGTCAATCCATTCTTTCAGCTTGCCGTTGCCTCCCGGAAACTCGCAAATCGGGTAGTTGTACACCCATAGATCTTTCGTAGCCTCGTGCACATCTGATTTAAGTTTGGCGAGAGTTTCCGGCGAAACCGTGATGAAGACCGCGCGGTTGTCGTATTCGTCGTTTTTTACTTCCATCTTCAGGATAGAGTCGGTCTCTACCATCTCGAGCTGCGCTCCCTCAATCCATTCGTCGTTGAAGTAGTAGAACACGGTCTCAGTGTCCTTTTCGGTCAGTGGCAGCCTCATCTCTCTGACGGGACACTCCTCCGCGCCGCTGTTCTGCGCGGACGCCACGCCCCACTGCATCATAAGCAGGCCGACAATCAGAATCTTCTTCATAGTTTTTCGTTTTTTGTCCGGCGGCTCGGCCGGAGGTTGTGAATAAAGAAAACGTGGCAAGGTCGTAACCTTCCGACTGCGAAGTTAGCACGGGTAAATTGATTTGGTCTTGACAAATGTATAGACCGCCTTATTTTTTGATGTTCCTGTCAGGTTTTTCTCCCAGTTCTCGTCTGATACGACTGAGATGGGTGGGAGTAATAAACAGGAAGGAGGACAGATCTTTCAAAGTGACAGTCTCAACAATTTGGGGATATTGTTCACACAATGCCACATAGCGCTGACGAGGCGACTTGCGATAGAGATTAAGCAACCGCATGAATAGCATGTTGAACAGCGATTTGTATTCGTCGAGCAGTGAAGGAGAAAGAAATTCCTTGAATGTTTTTAACGGCACCCGCATTATCTCGCAATCAGAGCCTGCTATGATTGATGTCTGGGAGGGTTTTCCGTGCAGTGATGAATGAAAATCTGTGATGAACTGACCCGGAAATGCGAAATTAACCACTGCCTCATCTCCCGAATCATTTAGAGTAGTCACTTTGAAATAGCCCGACATTACAAGGGCCGCATAACGAGCGATTGTCCCTTGCTGGACAAAACGCTCCCCTTTCTTGTAAAGGCACGGCACCCCCTGCTTGCGGCAGAAATCAGTGGCTCCCCTGAGGTCCAGATAGTCGATATATGAGTTGAACTGTGCCATAAGGTATTGCAAAGATAGCAAAAAAGCTGCTATTCTTCATATTCCATATCCAATAAAATGCGGTGGGCGTTGATAGCGAGCGGCGACTTAATTTAGTGTCTTGTTTTGCATAAGATTAGCTTGATTTTTGCTATATTTGCGGGGTGCAAGCCGGATGGCGGGATATTTGCGATGCCGGTTTTGGCGAATTTAAACTATTGGAGATATGAACTTTTGGAAATTTTTGGGCTGGGCGTGGCTCCTTAAAACGTTTTTCGGCGGCAGACGGCACCATGACGAGTGCGTAACCGGGACGCGTGATTACGAACCGACGCGGTACGGAGATTGGGAGGACCGTTACGACGATGTTTCGGGACGCGTCGACGACCTGGAAAGCCGGATTGACGATACGGACTCATATCTTTACGATTCCGACCCGTATTCAGGCTCATGTTACGACGACATCTGCGACGATTCCGATTTCCTGAGCGACGACTCCGACTATTTTAACGACGGCTGTTGCGATTACTTCGACGATTACTGATTCAGCTTTCGCAAGCTCAAGCTGATGTGTTTTCGTACCCGGATGGGAGGGTGCTGTCAGAATGGTCCAGATGGTAGGAGCTTG